>NZ_JANFNY010000130.1 GCF_024437745.1 Roseomonas sp. GC11 | reverse complement strand
CACCCTGACCGGCTGGCCCGGCCGCCTGCAGCGGCTTTTTGTGGCTGACTGAAGGCGGGGTCCCCCAAGGGAAGTTTTGGGGTGGCCCTGCCACCCCGGTGGAGGGGTTTGGGGAGGCAAAGCCTCCCCAATGGATTTACTGACGCGGCCCCATCGCCAAAATCCCGCCCCCTACCGCAAGAAACACGAGCACCGTCCCCATCCCCGCCTGCTGGCTGCCCGTGGCCTCGGTGACCGCGGCGAGCGCGGCCGGCCCGAGGAATCCCGTCACCCGGCCCGAGAGCGCGAAGAGGCCGAAATGCGCCGCCACCTCCTCCGGCGGGGCGAGGCGGGCCATCAGGGTGCGGGAGGCCGATTGCGCCGGCCCCATGAACAGCCCGAGCAGCAGGGCCAGCCCCCAGAACAGGTTTTTCTCAGTGGTCAGCACGAGGGCGAGGCCGAGCACGACCATGCAGCCCAGCGCCACAAGCACGGTGGGGCGGGCGCCCAGGCGGTCCTCCACCAGCCCGAAGCCGGCGGCGCCCAGCCCGGCGGTGATGTTCAGCGCGATGCCGAAGAGCAGGATTTCCTCGAACCCCATGCCGAAGCGCCCGGCGGCATAGATGGCGCCGAAGGCGAAGAGGGTGTTCAGCCCGTCCGTGTAGAACAGCCGGGCGAGGAGGAAGCGCGCCATGGCCGGCCGCCGCGGCAGGCCGCGCAGCACGCCGAGGATCTCCGCCAGCCCGCGCCGCACGGCCTCGCCCCAGGCTGGATGGGAGTCCGGGCGGGGCGGCGGCGGGTCCGGCAGGGCGAGCAGCACGGGCCAGCCGAAGGCCAGCATCCACACCGCCACCAGCACCGCCGTGGCGCGCAGATGCCCGGCGCTGGCGCGGTCCAGCCCGAGGGGGGAGGGGTCCGGCTGCACCAGCAGCACGAGGCAGAGCACGAGGCAGGCGAGCCCCCCCGCATAGCCCAGCCCCCAGGCGAGGCCGGAGATGCGCCCCAGCCGCTCCGGCGGCGCCACCTGGGGCAGCATGGCGTTGTAGAACACCGTGCCCAGTTCGAACCCCACCGTGGCGATGCCGACGCAGAGCAGCGCCCAGAGCGCCGAGCCCGGCCCCGGCGTGGCGAACCAGAGCAGCCCCGTGGCCAGCGCGGTGACGAGGGTGCAGAGCAGCAGCATGGCCCGCCGCCGCCCCCCGGCATCGGCCACCGCGCCCAGCACGGGGGAGAGCAGGGCGATGGCAATCCCCGCCAGCGTCTGCATCCAGCCCCATTGCGCCTGCCCCGTCGCCGGGTCCGCCGCGATGCCCTGGGTGAAATAGGTGGCGATGACGAAGGTGGAAACCACCGTGGGAAAGGCGCTGTTGGCCCAGTCATACAGCGCCCAGGCCCAGGCCTTGCGGGTCAGGGATGTGTTCATGGGCGGGGAGACTGCCCAAGGCCGGGGGACAGGCAAGACAAATGTTTTTGGAGAAATGTTCTTTTTTGAAAAAAAAGAACCAAAAAACTTTTTTCAGTTGGCGTCCCGCCTCAGGCCTGAAGCGGGACGCTAAACGGAAAGAAAGTCTTTTTGCTTCTTTTTCTTCAGAAAAAGAAGATTTTTATAGAAAACAATAAACTACACAACCCGCCCGATCTCCCGCGCCGCCACCGAGACGGCCGCGAGATCCGGCCGGCTGGCGGCTTCCTGGGCGAGGCGGCGGGTGGCTTCGGCCTCGGGCAGGGTGCCCTTGAGCGCGGCGGTGGCCAGCCGGGCCTGCGCCAGGGCGAGGTCCTCCAGCAGCGCGGCCTTGGCGCGCGGGCCGAAGGGGCCGTTGGCCGTGGCCTTCTGCGCCGCCTGCCGCAGGGCAGGCAGGGAGAAGGCCTCGCCCACCTCGCGCCAGGCGGCGGCGGCGCGTTCCGGCGCCACGCCGGCGGCGGTGGCAAGGCGGACGATGGCCGGGGCGGCCTCCAGCGCCGGGGCGGCGGCCACCAGCCGGGCCACGGCCTCCGGCAGGCCCTCGGCCTCCGGCGTCGCGGCGCTGGTCTCGGCGGCGAGCAGCCCGGCGATGCCGCTGTTCAGCGCGCCGAGCGCCTCGGCCAGCGGCAGCGCCGTCTCGGGCAGGCCGAGCAGCCCCTGGGCGGTGGCCGCCAGCAGGTGCCGCAGCGCCTGGAGCGCGGCGTGGCGGGTGGCGGCGGGGGCGGCGGCGGTATCGGCCTCGTCCATCCGCGCGCCGAGGCCGAGCAGCCGCTCGGCCAGGATGACGGCGCGCGCCGCCTCGGCCGGGCCGGTGCCGGAGGCCAGCCGCGCCAGGCCCGCCGGGCCCATGCGGTTGGCCACCTCATTGGCCAGGATGGTGGCCAGCAATTCCCGCCGCAGCCGGTGCCGGGCGATATAGGGCGCGAAGTCCCGCCGCAGCGCGCTGGGGAAATAGCCCTCCAGCAGCGGCAGCAGGGCCGGATCATCCGGCAGGCTGCTGTGCTCGATCGCCTCGGCCAGCCAGAGCTTGGCGAAGGGCAGCAGGGCGGACAGCTCGGGCCGCGTCAGCCCCTCGCCGGCGGCGGCGCGCGCCTCCAGGCTGGCGGCATCGGGCAGGCCGGCCACGGCGCGGTCCAGCAGGCCGCTGGCCTCCAGCCGCGCCATCAGCATGGCCTGGGCAGGCAGGGCCTCCGCCCCCGCCTCGGCCTCCAGCGAGATGGCGAGCGACTGCTGCGCGTTGTCGCGCAGCACCAGGGCCGCCACCTCCTCCGTCATCGCCACCAGCAGCGCATCGCGCTGGCGCTCGGTCAGGGCGCCGCTGGCGCGGGCATCGGCCAGCAGGATCTTGATGTTCACCTCATGGTCCGAGGTCGAGACGCCGGCCGAATTGTCCAGCGCATCGGTGTTCAGCTTCACACCCTGGCCTTGGCTTTGTCCCTGGGCGCCGAGGCGCGCCGCCTCGATGCGCCCGGCCTGGGTGACGCCGAGATTGGCGCCCTCGCCCAGGATGCGGGCGCGGATCTCGCGGCCATCGACGCGGATGGCGTCATTGGCGCGGTCCCCGGCCTCCGCCTGGGTTTCGCTGGCGGCCTTCACATAGGTGCCGATGCCGCCGAAATAGAGCAGGTCCACCGGGGCGCGCAGGATGGCCTTCATCACCGTGGCCGGGTCGGGCTTCTCCGCCTCGATGCCGAGCAGGGCGCGCGCTGCGGGCGAGAGCGGCACGCTGCGCGCGTTGCGCGGATAGACGCCGCCGCCGGCGCTGATGACCTCCGGGTTGTAGTCGGCCCAGGAGGAGCGCGGCAGGGCGAAGAGCCGGGCGCGTTCCTCATAGGAGGCCGCCAGATCGGGCTCGGGGTCGATGAAGATGTGGCGGTGGTCGAAGGCGGCGAGCAGTTTTGTCTGCCGCGACACCAGCAGGCCATTGCCGAACACGTCGCCCGACATGTCGCCCACGCCCACCATGGTGAAGGGCGCGGCCTGGATGTCGTGGCCCAGCTCGGAGAAATGGCGGGCGATCATCACCCAGGCGCCCTTGGCGGTGATGCCCATGGCCTTGTGGTCATAGCCCTGGCTGCCGCCGCTGGCGAAGGCGTCGTCCAGCCAGAAGCCGTATTCCCGCGCCAGGCCATTGGCGATGTCGCTGAAGGTGGCGGTGCCCTTGTCGGCGGCGGCGACGATGTAGGGGTCGTCCCCGTCACGGCGCACCACCTGGGGCGGCGGCACCACGGCCTCGCCCTTCAGGTTGTCGGTCACGTCCAGCATGCCGCGGATCAGCGTCTTGTAGGCGGCGATGCCGGTGGCCATGAAGGCTTCCCGCTCCGTCGCCGGCGGCACGCTGCCCTTCAGCACGAAGCCGCCCTTGGCGCCGGTCGGCACGATGACGACGTTCTTCAGCCGCTGTGCCTTCATCAGGCCGAGGATCTCGGTGCGGAAATCCTCCCGCCGGTCGGACCAGCGGATGCCGCCGCGCGCCACCGGGCCGGCGCGCAGGTGGCAGCCCTCCATATGCGGGGCGTGGACGAAGATTTCCCGCCAGGGCCGCGGCAGCGGCATCTCGCCCGCCGCCGCGCTGTCGATCTTCAGCGCCAGATAGGGCTTGTCCTGGAAGAAATTGGTGCGCAGCACGGCATCCAGCGCGGTGCGCAGCCGGGCGAGGATGCGGTCCGTGTCCGGGTCCTCCACCGCCTCGATCAGCGCGGCCCATTCGGTGGTGAGCGCGGCCTCCGCCTCGGCGCTGGCGGCGCCGGCAGAGGGGGCGGGGTCGAAGCGGGCGTGGAAGAGATCGACCAGCAGCCGCGCGGCGCGCGGATGCGCGGCCAGCGCCGCCTCCACCGAGCCCTGCGCGAAGGCGAAGCCCACCTGCTTCAGCCAGCGGAACAGGGCGCGCAGCAGCCAGGCCTCCCGCCAGGCGAGGCCGGCGCGCGCCACCAGGCGGTTGAAGCCATCGACCTCCGCCCGGCCCTCCTGCAAGGCGGCCAGCGCCTCCAGCAGGGCGGGGAAGCGGCTTTCCTCCAGTTCCGTGCCGGCCTCCAGCGAGAAGACATGCAGCACGGCGCGGGCCGGGCTGCCCTGGAGGCTCTTGGGGCGCAGGTGGAAGGGCTGTTCCTCGATGGCGCGCAGGTCCAGGCTCTCGAAGAGCGGCAGCGCATCGGCCAGCGGCAGCGGCCCGCCGGGATGGACGAGGCGCAGCGTCAGCGCGCGCGGGCCCTCGCCGGGCAGGCGCTCGATCCGCGCGGCGGGGCGGCCGGCGGCGAGCGCGGCCTCGGCCAGTTGCAGGTCGGCCACGGCGGTGGTGGCCGCCGCCGCCTCGGCATAGGCGGCGGGGAAGGCATCCGTCCAGCGCGCCAGGGTGGCGGCGGCGCGGGCCTCGCCCAGATCGGCCGTCAGTGCCTCGCCCAGGCGGTCGGTGAAGGGGCGGGCGGCCTGGGCCAGCGCCGCCTCCAGCGCCGCGTCATCCACCGGCGGCAGCGCCCCCGGCGTGGTGCCGATGATGTAGTGGACGCGCGCCAGCGCCGTGTCGCCCAGCGCGATGTGGAAGGCGGAGAGCCGCCCGGCGAAGGCGCGGGCCAGCATGGCGCCCACCTTCTCCCGCAGGCGGGTGTCGAAGGTGTCGCGCGGCAGCCAGGCGATGGCGGAGACGAAGCGCTCGAAGGGGTCGCGCCGGATGGAGAGCGCCGGGCGCGGGCGGATGAAGAGGTCGAGCGCGCGGTGGGCGCCTTCCAGGATGGAGGCCTCATCCGCCTGGAACAGCTCGTCGCGCGGCCAGGTGTCGAGGATGTTGCGCAGCGCGCGGCCATCATGGCTGTCCGGGTTGACGCCGGCGCGGGCCAGGATGCGCTCCACCTTGGCCGAGAGCCAGGGGATGCTGCGCGGGTTGCGGTTATAGGCCGAGGCGGCGAAAAGCCCGAGGAAGAGCCGCACCCCGGTGACATGCCCGGCCGCGTCCAGGATGCGGGTGGCCACCACATCGGCATGCTGCGGCCGGTGGACGCGGGCGCGCATATTCGCCTTGGCGATGGAGAGCGGCACCGGCAGCAGCAGCGAGGCGCGCACGGCGGGCGGGATGGCCGAGAGGTCGCGCAGCGCGTCGAAGACCGGCACGCCCTCATCCCGCAGCAGGCCGAGATGCTCCCCCGCCCGATCCTCTCCGGCACCGTCGGTGGCCTCACCGAACTGGATCAGCCGGTGGCCGAGGAAGACGAAATTATCCTCCGCCATCCAGCGCAGGAAGGCCTGCCCGGCGGCGGCCTCATGCCCGGCGGCGGCCAGTTCCCCCTCCGCCGCGCGGAGATGGGCGAGGATGGCGGGGTAGTCCTCCACCGCGCGGCGCACCTCGGCCATGGCGCGCTGCAGCGCGGCCTCGGTGGCCTCCCAGCCCTCGGCCGGGGCCTCGCCGCCGCCGAGCAGCCGGGCGGCGGCGGGGGCGATCTCCACATGCATCATGCTTTCCGCCGCGCCCTCCGGGGCGAAGCCGGACAGCTGCCCCGCCGCGTCGCGCGCCACGCGCAGCACGGGGTGGAGCAGCCGGCGCGGCGTGCGGCCGGAGAGGGTGAGGGCGGCCAGCACGCTGTCCACCAGGAAGGGCATGTCGTCGGTGACGATCTCGGCCACCGCCACGGCGCCGCGCCCGGGGCCGGGGGGGACGATGCGCACCTTCGCCGTGCCAGGCTTCCGCGCGGCGGCGAAGGCGTAGAGGCTGGCGGCGGCGGCGGCCAGGCGCTCGGGCGGCTCGGTGGCCAGCTCGGCGGTGGGCAGGCCCTCGGCCAGGTGGTGCAGCAGCGCCGCCGCCGACTCCGGCAGGGCCGGGGCCTGCTGCCGCAGCGCCTCCTCCGCGGCCCGCAACAGCTCCGCCCTGGCGCCGCGCTCGCGGCTCTGGCCTTCCGGCATGCCCAGACTCCTCGTGAGTGGTCCTTTCCGAAAATCGGCCAGGGCCGCGCCGGGTTCAAGCACCGGCGTGCCGTTTCGCAGTGCAGAATGCATAAAACTTCAGCGGCATCATGAGGGGGCTTTGCCCCCTCATACTCCCCCAGCAGGGGGCAGGGCCCCCTGCACCCGCCATCAGGGGAGACTCACAGATGGGTTTCCAAAGGCCTCAGGCCTTTGGTCGGGAGAGTCTGAGAGGGGCGAAGCCCCTCTCAGGAGCTGGTTTCTCCCCCGTGACCGGCGGCGCGCTCCGGGTCTATCCTGGCGGCATGATCAGCACGCTCGCCGACCTCCTCGCCCCCGTCACGCCGGAGCAGTTCTTCGCCGAGTACTATGACAAGCAGCCCCTGCATGTGCAGGGCGGCGCGGCGAAGTTCGCCTCCGTGCTCTCCTGGCGGCAGATCAACCGCCTGCTGGACCAGACGCATATCTGGTCCGGCCAGTCGCTGAAGCTGGTGATGGATGGCAACGCCGTCCCGCCGGAGCAGTATTGCGGCCGCGCCACCAGCCGCGACAACGCCGCCGTGATGCAGCCCGATGCCCGCATGGTGGCGGAATGGGTGAAGCGCGGCGCCTCGGTCGTGATGAACGACGTGGACAGCCTGACCCCCGGCCTCGTCGGTGTCTCCACCGCGCTGGAGGAGGCCGGGCTCGGCAAGGCCCAGGCCAATGTCTATATCTCCTGGCAGAGCCACAAGGCCTTCCCCGCCCATTTCGACACGCATGACGTCTGGGCCGTGCAGGTGGAGGGCGAGAAGACCTGGAACATCTGGGAAGGCCGGGCGGAGTGGCCGATCCCCCACCCCGTCTTCCGCAGCCTGGGCCAGGCGCATCATGAGCAGGCCAAGGGCAGGCTGCGCGGGCAGGTCACGCTCAAGGCCGGGGACCTGCTCTACCTGCCGCGCGGCTGGTACCATGACGCCCTGGCCGAGGCCCCGGCCTCCGTCCATGTCGCCTATGGCGTGCATGCGCCGCTCGGCATGGACCTCGTGAACATCCTGCTGGAGCGCGTGCTCTACGATGCCGAATTCCGCAAGCCGCTGCCGCGCCAGGATGGAACCGCCCCCGCCCGCTTCGCGTTGACCAGCCGCGCGGCGCAGCTCGGCCAGCGCCTCTCCGAACTGACGCGGGACCCCAAGGTGATGGAAGTGCTGGCCAAATTCGTGGCGGATTACCGTTACCGCCGCGGCGGCAACGACCTGCTGGCGGCGCGCGGCCTGGCCGCCCCCGCCGCTGCCGCCGGGGCGGAGGAGGGCGCGGCCTTCCGCGTCGCCCAGCCCGGCGCCAAGGCGGTGCGGCGCGGCGCCGAATGGGTGGTGAAGGCGCCGGCCGGGCCGCTCGCCCTCGCCCCGGCCGAGGCGGAGGCGGCCAACTGGCTGCTCGCCCGCCCCGATGGCACGGAGGCCGAGCTGCGCGCCGCCCACCCCGCCGTGGATGCCGCGCTGCTGCTGAGGCGCATGGTCGAATCCGGCCTGCTTGCTGCCGCATGAGGGCCCTGCTGCCGCTCCTGCTGCTGCCGCCGCTGCTGCTCTCCGCCGGGGCGGCGCAGGCGCAGCCGCGCGCCTTCAGCTGCGTCGGCGCCGAGCGGCTGGAGGATGACGTCTTCGAGGTGCGCTTCCCCCCCGGCAGCGCTCGCCCGGCCGAGGGCGCGCGCACCCCGGTGGCCACCGCCGCCGCCCTGGCCCGCGCCGAGCCGGGGCGCAATCTCTGCGTGCTCGGCCATGCGGTGCGCGAGGGCGGGCAGACCACCAGCACCCAGCTCGCCGCCCGCCGCGCGCGGGAGGTGGCGGAAATGCTCTCGGTGGGCCAGGGCATCGAGCGCGACCGCATCCGCGCCGAGGCGCGCAATCCGGGATTCAGCACCCGCACGGCCAACCGTGAGTCGCGCAGCGTGACCATCGTGGTGCTGCCGGCGCCGCCGGGTTCTCCAGCGGCCGCCGCGCCGCCGCCGCCCACCACCCTGGTGCCGGCGCCGGTCGGGCCGGCGGTGCCCGTGCCCATGCCC
>NZ_JANFNY010000012.1:11691-78974 GCF_024437745.1 Roseomonas sp. GC11 | reverse complement strand
GCCGCGGCCGCAGCGGCGGCCGCCGCCCAGGCGCCCCAGCCCCCCGCCTCCCCCGCGCCGAGCGCCGCCGAGATCCAGCTGCCGAGCCAGGGCAGCGTGACCGGCCTGCCGGTGCCGCGCTTCGTCTCGCTGCGCAGTGACGAGGTGAACCTGCGCATCGGCCCCGACACCCGCTTCCCGATCGAGTGGACCTATCAGCGGCGGGACATGCCGGTGGAGATTCTGCGCGAATACAACCAGTGGCGCCGCATTCGCGATGTGGATGGGACGGAGGGCTGGGTGCACCAGTCCACCCTGGCCGGGCGGCGCACTTTCCTGGTGCGCGGCCAGGAGCGCAGCCTGCACCGCAGCGAGGGCGAGGGCAGCGCGGTGGTGGCGAAGCTGATGCCGGGCGTGGTGGGCCGCGTGCGGCGCTGCCAGGCGGAAAGCCGCTGGTGCGAGGTCCAGGTGGGCGACCACCGGGGCTATATTCTGCGCAGCGAGGTCTGGGGCATCGGCCCCAATGAGGAGATCAACTGAAGGCGGGGTCCGGGGGGACCCTGTCCCCCCGGTTCTTTCTTTTTATTCTTTTTTTCTTCTTCTAATTCAGCAGCTGCCGCCACTCCGCCGCGAGCTGCCGCGCCTGGGCCGCCGCATCGCCCGCCGCCGGCACGAGGCCCAGGAAACGCTCCAGGCAGAGCAGACCCGCCCCCACCTGCCCCAGCCGGTGGTTCATCAGCGCCGCCTCACGCCAGAGCGGCGCGGTGCCGGGGGCGAGGCGCAGCATGTCCTCGGCACAGCTCAGCGCCCCGGCGAGGTTGCCGGCGCGCAGCCGGCGCAGCTTGATGTTGTTCTGCAACCTCAGCAGCACATCGCGCTTGCCCACCCCGGCCAGCATGCCCGGCTGAAGCTCCGCCTGCGGCCCCTGCATCCGCTTGAGCAGCGCGCGCAGCGCGGGCGCGCCGAGCAGGCTGCCGCCCTGGAACGGGTCCAGCACCGCCTGCCCCTGCGCCCCCCCAAGCCCGATGAGGAAATGGCCCGGAAAATCCAGCCCCTGGGCCGGCCACCCCACCGCCTCCGCCAGATGCAGCCAGAGGATGCCGAGCGCCACCGGCAGGCCGCGCCGCCGCCCGATCACGCGGATCAGGTTGGCATTGGCCGGGTCGTCATAGGTCTCGCTGTCGCCGGCATAGCCGTGGTGGCCATGCAGCAGCCCGGCGAGCAGCGCCACGCGGCGCGGCGCATCGCCCCGATCGGCCAGCGGGTCGGCGGTGGCGGCGGCCACGGCCTCGCGCGCCAGTTCCGACAGATGCGCGGCGGCGGCGCGCCAATCGGCGTCCGGCGCGTCGATGCGGGCAAATTGCAGGGCCACGAGGCCGATATCCAGCTCGGCATCGGGCAGCAGGCCGGCGGCGTCCAGCGCGGCGCGCGCCTCGGCCTCGGGGGAGGGATCAGCCATCCTTCCTGGGATGGCGATGGCCCGCCGCCCGGTCAAGGGGCAGCAGGCCGCGAAGCCACTTCACCCGAATGGGTTTCCAAAGGCCTCAGGCCTTTGGTGGCTGCAAGGCACTGCCTTGCAGGTCTGAGAGGGGCGAAGCCCCTCTCCGTTCACGCCGCGGGCGCGACCAGCATGGCGCCCAGCCGCTTGCCGCCCAGGATGTGCACATGGAAATGCGGCACTTCCTGCCCGCCGTCATGGCCCATATTGGTCATGGCGCGGTAGCCCTGCTGCTCCAGCCCCAGCTGCCGGGCGACGAGGCCGACGGCGCGCCAGAAGCCCGCCACCTCCTCCGCCCCCGCCTGGGCCGAGAAATCGGCCAGCGAGACATAGCGCCCCTTCGGGATCACCAGCACATGCACCGGCGCCTGCGGCGCGATGTCGTGGAAGGCCAGGGCATACTCATCCTCATGCACCTTCCGCGACGGGATCTCGCCGCGCAGGATGCGGGCGAAGACATTGCCGTCATCATAGGGCGGCAGGCCGGACACGGGCATGGGTTCTCCTCCTCGGTCTCTCTCTCTGGCATGGCCCTGGCCCGCTCCCGGAGAAGGCTCCAGGGCCGGGACCAGGGTCAAGGTCAGGGCAGCTTGGTGGTCTCGGCGGCGCGGACGATGCCCTTGGGGCGGGCCGCCTTCTCAACGATACCGGAAATGCCCTCGCGCCGCTCCAGCTCCGCCCAGACCTCCTCCGGCCGGATGCCGGCATCCACCCAGACGACAATCAGGTGATAGAGCAGGTCGGCACTTTCCAGCACCGTGGCGCGGTGGTTGCCCTGGATCGCCTCGATGACGCATTCCACCGCCTCCTCGCCCAGCTTCTGGGCGACCTTGGCGGTGCCGCGCGCCATCAGCCGCGCCGAGTGCGAGGCCTCCGGATCGCCGGAGAGGCGGCGCGCCTCCACCGTCTCCCACAGCCGGGTGAGCACGGCGATATCGCCGCTCACCGGCACATCGAGCGGCGCCAGGTGGCGGGCCTCGGCCTTCAGCGTGGCCTTGCGCGGGCGCGCCACGGCGGGGATCTCCGGCGGCAGGGGCAGCGCGGCCCTGGCCTTCGCCTTCACCTTGGCGGCGGGCTTCACCGTGGCCTTCAGCCCGGCCTTGGCCGGCGCCTTGCCGGGCGCCTTCCCCTCCGCCTTCCCCGCGGCCTTCACGATCTTCTTCTTCGCGTCCTTCGCCATCAGGCCACCTTCCGGACAGGGTTGGGGCGCACCGGCAGGCCGGCGGCAGCCAGGGCGGCCTTCGCCTCCCCGATCCGCATCTCCCCGTAATGGAACACGCTGGCGGCGAGAAGCCCGGTCGCCCCGGCCTCCGCCCCCTCGACGAAGTGCCGCACCGTGCCGACACCGCCCGACGCCACCAGCGGCAGGCGCACACGCCGCCGCAGCGCCCGCAGCAGATCCAAGTCGAAGCCCGCCTTGGTGCCGTCCCGGTCCATCGAGGTCACCAGCAGCTCGCCCGCGCCCAGCGCCGCCACGCGCTCCGCCCAGTCCAGCGCGTCAATGCCGGTGCCGCGGCGGCCGCCATGGGTGAAGATCTCCCACCTGCCCTCCGCCACCCGGCGCGCATCGATCGCCACGACGATCGCCTGGCTGCCAAAGGCCTGCGCGGCGCGGTTCACCAGATCGGGGTCGGAGACGGCGGCGCTGTTGATGCTCGCCTTGTCCGCGCCCGCCAGCAGCAGCTTGCGCACATCCTCGACGCTGCGCACGCCGCCGCCCACCGTCAACGGGATGAAGACCTCGGCCGCCGTGCGCGACACCACGTCATACATGGTGTCGCGGTTCTCATGCGTCGCGCCGATGTCGAGGAAGGTGATCTCGTCCGCGCCCTCCGCGTCATAGGCACGCGCCTGCTCCACCGGGTCCCCGGCATCGCGGAGTTCGACAAAGTTCACGCCCTTGACGACGCGGCCTTCCTTCACGTCAAGGCACGGAATGACGCGGAGCGCGAGCATGGCCCAATCCTCTCTGGCAAGACGGATGCGGGGGGCGATGCGCCGCTATCCCTGTCCGGTCAAGGCTTTCTTTCCGCTGCGGCTTCGGCACGGGCACCCGGAATAAGCTTCGGGCAGAAAAGCTAATTTTTGGTTTTATTGAAAGAAACTTCTTTTTCTGAAGAAAAAGAAGCAAAAAGACTTTCTTTCAGACGGCGTCCCGCCTCAGGCCATCCGCGGGACGCCAAACCGAAAAAATCACTCCAGGCGGACGCTCACCGAAACAGGGGCATCCAGCAGGCCCGTGTAAGTCACCGTGTAGCTGCGGCCCGCCTCGGGCGGCAGAGCCGGGGAAAAACCACCCAGCGAAATCAGGTCCCCCGGCTTCAGCGCCACGCCACGCGCGGCCAGGTCCTTCACCAGCCAGGGGATGACATTCAGCGGGTGGCCGAGCAGGGCCGTGCCGGGCACCTTGGCCAGCTCCTTCTCATCGCTGGCGAAGCGCACCGTCATGCTGCCCAGCCGCGCGGCGAACTCCTCCGTCGCCTGGACCGGAATCGGCTCGCCCACCACGCCCAGCCGGGCGCCCACGCCAATCGCCAGCAGGTTCGGGCCATCCATCTGCTTGAGGTCGGCCAGCGCCAGATCCGGCATCTCGATGAAGGGCACCACCTGGTCCAGATGGCGCAGGATGGCCACATGGTCCTCCCCCGCCTGGGCAATGGCGGCATCCTTCACCCGCACGATCAGGTCCGCCTCCACCGTCGGCACGGCGGCGAACCGCGCCGGCAGCGTGGCGCCGGAGCGCGCCGCCACCGTCGCGGCATAGATCGGCCCGGCCAGCGGATGCGGCACGCCAAAACGCTTCTGCGCCGCGTCATTGGTCAGGCCCACCTTCCAGCCCACCACCTCCCCCAGCTTGGCCCGCATCGCCGGAACCAGCCGCGCCTGGGCGCACAGCCCGTCGGCCAGCGTCATCTGGCCCGGGAAAGCCTGCACCGGGGCGTTGGAGAGCAGGGAAGCCGCCATCGCCTCCATCGCCGCCGGGGAAGGGCAGTTCGGCGGGTCCGCCGCCAGGGCAGGCAGGGCGAACAGGAAGGGGAGCAGGAAGAAGGGGGCGCGCATGGGGTTTTCCTCCGGAATCGGTTTTCCGGAAGCTTGCCCGAAAATGGAAAAAAAGTCCGGGGGAAGGAATTCCCCCGGACCCCCATCTTTTTTCTGCCGGCTGGAGCTTAGTCGAGATTGGCGCCAGACTCGGTCACCAGGGCTTCCCAGGTCTTTTCCTGCGCCTTCAGATAGGTGCCATAAGCCTCAGGGCTGGCATCGACCACGGTGGTGAAGCCGTTCGGCTCCATCTTGGCGCGGAAATCGGCGGTATCGACCACGCCGGTGATCGCCTTGTGCAGCAGCGCGATGCGGTCCGCCGGCGTGCCGGCGGGGACGTTCACGCCATACCAGGACTGCATGTCGATGCCGGAACCGGGCAGCAGCTCCTTCATCGCCGGCACGTCCTTCAGCTCCGGCGCATAGGCCACGCGGTCGGCGCTGGCGGCGGCCAGGACGCGCAGCTTGCCCTCACGCACATGGCCCATCGCCAGCGGGATGACATCGAACATCATGTCGATATTGCCGGCCAGCAGGTCCTGCACCGCCGGGGCGCCACCGCGATAGGGGACATGCGTGATGTCCACGCCCGTCACCTTGCACACCTTGCTGATGGTCAGGTGGCTGACCGTGCCGGTGCCGGAAGAGCCCATGGTCAGCTTGCCCGGGTTCTTCCGCGCCGCCTCGATGACGTCCTGGAAGGACTTGTAGGGGCTGTTGGCGTTGACCGTCATGAACACCGTGCCCGTCGTCACCCGCGTCACGGGGGCGAGGTCGGTGATCGGGTCGATCGGCATGGACTTGCGGTAGAGGAACTTGTTCGCCGCCAGGATGGAGGCGGAGCCGAGCAGCAGGGTATGCCCGTCCTTCTCCGCGCGGGCGGCCTCGGCAGCGCCCAGATTGCCGCCGGCACCGCCGCGGTTATCGACCACGATGGTCTGGCCCAGAACGGGCTGCAGCATCTGCGCCAGCAGACGCCCCGTCATGTCCACCGAGCCACCGGGCGCGAAGGGCACCACGATGCGCATCGTGCGCGAGGGGAAAGCCTGTGCCCGCGCGACATGCGGCGCGACCAGGGCAGCGGCGGGGAAGGTGGCAGCGGCGCCCAGCAGGGCCCGGCGGCGAAGGGTCATGGTCTTGGGAGCTCCGGTTCGGTTCCGGGGCGCCTTCTGGCCCCGGCAGACAGCCAGGGCAAGAGTATGCATGGCAGGAAATTTATCTTTCACAACCGCGCATCGCCTGCCGATACAACCAGGACGTGCATCAGGCCAGGGCGTGCATCAGGACAGCGGCAGCGACGGAGACATTGAGGCTTTCCACCGCGCCCGAGCCGGGCAGGGTGACGCGCGCGGCACAGGCGGCGATGGTGGGTTCCGGCAAGCCTACCTCCTCATTGCCGAGCACGAGGGCGACGGGGCGGCCCTTCGGCAGCGCCTCCGGCGGCACCCCGCCGCGCGCCACCGCCGCCACGGTGAGGTAGCGCGTGCCGAGCGCACGCAGCGCCGCGGGCAGGTCGGCCGCGCGGTAGAGGGAGAGCGCCTCCAGCCCGCCCTCGCTGGTGCGCCAGGCGGAGTCGGAAAGCCCGGCCTGTCGCGGGTCGCCCGAGAGCAGCAGCGCCTTGCAGCCGAAGAAGGCAGCGGAGCGGGCAATGGCGCCGAGATTGTGCGGGTTGCCGATGCCGTCCAGCACCGGCAGGAGGTGAGAGGGCAGCGCCTCCATCGCCGGCAGGGCGGGCACGGCGCGCGGCGTGGCGATGGCGACGATGCCGCCGTGATGCGTGGTGCCGGCGATCTTGGCCAGTTCGGCGGGCGGCACCTCGCGATAGGGTTTCCGGGCGCGGGCGAGCAGGGCGCAGAACGGCCCGGCCTCCGCCCGGCGGGAGGCGAGGTAGAACAGGCGCAGCACCGCCTGCGGGCGATGGGTGAAGACCGCGGCGACGGCGGCGGGGCCACAGAGGCGGTCGGGCTCGGATTTCATCGGCGTTGCTTCCGGCGTGCTGAAGGGGGCCTTGCCCCCTTCAGACTTCCCCCACCAGAAACCTGAGGTTTCTGGACTTCCCAACAGAAGGCGGGGTCCGGGGGGATACTATCCCCCCGGCCGGGGGTCCAGGGGGGCGGAGCCCCCCTGGCTGATCGCTGGCTCCAGAGGGGCGGCCTCCCCCACCGCCTGCGGCGTGGCCACGGCCACCAGATGCCGGTTGCGCTCGCGGATGCGCGCGGCCGCCTCGTCATACAGAAAGGGCAGGAAGGCGTAGCGGCGGCCGCGCGTCACCGGCGTCACCTCATGCAGCAGGGAGCAGGAGAAGACCACCGCCCCGCCGGTTGGCGCCGTGTAGCGGCGCGGGCCGAATTCCGGGAAGATCAGTTCCCCGCCCTCATACTCCCCCGCATTGAGGTTGATGCTGACGGCGAAGCGGCGATGCGCGGTGCCTGCCGTGGTGTTGTCGCGATGGGCGCGAAAATGCCCGGCCTCGGCGGCGTCGTAGCAGGCGACGATATAGCGCTCGATCCGCGTGGCCTCGAACTGGAAGGCCTGGCGCAGCATCGGCGCCAGCCGGGCGGAAATGCGCGAGCGCAGCCGGTTGAGCAGCCCGCTCTCCTGGATGGTGACATCCGAGCGGCGCTTATGGCTTTCATCCTGCACCAGCACGGTGCGGCCGCCGATCTCGCGCATGAAGCCGGAGGGCGTGCCGCCCATCGTCTCATACTGGAAGAGCAACTCCCGGCAGAGGGTGGGCTCCAGCACGCGGGGCAGCACCAGCACGGGGGCGGGCAGTTCGACCCCGGCGTGAAGCTGCGGCGGGGCAAGGCCGATGAGCAGCCGCACCAGCTCCTGTGCCCGTGCCAGCGGCGCGGCGGCGACGACGCGCAGCATGGGGTCGAGCAGCAGCAGCCCGCCTTCCTCCGGCGCGAAGCCGAGGGCGCGGAACCCCTCCCCCGTCGCATCGGCCAGCATGCGGATGCCGGGGAGCTGGTCCGCCAGCCGCCCCTCCGCGATGTCCCGCGGCGTGGCGGTGATGACGAAGAGCGTGGCGAAATGGTCATCGAAGCGGTGGCGCTGCGGGCCGATGGCGGCCTCGACCGGGGCGCCATCGGCGGCGGAGGGCATGCAGGCCAGCAGGATCCAGCGCCCGGCGGCGCTGTTGAGCGCGTAGCGCGGGTTGCCGGCGCTTTGCAGCACCACCGGCGGCATCAGCACGCCGATCGGCAGCCCGTTGCGGAGCGGCGCCTGTGGCGCGGTCTGGCTCATCCCTGCACTCCCTGCCCGCCTTCTGCGGGCCATCCCCGGCCCTCTCTCCCGCCCGGGGGGTGGCTCCGCGCCCGCCCCGGCGGAGGGGGTCAGGCGGCGGGGCTTTCCCCGGCCAGGTCGCGCAGCGCCGCCAGCAGCGGCGCCGGCACCTCCACGCCTTCCCGCGCCGCGGCGGCGGAGAGGGAATCGCGCCGCGCGCCCGGCAGGCGCACCCCCTCATCTTGCAGCATGGTGGTGACCAATGTCTCGACGCGGGAAAGATATTCCGCATTTCCCGCCAGGGCCCCGGGGTCGATGGCCAGCAGCGCCTGCCCCAGCCGGGGCCGGTTGCCCGCCGCCGTGAAGAAGCTGTCCGCCTCGAAGCCGAAGGCCGCCCCCGCCAGCGCGACGCAGAGCAGTTCCACCACCATCGCCAGCAGCGCGCCCTTGGCGCCGCCCATGGCCAGCATGGCGCCCTCCATCGCCGCCGCGGCGTCGGTGGTGGGCTGGCCGGCGGCATCCAGCGCCCAGCCCTCGGGGATGGGCTGCCCGGCCTTCGCCGCCTGGGCGATGCGCCCGCGCGCCACCTGCGACAAAGCGAGGTCGATCACCAGCGGCGGCGCCTCGCGGCGCGGAAAGGCGGCGGCCACCGGGTTGGTGCCGAGCAGCGGCCGCCGCCCCCCCGCCACCGGCATCGCCGCCGGGGAATTGCTGAAGGCCAGCGCCACCAGCCCGGCCTGCGCCAGCCGCCGCACCGGCAGGCCCATCGCCCCGGCATGGTGGCTGTTGGTGATGCCCACCCAGCCCACGCCCTGCGCCCGCGCGCGCGCCGCCACCTCCGCCTCGGCCAGCGCCAGGGCGGGGAAGGCCAGGCCGTGCCGCGCATCCACCAGCGCCGCCGCGCCCCGCGCGCCCCGCAAGACCGGCTCCGCCGCGCCATCCGCCCGGCCCAGCTTCAGGAAGCCCGCATATTGCGGCACGCGGGAGAGGCCATGCCCCGGCTGGCCCACCGCCTCCGCCTCCACCAGGGCGCGGGCGGTGGCGGCGGCCATGGCGGGCGCCGCCCCGGCGGCGCGCAGCGCGGCGGCGGCGAGGGCTTCGGCCTCGATCAGGCTCAGGCGGGGCATGGCGGCTCTCCCAGCAGGCCCACCAGGATAGCCCGGCAGGGACATCCTGGCAGGGACATCCTGGCAGGCGGGGCCGCGCTTGCAGCATGGCAGGCGCGGTGAGTCCAGCCACGACGCGCCCTTCACCTGCCGCCGCCCGCGTGGCAGTCTCCCGCCCCTCTCGTTGGACTCTTTGAAGGATCCGGTTCCATGGCGGGCATCTTCTGGCACGATGGCAAGTGGCTGACCGAGGAGCCGAAGCTGCTTGGCCCCATGGACCATGCCTTCTGGCTCGGCTCCATCCTGTTCGACGGTGCCCGCGCCATCCGCGGCCTGGTGCCGGATCTCGACCTGCACTGCCAGCGCGTGGTGGCCAGCGCCCACGCCATGATGATGCAGCCCTCCCTCTCCGCCCCGCAGATCGAGGAGCTGTGCCGCGAGGGCGTGCGCCGCATGGGGCCGGAGGCCGAGCTGTATATCCGCCCGATGTTCTTCACCCGCAGCGGCCTCGGCGTGACGCTGCCGGACCCGAAGAGCACGGAATTCGTCCTCTCCATCTACGACGCGCCGATGCCGGACGTGTCCAAGGGCTTCTCCGCCGCGCTGTCGCCCTTCCGCCGCCCGGCGCCGGACATGGCGCCGACCAATGCCAAGGCGAGCTGCCTCTACCCCAATTCCGGCCGCGCCGCCGCCTGGGCGCGCGAGCAGGGCTATGACAACGCCGTGGTCTGCGACCCCATCGGCAATATCGCGGAATTCGCCACCTCGAACATCATGATCGCCAAGGACGGCGTGGTGATGACGCCGGCCGCCAACGGCACCTTCCTGGCGGGCATCACGCGCGCCCGCGTGCTCGGCCTGCTGCGCGGCGCCGGGATCGAGGCGCGCGAATGCACCATCACCCCCGCCATGCTGCGCGAGGCGGATGAGATCTTCGCCACCGGCAATTACGGCAAGGTGCAGTACTGCACCAATTTCGAGGGCCGCACCCTGCCGATTGGGCCGCTGGCCCAGAAGGCGCGGCAGCTCTACTTCGACTGGGCCGAGGCGAGCCGCATTCTCGACAAGGCCGCCTGACCTGCCGCGGGGGCGCTGCCCCCGCCCCCCCCGCCATCCTTGGGAGACTCTGATGGGAGATCCAAGAACCTCAGGTTCTTGGCGGGGAGAGTCTGAGAGGGGCGGCGCCCCTCTCAGGATCCTGCTGCAAACCGACCAGGTGCTGATCCTCGACAAGCCCGCCGGCCTGCCCGTCCATCGCGGCCCGCGCGGCGGCGCCAGCCTGGAGGACCACCTGCCCGCCCTGGCCCAGGGCAAGCGCCACCTGCCCCAGCCCGCCCACCGCCTGGACACCGACACCGCCGGCTGCCTCGTGCTCGGCCGCACCAAGCCGGCCCTGGCCGAGCTCGGCCGCCTCTTCGCCGAGGGCCGCGCCCGCAAGACCTACTGGGCCGTGGTGCGCGGCGCCCCGGCGGCGCAGTCGGGCCGCATCGACCTGCCGCTGCGCAAGGTCAGCAGCGCCGCCGCCGGCTGGCGCATGGAGGCCCACCCGGAGGGCCAGCCCGCCCTCACCCGCTGGCGCGTGCGCGGCCGGGGCGAGGGGCTGACCTGGCTCGAACTCCGCCCCGAGACGGGCCGCACCCACCAGTTGCGCGTCCACTGCGCGGCGCAGGGCTGGCCGATCCTGGGCGACCCCTTCTATGGCCCGAAAGCGCCCGGGGCGCTCCAGGCGGGTGGGCTGCACCTGCTGGCCCGCGCCATCGAACTGCCCTTCTCGCCGCCGCCCTCGCCCCCCCTGGCCGCCACGGCGCCGGTTCCGGCGGCCATGCGCGCCGCCTTCGCCGCCTGCGGCTGGAGCGAGGCGGCGTGAGCCTGCTGCGCGACTGGCTGCAACAGCGCGTGCCCAGCGGCTCGCTGGCCGGGGTGCTGCGCGGCGCGGTGCGGCAGAGCGAATGGGGCCTGCTGCTGCTCGGCGCCCTCTCCGGGCTGGGCAGCGGCCTGCTCGCCGCCGCGCTGGGCGGCGCGGCGCGCGGCCTGCACCGCCTGATCTTCGGCCCCGAGAGCCAGCATGGCCTCTCCGCCCTGCGCGACCCCGACCCCTGGGTGATCCTGCTGGCCCCGGCGGCGGGCGGGCTGCTGCTCGGGCTGCTCGGGCTGGCGCTGGCGCGCTGGCGGCCGCGCCAGCCGCTCGACCCCATCGAGGCCAATGCCCTGCATGGCGGCCGCCTCTCGCTGTGGGATGCCGTGGTGGTCGGGGCGCAGAACCTGCTCTCCAACGGCTTCGGCGCCTCGGTGGGGCTGGAGGCGAGCTATACCCAGGCCGGCGGCGGCGTGGCCTCGCGCCTCGGCCGCCTCTTCGGGCTGCGGCGGGGCGATCTGCGCGTGCTGGTGGGCTGCGGCGCCGCCGGCGCCATCGCCGCCGCCTTCGGCGCCCCGCTCACCGGCGCCTTCTATGCCTTCGAGCTGGTGATCGGCACCTATGCCATCGCCTATCTCGGCCCGGTGCTGGCGGCGGCGGTGGCCGGCGCCATGGTCACCGCCCTGCTCGGCGGCGGCACCCAGGTGCTGGCCGCCGGCCTCGGCCCGCCGGACTGGGACGACACCGCCCTCTCCCTGCTGGTCGGCCTGCTCTGCGCCCTGGCCGGCATCGCGCTGATGCGCGGCGTCACCCTGGCCGAGGCGCTGATCCGCCGCGCCATCCCCTGGGGGCTGCTGCGCCCGGCGATCGGCGGGCTGGCGGTGGGCGGGCTGGCGCAGATCACCCCGGCCGTGCTCTCCGCCGGCCATGGCGCGCTGCACCTCGCCTTCGTGGTGGAGGGGCCGGCCCTGCCGCTGCTCCTGCTGCTGCTGCTGAAGGCGCTGGCCTCGGCCATCTCGATCGGCGCCGGCTTCCGCGGCGGGCTGTTCTTCGCCTCCCTGCTGCTCGGCGCGCTGCTGGGCAAGCTGGTGGCGGCGGCGGCGCTGGCGCTCGGCATCATCGTCGATCCGCTGATGGCCGCGCTGGTGGGGATGAGCGCCTTCGGTGCCGCCGTCATCGGCGCCCCGCTGGCCATGGCCTTCCTGGCGCTGGAGACCACCGGCAGCTTCCCCATCGCCGGCGTGGTGCTGATGGCCGTCGTTGTCTCCGCCACCGCGGTGCGGCGGCTCTTCGGCTATTCCTTCGCCACCTGGCGCTTCCACCTGCGCGGCGAGGCCATCCGCAGCGCCCATGACATCGGCTGGCTGCGCGACCTGACGGTGGGCAAGCTGATGCGGCGGGAGGTGCGCACGGTGCGGCGGGACACCCGGCTGGGCGCCTTCCGGCGCGACTTTCCGCTGGGCTCCACCACCCATGTCGTCGCGCTGGACGAGGCCGGGCGCTATGCCGGGCTGATCCTGGTGGCCGAGGCCCATACCCCCGACCTCGCCGAGACGGAGACGGTGGACAAGCTGCTGCACCTGGAGGACCAGGTGCTGATGCCCGCGCTGAACGCCAAGCAGGCCATGGCCCTGTTCGACGCCACCGATGCCGAGGCCCTGGCGGTGGTGGACCAGAAGGACACCTCCCGCGTGCTGGGCATCCTCAAGGCCTCCCACCTGCTGCGCCGCTACAGCGAGGAACTGGACAAGCGCCGGCAGGATGAGCTGGGGCTGGTGGCCTGAACCCACAAAAGGCCCGGGGCCTTTGGAAGCCCCCATGCCGGTTTCCCCTGCCGGGGGCGTCTCATGGGGAAGTCTGAGGGGGGCGAAGCCCCCTCAGGGCCGCAAAACCTCAGGCCGCGTTGCGCTGGAGGACGCCGAGTTCCTCCAGCGCGCCACGCATGGCGCCCAGGGCGAAGCGCATCTCGTCCGGCCCGACATGGCCGATGCAGCCGATGCGCATGGTCGGCGCCTCGGTGTTGTAGAAATTGCTGATCAGCACGCCACGCCGCTTCAGCGCGTCCACGAAGCCCTGGAGCGTGAAGTTCTCATGCAGGGGCTGGTGGAACAGGGCGATGATCGGCCCCTGATTCTCCCAGGAGAGATAGGGCTTCAGCCCCAGCGCCTGCGCGCCCTCATAGAGGATGCGGCAATTCTCGCGGTAGCGGGCGAGGCGCGCGGGCTGGCCGCCCTCCGCCACGAAAATGTCCAGCGCCACGCCGAAGGCGTGCAGCGCCTGCACCGGCGGCGTGAAGCGGAAGCTGCCCCAGCCGGCGCGCTGGGCGGTGTCATAGACATCGGCGAGGTCGAAGGACCAGGACCCGGCCTGGCCCCGGCTGGCCTCCACCCGCGCGATCGGGCAGACGGCGAAGGCGATGCCCGGCAGCCCCTCGATGCACTTGTTGGAGGTGAAGACGACGGCATCGACCTCCGGCTGCTCCTCCAGGCTGAAGGGCAGCGCGCCGAAGGCCGAGACGGCATCGACGATCATCCGCCGCCCCGCGGCGCGCACCACGGCGCCCACGGCCGGGACATCGTTCACCAGCCCGCTGCCCGTCTCGGAATAGACGATGCCGACATGGGTGATGGCCGGGTCCGCCGCCAGGGCGGCCGCCACGGCCTCCGGCGCCACGCTGCCGCTATCCGGCGCGGGGAGGTTGACGACACTCCGCCCGGCCTCCTGCGCCAGCCGCGCCATGCGGTCGGCATAGGTGCCGTTGCGCACGATCAGCAGCTTGCCCGTGCCCACAGGCACGAAGGTGCGGATGGCGGCCTCGGTGATGAAATGCCCGGCCCCCTGCAGGGGCAGGCAGGCATGCACCCCGGCCCGCCCGCCGGCGAGGTCCCGCACCTTCTCGCGGATGGCGATGTATTCGGGGGCGAAGTCGCGGTCCCACGGCGCGATGTCCACGGCCATGGCGGCCCGCACATCGGGGCGGGTCTGCACGGGGCCGGGAATGAGCAGCAACATGTTCGGGTCCTGAGGAAGACAGGGAAACGCCATCCGGAAGCCGGCAGGTGGCCCTCCACCCGCGCCTCTGCACAGACAAGCCTTCCCAGGCTGCACCCTTCGCGCGGCAAAGGGAACCCCTGGCGGGGCAGAGATTTTTCCCAGAACAAGAATGTTCTTTTTTGAAAAAAAGAACCAAAAAACTTTTATCCGTTGAGCGTCCCGCTGCGCCGGGAGACGGCGGCAGCCTGAAAGAAAATCTTTTTCTTCAGAAAAAGAAGTATTTATACTGAAATAAAATCCCTCTCGATCTCGCGCAGCAGCTTGCGCTGGATGGCCTCCGCGAAATCCGCGTAATCGGCGCAGCTCATGGCGAAGCTGCCGGGGCCGCCGATCACCTCCGCCGTGTAGTGCTCCAGCAGGTCCGGCTCCTCGTTCAGCACGGCCAGGGCGTTGATGGTGACGCCCGCGCCCACGCCGATATCGCGCACCGGCCCGGGTGGCCGCCCCTGATTATGCGCCCCATCGCCCGAGACATCGAGCGCGAGGCGCGCCGCCTCCGCCGGGCAGCGCGCCAGCAGCGCCAGCGCCGCCGCCATGCCCGGCCCCAGCGCCGTGGCCCCCGCCTCCGGCAGGCGCGGCGCCGCCTCCAGCGCATCGGCCAGGGCCGTGGCCGCCGCCAGGCCGTCCAGCCGCATCCAGGGCACCGCCACATCCTGCGCCGAGGACCAGAACAGCACCGCCACCGCCACCGCCCCGCGCGGCCCCGCCGTGCAGGCCGCCACGATCTCCGGGGCGCGGAAGGCCGCGGCCAGCCCGCCCACCATCAGCCCGAACTCGTCGTAATCGACGCTGGCCGAGACATCGACGGCCAGGCACAGCGCCAGATCCACCGGCTCCACGCGCCCCTCCCGGAGCTTACCCCACAGCATCCCGTTGTGGCGGGCGATTGAACGGGCGCCGCGCCGTCCTCATCTCCTGGCACGAGGCGAGGCTCATCACCAGGGGCGGCGACAGAATATGGATGGCATCGCCGGCGCACCCGCGCCGGATACCGGGGATCACGGGCAGGGCGCCCCGATCTCCCGCATCGTGACCGAGGTCGCGGCCGCTTTTCCCGGCGAGCGCATCAGCCTGGGCGACATGGCCGAAGCCTTCGGGGAGCGCGCCTTCGGCCTGCTGATCCTGCTGCTCTGCCTGCCCAGCCTGCTGCCGGGCATGGCCAGCGTCTTCGGCATCCCCATGCTGGTGCTGGGGGCGCAGATGGGCCTCGGCCTGCGCGTGCCCCGCCTGCCCGGCTTCATCGCCCGCCAGACCGTGCGCCGCGCCGACCTGCTGCGCCTGGCCTCCGCCTCCTCCCGCGGGCTGAAGCCCATCGAAAGGCTGGTCCGCCCCCGCGCCGGGTGGTTCATCACCCCCTTCGCCGAAAGGCTGGTGGGCTGGGCCACGGTCTATTCCGCCATCATGCTCATCCTGCCCGGGCCAGGGACCAACGGGCCACCCGCCTTCGGCACCATCGTCATGGCCCTCGGCATCGTCGAGCAGGATAGCCGCGTCACCGGCATCGGGCTGGCCCTGGCCATGGCGGGGTGCCTCTTCGCCACCGGCGTGCTCGCGGTGCTCTGCTGGGTCGGGGTGCAGGCGCTGGGGTGGGTGCTGTAGGAAGGAAAAGAGAAAGGGTTCTTTTTTGGAAAAAAGAACCAAAAAACTTTTTCAGCGGGCGGCGCCGGGAACCCAGAGGATGTCGCCCCCGGCATTCAGCACCCGCGAGGCCACGAAGAGGTGGTCCGACAGACGGTTGAGGTAGCGCACAGCCACGGGGTTGAGCGGCTCGGTAGCGGCCAGGGCCACCAGGATACGCTCCGCCCGCCGCGCCACGGTGCGCGCCAGATGCGCATGCGCCGCCGCCGGCGTGCCCCCCGGCAGGATGAAGGAGCGCAGCGGCGGCAGGCCCTCATTCATCGCCGCCACCTCCGCCTCCAGCCGGGCGCACTGGCTGTCCGCCATGCGCAGCCGGTCGCGCGAACTGTCCTCCGGCACGCAGAGATCGGCGCCGAGGTCGAACAGGTCGTTCTGGATGCGCGCCAGCATGGCATCCGTCTCGCCTTCGGTGTGCAGGCGCAGCAGGCCCAGCGTCGCGTTCAGCTCATCCACCACGCCGATCGCCTCGATCCGCAGCGCGTCCTTGCGCACCCGCGTGCCGTCGCCCAGCGAGGTCTGCCCGCCATCGCCGCCACGGGTGGTGATCACATCCAGCCTGACCATGCCTCAGCCCCTAGAGAACAAGCACCCCCTGGTGCTTCGCCTTTTCCTCCGGCTCCACATGGATGGTGATCACGGCGCTGCCAAGCTCGGCTTTCAGGGCTGTTTCGATGCGATCACAAATCTCATGCGCCTGCGCCACCGTCATCCCGCCGGGGACGACGAGGTGGAACTCCACGAAGGTGGTCCGGCCGGCATGGCGGGTGCGCAGGTCATGCGCCTCGATCGCGCCTTCCGCCTCCTGCGAGACCAGGGTGCGGATGCGGCCCAACTGCGCCGGCTCCACCGCCTCGTCCATCAGCCCGCCCACGCTCTCGCGCAGCAGCTGCCAGCCGGAGAACAGGATGTTCACCGCCGTCAGCCCGGCCAGCAGCGGGTCGAGCCAGAGCACGCCCGTCATCGCCACCGCGCCCACGCCCAGCACCACGCCGCCGGAGGTGACGACATCCGCCATCAGGTGCCGCGCATCGGCCAGCAGCGCCGGGGAGCGCAGCCGCCGCCCCGCCCGCGTCAGCAGCCCGGCCCAGCCGAAATTGATCGCCGTGGCGCAGACGGACACCGCGAGGCCCACCCCCGCCTGCTCCGGCGCGCGCGGGTTGAACCAGGCCTGCCAAGTCTCGTTCAGGATCAGCAGCGCGGCGACGACGATCAGCACGCCTTCCAGCACCGCCGAGAAATACTCGGCCTTGGCATGGCCATAGGGATGATTGGCATCCGGCGGCGCGGCGGAGACGCGGATGGCCAGCAGCGCCGCGCAGGCGGCGGCGACATTGACGATGGACTCCAGCGCATCGGCCATCAGCGCCACGCTGCCGGTCAGCCACCAGGCAATGGCCTTCAGCCCGAGCACCGCCACGGACACGCCCACACTGCCCGCCGCGAGCGTCGTCGCACGGTCCATCCACCACCATCCCGCCTTGTCCAGAACCGGGTTCTAAGCCACCCCGCCCCGGATTGGGAAATCCGAAACGCCCAGGCCTGAGCCGTCTTTTTTCAAAGAGAGGGCCAAGGGAAGAATCTTCTTTTTCTGAAGAAAAAGAAGCAAAAAGACTTTTTCCGTTGAGCGCCCCGCCTCAGGCCTGAAGCGGGACGCAGACTGAAAAAAGTTTTTTGGTTCTTTTTTGTAAAAAAGAACGCTTTTCCTTAAACCGAAAAATACTTCGCGCGCGGATGGTGCAGCACGATGGCGCTGGTGGACTGCTCCGGGTGGAGCTGCCACTCATCGCTGATGGAGACGCCGATCCGCTCCGCCTGGAGCAGCTTCAGCAGCGGCGCCTGGTCCTCCAGCCGCGGGCAGGCGGGATAGCCGAAAGAGTAGCGCCCGCCGCGATAGCCCTGGGCCAGCATCTTCTCCATGTCCCGGTCATCCTCCCCGGCATAGCCGAGTTCGGCGCGGATGCGCTTGTGGATGTATTCCGCCATGGCCTCGGCCATCTCCACCGAGAGGCCGTGCAGGTAGAGATAATCCTGGTAGCGGTTGCCCTCGAACCACTCGCGCGCCACGTCGCTGGCCTTCTGGCCGACGGTGACGACCTGGAGCCCGATCACGTCGCGCGCCGCCGGGCCATCGGCGATGTCGCGCACGAAATCGGCGATGCACTCGCCATCATCCCTCGGCTGGCGCGGCAGGGTGAAGCGCGTGGCCTCGGTGACGCCATCCTCCTCGAACAGCACGAGGTCATTGCCCTGGCCGGCGCATTTCCAATAGCCGTAGATGGCCTGCGGGCGCAGGATTTTTTCCTGCTCCGCCAGGGTGAGCATGCGCTTCAGCACCGGGCGCAGCTCCTGCTTCGCCCAGCCGATGAAATCCTCCAGGCTGCGCCCCTGCTTCCGGAAGCCCCACTGGAACTGGTAGAGGCTGCGCTCGTTGATGAAGGGGATGATGGCCTTCGGGTCCGCCTCCATCACCCGCGCGCCCCAGAAGGGCGGCACGGGCACGGCCTCGCCTTCCGTCACGCGGCGGCGGCGCGCCTGGGCATAGTTCACATCGACGGGCGCGAAGCCGCGCGGGTCGGCGGTGCCCAGGGTGCGGGCGGTGTTCTTCGACTTGCCGGCGCGCTTGGATTGCAGCGCGGCGATATAGCCGTCGAAATCCTGGCCCATCACCTTGTCCATCAGGTGCAGCCCGTCAAAGGCATCGCGCGCATAGGCGACGCGGCCGCTGGCATAGGCGCGGACGCAATCCTCCTCGACGAAGTTGCGCGTCAGCGCGGCGCCGCCCAGCAGCACCGGCACCCCGACGCCGAGGCGCGACATTTCTTCCAGATTCTCCTTCATCACCACCGTGGATTTGACGAGGAGGCCGGACATGCCGATGGCATGGGCACGGTGTTCCCGCACCGCCGCCACCATCTCGTTCAGCGGCACCTTGATGCCGAGATTGATGACCTTGTAGCCATTGTTGGTGAGGATGATATCGACGAGGTTCTTGCCGATATCGTGCACATCGCCCTTCACCGTGGCGAGGACGATGGTGCCCTTCTCCTGCCCCTCGATCTTCTCCATGAAAGGTTCGAGGTAGGCGACAGCGGCCTTCATCGTCTCGGCCGATTGCAGCACAAAGGGAAGCTGCATCTTGCCGGCGCCGAACAGCTCGCCGACGACCTTCATGCCTTCCAGCAGGATGCCGTTGATGATGTCGAGCGGCTTCCAGCCCTGGGCCATGGCATCGGCCAGTTCCAGGTCCAGCCCCTTGCGGTCGCCATCGACGATGCGGTCCTTCAGCCGGCCTTCCACCGTCTCCGCCCGCTTCTTCGCCGCCGCATCCGCCGCCTTCCGGCCGGCGAACATCTCCAGCAGCTTCTGCAGCGGGTCATAGCCCTCGCTGCGGCGGTCGAAGATCAGATCCTCGGCGACCTTCACCTCTTCCGGCGGGATGGCGTGCAGCGGCTTGATCTTGGAGACATGCACGATCGCTCCCGTCATCCCCGCCTTCACCGCGTGGTCGAGGAACACCGAGTTCAGCACGTGCCGCGCCGCCGGATTCAAACCGAAAGAGATATTGGACAGGCCGAGGATGATCTGGATGTCCGGGAACTTCTCCCGGATCATGCGGATGCCCTCCAGCGTCCACAGCCCCAGCTTGCGGTCATCCTCATTGCCGGTGGCGATGGTGAAGGTCAGCGGGTCGATCAGCAGGTCGCTCTGCGGCAGGCCATGCCTGGTGCAGGCGAAATCCACCAGCCGCTCGGCGATGCGCAGCTTGTCCTCGGCCGTCTTGGCCATGCCCACCTCGTCGATGGTGAGCGCGATGACGGCGGCGCCGAACTTCTTCGCCAGGATCATGCGGTCCGTCGCATGCCCCTCGCCATCCTCGAAATTGATCGAGTTGATGATGGGCTTGCCGCCATGCAGCTTCAGCGCGGCCTCGATCACCGGCGTCTCGGTGCTGTCGATCACCAGCGGCGCGTTGACGCTGCTGGTGAAGCGGCGCACCACCTCGTTCATCTCCGCCATTTCGTCGCGGCCGACAAAGGCGGTGCAGATGTCGAGGGAGTTGGAGCCCTCCCCCACCTGCTCCCGCCCCATGGCGACGCAGCCATCCCAGTCATGCGCCGCCTGCCGCTCGCGCCACGCCTTGGAGCCATTGGCGTTGCAGCGCTCGCCGATGGAGAAATAGGCATTCTCCTGGCGCAGCGTGGTGGCGCCGTAGAGGCTCGCCACCTGCGGCACCCAGTGGACGAGGCGCTTCACCGGCGCCGGGCGGAAGCGGCCGCCCCCCACCTTCCGCAGCATGGCATCCAGCGCCTGGATATGCGGCGTCGAGGTGCCGCAGCAGCCGCCCACGAGGTTCACCCCGTCCTCGGTGACGAAGCGCTCCATCCACACCGCCATCTCGGCGGGGGCGAGGGGGTAATGCGTCCGCCCATCCACCAGTTCCGGCAGGCCGGCATTGGGCTGGACGGAGACGAGGCCGGGCCAGTTCTTCGCCAGATACCGCACATGCTCGGCCATTTCCTGCGGGCCGGTGGCGCAGTTCAGCCCCATCAGCGGCACGTCCAGCGCCTGCACCACCGTCGCCGCCGCCGCGATATCGGCGCCCACCAGCAGCGTGCCGGTGGTCTCCACCGTCACCTGCACGAAGATCGGGATGTCTTTCCCGGCCTCGCGCAGCGCGAGCTTGGCGGCATTCACCGCCGCCTTGATGAACAGCGTGTCCTGGTTGGTCTCGGTCAGCAGCGCATCGGCGCCGCCGGCGATCAGCCCGCGGCACTGCTCGGCCAGCGCGGCTTCCAGCGTGTCATAGTCGATATGCCCGAGGCTCGGCAGCTTCGTCCCCGGGCCGATATCGCCGATCACCCAGCGGTCGCGCCCATCCGCGAAACTCTCCGCCGCCTCGCGCGCCAGCTCCACCGAGAGCCTGTTGATCTCGAAGGCGCGGCTGCCCAGCTGGAACTCCTCCAGCGTGATGGGGGAGCCGCCGAAGCTGTTGGTCAGCACCATGTCCGACCCGGCCTCGTAATAGCCGCGGTGGATCTCGCGCACGAGCTCAGGGCGGGAGAGGTTCAGCACCTCGGTGCAGTTCTCCTTGCCCCAGTAATCCTTCTCGACATCGAGGGTGAGGGCCTGGACGCGGCTGCCCATGCCGCCATCGCAGAGCAGCACGCGGTCAGCCAGGGCTTCGAGCAGGGACGGACGGGCCATGGGGCGGGGCCTTCTCGGTGATGGGGAGTCAGGTCAGATCAGAAATGCAGGGCCGGCTCGGCGGCCACCGGCAGGGCCAGCCGCCGCGCCGGCCAGAGCCGCACCGGCAGCGGGCCGGCCAGTTCCACCGGCGGCAGCGGCGCGCAGCCGGCGGCGCCGAGCCAGCCGGCCATCGCCGCGTCATCGAAGCCGGGCCAGCGATGCGCCTGGCTCTCCAGCACATCCTGCCGCGCATGCGGGGCGAGGTCGATCACCACCAGCAGCCCCTCGGGGCTCAGGATGCGCGCGGCCTCGGCCAGGGCGGCGGCCGGGTCCTCGGCGTAGTGCAGCACCATCTGCAGCGTGGCGAGGTCGAAGCCGCCATCCGGCAGGGGCAGGCGGTACATGTCGGCCAGCCGCACCGTGGCATGGGCGAGGCCACGCTCCCCCAGGCGGGCGCGGGCCAGGGCCAGCATCTCGCGGCTGGCATCCAGCCCCAGCACGGCGCCGGCGCGCGGCGCCAGCACCTCCAGCAGCCGCCCCGTGCCGGTGCCGATATCCGCCACCCGCCGCAGCCGCCCCGGCAGCAGCGCCAGCAGCGCCGCCTCGATCGCCGGGCCAGGCAGGCCGAGGGCGCGCATCTCGTCCCAGTCCGCGCCATGGCGGCGGAAGGAATCCGAGGCGGCGCGCGCCCGCTCCGCCGCGATGCGCGCGGCGGCGCGGCGGTCGGCGGCGATGGTGGTATCCTCCTCCGGCAGGCGGGCCAGCATGTGGCGCACCAGATCGGCCTCCGGCGGAAGCTGGAAATAGACATTGGCGCCTTCCGGCAGCCGCTCCAGCAGCCCGGCCTCGACCAGCAGCTTCAGGTGGCGCGACAGGCGCGGCTGGCTCTGGCCCAGAATGGCGCACAGCTCGGTCACGCAGAAGGCCCCGCGGGCGCAGAGCGCCAGCAGGCGGAGGCGGGTCGGTTCGGCGGCGGCGCGCAATTGCGCCAGCAAGGGCTCCATGCCTTGCGGATGACATAAAGAGTTCTTTATGTCTAGCATTATGCGCTGGTCCCTGGATGCCCGAACCCCGCTCCGCCTCGCCGAGGCCGCCGCCGTGCCCCCGGGCGCCGTGCTGCTGGCCGAGGATGGTGCCCCCCTGCCCGCCAGCCCCGCTGTGGTGGAACGCTTCGCCGCGCCGCCGCCCCAGCCACACCCGGTGGGCTGCGCCTGCTGCCAGCCGCGCAACCCGGTGGCCATCGCGCTGGATCGGCTCTTCCTGGCCCGCACGCGCGGTCAGGCGCCCTGGTTCAAGGAAATCTGGGTGGTGCTGCGCAGCGCCGATGGCGCCCGCGCGCTGGAGGCCGCGCTGGACGGGGATAGCGTGACACAGGCCCGCTTCAGGAAAGCCGACTGAAAAAAGCCAACCGAAAAAAGAATCCGGGGGAATGAATTCCCCCGGACCCCCATCTTTTTTCTGTCAGGCTGCCGCCGTCTCCCGTCCAGGCGGGACGCTTCACGGATGGCGGGGGGTCAGGGGGCGGAGCCGCCTGCCAGAACCTTCATCCCGTCCGCGATGGTCTCCGCCAGCACCGCCGCGCTGGCGCGCAGCGCCGCCGCCTCGGCGGCGTCGAGCGGCGGCAGGAAGGCGGCCGAGGCCCCGGCGCTGCCCAGCACATGCGGCAGGGAGACACAGGTCTGTTCCACCCCCATCAGTTCGGGCAGGAAGGTGGAGACGCTGAACACCCCGCGCTCATCCATCAGGATGGCGCGCACCAGCCGCGCGATGCAGCCGCCAATGCCGAAATTGGAAACGCCCTTGCCCGCCTTGATGCGATAGGCGGCGGTGCGGACATCCTCGGCGATCTGCCGGCGCAGCGCGGCATCGATCGGCCGGCCGCACTGCGCGGCGAAGTCCAGGATGGGCACGCCGCCCACCTGCGCGCTGGACCAGTGCAGCACCTCCGAATCCCCGTGCTCGCCCAGCACATAGGCGTGGACGGAACCCGGGGAGACCTCCAGGTGGTGCGCCAGCCGGTCGCGGAAGCGGATGGAATCCAGCGTGCAGCCGGTGCCGATGGCCCGCCCCGGCGCCACGCCGAAATGCTGCACGGCAATGGCCGGCATCACATCCACCGGGTTGGTGGCGAAGAGCAGGATGGTCTCCGGCGCTGCCTTCAGCACCTGCTCCACGATATGCCCGACGATGCGGATATTCTGGTGCAGCAGTTCCAGCCGCGTCTGGCCGGGCTTCAGGCTGGCGCCCGCCGTCACCACCACCAGCGCCGCGCCGGCGAGGTCGGCATAGCCGCCCTCCCGCACCCGCGCGGCCGTGCCGAAGGCGGCGGCATGGCCGATATCGGCGGCCTCCCCCGCGGCGCGCGCGGGGTCGAGATCCACCAGCACGATCTCACTGACACCGGGGGTGGCGGAGAGCAGATAGCTCGCCGCCGCACCCACCTGCCCCGCGCCGATCACGCCAATCCGCGCACCCATCTCACAGCACTCCCATCATCGGCCAGAGGGTGGCGGAGAAGAGCAGGATCAGCAGATAGCCCGCCACCGTCACCACCAGCCCGACCTTGGCGAACTGCGCCATCGAGAAGGCGCCGGTGCCGTAGCACAGCATGTTCTGCGGCGCGTTGGTCGGCAGGATGAAGCCGAAGGAGACCACCAGGCTCTGGATCAGCACGATGCCGAAGCCGGTTTCCTTCGACACCGGCAGGGTCTGGCTGAAGGCGATGAAAATGGGGATCAGCGTGCTGGCCAGCCCGGTGGCCGAGGCGAAGCCGAGATGCAGCACGATGCTGAACAGCGACAGCGCGCCCACCACCGCCACCACCGGCAGCCCGTCGAGGCCAAGCTGCCCCAGGGTCTGCTGCGCCAGCCAGCCGGCGGCGCCGGTGCGCGCCAGCAGCGTGCCGAGCGAGATGGAGGCGGCGAACAGCACCACCGTGCCCCAGGGCACCAGCTTTTCCGCCTGCGCCCAGTGCATGACGCCGAACTTGGGCATCAGCAGCAGGGCGATGCCGATCTGGGTGGTGGTGGTGGTGTCGAAGGGGTGCAGCGAGCCCTCGGTGGACCACATGAACAGCAGCAGCACCGCCACGCCGATCAGCCGCTTCTCCGGCGCGGTGACGGGGCCAAGGGCGGCGAGCTGCTCGCGCAGCTTGGCGGCGGCCTCCTCCTTCGCCGGCACCTCAGGCCGCAGCAGCCAGAGCGAGACAAGGAACAGCACCACGCTCATGCCCAGGGTGAAGGGCAGCGCGGTGATGAACCACTCGCCCCAGGTCACGCTGTGGCCATAGGCGCCCTGCATGAAGTTCAGGCTGATCAGGTTCTGCGCCGCGCCGGTCTTCACCGCCATGTTGAAGATGGAGCAGGCCTGCGCCGTCACCACCATCAGCGTGGCGCCGAGGGTGCTGCCCACTGGCAGGCCGAGCGCCGCGGTGATGCCCACCATGATGGGAATGACCGCGCCCACCCGCGCCGTGGCCGAGGGGATGAAGAGCGCCAGCACGAAGCCCACCAGCATCGCCCCCAGCGTCAGCCGGGCGGGGGAGATGCCCACCTTGCTCATCACCAGCAGGGCGACGCGGCGGTCCAGCCCGGTGTGCTTCAGCGCCACCGCCAGGAAGAGGGCGGCCGCCACCAGCAGCACGGCGGTGGAGGAGAAGCCGCCCAGCATGACCGTCAGCGCGTCGGTCGAGGTCATGGGCTTGGCGCCGGCGGTCAGCGGCTTGCCCATCAGCCCCAGCACGGCCATGCCGGTGAGGATGACGGCGCTGTTGGCGGGCGAGACGCACTCGCTGATCCACAGCGTGATGACCAGCGCCAGCAGCGCCAGCGACACCTGCCCGGAGGGCGTCAGCCCCGCCGGCGTCGGCAACAGCAGCACCAGCCCATAAAGCGCCAGGGCCAGCAGGAGAAAGGCGAATTTCCGGTTCGAACTGGGCTCCGGGGCGGAGACAATCGGGGCAACCGGATGCGGGGCGGCAGACATGGTTGATCCTTCGCGATCCAGGGCAGGGTCCGTTGCCGGCCCGGCCTGCGGCGCATCCTGCCGCCCGGGGCGGGGCAGGACATTGACGGGGATCAAGCCCGGCGCGGTTTTTTGCTGCGATGCGAAGGAGAAATAAATGGATGTTCTTTTTTGAAAAAAAGAACCAAAAACCTTCTCTCAGATAGCGTCCCGCCTCAGGCCTGAGGCGGGACGCCAGACGGAAAAAGTCTTTTTGCTTCTTTTTCTTCAGAAAAAGAAGATATTCAAAAAATTACTTTGCCACCGCGCTCATCTTGTCGAGCAGGGCGGAGGCCGCCGTCACGCAGGCCTGGGTGGATTCATTCTCGGCGCAGCGGATGGTGATGGAGGCATCCCCCCGCTCCAGCCGGAAAGAGGCGGCCTTGGAGGGCGGCGGCGGCATCATGCCGTGCGGCCCGGGCATACCCATGCGGGGGCCGAAGCCATGCGGCCCGGGGCCACGCGGCCCGCCTTCCGGCGGCATCGGGCGCTCGGCGCCAGGGGCAGCACCAGGGGCGGGCGGCTGGCCGCCCGGCTGCGGCGCGGGCTGCGCCACGGCCAGCCCGGCCATGCCCAGCACCAGCATCCCCGCGCCCAGCATCAGCATTTTGCGCATGACTCTTCCTTTCCTCATAAGCCGCTGAACAAAATTCACCGGCGTCCTGACGGAAACGCTAACAGCCCACCACGTTTCAGTCCCGGCGGCTGAAGCAACAAAGTTTTGCGCCCAGGCGCCGCCACCCTGAGCTGGGCCGGCCGCGGGCAGGATTATTTCTCGACGAAGGCCTTTTCGACGACGTAGTGGCCGGGGCGGTTATTGGCCCCCTCGGTGAAGCCGCGCCCCTCCAGCAGGGCACGCATGGAAACCAGCATCTCCGGGCTGCCGCAGAGCATCACGCGGTCCTGCTCCACGGAAAAGGGCGGCAGGCCGAGATCGGCGGCCAGCTTGCCGCTCTCCAGCAGCTCGTTGACGCGGCCCTGGTTGCGGAAGGGCTCCCGCGTCACGGTGGGGTAGTAGAGCAGCTTGTCCCGCACCAGCTCGCCCAGCAGCTCGTGGTTCGGCAGGTCCTGGCTCAGCCAGTCGTGGTAGGCCAGTTCCGCCACCTGGCGCACGCCATGGACGAGGACGACGCGCTCGAAGCGGTCATAGACCTCCGGCTCCTTCACCAGGGACATGAAGGGGGCGAGGCCCGTGCCGGTGCCGAACATCCACAGGGTGCGGCCGGGCAGCAGGCTGTCCGGCACCAGCGTGCCCACCGCCTTGCGGCCGATCAGCACCTTGTCCCCCGGCTGGATATGCTGGAGGCGGCTGGTCAGCGGCCCGTCCTGCACCTTGATGGAGAGGAATTCCAGATCCTCCTCATAGGGCGCGGAAGCCATGGAATAGGCGCGCACCAGCGGCTTGCCCTCCACCATCAGCCCGATCATCGCGAATTGCCCGGCCTGGAAGCGGAAGGCGGCATCGCGCGTGCAGCGGAAGGAGAAGAGCCGGTCCGTCCAGTGGTGCACGGAGAGAACCGTCTCGGCGAAATAGGCGGCGTTGGGTGCGGGTGCGTTCATGGCGGGAGAGATCGTCTCGGCTGGGCGCGGAACAAGCGCTTCCCGGGGAGGAAGTGGGGCAGGCGGACGGCTTGCGCGGCGTCGGGTTTCAGGTCCAGCCTGGGCCTATCATGACAGCGCCCGCCGACGCCACACCCCTCCCGCCCGCCGCCCCTCCGCCCGCGACGACCCCACCCGTGGGGCCCGAGGTGGACGCCACCCCCCGCCCCCTGCCCGCCCGCCTGCCCCACCGCGGCACGGCCGTGACGCTGGAGCCGCTCGGCCTGCGCCACGCGGAAGAACTCTGGCAGGCCACCCAGGGGGCAACAGACAGCTGGGCCTATATGGGATACGGGCCCTTCCCCGATGAAGGCGCCTTCCGCCGCTTCCTCGCCGGCTTCGCCACCACCCACGACCCGATGGCCTGGGCGGTGCGCCCGCATGTCTCCGGCCTCGCCTCCGGCTGGCTGACGCTGATGGAGATCCAGCCCGCCAACGCCGCCATCGAACTGGGGCATATCTGGTTCTCGCCCCGCATGCAGCGCAGCCGCGCCGCCACCGAGGCCATGTTCCTGCTGATGCGCCACGCCATGGACGATCTCGGCTACCGCCGCCTCGTCTGGAAGTGCAACGCGCTGAACGCCCCCTCCCGCCGCGCCGCGCAGCGCCTGGGCTTCACCTATGAAGGCACGCTGCGCGCCCATCTGGTGGTGAAGGGGCGGCGGCGCGACACCGCCTTCTTCTCCATCCTCGAAGACGAATGGCCCGCCCGGCGCGACGCCATCGCCGCCTGGCTGGCCGATGAGAATTTCGACCATCACGGCGTGGCCCGCACCGCGCTGCGCGCCGCGCCGGGGTAAGGGAGGGGAGGGAGAAAGGTTCTTTTTTGGAAAAAAGAACCAAAAAACTTTTTCCAGAAAGCAGCGCGCCAGGATGGGCACGGCCCTCGCCATGGTGGCGGGGCTGCCAAGCGGGGGCGCGGCCGCGGAATTGCGGCTGGAACTGCCAGGAGGCGTGCAGACGCTGCAAAGCGGCACCCTGCTCGCCTATCTGCGGCATCAGGCCGCGCGGTGAGGCCGCCTTGGTTTTGTAAATTTTCCGTAAAGCAGCGGTAACGCCCACCCCGTAACAGCGCCGCACGCGACAAGGGAGAAACTCACATGCGCGCGCTGCTGCTCGCCGCCACGGCCCTGCTGGGCCTGTCCGGCATCGCTCAGGCCCAAGCCCAGGCCCAGGCCCCCGCTCCCACCCCGGAAGCGAAGCTGGAGGCCCGCCTGGCCGGCCACGCCATCCTGCCGGCCTTCACCATGACCCTGCCCCCGGCCGATGCGCCGCGCGATGCCATGGTGTCGGGCAAATTCACCGCAGGCAGCCGCGTGGACCAGCCGGGCACCCTGCCCGGCACCACCGGCCCCGCCCCCGCCGGCCGCCCCACCGGCATCAGCCTGCCCTTCATCGGCCAGCCGGTGCAGGGCTTCTCCGGCATCAAGCCCGTCCAGGGCGAGCCGGGCGCCTACTGGGTGCTGACGGATAACGGCTTCGGCAACAAGCGCAACAGCCCCGACGCGCTGCTGATGGTCCACAAGATCCGCCCCGACTTCGCCACCGGCGCGGTGAAGGTGGAGCGTACCCTCTTCCTCTCCGACCCCGCCCGCCGCGTGCCCTTCCGCATCGCCTATGAGGGCACCGAGGCGCGCTACCTGACCGGCGGCGATTTCGACCTGGAGAGCATCCAGCCCATCCCCGGCGGCCAGGGCTTCTGGATCGGCGAGGAATTCGGCCCCTTCCTGCTGCGCATCGATGCCGAAGGCCGCGTGCAGCAGGTGGTGGAGACCCAGCTGGAAGGCCGCGCCCTGCGCAGCCCGGACCACCCGGCCCTCTTCGTCCCCAACAGCCCGGCGGCGGGCGTGGCCTTCCAGACCCAGCGCTCCGGCGGCTATGAGGGCATGGCGATGACGCCGGATGGCAGCCGCCTCTGGGCCCTGCTGGAAAAGCCGGTGCTGACGGCCGAGGGCAAGCCGGAAGGCGAATTCCTCCGCCTGATCGAGTTCGACACCGCCAGGGCCGCCTGGACCGGGCGCAGCCTGAAGTTCCGCTTCGCCGCCGGCGCCACCGCCATCGGCGATTTCAACTTCATCGACGAGCGCCGCGCCCTGGTGATCGAGCGCGACGATGGCGAGGGCGATGCCTCCCTGGCCTGCGCCGCGGGGCAGAACCCGCCGGGCTGCTTCGCCACCCCGGCGCGGGTGAAGCGCATCTCCCTCATCGATCTCGGCGCCACCGATGCGGAGGGCTTCGTCAGGAAGCTCGCCTATATCGACCTGCTCGACATCCGCGACCCGGAGGGGCTGGCCCGCACCCAGGGTGACCGCGCCGCCAGCCTGCCGCGCGAGCGCTTCGCCTTCCCCTTCCTCACCATCGAGAATGTGGCGCGGGTGGATGAGGAGCACATCATCGTCGCCAACGACAACAACCTGCCCTTCAGCGCCGGGCGGCACCTGACGCGGGCGGACGACAACGAGTTCATCCTGCTGCACGTGCCCGAACTGCTGCGCACGCGCTGAAAAAAGCGGCCGGCCGGGCGCGCCCCGGCCGGCTTCCGGCGCCGCGTGGCTTGCGGTGGGCGCGCGCTGTCCCTACCCCTTGTGGCAGAGAAACGCCCACCTCGCGGAGAGACCGCATGCCGCTGCTGCGTGACGCCACCCCGGATGACCTGCCGGCGATCACCGCGATCTACGCGCACCATGTGCTGAACGGCACCGGCAGCTTCGAGGAGGTGCCGCCCACCGAGGCGGAAATGGCCGCCCGCATGGCGCGCATCCAGCGGAATGGCTGGGCCTGGCTGGTGGCCGAGGAAGCGGGGGAAGTGCTGGGCTTCGGCTTCCTCACCGCCTGCCGCGAACAGGCCGGCTGGCGCCACGCGGCGGAGGATTTCATCTCCGTCCGCCACGATGTGCACGGCCAGGGCCTGGGCAAGTCGCTGGTCGCCGCGCTGATCGCGCGCGCCGAGGCGGCGGGCTTCCGCCAGATGATCGCCGTGATCGGCGATTCGGAGAATGTCGGCTCCGTCGGGCTGCATCTCTCGCTGGGCTTCCGGCAGGCCGGGCTGCTGCGCGCCGCCGGCTACAAGGCCGGGCGCTGGCTCGATGTGGTGCTGATGCAGCGCCCGCTCGGCCAGGGGGATAAGACGCCACCCCGGTAAAAGAATTTCGATAAAGATATTTCGTTCTTTTTTGAAAAAAAGAACCAAAAAACTTTTATCCGTTCAGCGTCCCGCCGTGCCGGGAGACGGCGGCAGCCTAAAAAAGTCTTTTTGCTTCTTTTTCTTCAGAAAAAGAAGATTCTTATTTACGAAAGAATATCTCAGCAACGCATTCCCCTTTTCCCGCGTTCTCCTTCACCTGCGGGGCCACGGGAGAAGGAGAGGGTGTTGCTCGAACAGATCGACGAACTGGGCCAGCAGGCCGTGCAGTCGCTGGCCTGGGCGCCGGACTGGGCGGTAAGCCTGCTGGTGCTGGGCCTGGCGGTGCTGGCGGCGGTGAGCCTGCACCGCGCCGTCTACCGCCTGCTGACACGGCTGGTGGAACAGAGGGACCTGTTCTGGCGCTCCCTGGTGCAGCGGACGGAAGGGCCGGTGCGGCTCGCGCTCATGGTGTTCGGCCTGTCGATCGCCGCGGGCTTCGCGCCGCTGACGCCGGGGCAGACGGCGCTGCTGCGCCACGGGCTGCTGATCTGCTTCATCGGGCTGGTCGGCTGGGTGGCGCTGACGGCGCTGCACATCTGGACCACCGTCTATCTCCGCCGCTTCAAGCTGGAGGCGGAGGACAACCTCCTGGCCCGCAAGCACGCCACGCAGTCGCGCATCCTCCAGCGCGTGGCGGCAACGCTGGTGGTGCTGGTCACCGCCGCCGCGGCGCTGATGACCTTCGACGGCGTGCGGCAATACGGCGTCTCGCTGCTGGCCTCGGCCGGCGCGGCGGGGCTCGTCGTCGGCCTCGCGCTGCAACCCCTGCTGAAGAACCTGATCGCCGGCATCCAGCTCGCCATCACCCAGCCCATCCGGCTGGAGGATGCCGTGATCGTGGAAGGCGAGTGGGGCAATGTCGAGGAAATCTCGGCCACCTATGTCGTCGTCCGGCTGTGGGACTGGCGGCGCATGGTGCTGCCGCTCAGCTACTTCATCGAGCACCCCTTCCAGAACTGGACGCGGGAGAGCTCGGCGCTGATCGGCACGGTGATGCTCTACGTCGACTACACCGCCCCCATCGCCGAGATGCGCCGCCGGCTGGAGGACATCGCCCGCGGCTCCCGCCTGTGGGATGGCAAGGTGATGAACATGCAGGTCACCGACTTCAGGCAGGAGACGATGGAGGTGCGCATGCTGGTCAGCGCCGGCAATGCCGGGCGCGCCTTCGACCTGCGCTGCGAGGTGCGGGAGAAGATGATCGGCTGGCTGCAGGCCGAGCACCCCCACGCCCTGCCCCGCCGGCGGGCGGAGATCGACCGCGCGCCCCAAACGGCGCTGGCGGCGGAGTGAGCCGGGGCCAGGGTGGCGCGGCCACCCCAAATCCTGCCCCGCCCCCGCCCGCGCCGCGTCAGTCCTGGAAGCCGGGGAAGCTGGAGGGAGAGAGCTGCTCGATGTCGCGCCCGGCCCAGTCGCGCGACTTCATACCCTCCCACATCGCCTCCGCGCCCTGCTGCACCGCGCGGCCCAGTTCCACCGGGTCGTAGCCGGGCACCACGCCGCCCTGCATGACCACGCGGCCATCGATGATGCTGGTGTCGAGATCCTCCGCCGTCGCCGAGAAAACAATGTTGCGGATGGGGTCGCGCAGCGGCGTCATGAACATCGACTCGCCGTGCCAGATCAGCAGGTCCGCCTTGGCGCCGGGGGCGATGCGGCCGAGGTCGTCGCGGCCCAGCGCCTTGGCGCCATTCAGCGTGGCGGCGTTGAAGACATCGGCGGCGGTGGCCACCTGGGTGCGGCGGTCCACGATCTTGCTCGCCACCGAGGTCCAGCGCATCGCCTCGATCATGCTCTGCGGGCAGGTGTCGGTGGCGATGGTCATGTTGACCCCGCGCGCCAGATACTTGGAAAAACTCTCCATCGCGATGCCGCGCCGCGCGAAGACCCAGACGGCATGCGCCACATTGGCGCCGGTATCGGCCAGGATGCCGATATCATCGGCCTGGTAATTGGCCCAGCTGCTCTCACCGGGAATGATGCAGTGCCCGAGGATGCAGCGTTCCGACAGAAAGCCGATCTGCTCCAGCCACTCGATGGGGGTGCGGCCGTGGCGGCGCGTCATCTCCTGGAATTCCGGCACGGATTGCGAGACATGCAGCGCCAGCGGCACCTTCATGTCGCGCGCCGCATCGGCGGAGCGGCGCAGCAGCGCCTCGGAGCAGGTATCCACCTGCATCGGCGTCAGGAAGCCTTTGATGCGGCCATTCGCCCGCCCCTCGACGCGCTCGATGAAGGCCACGGCGTCGTTGAAGCCGGCGAGGCCGTCATCTGCCAGCCACTCATATTCGACGGTGCGGCCATTGGCGGTGAGCCAGCGGCCGGAGCGGTAGCCCTGGCCGATATAGGCGCGCAGCCCGACGCGCTCCGCATGCTCGGCCACCACATCGCCATGCCAGCCGATTTCCATGATGGTGGTGGTGCCGGTGCGCAGCAGCTCGGGCATGGAATAGGCGATGCAGGCACGCCGCGCGGCGTCGGTGATGGCGCCATCCCGCGCCGTCAGGAACTCGAACAGGCCGGAGAGGTAGAATTGCCGCGGCCCGCGATCCTCGACGAAGCTCTTGTCCAGCGGGCTCTCGGAGAGATGGGCGTGGGTGTTGATCAGGCCCGGCGTCACCACCTGGCCCTGGGCCTCGATCACCCTGTCCACCGGCCCGTCATAGTGGCGGCCGACATGGAGGATGCGGTCCTCCTCGATGACCACCACGCCATCCTTCAGGTGGCGGTGCCCGCCCCCCTGGTAGGCGATGATGTGGGAGGCGCGAATCAGCGTGCGGGCCACGGGCTTCTCCTGGGCGGGGATGGGGGAGAAAGCGTTTCAAAGGGGCGGCGGGGGGTCAACCAGCGGCGGGGAAGGGGGTGGGAAAACAAGGGGCGGGGCGGCAAACTCGCCGGCGGGTGTATCGGCTGGCGCAGCGGCGGGGGCGCCGCCCCCGCACCCCCGCCGGGGTGGCGGGGCCACCCCGGACCCCGCCTTCAGGGAGAGGCGCGATGTATCGGCTCTATTATTCGCCCGGGGCCTGCTCACTGGCGGTGCATATCGCGCTGGAGGAAAGCGGGCTGCCCTACGCGCTGGAACTCTGCTCGGCACGGAATGGCGGGGAAGGCACCGGGGCCCTGGGCTATCTGGCGCTCAACCCCAAGGGGCGCGTGCCGGCCCTGGCCGGCGTGCCCGGCCGCGCCGTGGTGGCCAAGGGGCACGAAAACCTCCGCGAGCACTACGCCTTCATCGAATCCGTGCTGGCCGACGGGCGGGGCTGGGCGGTGCCGGGCGGCTACAGCGTGGCGGATGCCTTCCTGCTGGTGTTCTGGCGCTGGGGGGGCCGGGTGGGCTTCGACATGCCGGGCGCCTTCCCCGCCTGGACCGCCCTCGCCCGCTGCCTGGCCGCGCGCCCCGCCATCCGCCGCGCCCTGCACCGCGAGGCCCTGGACCAGGAACCCGCGATCGCGGCCCTGCTCTGCCCCTGATGCGGGGGTCCGGGGGAACTCAGTTCCCCCGGCGGGGTTCCAGGGGCGGAGCCCCTGGTGCTTTTTCTTCCTCACCCAACCACGCCTCCCCCACCCGGTCCGCCCCCGACGGCAGCGCCGCCCCCGGCTGTGCCATCCAGGCCAGCAGATCCGGGATGACGGTGGCGCTGACCTTGTCCCGCAGCAGCAGGTGCCACCCCTCCGGGTAGCGGGCGAGGGCCACGTCTTCTCCCATTCGGGCCAGGGCGCGGCGGGTGATATCGGGCGGCACCACGCGGTCCTTCGCGCCCTGCAGCACCAGGGTGGGCAGGCCGCAGCAGCCGGGCAGGGCCAGGGTGGCGCGGTCCATCAGCCCGAACAGCCCCCAGGCGGCATCGAAGCGCGTATCCTTGATGGTCAGCGGATCGCGGCTGAAGCGGCGCAGGGCGGCGATATTGTCGCTGGCGCTGATATTGCCGGCGCCGGGCGGGAAGGCCAGGGCCGGCACGCTGTGCGCCACCAGCCAGAACAGCCCGACCGCCACCGGCCCCACCGCCTCGCGCGACCAGAAGGCGGGCGCCATCAGGATGAGGCCCTGCACCGGCAGGGGCTGCTCCGCCGCCGCCAGCACCGCCACGGCGGCGCCCATGCTCTCCCCCATCAGGAAGAGGGGCAGGTCCGGGTGGCGGGTGCGCAGCAGGCGGAGGGCCTCGGCGGCATCGGCCACCATGCTCTCCGCCCCGGCCCAGACGCCGCGATGGGGGGAGGCGCCGAAGCCCCGCTGGTCATAGGCATAGACCTGCACCCCGGCGGCGGCGAGGTCGCCGAAGCCATCCACCAGGAAATTGCCGGCATGGTCGTTGAAGCCGTGCAGCGCCAGCAGGACGGCGCGCGGCGCCACGCCGGGCGGCGGGTCGCGGCGGTGGAGGCGCAGGCGCGCGCCATCGGCGGCCAGGAAGCTGTCCTGCTCCGGCCGCCAGGCGGGGGTGGCGATGGCGGGGCCGGCGGGCTCCACGCGCGGCGCGCAGGAAGCGGGCAGCAGGGCCAAAGCCAGGGGCAGCAGCAGCGGGGCCAGCCGGGCGGCGGCAAGCCGGTGGAGGGCGAGCCGGGGAAGGGCCTCTCGGGGGCGGCGCGGCATCTCCCCCTGCATAGCGCGGGACGCGGGCGGGGGTCCATCCTGGCGCCCCATCATGTCTGGCGGGGCGGCAGCGTTGCGCCTATGTTCCGGCGGACCTCTGTGAACGGGAACAACCCGATGCGCGACGCAAAACTGACCGGCTATGCCCCCCGGGCCGTCCCCGGCGTGACGCCTCAGGACATTCTTGAAGCCCATAGCCGCGTGGTGACCTGCGATGGCGGCGGTGGCGCGCTCGGCCACCCCAACGTGGCCCTGCGGATCGAGGACAGGCAGGTGACCTGCCCCTACTGCTCGCGCACCTATGTCCTCGCCGAGGGCGCCGGGGGCGGCGACCATCACTGACCCCCTCCCGGGCGCGCCGCCGGCAGCCTGTCCCTGAGCGCCCGGGATTCTTCTTTCAGTCACGATGTTCTGCCCGGGGCCGCTTCCGCGATGACACCGCACCTGATTCTCGTGGACGGCTCGGGCTATATCTTCCGCGCCTTCCACGCCCTGCCGCCGATGACGCGGCCGGATGGCGTGCCGGTGAATGCCGTCTTCGGCTTCACCACCATGCTCGGCAATTTCCTGACGAAGCATGTCGGCACCCATCTCGCCGTGGTGTTCGACACCTCGCGCGTCACCTTCCGCAGCACGATCTACCCCGACTACAAGGCCCACCGCCCCGAGCCGCCGCCGGAGCTGGTGCCGCAATTCGCCCTGATCCGCGAGGCCACCGATGCCTTCGGCATCGCCCGCGTCGAGCAGGAAGGCTTCGAGGCGGATGACCTGATCGCCGCCTATGCCCGCGCCTTCCTCGCCGGGCACGGCGCGGCGGGCGGGCAGGTCACCATCGTCTCCTCGGACAAGGACCTGATGCAGCTGGTGCGCCCCGGCGTGCAGCTGCTGGACCCGATCAAGCAGAAGCCGATCCGCGAGCCCGAGGTGCTGGAGAAATTCGGCGTCCCGCCGGAGAAGGTGGTGGATGTCCAGGCCCTGGCCGGCGACAGCACGGACAATGTGCCGGGCGTGCCGGGCATCGGCATCAAGACCGCCGCGGCGCTGATCCTGGAATATGGCGACCTGGAGGGCCTGCTGGCCGCCGCGCCGCAGATCAAGCAGCCCAAGCGGCGCGAGGCGCTGATCGCCCATGCCGAGCTGGCGCGCATCAGCCGCCGCCTCGTGCTGCTGGACGAGCACGCCCCGCTCCCCGCCCCCGTCGAGGCCCTGGCCACCCGCCCGCCGGAGCCGGGGCGCCTCGCCGCCTTCCTGCGCGACCAGGGCTTCCGCTCCCTGCTCGGCCGCATGGGGCTGGAGGCCGATACGGCGCCGGAGGGCGCCCCCGTCAGCCGCCCGCGCCATTCCTTCCAGCTGCCGGAGCTCGGCGCCGAGGCCACCACCAGCGGGGCCGCCACCGCCGCCCCGGCCGAGGCCGCGCCCTTCGGGCCCTATGAGACCATCACCAGCCTCGACGCGCTGGCCCCCTATCTGGAGGCCGCGCGCGCCGGCGGGCTGCTCGCCATCGACACCGAGACGGACAGCCTGGACGCGCTGAACGCCGCGCTGGTCGGCCTCTCCCTGGCGGTGGCACCGGGGCGGGCCTGCTACATCCCGCTGCGCCACGGCCCGCCGCCCGGCACCGGCGACCTGCTGACCGAGGCCCCCGCCACCCCGGCGCAGCTGCCGCAGGAGGCGGTCGTGGAGGCGCTGCGCCCCCTCCTGGCCGACCCCGCCATCCTCAAGATCCTGCACAACGCCAAATACGACCTGGAAGTGCTGGGCCGACCGGAGCATGGCGCCCTCGCCATCGCGCCGGTGGATGACACCATGCTGATCTCCTACAGCATGGATGCCGGCCGCCACGGCCACGGCATGGACGAGCTGTCGCTGCGCCATCTCGGCCACCGCCCCATCCCCTTCGATGAGGTGACCGGCACCGGCCGCACCCGCATCACCTTCGCCCAGGTCGCGCTCGACAAGGCCACCGCCTACGCCGCCGAGGACGCGGATGTGACGCTGCGCCTCTGGCACGCCCTGCGCCCGCGCCTGCGCGCCGAGCAGAGCCTCGCCCTCTATGAGCAGGTGGAACGCCGCATGGTGCCCGTGCTCTGCATGATGGAGCGCACCGGCATCAAGGTGGACGGCGCCGAGCTGGCCCGCATCGGCGAGGATTTCTCCCAGCGCATGGTCGTGCTGGAGCGGGAGATCCACGAACTCGCCGGCAAGCCCTTCAACGTCGGCTCGCCCAAGCAGCTCGGCGAAATCCTCTTCGACGAGCAGAAGCTGCCCGGCGGCAAGCGCGGCAAGAACGGCGCCTGGGGCACCGATGCCGCCGTGCTGGAAGACCTCGCCGCGCGCGGCCACGAACTGCCGCGCCGCGTCCTGCACTGGCGCCAGCTCGCCAAGCTGAAATCCACCTATGTCGAGGGCCTCGCCGCCCAGATCGACACGCGCGACGGCCGCGTCCACACCGATTTCTCGATGGCGGTCACCTCCACCGGCCGCCTTTCCTCCACCGAGCCGAACCTGCAGAACATCCCCATCCGCACCGAGGAGGGCGTGCGCATCCGCCGCGCCTTCGTCGCCGAGCCAGGGCATGTGCTGCTCGCCGCCGACTATTCGCAGATCGAGCTGCGCCTGCTCGCCCATCTGGCGGACGTGCCCTCGCTGCGCGAGGCCTTCGCCAAGGGCGAGGACATCCACAGCCGCACCGCCGCCGACATCTTCCACCTGGCGCCGGAAGCCGTGGACAAGGAAGCCCGCCGCCGCGCCAAGACGATCAATTTCGGCATCATCTACGGCATGTCCGCCTTCGGCCTCGCCGCCCGCCTCGGCATCGGCCCGGGCGAGGCGCGCGGCATCATCGACGCCTATTTCGCCCAGTATCCCGGCATCCTGGAGGAAATGGAGCGGCTGAAGGCCTCCGCCCGCGAAACCGGCTATGTCCTCACCCCCTTCGGGCGGCGCCTCTGGATCGACGGCATCCAGGCCAAGGAACAGGCCCGCCGCGGCAATGCCGAGCGCGCCGCCATCAACGCCCCCTTCCAGGGCGGCGCGGCGGAAATCATCAAGCGCGCCATGGTCCGCATGCCCGCCGCCCTCAAGGCCGCCGGGCTCTCCGCCCGCATGCTGCTCCAGGTGCACGACGAACTGCTCTTCGAGGTGCCGGAGGCCGAGGTGGAGCAGACAGCCGCCTGCGTGCGGGACGTGATGGAAGGCGTTGCCCAGCTGCGCGTGCCACTGCGCGCGGAAATCGGCACCGGCGCCAACTGGGCCGAGGCGCACTGACCGGAACAGGGTGGGGGCGCCGCCCCCACACCCCCGCCGGGGTGGCGCGGCCACCCCGGACCCCGCGATCCGGAAAACATCCGGAAAAATACAGAGCCTTGAAGAATCGGCGTTTCTGGGATGCGGTGGCGGTCTGGGGCTGTTGTTGACATTAATTCTTAATTGCGTCTACTTGCACCCATGCCGCGCCGACGCTCCCTCCTCACCGCCGGCCTGCTGCTGGCACAGCCCTGCGCCACCCTCTTCAGGGCGCCCCCCGCCCGGGCGCAGGGCGCCGCCTGGCCCCGGCGGCTGACCGACCTCGCCGGCCGCACCATCACCCTCCCCCGCCCCGCCCGCGCCCTGCTGCTGGCCACGGGCTTCGACCTCGTCGCCCTCTCCCTCCTCCACCCGGACCCGGCCAGCCTCCTCGCCGGCTGGGTGGATGACCTGAAGCGCATCAACACCGCCCTGGTGGACGCCTTCACCGCACGCTTCCCCCACCTTGCCACCGTGCCCCTGCTGGGCAGCGCGGCGCAGGACAGCCTCTCGGTGGAAAAAGCCCTCTCCCTGGGGGCGGATCTCGCCCTCCTACCGGGGTGGCAGGCCGCAACACCCGCCGGGCAGGCCCTGATCCACGCCCTGGAACAGGCAGGCATCCCCTCCCTGGTGCTCGACTTCACGCAGGATCCGCTGGGGGCCACCCCGGCCAGCCTGCGCCTGCTCGGCCAGGCCCTCGGGCGGGAAGAACAGGCGGAGGCCATCGCCCGCTTCCACGAGGCGCGGCGCGACGCCATCCTGGAGCGCGTCGCCGCCAGCGGGCAGCCCGGGCCGCGCGTCCTGCTGCACGCCTTCGCCGGCAGTGAAAGCTGCTGCTGGGTGTGGAACCAGTCAGGGCTGGGCAGCTTCGTCACCCGCCTGGGCGCCCGCAACCTCGGCAGCGACCTGCTGCCCGCCGCCGGCATGGGCGGCATGCTGCACCTGGAAACCGTGCTGGCCGAAGATCCGGAGGTCTATATCACCACCGGCCTGCCCCGCTATCCCGTGCGCCTCGGCCCGGGCCTGACGCGGGAGGAAGCCCGCGCCTCCCTCGCCACCGTGCTCCAGGCGCCGCCGCTCTCCGGCCTCTCCGCCATCCACGCCGGGCGCGCCCATGCGGTGTGGAACCACTTCAACACCGTGCCGCTGAATATCCTGGCCTTCGAGGCCATGGCCCGCTGGGTCCGCCCCGGTCTCTTCCCCGATCTCGACCCCGCCGACACCCTCGCCGAGATCAACCAGCGCTTCGCCGCCATGCCCCTCGAAGGGGCGTGGTGGGTCAGCCTGAAGCCAGGAATTCCGTGAAGAGGTTGAAAGAAAACGTTCTTTTTTGAAAAAAAGAACCAAAAAAACTTTTTCAGTGCAGCGCCCTGCCTCCCTCGGAAACGGCGGCACCCCGACAAACGCGGCCCGCCGTGCCGGGAGACGGCGGCAGCCTGAAAAAGAGCCGTGCCGGGAGACGGCGGCAGCCCGGAAGAAAGGTTGAGTGGGGGCACGTGAGGGTCTAAGCCCCCGCGCGACGAGACTGCTGGAAGGTTGGACCGCCATGGCCGACATCGTGACCATCCGCCGCGCCCTGATTTCGGTGCATGACAAGACCGGGCTGCTCGAGTTTGCCCGCTTCCTCGCCGCGAAGGGGGTGGAAATCCTCTCCACCGGCGGCACCGCGCGGCTGCTGCGCGACAACGGCGTGGCGGTGGTGGATGTCTCCGACCACACCGGCTTCCCGGAAATCCTGGATGGCCGCGTGAAGACGCTGGTGCCGCAGATCCATGGCGGCCTGCTCGGCCGCCGCGCCCTGCCCCAGCACGTCGCCCAGATGGAAGCGCACAGGATCGCGCCGATCGACCTGCTGGTCTCCAACCTCTACCCCTTCGAGGCGACGGTCGCGAAGGGCGCCTCCTATGAGGAGACGGTGGAGGAAATCGACATCGGTGGCCCGGCCCTGACCCGCGCCGCCGCCAAGAACCACGAGGACGTGGCCGTCATCACCGCGCCGGAACAGATGGCCGAGGTGCGGGCGGAACTGGAAGCCCAGGGCGGCACCAGCCTCGCCACCCGCAAGCGCCTGGCGGCGGCCGCCTTCGCCCGCACCGCGGCCTATGACACCGCCATCTCCACCTGGTTCGCCGCGAAGCTGGAGCAGGACTTCCCGCCCCGCCTCGCCGCCGCCGGCGTGCTGAAGCAGACCCTGCGCTATGGCGAGAACCCGCACCAGCAGGCCGCCTTCTACACCGATGGCTCCAACCGCCCCGGCATCGCCACCGCCACCCAGGTGCAGGGCAAGGAACTCTCCTACAACAACCTGAACGACACCGACGCCGCCTTCGAATGCGTCGCCGAGTTCGACCAGCCGGCCATCGTCATCGTCAAGCACGCCAACCCCTGCGGCGTGTCGGAAGGCAGCTCGCTGGCCGAGGCCTGGGATCTGGCGCTGCGCTGCGACCCCGTCTCCGCCTTCGGTGGCATCGTCGCCGCCAACCGCACCCTGGACGCCGCCGCCGCCGAGAAGATTTCCGCCATCTTCACCGAGGTCGTCGTGGCGCCGGATGCCGATGAGGCGGCCAAGGCCATCTTCGCCCGGAAGAAAAACCTGCGCCTGCTGCTGACCGGCGGCCTGCCGGACCCGGCGGCGCCGGGTCGCATCCTGCGCTCCGTCTCCGGCGGCTTCCTGGCGCAGTCGCGCGATGCCGGCCGCATCACCCCCGCCGAGCTGAAGGTGGTGACGAAGCGCGCCCCGACCGCGCAGGAAATGGCGGACCTGATCTTCGCCTTCCGCGTCGCCAAGCACGTCAAGTCCAACGCCATCGTCTATGCCAAGGGCGGCTCCACCGTCGGCATCGGCGCCGGGCAGATGAGCCGCGTGGACAGCGCCCGCATCGCCGCCTGGAAATCCGCCGAGGCCGCCAAGGCCGCCGGGCTGGAAGCCCCGCTGGCGCATGGCTCGGTCGTCGCCTCCGATGCTTTCTTCCCGTTTGCCGACGGGTTGCAGGCGGCGGCGGCGGCGGGGGCCACGGCCGTCATCCAGCCGGGCGGGTCGATCCGCGACAATGAGGTCATCGCCGCCGCCGATGAGGCCGGGCTGGCCATGGTCTTCACCGGGATGCGGCATTTCCGCCACTGAGACCCCGGCCAGGAGGGGCCTTGCCCCTCCCGGACCTCCCCACCGGGGTGGCAGGGCCACCCCGGACCCCGCCTAGAGGGTTTTGTAGTAGAACACCGTGGGGTCGGTGCCGCCCTCGCTCGCCAGGGCATAGCCGGGAATCGTCCCCGCCTCCTGCCAGCCATCGGCCCGGTAGAGCGGCTCACCCGCATCCCCCGCCCGGGTGTCCAGCACCAGCAGGTGGCGGCCCTCCGCCAGCGCGAGGCGGTAGAGCCCGGACAGGATGGCGCGCGCCACGCCCTGGCGCCGCGCGCCCGGATGCACCATCACCTTCGAGACCTCCGCGCGGTGCCGGCCATTCGGCAGCCCGGCCAGGGCCAGCGCCCCCGTGCCCAGGATGCGCCCCTCCCGCCGCGCCACCAGCACACGGCGGGAACCCTCGCGCAGGCTGCCCTCCAGCCCGCTCCACCACGCCGCCGCCTCGCCTTCCGCCATGGGGTGCAGGAAGCCGATGCTGGCCCCCGCGGCCACGCAATCCTCCAGCAGCGCCGCCAGCTCCGGCAGCGCGGTGGGCAGGGTGTCGGCGGTGAGTTCCTCGATGACCATGCGGCCCCTCCTCAGGGCAGGATGAGGGCCAGGACGTAGCGCGCCGCGCCCCCCCCGGCCGGACAGTGAAAGCGCGACGGCCCATGCAGCCGGTAGCGCAGGCAATCCCCGGGCGAGAGGCGGTGCGTCACCCCCTCCACCATCATCTCCAGCGCGCCTTCCAGCAGCCAGATGTGGTGCTCCAGCCCCGCCTGCGGCGCCGCCGCATAGGCGATGACGGCCCCGGGCGGCAGGCGGCCCTCGATCATCTCCCCCCGCAGCCCGGCCCCCGGCGGCGAGACGACGCGGCGGTGAAAGCCGCTCTCCGGGTCGGTCCAGCACGCCTGCGCGGCGGCCGGGATGAAGCCGGGCGCGGCCTCCTCCACCTCCGCCATCAGGCGCGAGAGGGTCAGCCCATAGGCGGTGCACAGCCGCCCGAGCATGGCGGCGGTAGGGCTGGCCTCCCCGCGCTCCAGCCGCGACAGGGTGGCGCGGCTGATGCCGGTGCGCTCGGCCAGTTGCTCCAGCGGCACCCCGCGCTCCCCCCGCAGCCGGGCGAGGCGGGCGGCAATACGCGCTTCCAGCGGATCGGCAGCCTGATTCTCTCTCATGAGAGAATTTTTCCCCATTTAGAGAATTTTGACAACCCTGAAGGCGGGGTCCGGGGGGACCCTGTCCCCCCGGCGGGAGGGCGCGGGAGGGCAGCGCCCTCCCGCTGCTTGCGCTAAGCTGCGAGGATTCTTGGAGAAACCCGGATGCCTGACTGGATCATCCCCGCTGCGCTTCTGATGATCCTGGCCGCGGCCCTTCTCCTGGTGCTGCTGGCGCTGGCCCGCCGCCCCCAGCGTGACACCGCCCTGGAGGGCTTCGCCCTGCTGGCGGGCAAGCTGGAGGCCCTGGCGGGCACGCAGGAGCGCCTGGCCGGCTTCACCGCCGACCGCCTGGCCGAGACCGTGCACCGCCTCGACTCCGCCCTGCTGGCGCAGAACGACCGGATCGCCGCCTCCGCCACGGTGATGACGCGCGCGATCGCCGCGCAGAATGAGCGGCTGGACGCCGCCCTGGCCGCGCAGAACGAGAAGCTGGCGCAAAGCCTGCTCGCCCAGGCGCAGAAGGCGCAGGAGGCCGCCGGGCAAATCCATGAGCGCCTCGCCGTGATCGACGCCGCCCGGCAGAACATGGAGGCGCTCGGCCAGCAGGTGACGACCCTGGCCGGCATCCTGGGCAACAAGCAGGCGCGCGGCGCCTTCGGCGAGATGCAGCTGCGCCAGCTGATCGAGGACCGCCTGCCGCCGGAGGGCTTCTCCTGGCAGCATGTCCTCTCCAACGGCACGCGCTGCGACTGCCTGATCCGCCTGCCCTACCCGCCCGGCCCGGTGGTGGTGGACAGCAAATTCCCCCTGGAGGCCTGGAACGCCCTGCGCGCGGCGGAGGACGCCCCGGCCCGCGCCATCGCCACCCGGCAATTCGCCGCCGATATGCGCCGGCATGTGGACGACATCGCGCGCAAATACCTCCTCCCCGGCGAGACGGCGGAGGGCGCCATTCTGTTCGTGCCCTCGGAGGCCATTTTCGCCGAACTGCACACCGGCTTCGCCGCCGTGGTGGACGAGGCCCAGCGGCGGCGGGTCTATATCGCCTCGCCCACCACGCTCTGGGCCATGCTCTCGGCCATGCGGGCGCTGATGCAGGATGTGCGGATGCGCGCCCAGGCCGGGCGCATCCAGGAGGAGGTGGCGAAGCTGGTGGGCGATGTCGCCCGGCTGGGCGAGAGGGTGGGCCGGCTCAAGAGCCATTTCGCCCAGGCCCAGGACGATATCCGCCAGATCGAGATCAGCACCGACAAGCTGATCCGCACCGGGGCGCGCATCGAGCAGGTCGAGCTGGAGGATGCGGCGGAGCCGGTGCGGATTGAAAACAAACAATCAGAGGAAAAGGAATAAGAGTTCTTTTTTGGAAAAAAGAACCAAAAAACTTTTTTCTGTTCGCGTCCCGCCTGGACGGGAGATGGCGGCAGCCTGACAAAAAAACGCCCGGCCGGGGGCCGGGCGCGTTCACCGAGGCTTGATGGAGCGGTGCCGCTCAGCGGCCGGACATGATCCGCTCGACCAGCTGCTTCACCGTCGGGATGAAGCCGTTCGAGTAGAAGGGGTCCTGCCCGAAGCGATAGGCATTGTGGCCGGCGAACATCAGGTTGTGCTCGATGCTGCCGTCATGCGCGATGTCCTGCAGCGTCTTCTGGATGCAGAAGCTGCGCGGATCGGCCTTCTTGCCGTTGGTGTAGTCCGGGCCGTGCTGCGTCCAGTTGCTGAAGCGGCAATGGGAGAGGCAGCCCATGCAATCCGTCTGGTCCTTCAGGATCTCGCGCGACTGCTCGGGCGTGACGAAGACCAGCGTGTTGTCCGGGGTGCGCAGCGCCTCGGTGAAGCCCTCGCCCTCCCAGTGGATGACACGCTCCCGGTCGCCGGGGGCGAGCCAGACGGGGCGCTTGCGCGGGCCGATGCCATATTCCGCCGTGTGCTCGCCGAGCAGCTCGGGCGAATAGGCCACCTGCCGCTCGCTGCGCGCCTCAAGGTCGCGCAGGAACTCGTTGCGCACCGCGGAGGAGTAGAAGCCGGTGGGCGAGAAGGGCTGGAGCAGCACATCGCCGGGCTTCAGCTCCAGCAGGCGCTGCTTCCAGGCGTCGCTGATCGGGCTCTCGCGGGTCAGCAGCGGGCGGGTGCCGAACTGGAAGGCGACGGGACCCAGCTCCGGGTTGTCGATCCAGTCTTCCCACTCCTCCAGCCACCAGACGCCGCCGGCCATGATGATCGGCACATCGCCCAGGCCGAACTGGCGCATCTGCTCGCGCAGCTTGCGCACGCGCTCATAGGGCGCCTCGGGCTTGGCCGGGTCCTCGGAGTTGGAGAGGCCGTTATGGCCGCCGGCCAGCCAGGGGTCCTCATAGACCACGCCGCCCAGCAGCTCCGCCGTCTTGGAGTAGCTGCGCTTCCACAGCGCCGCGAAAGCGCGGGCGGAGGACACGATGGGATAGTAGAAGACGTTGAATTCGCGGGCGATCTCAGCCAGCTTGTAGGGCATGCCGGCGCCGCAGGTGACGCCGTTGATCAGCCCCTTGGCGCCTTCCAGCACGCCGCGCAGCACGCGCTCGGCACCGCCCATCTCCCACAGCACGTTGATGTGGATGCGGCCCTTGCCATTGGCCCGCTCATGGGCCTCGCGCGCCTGGGCGATGCCGCCCGAGATGCCATAGGCCACCAGTTCCTCATGCCGGTCCCGCCGGGTGCGGCCCTGATAGACCTGCCGGATGACATGGCCATCCGCGTCATAGCTGTCGGCATTGACGCCGGAAAAGGTGCCGACGCCGCCGGCGCCCGCCCATTCCCCACAGGAAGCCCCCGTGGACACGGCCACGCCCTTGCCACCTTCGACGAGGGGCAGAACGTCCACACCGCCCATCCGGATCGCGTTGATCGCCTTCACCGCAGCCTACCGTCCCCAGAAGCCATTCATCACGAGAGCGTCATATAGCGCCACAGGAGACAGCTTCGTAGCCCCCTCTTGCGGCTGGCCGCCAATGGCGTGCCCCGGGGCATGCCCCGGCCGCGCCATGCGGAGGGGAGGCGGCCTTGCCGCCCCCCATGGGCCGGGGCATCGCTGCCCCGGCGCACGTCTTGGTCCCGGTCCTGATCCGGGTCCTGATCCCGGTCTTAGTCGCGGTCGCGGCGCGGGCGGCGCTCGCCGCGGTCATGCCGCTCACGGCGCGGCTCGCCCTCACCCTCGCCATCCTCGCGCGGGCGGCGGGCGCCGACCTGGTCGCTGATATCGGCACCGGTGGCCTGATCGACAACCCGCATGGACAGCTTCACCTTGCCGCGGTCGTCGAAGCCCAGCACCTTCACCTTCACCTTGTCGCCCTGCTTGACGATGTCGGTGGTCTTGGCGACGCGCTCATTGGCCAGCTCGGAGATGTGGACGAGGCCGTCCTTGGCGCCGAGGAAGTTGACGAAGGCGCCGAACTCGGCGGTCTTCACCACGGTGCCGTTGTAGATCACGCCCACTTCCGGCTCGGCGGTGATGCCGCGGATGCGGTCGATCGCGGCCTGGGTGGCCTCCTGGCTGGTCGAGGCGATCTTGATCGTCCCGTCATCCTCGATGTCGATCTTGGTGCCGGTCTGCTCGACGATCTCGCGGATCACCTTGCCGCCCGTGCCGATGACCTCGCGGATCTTCTCCTTCGGCACGTTGATCACGGTGACCTTGGGCGCATTGGCGGCGACGTCGGAGCGCGCGCCGGTCAGGCCCTTGGCCATCTCGCCCAGGATGTGCAGGCGGCCGCCCTTGGCCTGCTCCAGGGCGATCTTCATGATCTCCGGCGTGATGGACGTGATCTTGATGTCCATCTGCAGGGCGGTGATGCCCTGCTCCGTGCCGGCCACCTTGAAGTCCATGTCGCCGAGGTGGTCCTCGTCGCCCAGGATGTCGGAGAGCACGGCGAAGCCGCGGTCTTCCTTGATCAGGCCCATGGCGATGCCGGCGCAGGGGCGCTTCAGCGGCACGCCGGCATCCATCAGCGAGAGCGAGGTGCCGCACACCGTCGCCATCGAGGAGGAGCCGTTCGACTCGGTGATCTCCGAGACGACGCGCAGCGTGTAGGGGAACTTCTCCTTCTCCGGCAGCAGCGGGTGGATGGCGCGCCAGGCCAGCTTGCCATGCCCGATCTCGCGCCGGCCCGGGCTGCCCATGCGGCCCGTCTCGTTCACCGAGTAGGGGGGGAAGTTGTAGTGCAGCATGAAGTTCTCACGGTACTCGCCCGTGAGGCTGTCGATGATCTGCTCGTCCTGCCCGGTGCCCAGCGTGGCCACGGCCAGCGCCTGCGTCTCGCCCCGGGTGAAGAGGGCGGAGCCATGCGCGCGCGGCAGCACGCCGACCTCGGCCACGATCGGGCGCACGGTCTTGGTGTCGCGGCCGTCGATGCGCAGGCCGGTGTCCAGGATGGCGTCGCGGACGACGGTGGCCTCAAGCTCCTTCAGGAAGCCCTTGGCCATGTCGGTGTCCAGGCCCTCCTCGGCGAGCTGCGCCAGGATCGCCTTCTTCGCCTCGCCCACCTTGCCCTGGCGGACCAGCTTCTGGGTCTCCTTGTAGGCCTCGGCCATGCGGGCGGTGCCGATCTCGGCGATGCGCTGCTTCAGCGCCACCTCGGCCGCGGCCGGCTCCGGCAGGTCCCAGGGCTCCTTCGCGGCGCGCTCGGCCAGCTCGATGATGCCCTCGATGACCGCCTGGAAGCCCTGGTGGCCGAAGGTCACGGCGCCCAGCATGATCTCTTCGGTCAGCTCGCTGGCCTCGGACTCGACCATCAGCACGCCCTCGGCCGTGCCGGCGACGACGAGGTCGAGCGCGCTCGCCTTGGTCTGCTCCAGCGTCGGGTTCAGCACGTACTGGCCATCGACATAGCCGACGCGCGCGGCGCCGACGGGGCCGAAGAAGGGAATGCCGGAGAGCGTCAGCGCCGCCGAGCAGCCCACCATCGCCACGATGTCGGGGTTGTTCTCCATGTCATGCGACAGCACCGTCGCGATGACCTGGACCTCGTTGCGGAAGCCCTCGGGGAAGAGCGGGCGGATCGGGCGGTCGATCAGGCGGGAGATCAGCGTCTCGGACTCGGAGGGCCGGCCCTCGCGCTTGAAGAAGCCGCCCGGGATCTTACCGGCCGCGAAAGCCTTCTCCTGGTAGTTCACGGTGAGCGGGAAGAAATCCTGCCCCGGCTTCACGCTGCGGGCGCCGACCACGGTGCAGAGCACGATGGTGTCGCCCAGGCGCGCCATCACGGCGCCATCGGCCTGGCGGGCAACCTTGCCCGTCTCGAGGGTGAGGGTCTTGCCCCCCCAGGCGATGTCCTTGCGGAAGTAGTTCTCGAACATGAAAGTCCCTGTGGCATCGCGGCCCGTCGTCACGGGCACGGCGTTCCCCGCCGGGCGGCGGGGTGTCAAATGAGCGATGCGGGAAGTGCCAGTGCCGGACCGGGTCTCACCCTCCCCCTGCGGGGAGGTACTCGGCGTCTCGGGCGGCATGGAGGGGCCGCGGGGGCTGCCGCGGAACGCACCCATGTGGCCGGAAACGCCGCCACGCCCCCGCTCAGCGGGGGATCGCGCCCGGCGCAGCCTCCAGTCTTTCCCGCACGCTCGCGGGTCCAGGTGGCCGCGATGGCGCACCCGCCCGGCGTTATGAACGCTCAGCCCGCCCGGCGCCATGGAAAAATCATGACGCGGCGCGGCATCGGGCAGGGTCAAAAAAAGTCCGGGGGAAAGCATTCCCCCGGACCCCCATCTTTTTTCTGTCAGGCTGCCGCCGTCTCCCGTCCAGGCGGGACGCCAGACTGATGGCGGGGGTCTGGGGGAGACCCTGTCTCCCCCAGCCTTCTCTTATTGAGCCTTCTCTCTTACGCGGCGACGCGCAGGGCGACGGCCTTCACATCCTCGCCCACGGCGCTGGCGAAGGTCTCGAAGTTCTTCTCGAACAGCGCGACCAGCTTGGCGGCGGTGGCGTCATAGGCGGCCTTGTCCGCCCAGGCCTCGCGCGGGTTCAGCACCTCGCGCGGCACGCCCGGCACGTCCTGCGGCACGGCGAGGCCGAAGAACGGATCGGTCGCGAAGGTCGCATGGGCCAGGCTGCCATCGAGGGCCGCGCGCAGCAGGGCGCGGGTGTGGCGGATGGACATGCGCTGGCCCGTGCCATAGCTGCCGCCGGTCCAGCCCGTGTTCACCAGCCAGACCTGCGCGCCATGGGTGGCGATCAGCTCGGCCAGCATCCGGCCATAGACCTCCGGGTGGCGCGGCAGGAAGGGGGCGCCGAAGCAGGTGGAGAAGGTCGCCTGCGGCTCCTTCCCGAGCCCCTTCTCGGTGCCCGCCACCTTGGCGGTGTAGCCGGAGAGGAAGTGATACATCGCCTGCGCCGGCGTCAGCCGGGCGATCGGCGGCAGCACGCCGAAGGCATCGGCCGTCAGCATCACCACATTCTTCGGCAGCCCGGCCTGCCCGCCCGGCGCCGTGCCGGGGATGAACTCGATCGGGTAGCAGGAACGGGTGTTCTCCGTCAGGCTGCCATCGTCGAGGTTCAGGTTGCCCCGCGCATCGGCGATGACGTTCTCCAGCACGGCGCCGAAGCGGTGCGACGCGTTCCAGATCTGCGGCTCGGCCTCCTGGCTGAGCTTGATGACCTTGGCGTAGCAGCCGCCCTCGAAGTTGAAGACGCCCTTGTCCGACCAGCCATGCTCGTCATCGCCGATCAGCGCGCGCTCGGGGTCGGAGGAGAGCGTGGTCTTGCCGGTGCCGGAGAGGCCGAAGAACAGCGCCGTGTCCCCCGCCTTGCCGACATTGGCGGAGCAGTGCATCGGCAGCACGCCCTTGGCCGGCAGCAGCCAGTTCATCACCGTGAAGATCGACTTCTTGATCTCGCCCGCATAGCTGGTGCCGGCGATGGCGATGATCTTCCGGGCGAAGGACAGCGCGATCAGCGTGGTGGAGTTGGCGCGGCCGCCATGCTCCGGCTTCGCCTCCATCTCCGGCGCGTGCAGGATCACGTAGTCCGGGGTGAAGCTCTCCAGCTCCTCCACCGGCGGGCGGATGAACATGTTGCGGGCGAAGAGGGCGTGCCACGCATTGGTCGTCACCAGCCGGACCTTGATGCGGTGCGCGGGGTCGGCGCCGGCATAGAGATCCTCGGTGAACAGCTCCTTCTGCTCGCCGAGCCAGGAGCGGACATCGGCGGTGAAGGTGTCGAACCTGGCCGGGGCCAGCTTCTGGTTGACCTTGCCCCACCAGATCTCGTTGGTGACCTCGGGGTCGTCGGCCACGAACTTGTCCTGCACGGAGCGGCCGGTGTGCTGGCCGGTCACCGCGATGAAGGCGCCATCCGCCGAGAGCCGGCCCTCGCCGCGGCGCAGCGCGTGGGCATAGAGCCCGGCCGCGGTCAGGTTGGCATGCACAGGGGCGGTGGTGGTGACACCGGTCCCAGCCAGCAGGGCGGCATGGGCGGACGCGGCAGCAGTCGCTGTCATCAGATGCGGACTCCGGTCAAGGCGCTTTTCCTCCACCGGGAATCCGGCGGGGCAGTAGCCGAGGGGATATCCGGCGCGGGGCCGCATCACGTGCACCGCACCCCATGCGCCGCACGCCGGATGTCTCACAAACTAGGACGTTGCCTGTTCAGCGGTCAATGTATGTGTTCCTGTCATATTATCATACAAGTTGCCGCAAGCGCCTGAATTCCGCCTTATTTCTCCCCATTCCGCGCCTGCCGCACCGCCGCCACCAGGGCCTGCCGCACGCCATCGGGCGCCGCCACGGGGGATGCGAAATTCAGCCGGCACCGCCCCTCCCCGGCCACCAGATCACAGCCATCGACATCCACCGCCACCATCCGCCACGCCCCTTCCGGCTGCCCCAGCAGGCGGGTGGCGATGAGGCCCAGCGCCTCGGCATGGTCGGCATTCACATGCCCGCAAATGTCAGATTCCGCTTCCGCAATGGTTTGCGCGGCCACGGGGTCCGGCAGCAGCGCGCTGCCACGCAGGCGCAGCGCGGCGGCGAAGCCGCCCACCAGCAGCGCCGCCTGCGGCCGGATGCGCCAGAGCGCGAAATCCGCGAACTCCGCATAGAGCGCGGCATAGGGATGCAGGGCCAGCCAGCGCGCCTTCAGGGGGGCGAGATCCTCCCCCTCCACCCGCTCGGCCAGCCCGGTCACAGTCACGCGAGGGGCGGTCTGCGGATTCGCCTCGGCCGCCTCGCCCTGGACCAGCAGGGCGCAGCGCGGCTCCCGCGCCAGCTGCCGCGTATGGGCCGAGAGCGAGGACAGCCAGAGCAGCACGGACAGATCCGGCGCCATGGCCGGCGTCACCAGGCTGGCGAAGGGCTGCCCCTCCTCCTGGGTGGCCAGCGCCCCGGAGCGCGCCCCGCGCAGCAGGGCCCGCGCCCGCGCCACCCCCTCATCCTTCTCCATGTTCTCGCGCTCTCCGCCAGGGACTCGCCAAGGAACTCGACAGGGCACTCTACGCAGCCGGGGCGCCACGGCCCAGGGCGGCGCAGCGCCCGCTCCTGAGAGGGGCTCCGCCCCTCTCGCACCTGCAAGGCAGCGCCTTGCAGCCGCCAAAGGCCTGAGGCCTTTGGAAACCCATTCGGGCCACCCCACGCGGCGCCGGCCCGAAAGAAGACATAAAAGGGCGGCAGAGTGGATGGGGAAGGAGTACAGAGTTCCCCATGCCCGCGACCATTGCCCTCGTTGATGACGACCGCAACATCCTGACCTCCGTCTCCATGACGCTGGAGCAGGAAGGCTTCCAGGTGCGCACCTACACGGATGGGGAAAGCGCGCTGCAGGGCCTGCTCTCCCGCCCGGTGGACCTGGCCGTGCTGGACATCAAGATGCCCCGCATGGACGGCATGGAACTGCTGCAGCGCCTGCGCCAGCGCTCCTCCGTGCCGGTGATCTTCCTCACCTCGAAGGATGAGGAACTGGACCAGCTGATGGGCCTGCGCCTCGGCGCGGATGACTACATCACCAAGCCCTTCAGCCAGCGCCTGCTGATCGAGCGCATCCGCGCCCTGCTGCGCCGCAACGAGGCCAGCCGCGCCGAGGGCAGCGGCGCCCCGCCCAGCGGCGTCATCACCCGGGGCGACCTCGTGCTGGACGAAACCAAGCACACCTGCACCTGGAAGGGGCAGGCGGTGCAGCTCACCGTCACCGAGTTCCTGCTGGTCAAGGCGCTGGCCCAGCGCCCCGGCATGGTGAAGAACCGCGACCAGCTGATCGATGCCGCCTATGGCGAGGCCATCTATGTCGATGACCGCACCATCGACAGCCATGTGAAGCGCGTGCGCAAGAAGTTCCGCGCGGTGGATGACGACTTCTCGATGATCGAGACGCTCTACGGCATCGGCTATCGCTACAAGGAAGCCTGACCTTGCCCGACGCAGGCGGCCCCGCCCCCGCCGCGGCCCCCATTGCGGCACCAACTCCGCCGGCGGCCCCCCTTCCCGCCGGCGCGCCGGCCGAGGCCGCGCCGCGCCGCCGCGTCTCGCCGCTGCTGCGCCGCATCCTGCTGCTGAACGTCATGGCGCCGGCGCTGCTGGCGGCGGCGCTGCTCTACCTGGACCAGTATCAGAACGGGCTGCTCGCCGCCGAGGTCGAGTCGCTGCGCACCCAGGCGCGCATCTACGCCGCCGGCATTGCCGAGGCCGCCGTCCGCCTCCAGGATGACCGCGCCATCCTGGTGCCGGACAGCGCCCGCCCCCTGCTGCGCCGCCTGGCCGAGCCCAGCCCCAACACCCAGGCCAAGCTGTTCGACACCACCGGCCTGCTGGTGGCCGACAGCCGCGTGCGCGAGGGCCAGGGCGGCGCCATCGTCACCGAGCCGCTGCCGCCGCCGGAGCCGCGCGGCGCCTTCGCCGGCACCATCGCCGGGCTGTATGACCGCATCCTCGCCCTGCTGCCGCGCTCGGTCTACGGGCCGCGCAGCGCGGATGACGCCGTCTTCGTCGATGTCGGGCCGAATGCCCCCTCCTTCGACTGGCAGCCCGCCCTGGGGCCGGACCGGCGGGAGGAACTGCGCCTCGCCCTTGAGGGCGGCGTGCGCCCCTATATCCGCCGCACCCAGGAGGGGCGGCTGCTCGTCTCCGTGGCCGAGCCAGCGCGGCGCGGCGGGCAGAGCGTCGGCATCATCCTGCTCACCCGCGAGGCGCGGGAGGTGGATGCGCGGCTGCTCGATATCCGCTCCTCCGTCCTCGGCCTCTTCCTGCTGGCGCTGCTGCTGACGGTCGCGGCCTCGCTCTACCTCTCGCGCACCATCGCCTCGCCCATCCTGGCCCTGGCCGGGGCGGCGGCGGCCATGCGCCAGGGCAAGGGCCGCGCCGGTTCCGTCCCCTCCGCCCTGATGGCGCGGGAGGACGAGATCGGCATCCTGGCGCGCGACCTGCAATCCTCCGCCACCGCCCTGTGGGCGCGCATCGACATGAATGAGCGCTTCGCCGCCGATGTCGCCCACGAACTCCGCAACCCGCTGACCAGCGTGCGCAGCGCCATCGAGACGCTGCGCCGCATCGAGAATCCGGAGCACCAGAAGCGCCTGCTCGGCATCATCGCCGATGACGCGGTGCGGATGGACCGGCTGATCGCCGATATCGCCGATTCCTCGCGCGTGGATGCCGAACTCTCGCGCACGGCGTCGGAGCCGGTGGACATCGCCCCCATCCTCTCGGCCCTGGCGGAGCTGCACAACACCACGCGCGGCGAGGACGATACGATCGTCGAGCTGGACATGGCCGCCGGGCCGCTGGTGGTGCGCGGGGTGGAGGGGCGCCTGGTGCAGGTGTTCCGCAACCTGCTGGGCAATGCCATTTCCTTCTCGCCCGAGCGCGGCCGCGTCTGGATGCGCGCCCGCCCCACCGGGGCGATGATGGAATTCACCGTCGAGGATGAAGGCCCCGGCATCCCCGAGGCCAAGCTGGAGGGGATCTTCGCCCGCTTCTACTCGGAGCGCCCGCATGGCGAGCGCTTCGGGCAGCATTCGGGGCTGGGCCTGTCCATCAGCCGGCAGATCGTCGAGGGGCTGGGCGGGCGCATCAGCGCCGAGAACCGCCGCGACGAGGACGGCAAGGTGACGGGCGCGCGCTTCGTCGTGCGGCTGCCCCTCGGCTGACCATTCTTTCTGTGGGTGGCCGCGGGGGACCACGCCCCCCGCCCCCCTGCCCCCTCAGGCCACCGCCGGGCCCGCCGCGCGCGGCGGCAGGTCGCGCCACTCGAAGAAGGTCTTGGTGCCGCCGGTGAAGCCGGCCTCCGCGTAGAAGCGCAGCGTGCCCGGCTCTTTCGAGCCGGTGGCGAGCATCACCTTGTAGCAGCCCTGCCCGCGTGCCTGCTCCAGCGCCGCGCGCAGCACGGCATGGCCCAGGCCGCGGCGGCGCCAATCGGCATGGGTCACCACGTTTTCCACCAGGGCATAGGGACGCGCGCCCGCAGTCACATTGGGCACCACCACCAGGGTGCAGGAGGCCACCGGCACGCCCTCCGCCACCGCCACGAAGACGGTGGCGCGCGCCAGCAGCGCGGCCCAGGCCGGGGCGGCCTGCTCCGGCGTCAGGGGCGGGTCACGCTCATTCAGGTGGCGGTAGAGCGCCAGCATGCCCGGGAGGTCATCCTCCCGGGCGGGGCGGATCTCAGCCATCGGCTTCGGGCCAGGTGATGAACAGGCCGATATCCCCCGGCATGCCGTTCGGGTAGCTGATGACCCGCGCATTGAAGCCAAAGCCACCGGGGCGCAGCGCCTCATCCCAGAACTCATAGACGCGGCGGGCATAGCCCGGCAGTTCATCCTCCCAGCCCGGCAGGGCGTGGTTGATGTGCCGCCCCTCATCCGGGCAGAAGCCGCTGGGGAAGGTGACGACCTGCAGCGACTTCTCCCCCGCGTCGAAGGCGGCGCGGATGTGGTCCTGGATTTCCCTGCGGTCCGCCGCGGTCAGCGGCCGGGCCTCGAAGGCCTTGCGCTGCCGGGCCAGTTCCTCGGCCGCGTGGCGCGTGGCGGCCTGCTCCGCCGCCAGCTTGCCCGCCTCGATCTGCTGCCGCTCCACGAACAGGCCGTGGACGGTCAGCGCGGGTTTCTCATCATCGCTCATGGGACATCCCTTGCACCCGGCGGGCGGAGTCTAGGCCGGTGGGACGCCTCCCGCCTGCTCACATCACCGCAAGGCAGACCCGCGCGGGCCAGGAGACTTTTTTCAGTTGGCGTCCCGCTTCAGGCCTGAGGCGGGCCGCTGAACTGAAAAAAGTTTTTTGGTTCTTTTTTTCAAAAAAGAACCTCTCCCCTTTTCTCAAACCACACTTCCCGGATCGGTATTGCTGCCGCAGACGACAACGCCCACCCGCGCCCCTTCCGGCGGCACGAAGGCGCCGCAGAGCAGGGCGGCCAGGGCGGTGGCGCCCCCTGGCTCGGCCACCAGCCGGACCTGTTCCCACAGCGCCTTCTGGGCGGCGCGGATGGCCTCGTCCGGCACCAGCAGGGCGGTGCCGATATTGCGCCGGGCGACCTCGAACATCAGCCGGCCGACCTGCCGCGCGCCCAGGCTGTCCGCCGCCACGCCGCCCACCGGGGCGGGCACCGGGTAGCCCTCGCGCAGGGCGGTGAACAGGGTGGGGCAGCCTTCCGGCTCGACGCTGATGACCTCCACCCGCTCGCCATACCAGGAGGCGACGCCGCCGATCAGCCCGCCGCCGCCGGTGGCCACCAGGATATGGGTCAGTTCCGGCGCCTGCTCCTCCAGTTCCAGCGCCAGCGTGCCCTGGCCGGCCAGGACCTCCGGCTGGTCATAGGCGTGGACGATCAGCGCGCCCGTCGCGGCGGCGCGGGCCTCGCTGGCCTGGCGGGCCTCGTCATAGGTGGCGCCGCCCTGCACCAGGGTTGCGCCATAGGACTGGATGCGGGCCAGCTTGGCCGGGCTGGTGATCTCGGGAACGAAGATCTCGGCCGGGATGCCGAGGGCGCGCGCCGCATAGGCCACCGCCGCGCCATGATTGCCCCCCGAGGCGGCGATGACCCCGGCCGGTGGCAGCAGCCCCGCCGCGCGGGCCGAGAGGATGCGGTTGAAGGCTCCGCGCGGCTTGAAGGAGCCGCTGGCCTGGAGCAGTTCCAGCTTCAGCGTGACGTCGCAGGGCGTGCCCAGCGCGGCGGCCGGCAGGGAGAGCAGCGGCGTGCGGCGCACCCAGGGGGCGATTCGCCCGGCGGCGGCGCGGATGGCCGCGGCATCGGGCGGGATCGCGCGGATGGTGACGGTTTCTTCGCTCATGGTGGCGCAAGGTGGCATCACCCCCCGCCGCCCGCAACGGCCGCCCCCCTTGACCGGGCGCCCGGCCCCGGCGGGGCCAGGGCGCCCGGGCGCTGGCTTTCCGCCAGGCCCTGGGCGGGTCTCCCGGCACCCCGGCCCCAGCCCCGCGCCACGCGGGCCTGCTGGCGGGGCGCCGGGCCATCCATCGCGAAAAGCCCCCCAAGCTTCCACCGCACCACGTCCAGGACCGAACCCCGAGGCACAGCATGGGCCCCCTTCCCCTTCCGGGCAGCCCCCCCTTCCGCGCCCGCCTCCCCGCGCCCCTCCCCGCGCCCCTCCCCGCGCCGCCCCTCGCGCCATCCCTCGCGCTGGGGGCAAAAAGCCCGCCCTGGCGACAACTGCCGGTGCCCCTGGGGGATGGCTTTTACAGCCGCCTCGATCCTGCCATATTTCGGCAAGTTTCAGGGGGGCCCGTCCTCGGCGATGATCCAGCACGGCAGTTGCGCGGCCCTGCACGGCGCGGGCGTCCTGTTCCTGGGCCCGCCCGGAAGCGGCAAGTCGGATCTCGTGCTGCGCCTGCTGCGCCAGGGCTGGACCCTGGTGGCGGACGACCAGGTGGTGCTGGAGCCCACCCCCACCCCCGGCGAGACCCTGGCCCATGCCCCCGAGTCGCTGGCCGGGATGCTGGAGCTGCGCGGCCTCGGCCTGGTGGAGGGGCTGCCGCATGCCCCGGCGCCGCTGCGCCTCGTGGTGGAGCTGCGCCCGCAGGGGGAGGAGATCCCCCGCCTGCCCGAGCCGCGCCACCACGCCGCGCCGGGCGGCCCGCTGCCCGCCCTGCGGCTGCATGGCTTCGAGGCCTCCGCCCCCGCCCGGCTGGAGATGGCCCTGGCCACGCTGGGCCTCGGCCCCGCCCCGCTGGCCCTGCGCGCCGGGGCCTTCGGGGGGGCCTTCGAGAGGGCCTTCACCGCGTGAGCGCGGCGCGGCCTGTCGTCATCGTCACCGGGCTGTCCGGCGCCGGCAAGGCCTCGATCCTGCGCATGCTGGAGGATCTGGGCTTCGAGAGCATCGACAACCCGCCCCTCTCCATCCTGGAGGAGGTGGTGCGCGAGGCCGCCCCCGGCGGCGCGCATGTGCCGCTGGCGGTGGGCATCGACGCCCGCACCCGCGGCTTCGACGCGGCGGGGCTGCTGCGGCGGATCGACCATCTGCGCGCCCTGCCGGGCCTCGCGCCCGAGCTGCTCTATGTCACGGCGGAGGAGGCGGTGCTGCTGCGCCGCTTCTCCGAGACGCGGCGGCGCCACCCGCTGGCGCCGGGCGGCTCGCTCGGCGGCTCGGTGGCCGATGGCATCGCGCGGGAGCGCGCCCTGCTGGAGCCGCTGCGCGACGCGGCGGATGCCGTGATCGACACCACCGAGCTGCCCCTGCCCGAACTCCGCCGGCAGGTGGAGCGGCGCTACCGCACCGGCGCCGGGCCGGAGGGCATGGCGGTGGCCGTGCTTTCCTTCGGCTTCCCGCGCGGCCTGCCGCGCGAGGCGGATCTGGTGCTGGACCTGCGCTTCCTGCGCAACCCGCATTACGACCCGGCGCTGCGCCCGATGACGGGGCAGGATGCCCCGGTGGCCGCCTTCATCACGGCCGACCCGGAATTCGTCCCATTCTGGCAACGCATGACGGCGCTGCTAGACCCGCTGTTGCCCCGCTACGCGGCGGAGGGCAAAAAATATCTCACCGTCGCGCTCGGCTGCACGGGCGGCAAGCACCGCTCCGTGCTCGTGGCCGAGCGACTGGCGGCCCATCTCGCCACACAAGGGTGGCGGGTCGATCTCCGCCACCGCGAACTGGCGATCACCGGAATAATGGCCACCGAAATAACAGCGGGGGCACCGGCGCGGCCGGAGCTTCGCAACGGCGCCGCCGCGCCGCCCACGCAACCGGGTCGGGAGGGCCCTTCTTCTTGCACATTCTGATGGCGCATTCCCGATGATCGGCATGGTTCTGGTCAGCCATGGCCGCCTGGCCGAGGAGTTCCGCCTGGCGATGGAACACGTCGTCGGCCCCCAGGCGCAGGTCGAGACGGTCTGCATCGGGCCGGAGGACGACATGGACGGGCGCAAGCACGATATCCTCGGCTGCGTCGCCCGCGTCGACAGTGGCGATGGCGTGGTGCTGCTCACCGACATGTTCGGCGGCACCCCCTCCAACCTCGCCACCGCCGTGGCGCAGGACAGCCTCGCCGCCGGCCGCGGGATCGAGGTGATCGCCGGCCTCAACCTGCCCATGCTGGTCAAGCTTGCGCGGGTTCGCGGGGCGGAGCCACTGGGACCCGCCGTGGACCATGCCATGCGCGCCGGGCGTCACTATATTGCCTGCGCGACGCCGGCCCGCTGCCAGCCCCCGGCCGAGCCCGTCCCCGCCGCCGAGCCCGCCCGCAACGCGGGCTGAGCCCCGCCGGGGCCGGAGAGAGGGCGGCACAGCCATGGTGGCACGGCGCGCATCCCCGCGCCGCGCCACCCAAGGAGGAGACAGGCCCATGAGACTGGACCCGCAGCCCCTGTGTTTCTGGCGGAGCGCCGCGCTCCTCGCCCCGTCCGACATGGCGGGCGAGGGCATGGCGGGCGAGGCCATGGCCGCCCCGGCCCTGGCCGAGGCCAATCCCCTGGTGCTGCGCCGCAGCGTGCGCATCATCAACAGCCGCGGCCTGCATGCCCGCGCCGCCGCCAAGCTCGTTTCGCTTGCTGAGCGATTTTCTGCCTGCCTTACCGTCTCTCGCGATGGTCAGAAGGTGCCCGCCTGTTCCATCATGGGGCTGATGATGCTGGGTGCCGGCAAAGGCAGCGAGGTCGTGGTGGAAGCCGAGGGGTGGGATGCCAAGGAAGCGCTCGATGCGGTGGCCGGCCTGATCGAGGCCGGCTTCCATGAAGACTGACGCGCGCAAGGCAGACACCGCCCGCCCCGCCGCCCAGACCACACCCACCCAGACCACGCCCACCCAGACCACACCGGCCGCCGCCTCACCCCCGGCGGCCGGGGCCACGCCCGGCATTGTCGCGCCCGCCGCCCGCAATACCGCGGGCAAGAGCACCTCCGCCAAGGACACGCCCGTGCCCGAAGCCGCGTCCAAGACTGCTCCCAAGGCCACCGAGGGCAAGATGCCCCCCGGCAAGGCCACCCCCGAGGCCGAGGCCCCGCCGAAACCCCCGGCGAAGCCCGCCGAGGCCAAGGCCGCCGCGAAGCCGGCGCCCGAGCCCGACGCCGCGCCCAAGCCACCCGCCAAGGCCGCCGCGAAGCCGGCGCCCGAACCCGACGCCGCGCCCAAACCGCCCGCCAAGGCCGCCGAGGCCAAGGCCGCCGCCAAGCCGGCGCCCGAACCCGACGCCGCGCCCAAGCCGACCGCCAAGGCCACCGAAGCCAAGGCCGCCGCCAGGCCGGCCCCCGAGCCGGAGGCCGCCGAGGCCGAGCCGCGCGCCCAGCCCCGCCGGCTGCGCGAGGCGACGATCAAGGGCCTCGCCATCAGCCCGGGCGTGGCCATCGGCGCCGTCTTCGACACCTCCGAGGTGCCGACCCTCGCCCCGCGCCGCAGCATCGCCGCCGATCAGGTGGAGCCGGAGCGCCAGCGCCTCGCCAACGCCGTCACCGCCAGCCGCAAGCAGGTGGCCAAGCTCAAGGCCCGCCTCTCCGTCCTGCCGGAAGAGGCGCAGGGCGAGCTGGAGCCGCTGCTCGACGCCTATGCGCTGATGCTGGGGGAGAGCCGCCTGCTGCGCGGCGCCCGCCGCCGCATCGCCGAGGAACTGCTGGCCGCCGAGACCGCCGTCCAGGACGAGGCGGAGGCCATCGCCGCCGTCATCCTGGCCGCCAAGGATGACGACAAGGCCGGGCTGAAGCGCCGCGCCGGCGAGGTGCGCGAAATCGCCCGCCGCCTCACCCGCAACCTCACCGCCACCCCCTTCCGCAGCCTGAAGGACGTGCCCCCCGGCGCCATCCTGGTGGCCGAGGAACTGACCCCCGCCGATGCCGCGCTGCTCGACCCCACGCGCATCGCCGGCGTCGCCACCGAGGAAGGCGGCGCCGATGGCCACACCGCCATCATGCTGCGCGCGCTGGGCATTCCCTCCGTCCTCGCCTGCCCCGGCCTGACCGAGGCGGCGCGGCGCGGGGACGAGGCGGTGCTGGATGGCGGCGCCGGCACCATCGTGCTGCGCCCCGGCGCCGCCGCGCTGGAGGCCGGGCGCGAGGCCCTCGCCGCCTATGCCAAGGAAAAGGCCCGCCTCGCCAAGCTGCGCCGCCTGCCCTCCGTCACGCTGGACGGGGAGGAGGTGGACCTCCAGGCCAATCTGGAAATCCCGGCCGAGCTGCCGCTGATCGCCCAGGCCGGCGCCCAGGGCATCGGCCTGCTGCGCACCGAGTTCCTCTTCATGAACCGCGAGGACCTCCCCGACGAGGATGCGCAGTTCGAGGCCTATAGCCAGATCGTCGGCCCCCTGGCGGGGGACCATGTGACCATCCGCGTGCTCGACTGGGGCGGGGAGAAGGATATCGAGGCCCTGGCCGAGGGGATCGAGCCTTACCATTCCGGCCCCAACCCGGCGCTCGGCCTGCGCGGCATCCGCATGCTGCTGAAGCGGCCCGAATTGCTGGAGGCGCAGTTCGCCGCCATCCTGCGCGTCGCCGTCCAGGGGCCGGTGCGCATCCTGCTGCCCATGGTCACCATCCCGGCCGAGGTCGCCCAGGCGCGCGAGATCTATGAGCGCGTCGCCCGCCGCCTGCGCCGCAAGGGCGTCCCCCTGCCCGACAAGCTGCCGCCCCTCGGCGCCATGATCGAGACGCCGGGCGCGGCCCTCGCCGCCGACGCCATCGCGCTGGAGGCGGATTTCTTCGCCATCGGCACCAATGACCTCGCCATGTACACCCTGGCCGTGGACCGCGCGGAGGCCGAGGTCTCCCACCTCTACGACCCGCTGCACCCGGCCGTGCTGCGGCTGATGCAGTTCGCCACCGAGGCGGCGCTGCGCCTGCGCATGCCCGTCTCCGTCTGCGGCGAGATGGCGGGCAATCCGCGCCTCGTGCCCCTGCTGCTCGGCCTCGGGCTGCGCTCGCTCTCGATGAATGCCAGCGCCATCCCGCGCGTGAAGCAGATGGTCCGCACCCTGAAGATCGATGACTGCGCCCGCTTCGCCCGCCGCGTCATGGAGCAGAGCGACCCCAAGCGCATCCAGGAACTCGTCATGGCCTTCAGCGATCCGACGGCCAGCAAAAGCGATTAAATCAAATAATCTTCTTTTTCTAAAGAAAAAGAAGTTTTTTCAGGCTGCCGCCGTCTCCCGGCACAGCGGGACGCTAAACTAAAAAAAGTTTTTTGGTTCTTTTTTTCAAAAAAGAACACTTAAAGAAAACCCTCTTCGCGCGCAGGACCCCGGCATGACCGACACCACCACCCAGAGTCTGGCGCGCGAGCTTTGCCTGAAGCTCTATGGGGAGGATCCTTTCGCCGGCTATGTCCCGGACCTGCCGGCGGACCTCCAGGGCTGGAACAGCACCCACCCCACCCTCGCCCGGCTGGTCCAGGAGGTGCGGCCGCGGGTCATCCTGGATGTCGGGGTGTGGAAGGGTGCCTCGGTGAATTTCCTGTGCCAGGCGATGGCCAAGGCCGGGGTGGAGGGCGCCGTCATCGCCATCGACACCTTCCTGGGCAGCCCCGAGCACTGGAACCGCGAGCGGCCGGACCGCATCTTCGAGTCGCTGCGCCTGCGGCATGGCCTGCCGGGGCTGTACTGGCAGTTCCTCAGCAACATGGTCCATCGCGGCCTGCAGGACCGCGTGGTGCCGCTGGCCCAGACCAGCGAGAACGCCGCCCCCATCCTGCGCCGGCTGAAGGTGAAGGCCGACCTCATCCACATCGACGCCGCCCATGAATACGAGCCGGTGCTGCGCGATGCCCGCCTGTTCTGGGGCCTGCTCAACAAGGGCGGCGTGCTGGTGGGGGATGACTACCCCTGGGCCAGCGTCGCCCGGGCCGCCCAGGCTTTCGCCGCCGAAATCGGGCAGGAACTGGTGGTGGAAAGCCCGAAATGGATTCTCCGCAAGCCGCGCTGAACGCACCGCCCACCCCGCCAAAGATATAAACACATCCTTATGACTGGGTGCCTCGGCCTGTTCGCGCCGGGCGGGCTGTGCTATCGCGCGGGCACTTCTGGAGAACAGCCATGCCCGACGCGAAGACCGGTTTCACCGACTACAAGGTGAAGGACATCTCCCTGGCCGAATGGGGCCGCAAGGAGATCTCGATGGCCGAGGACGAGATGCCCGGCCTGATGGCGCTCCGCGCCGAGTATGGCGCCAGCCAGCCGCTGAAGGGCGCGCGCATCGCCGGCTGCCTGCACATGACCATCCAGACCGCCGTGCTGATCGAGACGCTGACCGCGCTCGGCGCCGAGGTGCGCTGGTCCTCCTGCAACATCTTCTCGACGCAGGACCACGCCGCCGCCGCCATCGCCGCCGCCGGCATCCCCGTCTTCGCCTGGAAGGGCATGAACGAGGAAGAGTTCTGGTGGTGCATCGAACAGACCGTCCGCGGCCCGGATGGCTGGGAGATCAACATGATCCTCGACGATGGCGGGGATCTGACGACGCTGATGCACGACAAGTACCCGGAGATGCTGAAGGCCAACGTCAAGGGCATCTCGGAGGAGACGACCACCGGCGTCCACCGCCTGTGGGAGATGGCGCGCCAGGGCAAGCTGCTGGTCCCCGCCATCAACGTGAATGACAGCGTCACCAAGTCGAAGTTCGACAACCTCTATGGCTGCCGCGAGAGCCTGGTGGACGCCATCCGCCGTGGCACGGACGTGATGATGGCCGGCAAGATCGCCGTCGTCGCCGGCTATGGCGATGTGGGCAAGGGCTCCGCCGCCTCGCTGCGCAATGCCGGCTGCCGCGTGCTGGTGACCGAGGCCGACCCGATCTGCGCCCTCCAGGCCGCCATGGAAGGCTATGAGGTCGTGACCATGGAGGACGCCGCGCCGCGCGGCGACATCTTCGTCACCGCCACCGGCAATATCGACGTTATCACGCTCGACCACATGCGCGCGATGAAGCACCGCGCCATCGTCTGCAACATCGGGCACTTCGACTCCGAGATCCAGATCAGCGCGCTGCGCAACTTCCAGTGGGACAACGTCAAGCCGCAGGTGGATGAGGTCGTCTTCCCCGGCGGCAAGCGCCTCATCGTCCTCTCGGAAGGCCGCCTCGTGAACCTCGGCAACGCCACCGGCCACCCGAGCTTCGTGATGTCCGCCAGCTTCTCCAACCAGACCCTGGCGCAGATCGAGCTGTGGACCAACCACAAGGCCTATGAGAACAAGGTCTACACCCTGCCCAAGAAGCTGGACGAGAAGGTGGCCTTCCTCCACCTCGCCAAGGTTGGCGCCAAGCTCACCCAGCTGAGCCCGGCCCAGGCCGAATATATCGGCGTGCCGGTCTCCGGCCCCTTCAAGCACGAAGAATACCGCTACTGAGGCATTGGGGGGGCCTCGCCCTCCCCAAACAGGCCATCGTCTTGGGGAGGGCTCCGCCCTCCCCAAACCCCTCCGCCGGGGTGGCACGGCCACCCCGGACCCCGCGTTCAGTTGCGCCCCCCCTGATGGCGGGGTCCCAAAAGGAAATATGGGGGACACTGGCCCCCCAGCGGGGACCGGGGCAGCGCCCCGGATTGCGCGCTTTCTCGCCGTGGCAGGCTTTCCTTGCGGGGCAACCTGTCATAGAAGCAACAATGTTGCGCCCACACGGAAGGAAAACGCCATGAACCGCCGCGCCCTGCTCGGCGCCGCCGCCGCCGCTGCGCCGGCCGCCCTCGCCGCCCCCGCCCTGGCCCAGACGGCGGCCCCGGAAGTGCGGTGGCGCCTGACCAGCTCCTTCCCGCGCAACCTCGATATCCTCTTCGGCGCCCCGGAACTGATCGCCCGCCGCGTCGCCGCCATGACCGACGGCAAGTTCCAGATCCGCACCTTCCCCGCCGGCGAGATCGTCGGCGGCCTCCAGGCGCTGGACGCGGTGCAGGCCGGCACCGTCGAGTGCGCCCATACCGCCTCCTATTATTATATCGGCAAGGAGCCGGGCTTTGCCTTCTTCACCGCCCTGCCCTTCGGCCTGAACACCCGCATGTTCAACGCCTGGTACCGCCATGGCGGCGGCGCGGCGCTGGCGGCGGATCTCTTCGGCGCCTACAACATCGTCGCCTTCACCGCGGGCGACACGGGCGCCCAGATGGGCGGCTGGTTCCGCAAGGAAGTGAAGACCCTGGCCGAGCTCCAGGGCCTCAAATTCCGCATCGCCGGCTTCGCGGGCCAGGTCTTCGCCAAGCTCGGCGCCGTGCCGACCCAGGTCGCCGCCTCGGACATCTACCCCTCGCTGGAACGCGGCACCCTCGACGCCGTCGAGTTCGTCGGCCCCTATGACGATGAGAAGCTGGGCTTCGCCCGCGTCGCCCCCAACTACTACTTCCCGGGCTTCTGGGAGCCGGGCGCGCGCCTGCACCTGATGGTCAACAAGGCCGCCTTCGAGGCCCTGCCCGCCAGCTACAAGGCCATCCTGGAGGCCGCCTGCGCCGAGGCGGACCAGGAAATGACCGCCCGCTACGACGCCGGCAACCCGCAGGCCCTGCGCCGGCTGATCGCCGGTGGCGCGCAGCTCCGCCCCTGGTCGCGCGAGATCCTCTCCGCCGCCTGGAAGGCCGCGCATGAGCTGTATGAGGAGACGGGCGCCAAGAACGAGCGCTTCAAGACCATCTGGGAGTCCTACCGCCGCTTCCGCGACGATGAATTCGCCTGGTTCCGCGTCGCCGAGAACTCCTTCGACAACTTCGCCTTCACCGCCGGCCAGACGGTGCGCTGAGAGATCGTGAGAGGGGCTTCGCCCCTCTCAAACGCGCCCCACCAAAGGCCTGAGGCCTTTGGAAACCCGCTCTGAAGGCGGGTGCAGGGGACCCTGCCCCTGCCCAAGGGAAAGAAAGGGGGGCGAGGGGGCCAAGCCCCCTCGGCGCGCGTGACGCAGGCGTCACGAAGCGGGCGGTGACAGCCGGCGCGGGCAAGGCTATCCCGCCTGTTCCCGCGCCAGGATCATCCGCATGGACTTCGCCTCGATCGTGCCCGCCCTCGCCATGGGCGTGGTGGAAGGACTGACCGAGTTCCTTCCCATCTCCTCCACCGGCCATCTCATCCTGCTGGGGGAGGTCATCGGCTTCCAGGGGCCGCCCGGCAAGACCTTCGAGATCAGCATCCAGCTCGGCGCCATCCTCGCCATCATCTGGCTGTTCCGCGGCACACTCTGGCGCATCGCCACCGGCATGTGGCGGCGTGGCAGCCATGAATACTACTTCGCCCTCAACCTGATCCTGGCCTTCCTGCCGGCCATGGTGCTCGGCGCCACGCTCTACAAGACGGTCACGCAGCTGCTCTACACCCCGCTCGTGGTGGCGCTGGCGCTGATCGCGGGCGGGGTCGCCATCATCGCCATCGAGCGCGTCCAGCGTGCGCCCTCCATCCGCTCGGTGCCGGAGATCGGGCCGCTCGCCGCGCTGCTCATCGGCTTCGGGCAGGCGCTGGCCATGATCCCGGGCACCAGCCGCTCGGGCGCCACCATCATCAGCGCCCTGCTGGTCGGCGTGGACCGCCGCACCGCCGCCGAGTTCAGCTTCCTCCTCGCCATCCCCACCATGATCGCCGCCACGGTGTTCAGCCTGTGGAAGAACCGCGCCGATCTCGACTTCTCGGCCCTGGGCGAGATCGGCATCGGCTTCGGCGCCGCCTTCGTCGTGGCGCTGCTGGTGGTGCGCTGGCTGATGGGCGTCATCAGCCGTATCGGCTTCACCCCCTTCGCCTGGTACCGCATCGTGCTGGGTGTCGCGATCCTGGGCTGGCTCGCCCTGCGCTGAGCCACCGCCACACGGCCGGGGCCGCCACGGCCCGGGGGGCCCTCCCCCGGGCCTTTTTCATGCCCGCCGCAGGCCCTTGAACCCAACAGGCGGAGCCGCCATCCTGGCCCTCAACCCCCAGGATGAGGATCTGTGCGCATGCGGTTTCCGGCGCGGGCCCCGCTGCTGACCCTGCTGCTGACCCTGCTGGCGCTGCCCGCCCCGCCGGCGGCGGCCCAGATGTGGCCGAACGAAACCGGGCCAGGCGGCGACCTGCTGGGCAATTCCGGCCGGCAGTTCGACCGCATCCGCCCCGTCGAGCCCGCCCGGCCCGCCACCGCCACCGGCCTGCCGCCGCTGACCCTGCCGGGGCAGCAGCCCGCCATGGCACCAGCCTGGACGCCGCCGCCCCTGCCGCGCGAGGAGGCCACCCGCGCCACCACCACGCGCCGCCGCGCCGTGCGCCGGGCCGCCCCGCGCCGCCTCACCGACGAGCAGTGGCAGCGCAGCTTCACCCGCCGCGAACAGGAGATCGAGCGCCTGCGCCAGCGCCTGGATGACGACCGCCAGCGCTACGACTCGCAGCGCGCCGGCACCGCCCTGCGCTCCACGCCGCAGCCTGCCTCGCCGGCCATCACGCAGTAATTTTTTTGAAGATCTTCTTTTTCTGAAGAAAAAAAAGCAAAAAGACTTTCTTTCAGTCTGACGTCCCGCCTCAGACCAGAAGCGGGACGCTGACTGAAAAAAGTTTTTTGGTTCTTTTTTCCAAAAAAGAACCTTTTTTTCTGTTTCAGGCTTTAAATTCCGCCTCGGTCTTCTCGCGCACCTCATCGAGCGTCACGCCCGGCGCCAGTTCGACGAGGCGGGTGCCGCCGCCCTTGCGGTCGATCTCGAACACCGCGAGTTCGGTGATGACGATATCGACCACGCCCTTGCCGGTCAGCGGCAGGGTGCATTCCTTCAGCAGCTTGGGCTTGCCGCCGGCGGTGTGCTCCATCAGCACGACCACCTTCTTCACCCCGGCGACGAGGTCCATGGCACCGCCCATGCCCTTCACCATCTTGCCGGGGATCATCCAGTTGGCGAGGTCGCCATTCTGCGCCACCTGGAGCGCGCCCAGGATGGAGAGGTCGATATGCCCGCCACGGATCATGGCGAAGCTGTCGGCGCTCGAGAAGAAGCTGGTGGTGGGCAGGGCCGTGACGGTCTGCTTGCCGGCATTGATCAGGTCCGCATCCTCCTCGCCCTCGAAGGGGAAGGGGCCCATGCCGAGCATGCCGTTCTCGGACTGGAGCTGCACGCTCATCCCCTCGGGGATGTGGTTGGCCACCAGGGTGGGGATGCCGATGCCGAGGTTGACATAGAAGCCATCCTGCAGCTCACGCGCGGCGCGCGCCGCCATTTCGTCGCGGGTCCAGGGCATTGCTTGTTCCTCCCTCTCAGGCGCGCGGGCGCACGGTGCGCTGTTCGATGCGCTTCACGTAGCCCTCGGGCAGCTTGACGATGCGCTTCACATAGATGCCGGGGGTGTGGATGTGGTCGGGGTCGATCTCCCCCGGCTGCACCAGGTGTTCCACCTGCACCACGGTCACCTTCGCGGCGGTGGCCATCATCGGGTTGAAGTTGCGCGCCGACTTGCGGAAGACGAGGTTGCCCTCGGTATCCGCCTTCCAGGCGTGGATGATGGCGAGGTCGGCGAAGATGCCGCGCTCCATCACATAGGCCTCGCCGTCGAAGTCGCGGGTTTCCTTGCCCTCGGCCACCGCGGTGCCGACGCCCGTCTTGGTGAAGAAGGCGGGGATGCCGGCGCCGCCGGCGCGGATGCGCTCGGCCAGCGTGCCCTGCGGGTTGAACTCGATCTCCAGCTCCCCGGCCAGGAACTGCTCGGCGAAGGTCTTGTTCTCCCCCACATAGGAGGAAATCATCTTCTTGATCTGCCGCGTCTTCAGCAGCAGGCCGAGCCCGGCATCATCGACGCCGGCATTGTTGGAGACGACGGTCAGGTCCTTCACCCCGGCGTCGCGGATGGCCTCGATCAGCGCCGAGGGAATGCCGCACAGGCCGAAGCCGCCGGAGTGGATCAGCATTCCGTCGCGCAGCAGGCCGTCCAGCGCGGCGCGCGCATCGGGGTAGACTTTCCGCATTTGACGCTCCCCAGTTTCAGGTGCGCAGGAGGCTACCGGTGGCAGCGCGGCGGCGGAAGGGGCGAGCGGGGCGCGGGCGGTGCCGGCGCGGTGCAAAAAACGCAAATCATCGCGCCCTTCCCGCTTGCGCACCCCTGCCCCCGCCGTTATACCCCCGCCTCACTTCCCTGAGGGGCCATAGCTCAGTTGGGAGAGCGCTTGAATGGCATTCAAGAGGTCGTCGGTTCGATTCCGATTGGCTCCACCAGTTCAACGGGCTGCCTGAAAAGGCGGCCCGTTTTATTTTGCGCTGTTTTTGCGCGCCCGCCCCGAGCCGCCATCCCGAGCCGCTGCCAGACTCCCCCAGGGCGGCGCCCCTGCCCCGGCGTTTTCCCTGCTTTTCCCCGCTTGCGTCCCCCGCCGCCCGCCGCTATACGCCGCCCTCACTTCCCTGAGGGGCCATAGCTCAGTTGGGAGAGCGCTTGAATGGCATTCAAGAGGTCGTCGGTTCGATTCCG
>NZ_JANFNY010000012.1:0-11591 GCF_024437745.1 Roseomonas sp. GC11 | reverse complement strand
ATTGGCTCCACCAGTTCAACGGGCTGCCTGAAAAGGCGGCCCGTTTTCGTTTGTGCTTTTCGTCCGTGCCTTCCCGCCGTGGAGCCGCACCGCCATGCCCAGCGCGCCTTCCCTGCATGACCCGGCGCTCCGCGACCGCGCCGTGCGCGCGGCGCGCGGCCTCGCCCCCTTCGATGTGCTGATCACCGGCGCCCGCGTGGCCGACATGGCCACGGGCGAGCTGCGGGAAGCCGATCTCGGCCTGGTCGGCCCGCTGGTGGCCAGCCTCCACCCGCCGGGCAGCCGGGCGGATGCGGCGGTACGGCACCACCACCCGGGCCGCATCCTCGCCCCGGGGCTGATCGACACGCATATGCATGTCGAAAGCTCCATGGTCACGCCGCGCCGCTATGCCGAGACGGTGCTGCCCCAGGGCACCACGACCATCTGCTGGGACCCGCACGAGCTGGGCAATGTCGCCGGTCTGGAGGGCGTGCGCTGGGCCATCGCCGCGGCGCGCGGCCTGCCGCTGCGGGTGCTGGTGCTGGCCCCCTCCTGCGTCCCCTCCGCCCCCGGCCTGGAACGCGCCGGCGCCGACTTCACCCCCGCTACCCTGGAAGAAATGCTGTCCTGGCCGGAGATCGCCGGAGTGGCGGAGGTGATGGACATGCGCGGCGTGCTGGAGCGCAGCCCGCGCATGGCCGGCATCGTCGGCGCCGGGCTGGCCAGCGGCAAGCTGGTCTGCGGCCACGCCCGCAGCCTGACGGGGCCAGACCTCCAGGGCTTCGCCACCGCCGGCATCGGCTCGGACCACGAGATCGTCTCCGGCGCCGACCTTCTGGAAAAACTGCGCGCCGGCTTCACCGTGGAACTGCGCGGCAGCCATGATTACCTGCTGCCCGACTGCGTCGCCGCCCTCGCCACCCTGCCGCGCTACCCGCAGACCCTGACCCTCTGCACCGACGACGTCTTCCCGGATGATCTGGTGGACAAGGGCGGCATGATCGACCTGCTGCGCCGGCTGGTGCGCTACGGCATGCCCGCGCTGGAGGCCCTGCGCGCCGCCACGCTGAACGCGGCGCAGCGCATTGGCCGCCCGGATCTCGGCCTGCTGGCGCCAGGGCGGCGGGCGGATCTGCTGGTGCTCTCCGATCTGGAGGGGCTGGCGGTGGAGCAGGTCTTTGCCTCCGGCGCGCTGGTGGCCGCGGGCGGGCGCCTCGCCGCGCCGCTGCCCGGCGCCACCCCGCCCGGCCTGCGCGACACCATGAAGCTGGCGCCGGTCACCCCCGCCACCTTCCGCATCGCCGCACCGGGGGCGGAGGCGCGGCTGCGCACCGTCGCCCAGCCGCGCTTCACCCGCTGGGGCGAGATCACCGTGCCGGTGCGCGAGGGCCACGCCGCGCTGCCGCCCGAGGCCACGATGCTCGCCGTGCTGCACCGCCACGGCCTGGCCCCGGCCATGCCAAGCCTTGGCGTGCTCGAAGGCTGGGGCGCCTGGCAGGGCGCGCTGGCCACCACCATCGCCCATGACAGCCACAATCTCTGCGTCTTCGGGCACGATCCGGAGGAGATGGCCCGGGCAGCCAACGCCCTCATCGGCTGCGGCGGCGGCATGGCCGTGGCCCAGGGCGGGGAACTGCGCGCGCTGCTGCCCCTGCCGGTCTGCGGGCTGCTCTCGGATGCGCCCACGGCAGAAGTGGCGGGCCAGTTCGCCGCCCTGCGCGCCGCCGCGGGGCCGCTCACCCAGTGGGAGCCGCCCTACCGCGTCTTCAAGGCCATCGTCGGCGCCACCCTGGCCTGCAATGCCGGGCCGCATGTGACGGATCTCGGCATCGCCGATGGGACGACGGGAGAAGTTTTTCCGACACTGAAAGAGTAGAAGAGGAAGGGTTCTTTTTTGGAAAAAAGAACCAAAAAACTTTTTTCAGGCTGGCGTCCTGTCGCCGGGCGCCGCCTGAAACACGCATCAGGACTGGACCAGGGCGAAAGCGATCAGGGCCACGCCGGCCAGCAGGCCCAGCATCGACCATAGGATCATGCTCAGGCCCAGGAAGTTATGGCTTCCACCGCCCTCCGGCCGGCGGGACAGCCAGCGTATCAGGCCAAAATTGACCGCCGCGCCCAGCAGCAGCCCCACCCCATTCGCCATGAAGACCGCCCCCTGGAACGTCAGGGGCTCGATCAGCCACGGCCGCAACGTCAGGCTCGACAGCGCCATCCCGCCCACCAGAAGCAGGGCCGACGCCATACCCCAGCCTGACCAGCCCGATCCCATGCCTCGCCTCTCCATCTCCGCCTCGGCCCGCCCGCTTTGGCGCGGCCCAGGCAGGCGGGCCACACACGATCCCCGGCGCCATGCACACGTTTGAGCGATGGATTTCCCGCCCCAGGGCTGGCAGGGACAGAGGCGCAACACACCGGAACAACAACAGGGAAACCCAGCCCATGCTGCGCCGCGCCTTCCTCGCCGCCCCCGCGCTGCTCCTGCCCGCCGCCGCCCGCGCCCAAGGGTCTTCTCCCCAGGGGTCCCCCCAGGGGCGGCCGGTGCGGCTGATCGTCCCCTTCGCCGCCGGTGGCGCGGCGGACAGCGCGGCGCGCACCATCGCCCCGCGCATGGGCGAGCGCCTGGGCCAGACCATCATCGTCGAGAACCGCACCGGCGCCAGCGGCAGCGTGGGCGGCGCCGCCGTCGCCCAGGCCGCGCCAGACGGGCTGACCCTGCTGTGGGATGCCTCCTCGCACCTCGTGAACCCGGCGCTGATGAAGGGCCTGCCCTTCGACTACGCCACCGCCTTCACCCCCGTCTCGCTGGTCACCACCTTCCCGCAGGTGCTGGCGGTGAAGGCCGACTCGCCCGCCCGGGACCTCGCCGGTTTCCTCGCCCTGGCCAGGGCCCGGCCGGGGCAGCTCAACATCGGCACCCAGGGCAATGCCACCGCCGGCCACCTCGCCGTGGCGCAGCTCCAGCGGCTGGCCGGCATCAGCCTCACCCACGTCCCCTATCGCGGCGGCGCCGATGCGGCGCGCGACCTCGCGGGCGGCAACCTCGACGCGGTGTTCATCACCGTGCTCTCGGCCTCGCCCGTGGTGGAATCAGGCCGGGCGCGCTTCCTCGCCGTGGCGGCGGAGCAGCGCGTGGCCGTGCAGCCCGCCCTGCCCACCTTCGCCGAGGCCGGGCTGCCCGGCCTCACCCTCTCCGAATGGGTGGCGCTGTTCGGCCCCGCCAACCTGCCCGCCCCGCTGGTGGAACGCCTGCACGCCGCCCTGAAGGGCGCCCTGGAAGAGGCCGAGGTGCAGGCCCGCCTGGCCCAGCTCGCCGCCGTGCCGGTGGGCAGCAACCCGGCGGAATTCGCCCGCTTCGTGCGCGAGGGCCGCGCCAGCATGGCCGCCCTGGTGAAGGAAGCGGATATTCGGATGGAGTGAGAAAAACAGACAAGAAGTTCTTTTTTGAAAAAAAGAACCAAAAAACTTTTCCAGTTTGGCGCCCCGCTTCAGGCCTGAGGCGGGACGCAAACTGGAAAAATCTTTTTGCTTCTTTTTCTTTAGAAAAAGAAGTTCTTAAAAATAATCATAAAACAACCCCGCCATCCACATGCAGGCACTGCCCGGTGATATAGGCGGCGCCCTCGGAGGCCAGGAAGGCAATGGCCTCCGCCACATCCTGCGGGCGGCCGAGTCGCTGCATCGGGATGCGGCTGATGATGGCGTCCCAGGCCTTCTGGTCCATCGCCGCATGGGCGCCGGCATCCTTCTGGGTATAGCCGGGGACCACGGCATTGACCGTCACCTTCGGCGCCCATTCCAGGGCCAGCACCTTCACCAGGGCTTCCACCCCCGCCTTCGCCACGGCCGAGGCGGGGAAGACCGGGCTGTCCGTGCGGAAATTATGCGCCACGAAAGAGGAGACGGCGACGAGCCGCGGCGCCTCCCCCTCCGCCAGCAGCGGCCCGGCGGCGCGCGCCAGCCGGAACAGCGCGCCGGAAATCGCCTCCTGGCTGCGGGCGAAGGCCGCATCCGTCAGCGCCCCCACCGGCGTGCGGTCGGCGAAGCCGGCATTGGAGACCAGCACGTCCAGCCCGCCTAGCGCGGCGGCCGACTCGGCGACAAGCCGCCCGGCCACCTCCGGCTCGGTCAGGTCGCCCAGCAGGACCACGGCCTCGGCCCCGGCGGCGCGGGCGGCCTCGGCCTGGCGCTCGGCGCCCTCGCGGTTGTGGCGGGTGTGCAGGGCGAGCGCCACGCCAGGCCCCGCCAGCCGGCGCGCCACCGCCGCACCAATGCCGCTGGAAGCCCCGGTGATGAGAATGCGCCGCTTCGCCATGCCCTGTGGTCCCTCTGGAAATGCCGCGGCGGAGGATAGGCCCCCCGGCTTGCGCCCCCAACCCCACCCCCGCATCCTTCGCCCAACGAATCCAAACCGGAGGATGCCCGCCCATGCTCACCGTGCTGGAGCCCGAGGGGCTCTACCCCGACACCGCCCTGGAGGATGAGATCTTCGCCGGCCGCGCCCGGCTGATCCGCGGCGGCGGGCAGGGCGGGCTGGACGGCCTGCCGGATGAACTCTGCGCCCAGGCGGAGGGCCTGTTCATCTTCCGCAACTGGCTGCACGGGCGGGATCTGGCGCGCTTCCCGAAGCTGAAGGCCGTGGTCCGCATGGGCGTGGGCTATGACCGGCTGGACCGCCCCGCCCTGGCCGAGCGCGGGGTGATGGTGTGCAACGTGCCGGATTACGGCACCGCCGAGGTGGCGGACCACGCCATGGCCCTGGCCCTGGCCCTGCGGCGCGGCATCACCCTGCACCATGATCTGCAGCGGCGGGACCCACCCGCCCCCTGGCAGCAGGTCGAGACCCCGCTGGTGCAGCGGCTGGAGGAACAGGATTTCGGCATCATAGGCCTGGGGCGCATCGGCACGGCGGTGGCGCTGCGCGCCAGGGCCTTCGGCTTCCGCGTCCGCTTCTTCGACCCCTACCTGCCGAACGGGGTGGAGCGCGCCCTGGGCATCGCCCGCGCCCGCAGCCTGGAGGACTTGCTGGAAGGCACCGATACCCTCTCCCTCCACGCCCCGCTGACCCAGGCCACGCGCGGGCTGCTGGACGAGGCGGCGCTGCGCCGGCTGCGCCCGGGGGCGGTGGTGGTGAACACCGCGCGCGGCCCGATCCTCGACATCGCGGCGCTGGAGCGCTGCCTGCGCGATGGCCACCTGGCCGGGGCGGGGCTGGACGTGCTGCCGGTGGAGCCGCCGGTGGAGCCGGTGCCGGCGCTGCTCGCGGCCTATCGCCGGGGCGAGTCGTGGCTGGCGGGGCGGCTGATCGTGACGCCGCACAGCGCCTTCCACACGCCCCAGGCCTATGCCGATATCCGCCGCAAGAGCGCGGAGACGATGCAGGAGGCGTTAATAAATGGGGCCTCACGCAATGAGATCAGGCCGAACCAGGAATGAACCCCAGGAGGTATCCGGCGGCGCTCCTCGCGTTAATGGTTTGAAATTCACTCTTTTAACGAAAAATTCAATCCTTAACCCCCGGTGAAGGGAGGTTCATTCTCAGAAATTAGATTGACGAGGCGTTAACTGCTCCACAAAATTGTGACGAAGTTTGTTCGCAGATGCAGCATACTCTGGACCCGCCGGATGCCCCATCCGGCCGGTGACGCCAGGAGGGTGCCGCCGTAGCCCGAGGATCCAGAATGCCAGCTGAATCGCGCTCCGACGGCCTGCATGTGATCCTGGACGTGTCCCGTCTGCTGGGTTGCGGCCGCAAGCGCACCCCCTCCGGCATCGACCGGGTGGAGCTGGCCTATGCCCGCCACTGGCTGGCGGCGGACCCTGAGCAGTGCAGCTTCGTCGGCCAGGAGCTGCATGGCGGCTTCGCCCTGCTGCCGCGCAAGCTGGTGGCCGAGCTGGTGGACACCCTGGCCGAGGCGTGGAGCAGCGGCCTCGCCAATGGCCCGGCCTTCCGCCGCGCCGCCCGGCTGGGCGCGCTCGGCCGCTGGCGGCTGCTGCTCGGCCTCGGCCGCGGCGATCTCGGCCGCCTGCTCGCCTCCGGCCGCCGCCTCGCCTATCTGCTGGTGTCCCATCAGGCGCTCGACCGCTCCGGGCCGATCGAGGCACTGCGCCGCGCCGGCTGCGCCTTCGTGCCGCTGATCCACGACCTGATCCCGGTCACCCACCCGGAATATGCCCGCCCCGGCCAGGCGGAGAAGCATCTGCGCCGCATCGGCACCACGGCGGCGCTGGCCGATGGCGTCATCGTCAATTCCGCCGCCACGGCCGAGGCGCTGGCGCCGCATCTGGGCGGGCGGGCCATGCCGCCGCCGGTGCTCGTCGCCCCGCTCGGCATCGACACCGCGCCGCGCGGCCAGTCCTCCACCCAGTCCTCCACCGGGACGGACCCCTATTTCGTCGCCCTCGGCACCATCGAGCCGCGCAAGAACCATCTCCTGCTGCTGCATCTGTGGCGCGAGCTGGCGCGCACCCACGGCGCCGCCGCCCCGCGCCTGCTCATCATCGGCAAGCGCGGCTGGGAGAACGAGAACATCGTGGACATCCTGGAGCGCTGCACGGCGCTGCGCGGCCTCGTCCAGGAGGTCGGCCAGCTGCCGGACCGCATGGTGGCCGAGATGCTCCAGGGCGCGCGCGGCCTGCTCTTCCCCTCCTTCGCCGAGGGCTATGGCCTGCCGCTGGCCGAGGCGCTCGCCGCCGGCGTGCCCGCCATCTGCTCCGACCTGCCGGCGCTGCGCGAGGTGGGCGGCGAAGTGCCCGATTACCTGGACCCGCTGGATGGCGCCGCCTGGCGCGAGGCGGTGCTGGACTATGCCAGCCCCGCCAGCCCGGCCCGCGCGGCCCAGATGGCGCGCATGGCGCAGTGGCAGGCCCCCGCCTGGGCCGACCATTTCCAGCTTGTCGATGGGCTGCTGGAGGATGTGACCAACCCGGCCCGCCGCCACGGCGCCCGCGAGGGTGCGCGGGAGGCCGCCCGGGAGGCCGCGCGGGGTACGGCCCCGGCGCTCGCCGGCCGGGGCTGGGCCGGGCAGGGTGGAATGGTTCAGGGTGGCAGGGTGCAGGCCGGCGTGGTGCAGGGCGTGGTGCAGGGCGGGGTGGTTGCGGCCCGCGCGCAAGCCATGCCATGAGCGGGGGCGGGCTCTGCCGCCCGCCCGCCGCCGGCACGCCCCATGCCGGCACGCCCCGACATCCCCGCGCGCGCAGCCCCGGCCGCGCGTTGAGCATGTGGAATGACCAGAGTCAGAAAATCTGCCGGCCATCGCGCCGCCCCGGAGCCCATCGCGATTGTCGGCGCTGCCTGCCGCCTTCCCGGCGCGCCAGACCTCGACCGTTTCTGGGACATGCTGGCCAGCGGCACGGATGCGGTCTCCACCCTGCCGGAGGGGCGCTTCACGCAGGCCGCCTTCCACCACCCGCGCAAGGGTGAGCCGGGCCGTTCCTACAGCTTCGCCGCCGCGCATCTGGGCGACATCACCGGCTTCGACGCGCCGGCCTTCGGCCTCTCCCCGCGTGAGGCGGCGGAGATGGACCCGCAGCAGCGCCTGCTGCTGGAGGTGACGGCGGAGGCGCTGGAGGATGCCGGCTGGCCGGCCAGCCGCCTCGCCGGGCGGATGATCGGCGCCTGGGTCGGCGGCTCCTCCACCGACCATGCGGAGCTGCGCCTGGCCGACCCGGCCGGCACCGACCGCTACTTCATGACGGGCAACACCCTGTCGATCCTCGCCAACCGCCTGACCAACGTGTTCGACCTGCGCGGGCCGGGGCAGACGGTGGACACGGCCTGCTCCTCCTCCCTGGTGGCGCTGGCCGCCGCCATCGCCGCGCTGCGCGCCGGGCAGGTGGAGGCGGCGATCGTCGGCGGCGTGCAGCTGCTGCTCTCCCCCTTCGCCTTCGCCGGCTTCTCGCGCGCCGGCATGCTCTCCGCCCGCGGCCGCTGCCAGGCCTTCGACGCGGCGGCGGATGGCTATGTGCGCGGCGAGGGCGCGGGCGCCGTCGTGCTCAAGCCGCTCTCGGCGGCGCAGGCGGATGGCGATGCCATCCGCGCCGTCATCCTCGCCTGCGGCACCAATGCCGCCGGGCGCACCATCGGCCTCTCCCTGCCCAACCGCGAGGCGCAGGCGGCGCTGCTCAACCGCGTCCTGGCCGAGGCCGGGGTGGGGCGGGAGGAGCTCGCCTATTTCGAGGCGCATGGCACCGGCACCCAGGCGGGCGACCCGGCGGAGAGCTGGGCCATCGGCACCGCCCTGGCGCAGGGGCGCGCCACGCCGCTGCCCATCGGCTCGGTGAAGACCAATATCGGCCATCTGGAGCCCGCCTCCGGCATGGCCGGGCTGTTCAAGGCGATGCTGGTGCTGGAGCGCGGCGCGGTGCCGCCCAACCTGCATTTCCACACGCCCAACCCGAATATCGACTTCGCCGGGCTGAACCTGCGCGTGCCGACGGCGCTGGAGGCGGTGGAGATCGGGCCGCGCAGCGTGGCGGGGGTGAACAGCTTTGGCTTCGGCGGCACCAATGCCAGCCTGCTGCTGGGCGTGGCGCCGCCGCGCGCCACGGCCGCGCCGCGCGCGCTCCGCAACAGCGCGCCGCCGCTGCTGCTCACCGCCCGCTCGGCCGCGGCGCTGCGGGCACTGGCGGTGGAGTGGCGCGGCACGCTGGCCCGGCATGGCGCCAACGGCGCCAACAGCCAGAAAAACGCCAGCGGCGCCTCTGACAAAACTAGCCTCAGCTGCGCCCTGCTGCGCGGCGCCGCACGCCACCGCGACCTGCATGCCCACCGCCTCGCCCTGCGCGGCGAGGGGGTGGAGGCGCTGGACGCCCAGATCGAGGCCTGGCTGGCCGGGGAGCGCCCGGCGGGCGTCACCCATGGCATCGCCCGCCCCGGCGTCGCCGGGCATGTGGCCTTCGTCTTCTCCGGCAATGGCGCGCAGCATGCCGGCATGGCGCGCGCCGCCATGGCGCGCAACGCCGCCTTCCGCAACGCCGTGCGCGAGGCGGATGCGCTGCTCACCCCGCTCACCGGCTGGTCCGGCGCGGCGCTGCTGAAGCAGGGGGTCACGGCGGAGGACCTCGCCGGCACCGACCGCGCCCAGCCGCTGCTCTTCCTGGTGCAGCTCGGCATCCTGGCGGCGCTGGCGGCGGAGGGCATCCGGCCGGATTTCTGCCTCGGCCATTCGGTGGGCGAGGTGGCGGCGGCCCATGCCGCCGGCATCCTGACGCTGCAACAGGCGGTGCGGCTGGTGGTGGCGCGCTCGCGCGCGCAGCACAGCCGGCGCGGCATCGGCCGCATGGCGGCGCTCGGCCTGGGGGCGGAGGCGGCGGCGCCGCTGCTCGAGGCCTGCGCCCCGGACGCGGCAGGCTGGCGGGCGGAGATCGCCGCCTACAACGCCCCCAACGCCATCACCGTCGCCGGGCCGGAGGCGGCCATCGACACGCTGGTGGCCGAGGCCAAGTCGCGCCGCCTCGCCGCGGTGAAGCTCGATCTCGACTATGCCTTCCACTCCGCCGCCATGGACCCGGTGCGGTCGGCGCTGCTGGCGGATCTGGAGGGGCTGGCGCCCGGTGGCGGGCGGCTCGGCTTCCTCTCCTCCGTCACCGGCGGCAAGCTGCCGGGGGCGGCGCTCGATGCCGCCTATTGGTGGCAGAATCTGCGCGCCCCCGTCCGCTTCCAGGCGGCGGTGCAGGCGGCGGTGGATGCCGGGGCGCGGCTGTTCATCGAGATCGGCCCCAACCCGGTGCTGCAATCCTACCTGCGCGAGAGCCTGCGCGCGGCGGAGGCCGAGGCCCCGGTGCTGCCCACCCTCTCCCGCCGCGATGGCGAGGAGGACCCCTTCCCCGCCCTGGCCGACCGCGCCTTCGCCGCCGGGGCGGACCCGCGCGGCGGCGCCGCCTGGCAGGGCCCGGCGGAGCGGCGCGGCCTGCCCTTCACCCCCTTCGAGCGGCAGCGCCACTGGTTCACCCCCAGCCCGGAATCCCTGCGCCTGACCGACCCGCGGCAGGACCACCCGCTGCTCGGCTTCCGCCAGGGGGCGGAGCCGGGGCGCTGGTCGCGGCTGCTCGACACCACGCTGGAGCCCTGGCTGGCCGATCACTGCCTGGGCGGGGAGCCGGTGCTGCCCGCCACCGCCATGCTGGAGATGGCGCTGGCCGCCGGCGCCCTGGCCTTCCCCGAGGCCCCGGCGCTGGAACTGCGCGACATGCAGATCCTGCGCGCCATGCCGCTGGCCGCCGAGCGCGCGCGGGAGCTGCGCAGCCAGCTCGATGCCGAGGGCTTCTTCCGGCTGGAGAGCCGGCCGCGCCTCTCGGGCGAGGGCTGGACGCTGCATCTGCGCGGCCAGGTGGCGCCCGCCGCCCTGGCCGCCCTGCCCGACCAGCCACCGCCCCCGGCCGATGGCGCCCTGGTGCCCGGCGCGGCGACGCGCGCCCGGGCGCGGGACTTCCTGCTGGGCTATGGCCCGGCCTTCGCGGCGGTGGAGGAGGCGCGGCTCTCGGCCGATGGCCGCTGTGCCACGCTGCGCCTCACCCTGCCGCCGGAGGCCCCGCCGGAGGAGGCGGGCTACCTCCTCCACCCCGCGCGCTTCGATGGCGCCCTGCAGGGGGTGGTGGAGCTGCTCTCGCCCGGCGAGGTGGCGGATGGCCGCGCCGTGGTGCCGGTGCGTTTCGGCCGCGTGGTGGTGCGGCGCGGCGCGCCGCCGCCGGTGCGGGCCGAGCTGGTGCTGCACCACCGCGGCGAGCGCTCGGGCCATTGCAGCCTGCTGCTGCGCGATGGCGGCGGGCAGCCGGTGGCGCGGGTGGAGGAGTGCTGGATGCAGCGCATCCGCCTGACGCCGCGCCCGGCGGTGGAGGAGGCGGTGTTCCTCCTGGCCGCGCAGCCGGCCGGCCTTCAGCCGGAGGCGGTGCCTCCGGGCACAGAACACGCGGCCGGGCCCAAGGTGGCCGATCTGGTGGCCGACCTGGACGCCGCCGCCGCCGCCGCCCTGGCCGAGGATTCGGCGCAGGATCTGGGCGAGACCGCCCTGCTGCTGGAGGGCCACGCCGTGGCCAGCGCCCATGCCGCGCTGCGCGCCCGCGCCGCGCCGGATGGCACGCTGCCGCCGCTCGGCCTCACCCCCTATGCCCAGGCGCTGCTGCGCGCCCTGGCGGAGGACGGGCTGGCCGAGCCCGCCACCGGCGGCGGCTGGCGCCTCGCCCCGCCGGAGGACCTGCCGGAGGCGGGGGAAATCTGGCGCACCCTGCTGGCCGAATCCCCCACCCTGGCGCATGAACTGGCCTGGCAGGCCCTGGCGGCGGAGCGGCTGCCCGCCGCCCTCGCGCCTTCCCTCGCTCCCGCCCTCCCGGCGCTGCCGGCCGAGGCCCTGCTGCCCCCGTCCGAGGCGGCGGGGTATGAGCGGCTGGCCGGCGTGCTGGCGCGCGGCGTGGCCAGCCTGGTGGCGGGCTGGCCGCGCGACCGCCCGCTGCGCGTGCTGGAGGTGAACGCCCAGGGCGGGCCGCTCACCCGTGCCCTGCTGGCGCTGCTGGCGGGCAGCGGCCTGGCCGTGCGCTACATCGCCACCGGCGCGCCGGGCGATGCCCGCGCCGCCGCCCTGCCGCCCCAGGCGGGCGGGGTGGAGTACACC
>NZ_JANFNY010000129.1 GCF_024437745.1 Roseomonas sp. GC11 | reverse complement strand
CCACCGGGGCCAGCCTTATTTTTCAATGACCTATCTGCGATTTGCTGGCCCCGGTCCCAAAGCCTCCGGGGCCAGCCCCTCAATCGAGCGCGGCGGGTTCCACCACCAGCAGCCGGGGCCGCCCCACCCCAGCAATGCGCTTCGCCTTGATGGCGTAGCGGAGCTCTCCGCCCTCGCGCTCCCCGCGCAGCAGGCCCGCCCTGCCCAGCCGCGCCCGCGCCTCGCGCTCCTCGAGGCCGAGCGGCGCGGCAATTTCGGCGGCGAAAACCTCCGGGATCAGACCGTGAATCCAGCGCCGCTCCCCGGTCCCGTCGATTTCCTCCCAGCGCCACCCCGCGCGCTGCGCGATCCGGGCGCCCTCTATCAACGGGGCCTCAGTCTGCCCCCCGTCCTCCTCGCCCGGCTCCCGCACCCGCTCGAACCGGGCGGCGCCGTGCAAGCCGATGAAGCGGCGCAGCGCGGCCACGATGTTTCGCTCCTCGGCGCTCCCGGTGCCGCCTCGCTCGGTCAGCCAATCGGCGAAGATCGCGGCCGCCGCCGCCTCGGCCGCGCCTTCCGGCCAGCCGGTCAGCCCGGCCGCGCTGGCGAGCTCGCCCGCCGCCGCAACCAGGGCCAGCCGCCGCGCAGCCCGATGCACCTGGCCGTCTGCCTGCGCCGGGACGTGCGCCGCTAGCCAAGAGCGCACCCGCGCCCCCAGCACCGCCGCCGGCCAATCGTTCGCCTCCGCCAGCCGCGCCGCCAGCCAGGACAGCCAGGAGGGCGCCGCAGTGCCGTGATGCGCCAGGACAGCCCGCCGGAGCGCCCCCGCGAAGGCAGCGCCATCCGGCTCCCCGTGCAGGGCTTCGAACACCCCCCAGCCGCCCGGCGCCATCGCCGGCACGTCGAGGAGCCGGACCTCCTGGCCGGCCCGCAGGCCCCGCCCGGCCTGCGCGGCGAGGCTGGCCGCACTCTCCTCCGAGGAGGAGAGGAGCAGCGTCACCCACGAAGCCGCTTGCCGGTTGCCGCCGCTGGCCCTGGCCCTGGCTTTGCCGAGCCCGTTGGCGAGCATGTAGAGCGTGGCGCCAACCTCCGCCGGCTCGGCCTGCCCGAGTTCGTCCAGCGGCAGCAGCGCCCCGCTATGCGCCTGCGCCGTCGCCTCGAGCGCGTTGGATGTGCTGCGCCAGGAGCGGACGAAGGAATCAGCCGTTTTGCTCGGCCCACCCCAGACCGAGGCCGCCACATCCACCGCCGTGGTTTTGCCGGAGGAGGAAGCGCCGCGCAGGTTGATCCCGCCGCCCTCATCGCCGGCCAGTTCCAGCAAGGGGGCAGCGAAGGCCGCCGAGGCCGCGAAGATCAGGCGGGAATTTCCGATGCAGCGCGCCGCTACCTCGGCGCGCCAGCCCTCGAGCGTGCCGGCCCTGCGGTAGATCGAAGGCGGGGGGTCCAGATCGAGCATGACGAGCTCGCCACCCTCGGGGCCGAAACTGCGGCCGGGCAGCACGAAGGAAGGCGCGCCGCCCTCCGGGGGCCGGTGCCAGCCCGTGCGCTGCACGGTGCGGACCCGCTCCGGCACCCGCACCAGGGCGAGGAATTGGAGCAGGGATTGCCGCGCCGTCGCGGAGCGGTTGACGCCAAGGCCGCAGGCGGCGAGCCGCCCGAGCACCTCAACCGCCTCTCCGGCCAGCAGCCGGCGCGGCATGGCATAGCGGTGCGCCACGCCGTCACGGTCGGCCCATTCGAGCAGAAGGCCCCAATCATCGCCGCCGGCCGGGCGGCTCTCCGCCAGGATGCGGAACGGCCCGCACAGCCACGCCGGCCGATCATCCGGCGGCACGCGCCACAGGCCATCGGGGCGCATCTCGAAACCGGGCAGGAGCTCGGCGCCCCCGCCGCCATCTTGGCCGGCGCCGCGCTTGCGGCGCTTGGCCTCTGAAAGAGAGATTGTCTTGGTCATGGCGCGGTTGCAGCACGCGCCGCGCTCCGGCGCCCCGGTGCCAAACTACGAGAAGTGCCGGCTATGCCCAGCCGAGCAGGCGCCGCGCCTCGCGGATGCCGCGCTCCACGCCGCGCAGATCGGCCATGCCGAGGTTCTCGGCGGCGGCGCGGATACCCGAGCGGCTCGGGGCAAGCTGTTTAGCCACGCGGTAGCTATGGAGCATGTCCGCGAAGATCAGCGCCCCGCGCGCCTGCTGAACCCCGTTGCGGAATCGACCACCAGGCAGAAAGCCGAGGGCCGCGAGGATCACGCTGCGCTTCACGCGCGCCGGCTCCATCGTCGCCAGCAACAGGCCCGCCGGCCTCTCCGGCTCCGCCTTCAGCAGGCGGTGCCAGCGGACCAGCAGGCCGAAGCCCTGGCTTTTGGGGAAGCCGAACAGAGAGAGGATGTCCTCCGGCCCCACCTTGGCCGGGCGCTCCCGCGCCTGCCACGCGCTGATGGCGCGCCAATCCTCGGCCGCTGGCCGCGCCGCCAGATCGCGGCCAGCGGTGCAATCCTCGAGGTCGCGGCCGAGGCGGTAGAGCTCAGCGGCGAGCCAGCCGGGCAGAATTGCGCCTTCGCGCGGGCGCAGCGCAGCCAGCGCCAGCCAGATAAACAGGCCCTCGCCCGTGGCGTCCCAGCGCGACCAGCACCACGCCGGCAGCCAGGGCGCGGCCTCGGCCTCATCCAGCCGCAGCAGCGGGGCCAGCACAGCCGGCGCGGCGGCGCTTAGGTAATCGGCCAGCCAGCCGGGCAGCGGTCGCACCTCGGGCGGCGGCATGGGTGGGTGGCAGTATTGGGCGACAAGGCCCGGCCCGCCCGCCAGGGGCGCGGGGCGGTAGAGCAGCCGCAGGGCGGCCCAGGCATAGACCGGGTTGCCGGTGGCCTGGAAGGAGAGGCGGCAGCGGTTCAGCCCGTCCAGCCGCCCCACCTCCTCCGCGCCATTTTCCCCCGCCGCCCATGCCGCGCAGAGGCCCGCAAGGGCCGTCTCGGCCGTGTCGCCTGCCATCCTGAATCCCCGATTTGTCGAGCTTCAAAGATGGGCCGCGCTCGAATCGAGCGGGAGGGGCGACAAGCCGGTAGCCGGTTGCCGGAGAATTAGCGGGCTAATTCAGCCGCTTCGCGTGTGGGAGGGGGTAACAGAGGGGGGGACATGTCACCCCCTCGGGCGGCGCGGAAAAAGCCCTTGCCTGCCAACGGGTTGCGCGAATGAGCGCGGCCGTTGCATGATGCCCGCCGACAACCCCCGCAGAGGTCCCGCGAACCCATAACCCCCTAAAGCCAAAAGGCCCGCCAGACCCACCCGAGAGGGAGGAACCAGCGAGCCCCAGGAAAAAAGCCGAGCAAGAGGGCAGAACCCACTAACCCGGATGTGTGTCTTGCAACCGCATCCTGCCCTCTCCGAGCCCTTCACGCAAGCCTTTGGCTGCGAACGCTCTTGCTCGGCCTTTTTTCCTGCGGTCGTTCTCCTCCTCCCCTCCGGTCGGTCCTGGCGGTGCAAACCGGAGAACCGCCCCCTTGCCCGTCCTCGTTGCCCACCCGGCGCGCCCTGGCTCAATTCGAGCGGATCGCGTCCCCCGTCCCAGCCCGTTCAGCCCACGCCGCGCCGAGCTCCTCCTCCGGCAAGCGGAGAAAGACCCGCGCGTCAGCGTGCACGCGGAGAAGGTTCTCCGCGTCCTGCTATTCCGCCTCAGCACATGGCGCACCGGCTATTGCGCGCCCGCCCAGGCCGTCATTGCCCGCTTCGCCAAAGCTCACCGGGCCACCGTCGCCCGCTGCCTCGATGTGCTCGAGGCCGCTGGCTACCTGCGCCGCATCCGCCGCGCCGTGGTCGTGGATGCCCCGGAAGCCTTCGGCGGGCCGAAGCGGTGGTGCCAAATCACAAACGCATACCTATTCCTGTTTCCGGCCGAGGAAGCCCCGAAACCGCCGCCTGCTTCCGTGTCGCAGGGAGCGCCACTAATTCCAGCTAGAGATATAAAAACTAGCGCGAACCGCTTCGGAATCCCCGACCCCTTCACCCTACCGGCCTCGCTCAGCCGGAGAAGGTGACGCGCAGCGCCTCAGCGAGGCGCCAGCGGCGCGGGAAGCAGGCTCAGGAAGGGGTGAAATGGGGGCCTGGTGGTGACACCAGGGCCAGCCGGAAGAGGAGCTCGGCCAGGGCAAGGAAAAGCCCGGCGGGGTTGTCCCCGCCGGGCTCCATGAAGCTGCCCGATCCCAGCCACCTAGGCGGCGCCCCCAGCGGACAAGGCGCTGCCTAGACCGGACAGCCCATCCTCAAACGGCCGTCAGGGCGGCGAAGCTGCCGGCGTTGCGAAGCGCCACGTCGATATCCTGCATCACCCGCACGCTGATGCTGCCCGTGGCGAAATTGGCCCCGCCGCGGTCAACGTCGAGCGCGATAGCGCCCCACATGCCAACCATCAGGTCGGACCAGTTCCCGAAAATCGTGGTCTGGGTGGGCACTTGGGTGGTGGCGAGCGCCCGATAGCCGTTCATCCGCCCCTCGCCCGGCAGCGCCCCGTTGTCCGGCGTCGTCCAGATCATCGGCGCGACGCCGGTCGTTACCGGCGTCGCCTTGTAGCGCCCGCGCATCGTGGGGGAGGTGAGGTAGGCTCGCGCCTCCATGTCGGCGCCATCAGCCAGCGTTTCCAGCGCGAGAATTTTCGTAAAATCCGGGCTCTGGCCGGTCGGGAATGTGGCGGCGCCAATACCAACCGCCTGTAGCACGCCGCGCGGCTGATTGCCGGCGCCTGTGCCGTTGACCGCCACGCGATCAATCTCCGCAGCCACCGCCGCCGCCAGATCCGCCCGGACAAGGGATTCAATGTCCATGGAGGACTGAACCATCAGGCGGTGCGAGAATGTCGTGATGGCCCCCGCCGTTTTGGGAGACATGGCGACGCCGGAGAAGGCAGGGTCCGAGGTCGGCAGCGAATCCGACCCGTCGCCGGCGATCCAGCCGATGGACGCGGTGCCGCCCTGGCGGGGCACCACGACATTGCCCACCAGACCGGTGAGGGTGCGCGCCCCCAGCGCCATCACATAGGAACGCGCGCGGATCAGATCGATGAAATCCGAGGCGAGCACATCGGTTTGCACCAGCACGCCGTTGCCGCTGTTGCTATAGGTCAGGGCGCGTCCGCCGACCGAAACGACAACTCGGCCGTCTCCGCCCATCCTCTCCGCCTGCGGCGGCAGCGCCAGCGGCACCATGAACCCGGAGCGGTCGCCATGCTGGCGCTGGAGCTCCCGCGACACTTCGAGTTCAAACCCGGCCTCGCGCATGTGCTGCGGGTCGGCGAGGGCGCGCAGCACTCGCACCAGCGAATAGCGGCGGAGCTCGCGCGTCATCCCTTCATCAAGGCCGATGTTGGTGGGCGGCAGGGAGAGCGGCCGCGCTTCACCGCGCCGGGCGATGAATTCTCGCCGGGACTGCTCGAGGGACCAGCCCGAGCGGATGGCCTCGGTTCCCCAATCGGGCCGGCCGACGAGCTCGGCGAGCTCGGCGATTGCAGCGGCGTCGCGGCCCGAGGCCGCGCCAGAAATGTCCATTTTCCTGCCTGTTTGTGCGGAGAGAGGCGCCGCGCTCGAGCGGCCCACGCCAACGGTCGGGTCGGCGGGGATCGCGACAAGCGAGACCTCAACGGGTCGCCAGCGGCACCGATAGACCGGCGGCTTGCCCCGCTCCTCAGAGATCAGGCTGAGGTCAAGGAGCTCATAGCCAACCGACACGTTCGCGCGGATACCGTCGGCAACGTCTTGCATGACTTCCTCAGCGCGCGCGCTTTTTCCAAAGCGCACCCGCGCCCGCATCTTCCGATCCGGGCTGAGGGTCACAGTCTCCACCACGCCCACCACATCGCGGGCGTTGTGGTCCATTAGCAGCGGCGCCGTGCCGCTGCTGATGAAGTCGGTTTCCACCTCGGCCGCGTCATGACCGAGGATTTCCACCCCCCAAAAACGCTCAACGGGGGCTTCGGAGGAGAAGGCGAGTTCCACCGTGCGCGCCTGCGCGTCGAGCGTGGCGCGGGAGAAGGCGGCGGTGCGGCGCTGGATGCCCTCCACGCCGGAGGGCAGCCCCCGCACGGCCGGGCGGGCGCCCTCAGACATAGACGGCCGTTGCCACGTTCTCGAACATAGCCCGGCTCGCGGTCGTGTCCGCCCCAAGCTGGCGCGCGAGGCTCACGAAGGCATTGCCGAGGCCGTCGAGCTGCTCAGGCGAAAGGTAGAGCTCGATGGAGACCCCGCCGTGGGTCAGGATGATGCCGTCGGTGGCGAGCACGAAACGGCTGACCTCGGGCGGCGCGGGATAGGCCGCCATCACGGGCGAGGGCAGGCCGAGGGTGGGGCCGGAAACCGGCGCGTCGGGCTTGTTCATGCCGCCAATCCTGGCGGCGCCCCTCGCGCGGAGCACCGGTAGCAAACTCGGAGAAGTGGCCCCTACTCCCGGCCTAGCAGCCGCCGCAGGTCCCCCGTGAAGCCCAGGGAGGGCGAGGCGCCCCGCCATCCTCCCCCCGCGCCAGCCCCCTCCCCGAACGTGAAGGCGGCATAGCCGCGCAGATGCGCGGCCAGCCGCCGCCGCCAGTCGAGCGGCATCGGATCGACCATCAACGCCCACCCCCCGCCTACCAGCGTCAGGCCGCGCCGATTGACCACCAGGCCGTGCAGATCGGGCTCAACCTCCCCCCCGAAAAGCGCCGCCTCGCCGTGGTGCGGCTCCGCCGTGTCGAGGTGCCCGGCTAGGGCAAGCGCGGCCTCGCGGGGCATGGTTGCGCTGGCGACCAGCCCGCCGCCGAGGAGGCCGAATCCGTAGGGGAGGAGGCGGAGCTCCCCCGCCTGCGCGGCAGGCTCGGCGACGATGGCAATGGTGGCCTGGAAGGCCGGGGAAGCTTCCCCGCCGGGGTGAAGCTCAGGGGGGAGAGGGGGAGAAGAATCGGTCATGGGCGCGACCATGCGCGGCCGGCGGGGTGGCCCGCACCGGTCGAAAAGTGCGAGAAGCGCCGCCCCCTGCGGCAAGTATTCGCCTCCGCCAGGTGGCAGCCTGGCGCGCGGTTTTGACTGTCGGTTTCCAAGTATCGGCGGCGGCGCGGGCGCCAGGGGCGCGCAGAGACTTGCCGAGGACTGGAAATTGACTTCCCGAGCCACGGCATAAGCGGCGTTATGGAAAAACGAAACCCTCCGGCCGTAGCAGAAGCGGAGAGGCCATGCCCCTCTTCTAAAAGAAGAAATAAAACCATATTTTTTGAAAAATTGAATAAAATTCCCAAAAATATTCAATCAATTTATGAGTAACCCAACAAAAAACAAAATCAATCAACATATCTAGGATACTTTTGACAAAGTATTTCATGATCGTCTCCTGCTGGAGACATTTATTTATTCTACAGGGGAGGCCTGCTCCACAGGTTATTATAACCTAATATTACCCAATAAGAGCCCGCCATGCCCGCGCCAGCCGCCCGCCGGCCCGCGCCGCCGCCAGCGCGCCCCGTGCCGCCTCGGCCTCCGCCGCCGCCGCCTGCCGGCCGGCCTCGGCCTCGCGCAGCGCCGCCGCGCTCGCCTGCGCCCCCGCCTGCATCGCCCGGAGTTCCGCCTCCGCCTGCGCCGCCCGCTGGCGCAGCCCCTCGCGCTCCCGCTCGGCCAGATCGGCGCGCAGCCGCGCCGCGTCCAGCGCCTCGCGCAGGAGCCCGGCCTCCGCCTCCGCCCGCCCCCTGGCATGGGCCAGCGCCTCGCGCAGCCGCGCCAACTCCTCCGCCGGGGCGGCGTCCAGCCGCTCGCGCAGCAGGCCAACAAGCTCGGCCAACGCCCTGCCATCGTGGGACGAGTGTTGCTCTTGTCGTTCCAATGTGGGTTTTTCTTGGTTGGAACGCTCGCGCAATACTTCGAGCTCCGCCGAGGTCAGGAGCACGCGCGGGCGCCCGTCATTCCCAAGCTCAGAAGCCAGTTTGCCGCGCTTGATCCGCAGCCGGAGCGCCTCAACGGAGAGGCCGGTTAGGCGCGCCGCCTCGGCCAACGAATAGAGATTCATCGCGCCCAACAAAATTGGTTGTCGTCAATTCGTGGGCCAACAGGGCGCGGGAGTCGAGCCCTTGCCGCGCCCGGCGGGGCAGGCAATTGTTGCGCTTAAGCTATGAGGGTCGCCGATGCAGGACACCGCCAAAAAGGCCCCGAAAGGGGCGCCTTTGCCCTGCCAGGGCTGTTTTTTCGACCCCGAAAACTGCGCCCGCGCGCAGGCCGCCGCGCCCTTCGCGCCGCGCTGCCCACTGGCATGGCGCCCCCGCCAGGGGCGCCCGGCGCCCTGGATGCAGCAGCCGCAAGCCGAACCAACACCCAGGCCAACACTCTCGTAAGCTATTGAAAAAAAAGAACAACAACAGTAAGGCCCCCCGCAGATGGTTGAGCGGATAACCGGGCGCTCTGGCCCACCGCAGGACCCCGCCCCCTCGGGGAGGACCCAAAAAGGGGGGGGTGGGGCTGGCCCCGGTCGGCCCCGGTTGGCCCCGGACTCTCAGACCCACCGGGGCCAGCC
>NZ_JANFNY010000128.1 GCF_024437745.1 Roseomonas sp. GC11 | reverse complement strand
CCCCCCCCCCCCCCCCCCCCCCCCCCCCCCCCCCCCCCCCCCCCCCCCCCCCCCCCCCCCCCCCCCCCCCCCCCCCAGGCCAGCCTTTTATTCCCACTCGACCGCCGGCACCCTCCCGAGGTTCAGCCGCGCCACGGAGAGGCCGCGGTTTTCCAGGGCCACCGGCACTTCCAGCACGGGCGGCCCGCCGGCCGGATCCGGGCGCTGCATCAGCGGCAGCAGGCCGCGCGCCAGGGCGGCGTTGCGCTGTGGCACCACCCCGGCCTGCACCAGCGCATCCAGCACATGCTCCGCCCCGGCCAGCCGCAGCGTGCCGCTGCCGGCGGGCTGTAGCGCCGCATCCAGCCCCAGGGTGGCGGCGAGGCTGGCGGTGGCGCCGCCCCATTGCAGCGTCAGCCCGCGCAGTTCCAGCGCCCCGCCGGCATCGCGCCAGGCGGCGGCGCGCTGCGCCAGCGGGGCCGGGGGCGGCACGGGCCCGTTCAGGGCCGCATCCAGCGTCGCCGCCGCGATCTCGGGCCCCATCGGCGTGGCCACGGGCAGGGCGATGCCGCGCAGCGCCAGCCGCAGCCGCCGCGCCGCTTCCACCCCCTCCAGCGTGCCCTCCAGCCTGGCGATGGAAACCGCGCCGGAGGGCGGGCCGAGTTGCAGCGCCTCCCCGCGCAGGGGCACATCGCCCTGGCCGAGCAGGGGCAGCGATGCCACCAGGGCATGGGCGCGGAAGGGCAACTCCGCCGTGCCGATCCGCAGGTTCTGCGCCCCTTCCAGGCAGAGCAGCAGCCGGTCCCAATGCCCGGGCGAGAGGGAGAGGCGCAGGGCCTCGCCCTGCAGGACCGGCCCCTGCGGCAGGGCCAGCCGCCAGCCCGGCAGTTCCAGCGTGGCGGCGAAGGGCCAGCCGCCCCGGCGGGGCGGGCCATGCGCCACCTCCCAGCCCTGGGCGCGGCGGGCTTCCGCCCAGCCGAGGAAGCGCGCTTCCATCTTGCGGGTGATCAGGGTCCAGGCCAGCGCATGGCCGGCGGCCAGCAGCCCCAGCAGCAGGGCGGCGCCGCGCAGCAGGCGGGGCAGGCGGCGGGGCGAGGCGCCCTTGGGCGTCTTTGCGGTCATCACGCCGGGCGGTATAGGCCCGATCCCCCGGAGGGGGAAACGCGGCCCTGGCCGGCGCCCCCTCTTTCTCCCGCCCCGCCCCGCCCCGCCCCGTTGCCCCGCCCCGTTGCCCCGCCATGACCCTGCCCGACCCGCCGCCCCAGGCCCTGCTCGATCCGGATGGGTCGCTCTATGTCTTCGGCTATGGCTCGCTGATCTGGAAGCCGGGCTTCGGCCATGCCGGGCGGCACCCGGCGCTGCTGCGCGGCTTCCACCGGCGCTTCTGCGTCTGGTCCACCCACCACCGCGGCACGGTGGAGCGGCCGGGGCTGGTGCTGGGGCTGGACCGGGGCGGCGCCTGCCGGGGCGTGGCCTTCCGCGTCCCCGCCGCCACGGCGCCTGAGGTGCTGGCCTATCTCGACGCGCGGGAGATGATCGGCGGCATCTATGAGCGGCGGATGGTGCGGGTGCGGCTGCTCGAAGGGGGTGGGGAGAAGCGGGCGGTGGCCTTCATCGCGGCGCGGGCGATGCCCTCCTATTGCCGCGCCCTGGCACCGGAGCAGGCGGCGCGCACCATCGCCGCCGGGGTGGGCTGCATGGGGCCGAACCGCGACTACCTGCTGAACACCCTGGCCGGGCTGCGTGCCCTCGGGGTGCGGGATGCGGGGCTGGACCGCATCGCGGCGCTGCTGCCCGCAGGGGGTGGCGAGGCGGCACCCGAGGGGGAGCGCGGCCGATTCGACCCGCGCCTTTGAGGGGCCTGCACGCGTTTTCCGCAGGCTTATCCACAGGAAATCCCCAGGCTGCCGCGCGGCGGCGCGGACACAGGCAAGCGGAATAGAGCGCCCGGTTGGGCGCTCTTTGTGGTTCTTCGGAAAATCAATAGGTTGAGTGGCTGTCAAGCCCGGGTGTGGCAAAGGCGTGACAGTGGAAAAACAATGCCCGCAGAGGCTTGGAGCCCCTTGCTGACAGGGGGCGGGAGGGCTTCCGGCCAATTATCCCACAGAATTATCCACAAGCGGGGGATGCAGGGCAGGCCCGCCCCCGGCGCGCACCAGGCGGTCCGTCTCCGCCTCGATGCCGTCCTCCAGATGGCGCAGCAGGGCGGCCCGCGGCAGGCCGGGCGGGAGGGGCGGCAGGATGGCCACGGTGATGTCGCCCGGCTGCTTGCTGGCGAAGGCGCCGCGCCCCCAGTGCAGCCCGCTATCGGTGGCCACCGGCAGGACAGGCGCGGGGCTGGCCGCCGCCAGGGCGACGATGCCGGGCTGGTAGGCCACGCGCTGGCCGGGCAGGGTGCGGGTGCCCTCGGGGAAGATGACGACCTGATCGCCGGCGGTGAGGGCGGCGGCGGCCTCGCGCACCATGCGCTTCAGCGCGGTGGCGCCGCCCTTGCGGTCCACGGCGATGGCGCCGAAATGCCTGGCGAGCTGCCCCCAGGCGGGGATGCGCGTCAGCTCCTTCTTCAGCACATAGACCGGCTCGGGCAGCAGGGCGAGCCAGACGACGGTGTCATAGGCGGATTGGTGCTTGGCGGCGATCACCACGGGGCCGGGGGGCAGGTGCTCGCGCCCCGTCACGCGCAGGCCGATGCCGCAGAGCACGCGCAGCAGCCAGAGGATCAGCCGCGCCCAGCCCTGCACCCAGCGCCGCACATAGCGGCGCGGGAAGGGCAGCAGCAGCATGCCCAGCACGCAGCACAGCGCGGTCAGCACAAAGAACAGCGCGTTGAACAGCGCCGAACGCAGGAACGTCACGAAGGCCGTCACTGGGGAGGTTTCTCCGGTTTCAGGGCGGACAGGCCGAGCATCGCCCCGAGCAGCTTTCCATATTCGCGCAGCAGCAGGGCGGTGCGCGGCCCCTCCACCTGCACGGGATGCGGCACCAGCTCCACCCCGGGCAGGGTGCGGCGCAGCTCCAGCAGGGAGCGGGGCATATGGAAGGCGGCGGTGACGACGCGCAGGCTGCGGATCTGCCGCGCCCGCGCCCATTCCGCAACCTCCTGGCCATTGCCGCGGGTGCTGGTGGCCTCGCGCCCCAGGGTGACGCGGGCGGCGAAGCCGGGGGGCAGGGGGTCGGGCAGGCCGGCGCGGCGGGCGAGGTCGTCCAGCGTCGGCCGGGTGCCGACACCGGAGATGACCAGCGCCCGCGCCTGCCCGGCGGCCAGCAGGCGCAGCCCTTCCTCGACGCGCTGCGGCCCGCCGGTGAGCACGGCGATGCCGTCCGTCAGCCGCAGCGGGCGCTCGGGCTTGGCGCGGCTCTGCCCGGTGAAGAGGGCGAAGCCGCCCACCAGCAGCAGGGCCAGCAGCGCGGGCAGCAGCCAGAGGCGGCTCCAGCCGCGGTGGCGGCGGCTGCCATCGGGCAGCCTGCCGGCGGGCCGGTGGCCGGTGGCCATGCTCCCGGTGGCCATGCTCCCGGTGGCCATGCTCCCGGTGGTCATGCTTCCGGTGGCCCTGCTTCTGGCCGCCGGGCTCATGGCAGGCGCCGCAGCCAGCGCCGGACGCTGAGCTGCGCCGTGGCCCAGCCGATCAGCCCGGCACAGGGCGGCAGCAGGGCGAGGTCGAGCCAGGGCAGGGTGGACCACGGCGCCACCTGCCCGCCCGCCAGGGGCGCTGCGATGCTGGAGAGCGCGGCCAGCGCCGGCACCGCCAGCGCCGCCCCGGCCAGCGCCCCGCCGGCGGCCAGCAGGCCGATGCGGCGGGCGAAGCGGCCGGCGATGTCGCCCTGGGTGGCGCCAAGGTCGTGCAGGATCTCGATGGCCTGGCGCCGGGCGGCGAGGCCGGCGCGGGTGGCCACCGCCACCACCGCCACGGCCACCACCACCACCAGCGCCAGCACCGCCAGCGCCACGCCCTGCACGCTGCGCGCCAGCGCCGCCAGCCGCGCGACCCAGAGGCCATGCGCCTCCAGCTCGGCGCCGGGAATGGCCTCGGCCAGGCGCTGCGCCACCGGGGCGGGGTCGGTGGAGAGGCTGTGCAGCCTGAGCTCCACCACCGCCGGCAGGGGCAGGGTGGGCACCTCGCCCAGCCAGGGGCGGAGCAGGGCGCGCAGGCGCTCCTGGTCCACCGCCCGCGCCTCCGCCACCTCGGGCAGGCCGCGCAGCAGGGCCAGGGCCTCCTCCATGCGGCCGGATTGCTCGGGCGGCAGCTGCACGGTCACCGCCGCGGCGGCGCCCTGCTGCCAGCGCTCGCGCAGCGCCTCCGCCCCCCGGCTGCCGGCCAGGGCCAGCGCCGCCAGCAGCGCCATGGCCGCCACCAGCGCCGGCAGCAGCCGGTCCGACAGCGCCCGCCGCAGCCCGAGCGGATCGCGCGCATAGCGCGGGCCACGCCGCGCCTCGGTATGAGAGGGGCCATGAGGGGAGCCAGGGCGGGGGCGGCTCTCACCCATGATGCGCCACCCGGCCCTGGTCCAGGCGCAGCGCGGGGGCGGGGAACTGGCGGACCAGCTCCTCGCTGTGGGTGGCGACCACCACGGTGGTGCCCAGGCGGTTCATCTGCGTCAGCAGCGCCAGCAGGCGCCGCGCCTGGTGCGAGTCGAGATTGCCCGTCGGCTCATCCGCCACCAGCAGGGCCGGGCGGGTGACGACGGCGCGGGCAATGGCCACGCGCTGCTGCTCGCCGCCCGAAAGCTGTTGCGGCAGGGCGCCCTCCTTGCCCTGCAGCCCGACCCAGCGGAGCATCTCCGTCACATCCGGCCGCAGGCTGGACTCGGAGCGCCCGGCGAGGCGCAGCGGCAGCGCCACATTGTCGTAGGCGGAGAGGTAAGGCAGCAGGCGGAAATCCTGGAACACCACGCCGATGCGCCGGCGCAGCGCCGGCAGGCTGCCCCGCCGCTCCGGCCGGATGAGGGTGCCAAGCACCTCCATCTCGCCCCGCGTCGGCATCTGGGCGAGATGCATCAGCCGCAGCAGCGAGGATTTGCCGGCGCCCGAGGCACCCAGCAGCCAGGTGAAGCTGCCCTCGGGCAGGGTGAAGGTCAGGTCGGCCAGGGCCTCGGGTCCCGGCCGCCCATCGGGCGAGGGATAACGCAGGCCGACCGCGGTGAAGCGCACCATGGGGCAGCACATGCCACGCCCGGCGCCGCGCCGCCACCCGCCAGCGTTAACGAAGGGTTGCAGGCAGCGCGAGGCCCCGGCATAGCGCGGGCATGCGTCTCGAATGCCCCGATTGCGCGGCCGCCTATGAAGTGGCGGAGTCGCTGGTCGTCCCTGGCCGGCTGGTCCGCTGCGTGCGCTGCGGCCATGGCTGGGTGCCGCTGCCCGCCCCGCCGCGCGTGCTGACGCCGGCCGAGCAGGCGGCGGTGGCGCAGGACATGCGCGCCAGTGCCACCCCGCCCCCGGCGCCATCGGGGGGGATGCCGCCGCTGCGCCCCTCCGCCGGGGTGCCGGAGGAGGGTGGCCCCCTGGAGGAGGGGCGGGGCATTTCCACCCTGACCATCTTGATCCGCCAGGCGCCCGCCGTGATGGCGCCGCCGCCGCCGCTCAGCGTGCCGCCCGGCCCCGCTCCGGCTTCGGCCCTGGGTGTGGCGCTGGCCTGGCTGGCCTCGCTGGTGGTGCTGGGCGGCGGCCTCGCCGCGCTGTGGGAATGGCGGGAGGCGGTGGTGGCCTACTGGCCGCCCGCCGCGCGGCTTTTCGCGGCGGTGCAGGGCTGGATGTAGCGCCGCCCCGCCGGCCTCCGGCGCGGCGTCTTTTTGGTTGTCGGCTTGTCTGATGAATTGACAGCCCCATGCCAGCGGTGCCAGCGTCCGCGGCCGTAACGAGGCCATTGGCGGCCTCAAGGCCCGCACAGACGGGCCGGGCGGCAGGACCGCCCAGGCGGAGAGGGGACATCCGGATGAGCATCAGCAGGCGCGGATTTCTGGCGGCCAGCGGCGGCCTCCTGGCCGGTGGCGCGGCGGCGGGCGCCATGGGGGAGGCGATGGCGCAGTCCTTCCCCTTCACGCCCAACCAGCGCTACCCGGACCCGGCGGTGCAGGTGCTGGACCCGAGCTTCGCGCGCTACCGCATCTACAGCAGCACGGTGGAGCAGGTGGCGACGGGCTTCCGCTGGGCGGAGGGGCCGGCCTATTTCCCTGAGGGCGGCTACCTGCTGTTCAGCGACATCCCGAACAACCGCATCATGAAGTATGACGAGCGCAGCGGCGCGCTCAGCGTCTTCCGCGGCCCGGCCAACTACGCCAATGGCAACACGCGGGACCGGCAGGGCCGGCTCATCACCTGCGAGCATTCGGTGACGCGCCGCGTCGTCCGCACCGAGAAGGATGGCACCCTGACCATCCTGGCCGACAGCTATGAGGGCAAGCGGCTGAACGCGCCCAACGACATCGTGGTGCGCTCGGACGACACGGTGTGGTTCACCGACCCCATCTTCGGCATCAATGGCGAGTGGGAGGGCAGCCGCGCCCGGCCGGAGCAGGCCACCACCAATGTCTACCGCATCGCCCCGGACGGGACGCTGAAGGCGGTCATCACCGACCTCGTCAACCCGAATGGCCTGGCCTTCTCCCCGGATGAGCGCAAGCTCTATGTGGTGGAGTGGCGCGGCACGCCCAACCGCAGCATCTGGAGCTACGATGTGGCGGCCGATGGCAGCGTCAGCAACAAGACCAAGCTGATCGACGCGGCGGACCAGGGCGCGCTGGATGGTTTCCGCGTGGACCGCGATGGCAATCTCTGGTGCGGCTGGGGCAGCAATGGCGCGCTTCAGCCTGAGCCGCGGCAGGTGGGCGGGCGCACGGTCTATGACCTGCGCGGCCAGCCGGAAGACCTGGACGGGGTGATGGTGTTCAACCCGCAGGGCAAGCCGATCGGCTTCATCCGCCTGCCGGAGCGCTGCGCCAACCTGACCTTCGGCGGGCCGAAGAACAACCGGCTCTATATGACCGCCAGCCACTCGGTCTATGCGCTCTATGTCGAGGCGCATGGGGCAGTTTAGTTAAGGGTAACTGTTCTTTTTTGAAAAAAAGAACCAAAAAACTTTTTTCAGATGGCGTCCCGCCTTGGAGGTGAGGCGGGACGCCAAACTGAAAAAGTCTTTTTGTTTCTTTTTCTTCAGAAAAAGAAAATCTTCAGAATACCAACTGCGCCGCCCAGACCGCCGCGACCCCGGTGATGATCGAGGCGCTGAGGTTGCCGGTGGCGCGCTGGACGAGGATGACGGCGGCGCTGCCGGCGACACCGGGCCAGCCGATGCGGTCCAGCGCCAGGGCGACATAGGCGGTGAAGATCGGCCCCGGCAGGTTGCGCAGCATGGCCTCGACGAAGGGCGGCGGGCGCACGGCGCGCAGCACGGCATAGCCCCCGGCGCGGCAGAGATAGGTGACGGCGGCCATGCCGAGGATGGCGGCCAGGACATCGGGCCTCATGGCGTCTTGCGTCCTTCCATCCAGGCGGCGAGGGCGGCGCCGCCCAGGGCACCCAGCATCAGGGGCAGGGGGGGCGGCCAGTGCAGGCGCTGCGCCGCCACGGCGATGGCGGCGGCCATGGCCCAGGGCAGCAGGTCGCGCCGCGCGCCGCGCCAGAGCGGCACGAGCAGCCCGGTGAAGGCGGCGATGCCGGCGAAGAAGAGCGGGTGCCCCGGCGGCAGCGCCACGGCGCCGCCCAGCACATGCCCGCCCAGCGTCGCCACCTGCCAGCCCAGCCAGAGCGAGACGCCGATGCCCAGCAGGAAGCCGGCATCGCGCCCGCCCGCCCGCTGCTCCGCCACGCCCAGGGCGAAGGAATGGTCCACCAGCGTGGCGAGCGTGCCCCAGAGGCGCAGGCCGCGCAGCCGGTCCAGCCAGGGGGCGAGGGCCGCGCCCATCGGTGCCAGGCGGATATTCACCACCGCCGCCGCCAGGATGGCGGCCAGGACGGGCGCCGGGTCCGCCCAGAGTTCCAGGGCGAGAAGCTGCGCCGCGCCGGCATAGACGATCATCGACATCAGCATCGTCTCGGCCAGGGACAGCCCCTTGCCGGCGGAGATGACACCGACGACCAGCCCGAAGGGCAGCAGCCCGATCCACAGCGGCAGGGCCACGCGCGCGCCGCGCCAGACCCCGGCGCGGGTGAACACCACCGGGCCCTTGGGCGCCCCCGGCACGATGGGGGCGGGGGCGGTGTCAGCCACGGCGGAACTCCAGCAGGCGGTCTTCCGCCTCGTCGGGGGAGAGGGCGAGGGCGCGTTCCGCCACGTCATGCGGGAAGCCGGCGCGGGCGAGGGCGGCGAGCGCCTTCAGCCGCGCCTCGGGCGGCATGGGCTGCGGGCCGAAGGGGCCGGCGCGGCGCCGGCGCAGCTGCGCCAGGGCGGAGGCCAGCACGTCGGGCGGGTTTTCCTCCAGCACGCCCTCGGCGGTGGCGGCGGGCACACCCCGGGCGGCGAGATGGGCGCGGATGGCGCGCGGCGAGCGCCCGGCGCGGCTGAGGCGGCTGGCGCGGGCGGTGGCGAAGGCGGCGTCGTCCACCACGCCCAGCC
>NZ_JANFNY010000127.1 GCF_024437745.1 Roseomonas sp. GC11 | reverse complement strand
AACCTGCGGCTGGAGGGCTGCTCGAACTGGGTGGCGCGGCACACGGCCTCAGCGCAGGACTGCGAATACGAGGTGGCGTGGTCGAACAGCTATCGGCACGACATCCTCTATGACGCCACGGCGACGCGCTGCGGTAACACGGTGCTCAACCGGCATCGCGCGCCGGCCTCGCGGCATCTGCGGCTGCTGGGGGCGGTGCCGAATGTCCGGGCCGCGGCCTTCCGGCAGAGCAGCACGGAGATCGGCGTGGAGGGGCTGGCCACCATCTCCCTCTCCACCACCACAGAGACCACCCTGGCGGGGCTCTCGCTCAATGGCGCCACGGGCCTCGCGGCCACCAGCCGTGGCCTGCTGCTCGACGCCAATCGCGGCCTAGCCTTTGTGCTGGACACCCAGGCGGCGAAGGAATTCGCGCTGGTGCATAGCCTCGCCGGCGGTGCCGATGGCGGGCGGCTGTTTCTCCGCACCTTCAATGCCGATGGCAGTGTGCGGGAGAATATCGCCGGAGATGTGCTGGCCTCGCTGACCACGCCCGTCTGGAACATCCCGTCGAAAAGCTGGACGGGCGGCGCGGCGATGGCCGATGCTTCGCTGAACCGGCGGATGACGGTGCGCGTGGCGGAAGCTGTGGCCGCGGCGCAGATTGGCCTTGTTGGCTTTGACGGGCCGATCGAGATCGAGGCGCTGCGGCTTTACGGTCTGCCGGAGCACGCGCCGGCACTGCTCTGCGGCACGCCGGCACTGCCGGTGGGGCAGCGGGAGTTAGTGGCCGAAATCCCCTGGGACCTGCCGAGCCTGGCGCCGGGTGCCACCAGCCTGCTCGACGTGACGCTTCCCGGCGCGCGGCAGGGCGATCTGGTGCAGGCGGCGCTGGTGTCATCGACGCGGTTCATCGAACTCGATGCGGCGGCCTGGACCAACAACACGGTGCGGGTGATGGCGCGCAACATGTCTCCCAGCGCCACCTTCGATCTCGTCCCGGTGACGCTCTCGGTGCAGGTGACGGAGCGGCGGGTGGGGTGAGGGGAGGGGAAGGCAGGGCTTGCTGCGGCAGGCGGCAGCGCTGAAACTGCTCTTTCTGGTCTTGAACCGGGCCGAGAAGGAGTGGACCATGCCGCCGCGGGAATGGGCCATGGCCAAGGCGCAGTTCGCCGTCCTTTTCGGCGAGCGCTTCACCCGGGCCATGGTCTGATCATGTGCAACCGCCCCGCTTTACACAAGATTTCTGATGGTCTCAGCATCGCCAATAATGCCCTGGTCCAGAAGAGAAATGGATTGGTATGACGCAGCATGGCAGGGGCACTTGAAGATGAGCTGTTTTTTCAGTGCTTGGGGCCGGGATTGGCTGAGCCTGTTATCCCTGGGATTGGTAGCGCTGGCCCTCGCTGGCTGTGGCAGAACCACGGATGCTGCCGGCCCCCTTATGCCGCCGCCAAGCCAGGAGTCGCGCTGCGACTTCACGAGCGATGTCGAACTCCACGATGGAGCCTTTCAAGCGGCCGATGAGGGCTTCATCGCCGCTGCCGTGCGCCAGATGCGTGCACTCGGCTCGGACAGCATCTCCATCAACACGCGGCTGATGCCCCCGGACGACCGCACCCAGGCGCGCAGCTTTGCGGACCGCATCAAAGCACACATCGAAGGGCTCGGCGTTCCGCCAGAGCAGATTCTTGTCAATATACGAAATTTCGTGGGTCGCGATCGGATCGTAACCCTTTTTGTATGCACTACTGAAATGTATTTTGTAGGCAAAAGGCGCGGTCCGGAGTTTCCTGATCTTCGGGTTCCGATCCGCGTTGCTGGGCAACGCTTTGCCATTCCACTGCGCTACATGAGACCGGGCTATTGGAACAACGTCCCCATCAGTGACCGGCGCGACACGGATACTGCCGCTCTCAGGGTGCGCTGGCCAGGCCTCGGCGATATGCTGCCGCCAAAGCCTCCTCTGTGCGACACGCCCGGCGAGGACGTGGAAGGCTGCACCTATCTCATCCCCGTGGAGATCATTCCCACTTCCATCCCGGCCGATGCCGTGGACCCCTGGCGCTACCGTCCGGAGCCCGGCTACGGCGCAGGCGAGGCATATTACGGTGACGCCCGAATTCTCTGCACCTGGTTCGAGGCGCCCGGCGAGGGCCGAGGCGGACGTGCTGCCGCGCCGCTGATTCGCGGGCCCGGCTCCTGCTCGGTTCATGCGCCGTCCATCGCACCGGCGCGCATCCAGATAGGCATACCGGGGGGCCTGATCGACCAACGTTGGGAGATCGCGCGGACTGTGGCTGATTTCGTAATGTCATTCGCCGCTGCGCCGGCAGCGGCCGGCGCGCGCCCTTGAAAGAGGGAATGCGGCTGGAGGGTCCTGGAGCGGCGGCAAGGTCGCGCGCGATGCCCTCAGTCTTGATGTTCGGCCTATGGGTGCTGATCGCGGGTCTGGCAGGCTGCAGTTTGGGGGCTCGATCGGGGCGTGCAGCCGATTGTTCAGCAGGCATGGAGTTACCTCTCGAGGCGATAGCTCGGGTGGCACGCCTTGCCGGGGCGCATGAGTTCACCCTGGAGTTGCCGCATGGCTATAACACGGAGATCGGGAAGTGGGGTTCAACCCTCTCGGGCGGCGAGGCAACAAGCGCACTGGATGATGAAAGCGAGCGCATCGTGCAGGAGAATATGCGCGCCATGGCACGTGGGCGGACGGTGCTGATCATTGCGCATCGCTTGGCGGCGGTGCGTGAGGCGGATTGCATTATCACGGTTGAGCATGAACGGGTGACCGAGGATGGAATACATGACAAGCTTGTTCAAGCCGGAGAATGGCATTCTGTTTTTTTGGGGTGCAAAAGTGGGCTTTCTTGGAAAAAAATTCAATACGGAGATTTATAATGAATAAAAAAATCCGAATCACGAATTTTTTCCAAAAAACAACAAGTAGAATTTTTGCGTATTTTTTTATTATATTTTCAACTATGATTATTTTTCCCATGAATTCATTGCAGGTAATTCCATCTCATGAATTTTTAATTAATTTAACTTCTTTTGTGTTTGGGATTTTTTATTTTTGTTTATTGGTGATTTTTTTCTATAAATTAAAAAATAAAATACTAATATTATTTTTGCCTTTCGCGGTTATTGTTGGCATTTCGAATTCTGCAACAGAAATTCTGCAAAAAATCTACATACGCGTCAATTATGAGATGGTTTTAGATTTTGTTAAATCGGGCAAATGCGATTTATTATCGCGTATTTGTGTTCAAATGATCAGCGAGCAAGGTTTTGCAGGATACAACAACTTTCAATATTTCATTTACAATGAAAATAATAAATTAGAGGGAGATTTTATTTTAAATGTAGGTAGATTGGCGGGGATTAAAAATTATCAAAATGAGTGCGCGAATTACATTTGGAATATGCATTCAAATTTATATTTCATGACATCAGCTTGCTAACAGCTGGACGTCTCCAGAAACCTCTCGCGCTGGCTTCCCGTTGCTGATTCACTGGCGTGGCGATGCGGGCGGAGGTAGCGATGGCGGGGCAACCAGGAGTCTTCGACCTATCGGATTGGCTAGGGGCGCACCTACTCCGGCGACATCAGCCGGGCCTGGTGGCCCTGGTCGCGCAGCCTACGGCCGAGGTGATGCGTTCCGCAGCAGGCCTCCATCGCCGTCACGCAGCTCGGCAGGCCTGCCGCCAGCTTGACGACACCCTCCCGCTGCAGCCGCCGTCGCAGGACCACCCGCCCACTGGCGTCGAGCCCCATCACGCTGCAGCTGTTCTTGCCCAGGTCAATCCCCAGAACCGCGATCTGCATCGAACCAGCTCCCGTCCCTCAGCTTGCCCTGCCAGCGTACCGCGGCAGGGAAGAGGGGCGGGCCATCCCATAAATTCCTGACAGTCTCCCCACACTCATCGCGAGCTGAACTCTCTGTTCTCACTTCTGGACCGACCCGTTCGTGCCACCTTTCCTGCTCTTTGGCCCCGTTGCAAGGGCGCCGTTGCTCGACGGCCGAGCGCGCAGCGGAAGGTTGATGCCCACCACCTGCACATCATCGACCTCTGGAAAGCTTGGAGCGATTAGCCGCCATCGGGCCGTCAGCGCTTCAACAAGGCCATCGAAGTCGACGCGGTTCCCATCCGCCACAGTCCAAGCCTTCTCGGTCCCGTTGTGTACAAGCACGAATAAGCCGCGGCGGGATCGAGGGTCTCTGAGGTAGTCCCCACAGAGCTGGTTCTCCAACCGCTCCAGAAGCTTTGGTCCTGTCCACCGGTCAGCCAGCTTCAACTCGGCGGGCACAGGCGCGTCAAAGCCGTTGCCGTGAAAGCGCAAGTCCGGCCGTTTTCCATCTGCCAGTTCCGACTCCTGCGGAACGTCGTAGCGTCCGCGCGCGCGCGACCGCAGCTCCCGCGCGAGAAAGTTCCGCATCTCGGTCTCCTCTGTGATTCTGAGGAGTACAGGGGCAAGGCTTTCGTCGCCTCCTTCCAAATCGGCCTTCAGATCGAGGAAGTGCAGCAGGACGAGGTCGGCCAGTTCGCGGTGATCGCGGGGCGTGCGTTCGAGGGATTCAGCGAACTCACGAACCTGGGCTGCCTTCCACGGCGAAAGGTCACCATCGGCCTCGGCTCTCCGCCTTGCGCGCTGCATGAGGTATGGCCGCAGGCTCTCGTCGGGATGTGCATCCGCGAGCCTCGAAAGGGCAAGAAACGTCGCCTTGCCAGGTATCCGGTCGAGTAAACCAAGGAGACCCTCCCGGGCATCTTGTGCGTCGTCACGCAGCTCCGGTGAGTAGACACCGCCACCGATGCGGTCGATGTCCTCACGCCGCCGGATGTGCTCGTGCATCAGCGCGTAAAGGTCGCCAAGATGCTTGGCGCTGATGAAGTTCTGACGAGGCTTGATCCCTCCATCCCTCCGTCCACCGACGAGGTGGGTGACTGCGTGCATCGCAAAGCGGGTGCGATCTGCCGGGTCGTTCAGTCCGCCGAGATACGCGCGAAGCTTTGGGATGCCCTGCTCCGGATCGGCACCGATCAACGAGGCAAACCACACGGCACGGCACTCCATCGAGGCGCACTCATCGATCCCGCGCGCGGCGAGGGCCGCTATGACTTGCTCCGACACCGTCGAGCCATGGACGATGATCAGCAGCTTCTGCAAAGAGTCCGCGCGGCGAGGGGCCACCGTGCTCAGTAAGGACACCACGAGGGGCCCCAAAGCGTCCCAGCACCACATGCCCGACCACGCCACGTCGTCGAGGACGTAGTGGAAGGGTTCGTCGGGCTTCTCGGTCCTGGCCTGGTGATCAATCTCGCCCATAATGACGCTGAGCACAGCGTCTGGATGAGCGGTGAATAGACCTGGCAACCACGGTGGGAAGCCGTTGAGCTCGCCCACAGCATACCGCGTCGCCCGCTTTGCCTCGTCTTCCGACAATCCTTGTGGCCACGTCTCGCTGTCGCGAGCCTCCATAGCTAAACCGGCCAATCCGAAGATATGCGCGGCAGGGGTTGAGTTCGGGGTTCCTCCATCTGAGCGGGGGCGCGGGTCGTACCGTCGCCAGAACCCCTTGGCACCATCCCTGAATGCCTCGGCGACCGCTGTCCCAAACTCCTCCATCAGCGTTTCCCAGTTGCCGTCCGTCCAGCGTCCCGATCTGTCTTCGTCCTTCCGCAAGTGATTCAAGAGGTACCACTGGTCCTGCGACACGGCGGAGGGATCGGTGAAACCTGGGTCGCGGATGCGTTCCACGTTCCTTTGCAGCCCGTCCTGCCATGCCTGCCTATTGCGTACCTCTTCCAGGCGACGTTTCTCCTCCTTCCGCTTCCACGCCGCCTCATGCTTGCGCCATTTCTGAACCTGTTCGGTCTCGGGTGGCGGATTGAAAAACGCAGCGAGCGTGCTTTCCAGCAGCACATTGCCGGCGGTCGCCGCGGCCAACCGTTCGGGCCATAGTTCCGGGCGGCCTGCGTCGTTGAAGAGAGCAAGGGCGGCGGTGAGAGCTACGGCGCGGTCGTCTTCCAGAGGGCGTGTAGCCGTCTGGTCGACAAAGTAGTCAAAGTCTTTCTCGCTGATTAACCAGAACCCAGTGTTCGGCCAGACGTCTCGAAAGTGCCTTACGGTCTCCGTGGCCTCTCCAGGACGCGGGTCTCGGGAGGCCGCGACCTCATGCCAGAACAGACTCCGATTGAGGGCATCCCACATTTTCACAAGCCCCCCCAATTCGTACCTGCTTTTATCCAGATCGTGGTGGCGACGCCTCACCAACCCCACCCGGCGGAGTAGTGCCAGGGCCGTATCTTCGAGGAGTGTCGTGTCCCGTTGGCCGGCTAGGCTGGCGAGCACCTCAAAGGCGGGTACCGCGAGCCATGCCCAAGACTGCGAAACCGGGCAGTAGGGCGCATCGATATGCGGCTCCTCCCCAAGGAAGTCACCGAAGGCAATGGTCAGCTTCTGTAGGAGCGGGAGCGAGGCGCGCTCGATCCGTCCCTTGAGTGCGTCGACGAGGCGGTCGACGGTATGCCGTTGCGGCTCGGCCGCGGCCCGCAATGCTGCGACCAGCCATTCAACGTCGTCTGCCGCGGAGACGGTCGCCGTCACGAGTTCGGCAAGGAGATCCCGATCGACGGGCACGCCCTCGGTCAGAATTTGGCTTCGGATCTCCCGCAGGTCAGCGGATGCACCGATGGCCTCGAGGGCGCGAACGGCTACGACCCGAGTGTATTGTGACCCATCGGTTCTCAACGCAAGCGCTCTTGCCTCCAGTCGAAGGTCGGGGAGCGGGCCAATCCAGATCATCCGGCAGAGGAAGGAGAGAACCTCCTCGCTATCGGCGTGGACTTGCAGAAGCTCCCTGATCGCATCCACGAGGTCGGGGGCGGCGAAGCGCTGGACCGTCGCGTAATCGGCAAACGTCCGGGGCGTGCTGGTTGCAGCCAGGCCCTCGCAGCATGCGCGCAGAATCCTCTCGCGGGTAGGCTTGGGGAGCTGGCTCGGATCGCCGCCTTCGAATAGCACCTCTGGCGCGACCCGAAGCAGTCGATCACGGATCCGGTCGTCGAGTAGGGCCAGCCAGGGTAGGACCGGCCTTAGGGCCGGAGTGATGACATCGAGGTCGTATTGGCTTCTGAAGAAGAGAGCCTCGATCTTGGTCCTCGACGTTTCGCGCCGAAGGAGGCTGCCGAACCACTCTGCCGCAAGGTACTCGCGCGCCTCGCGATGGTGAAATCGCACTGCGCCGTAGATGGCCTCGTCAAAGAGCGGTCTAGCCAGAAGGGCACCAAGTTCCCGCGCATTCCAGTCGGGGAGCACGGTCTCCAGCCGCAGGCCATGGCCGCTCGCGGATCCGTCGGGCACCTGAATGGTGGCCTCGTGCGCAAGAATGCAGGCTGCCGCGATGAGCGCAGCGGCCGCATGGACGCGGTCCGCGGCGAGCGGTTGCCATTCGGCACGGGTCTGGTCCCGCTCCTCTAGCCGCCGCGCCACACTGCTCTTGACGAGTTCGAGCCTGCTGCCGATCCGCCCGTGCGTGAGCCAAAATTCGATGAGTTCAACAAGATCTTGCGGCCGGCGGGTGTATGCCCAAGCGTCCTTCCGTTCGACTGCAGCAAGGAAAGGATCGAGATTTTTGATGCCACGAACTAGCGCAAACTTCGCGATGCGCGCCGAGTCGAGATCGTCGATGGTAACAATCCGGAACCGCGGCCGCTCACCTTCCTTATCAGGTGCAGTTGCAATGTCGGGTGGCGAACTCGACCCCACGTCGTCCGTCTGCGCTACTCCGGCGACGCGGCCCGCGGCGGGCGGCGGGAGCAGGCGCTCACAGAACTCCAAGTCCGTTTTGGGCCGCCACGCTGAGATGCGGCTCGTGATCAGGAGATGAAGCCTGTCCTCCGCACCACGAACCTTCGTCGCAAACTTCCGGATGGCTCGCTCGAAGTCGCTCGGACCGCGTAGGCGGGCCTCGTCCACTGAGTCTAGGAGGACCCACGCCTCGTCCTGCGAATTCTTCCAACGTTCAAAGTCATCCAGGTCGCCGATCTCGAACGCTGCTTCAAGGCCATCGGCGACATGCTCAAGGCGTAGGAAGAATGCGTGATCGCCGCGATCGCGCCATCGCGTCGCTGCGTGACGAATCTCCTCCGTCTTTCCCGCGCCTGCCTCGGCGAGCAGCACCACCCGCCGTTCCATTCTTAGATCAGACCATGTAATCGATTGCCCCCGCCGGAAAGCCTGCGACACATCAACATCGTCACTTTCCCGAGCATAATCCGAAAGCTCGTGAAACGAGCGGTCAAGGTCAACAAAGCCGACCCAAGAGTCGTCACTCATGGGCGGATACGATGCTTAGGCAGTGGCGCTGGCGCTGTGGGCTCGCAGAGCGTTGTTTTGTACCCCACCATTCTGGTCCGAGGTCCGGCATTCGTTGGCTGTTCCTACGCCTGCGCCGCGTCAAAAGGGTTCAAGGTCTGCACCCCGAGTCCGCTTACATCCGCCGTATTGCGGGTGACCAAAACAAGATCGTGCACCTGTGCTGTGGCGGCCAGCATGGCATCGATGACCGGTACAGAGCGCACGGCCGACATGCGCCCCCATGCTTCGGCGACAGCAAGATCAACACCGATGATGCGGGCCCCGAAGGCATCAGCGACGTCGTGCAGCCAGCGTTCCAGCGTCGCCGCTTTCGCAGGATCTCGGGGGCGTACCCCTTCGATGCCACGGCGAATTTCCCCGAGTGTCAGCACGCTCAGGAAAAGATCTCGCTCCT
>NZ_JANFNY010000126.1 GCF_024437745.1 Roseomonas sp. GC11 | reverse complement strand
CTTCACCTCGTCGCCTTCGCCTGCATCATGCTCAAACAGGCCGCTTTACTCGCCACAGGTCCATAACAGCCTCTAGATTCATAAATGGAGAGCGCCAGCGGTGATCGGCACCGCTGGCGCTCCGGCGTCCGTCAGCTCTTCTGCGCGTCGGGCCCGTAGAAGAAGTTGGCGGTCGCACCACCATCGATCAGGAAGTCGCTGCCGGTGATGAAGCCGCCCTCCGGCCCCATGATCAGCGCAGCGAGAGCCGCAACCTCATCGGGCGTACCAGCGCGGCCGGCCGGCATCTTCTTCAGCATGGCCTGGTAGAAGTCCGCACGCTCGCCATGCAACTCGTCATGCGCCAGCGGCGTGACGATGATGCCAGGGCTGATGGAGTTGACCCTTGCGCCGCGCTTGGCCCATTGGATCGCTTCGCCCCGCACCCTCAGCGAGTTGCAGCGCTTGGACATCTGGTAGGCGCGCAGCGTGTCCTTCACGCCCTTCACCCAGTCAAGCTCCAGCAGGGCTTCGGGGGAGGTGGTGGCCAGCATCGCATCCTGCTCGGCCGTGAGGGCCGGCATACGATAGCCGGACTGCGAAGAGATGACGACGCCAGCACCACCATCCGCCATGACCTTGCCGAACTCCTCCAGCACCACGGCCGTGCCGTAGAGGTCGACCTTGAGGATGGCCTCGATCGGTGCCTGGGACGGAGAGACGCCCGCTGCCTGCACCAACGCCTTCACCGGACCGAGCGACTGGGCCTTGGCCGCGACGGCCTGGACGGCGCTGCGGCTGGAGATGTCTGCCTGCATGGCCGTGGCCTCGAACCCGGCAAGCTCGAGCACCTTCGCCGCGGCTTCGGCGGATTCCTGTGTATGATTGGCCACCAGGATGTGCCGGCCGCTGCTGATGCGCCGCGCAATCGCCTGGCCGATGCCGCCCGCGCCGATGACAACCGTGATATCCGTCATGATCGCTGTTCCTTATGCTTCCACGCGCAGCATGGTCTTGATAGCGCGCCGTTCATCCATAGCCTTGTAGCCTTCGGCCACCTGCTCGATGGGAAGGATCTGGTCGAAGACCTTGCCCGGCTTGATCTTGCCCCTCAGCACGCGATCCATGAGGTCGGGCAGAAAGCGCCGTACCGGCGCGGGGCCACCCAGCATGCGCTGCTGCTTGAAGAACAGGTTCTGGCCATCGAGATTGACGCCATGCGGCACGCCGACATAGCCGATGCCGCCGCCGGGGCGGCAGCAGCCCATCGCCTGATGCATGGATTCCTCCATGCCGACGCATTCCAGCACGGATTCCGCGCCCACGCCCTTGGTCATCTCCATGATGCGCGCAATGCCGGCCTCGCCACGCTCCTCGACGATGTCGGTCGCCCCGAACTCGCGCGCCAGCTTCTGGCGGCTCGCATGGCGGCTCATCGCAATAATACGGCCGGCGCCCATCTGGCTGGCAGCCAGCACGCCCATGAGCCCCACCGCACCGTCGCCCACGACGACGACGGTGCTGCCTTCGCGCACCTGCGCGGCATCGGCCGCGAACCAGCCCGTGCCCAGCACGTCCGAGACAGCCAGCATGTGTGGGATCATCTCCGGATCCGGCATCTCCTCGGTCGCGACCAGCGTGCCATCGGCCAGCGCCACGCGGGCATAGGGCGCTTGCGCGCCTGCCATGAATTCACGATGCACGCAGGAGGATTGGAAGCCGAATTCGCAATGCGGGCAGGTATTGTCAGAGAGGCAGAAGCTGCCCACGACGAATTGGCCCGGCCGTACATTGCGCACCTCGGCGCCGACCTCAACGACGGTGCCGCAATATTCATGGCCCATATGCACCGGTCCATTCTGCGGCTGCAGGCCGCGATACGGCCAGAGGTCCGAGCCGCAGATGCAGGTGGCCGCGAGCTTGATGATGGCATCAGTGGGCTTCAGGATCTTGGGATCCTCGACCCGCTCATAGCGGACGTCGCGAGGGCCATGCATGACAGTGGCGTACATCGTTCTGCTCCTCAGTTGCTATCCCTGCGGGGATTGGCCATCACGCTGCATTGCGCACCAGACGGATGCCGATGCTGATGCCCCGGTAGTCGGGCACGTAGTCGCGCCGGGCGGCGCTGCGCCAGCCATCGCCAGTGTTGTGCCAGCTGCCGCCGCGAACCACCCGTCTTGTGCCGGTCTCTGGCCCCTGCGGATCGATGGTAGGGCTCCTGGCGTAATAGGCTTGGTCAAACCAATCCTGCACCCACTCCCAGACATTGCCGTGGACATCGTACAGGCCCCAGGCGTTCGGCAACTTCTGGCCGACAGGATGCGAACCGCCGGTGGCAAAATTTCCACCATACCACGCATAGCCGTCGAGGTCGGCCGTGTTGTCGCCAAAGGAGTAGCGCGTCTGGCTGCCGGCCCGCGCGGCATATTCCCACTCTGCCTCGGTCGGCAGTCGATAGGCTGGGCCGCCCTCCTTCTCGTTCAGCCGGGCAATGAACTCCTGGGCGTCATGCCAGGAGATATTCGCAGGATGGTCAGGCTTGGTAATCCGCGCGGCCATGCCCGGCAGGTTGTAATAGGGGTTGGATCTGTCGCGATCAAAAGGACTACTGCCGATCAGGGCGATCCATTGCGCCTGGGTCAGCTCGAACCTACCGATATAGAAGGGCCGGCTGATGGTGACCCGGTGCTGAGGCCGCTCCATGCTCGGCGCTTCCCGATCACTGTCCGGCGAGCCCATCAGGAAGTTTCCTGCGGGAATACGCAGGAACTCCATGCCCAGGCTGTTCGTGAAAGCGGATGGCGCGGTCTGGGCTTGCGCCGTCACGGCTGAGCCTGGGCTCGCTGATGCGAGGGCCATGGCGGTCACACCCAACATCGTATGGCGCCGACCCAGCGGCGCTGCTTGCCTGCCATTCATTGTACGGAACTCTTGTGAGCATCGGCCATCATGCGCACCGCATCAAGATCGGCGCGCACGTGCTGCGGCTCCTGCTCCAGCGGCTGGTTGGGCATATCCCGCACGCCGTCCAGCGAGCCGGCCACATCTGCATCGACTGCTGCGAACAATGCGTCGACATCATCTTGTGCTGGCCCCTTGGTGGCGACGAGCTCGAAGGTCTTCCGCAGCGCAGCCGCTGAGGTCAGGCTGCGGACCAGTATTTCGGCGATCTGGCGCCGTGACACAGCGCCATCGCTCGGGTTTCCGGCCTGCCGCCGGTCGCCTTGGAGGAGCACGAGGTGGTGCTGGTCAGCCGCATTGTAGTCGAACCAGCCGGGGCGCACGATCGTGTAAGGCAGGCCGCTGGCCCGCACCAGGCGTTCAGCGCGGCGCTTCCAGTCATGCGCCTCGGTTGAGCGGTTGTAGTCGCCATCACGATTGGTCACACCGATCGAGGTCATGAGCGCGATGCGCGCCAATCCCGGTCGCAGCGCCGCCAGCACGTTCCGCACGCCGCCGTAGTCGATCCTCTCAGCGCCCGCCTTACCGAGCCCATCCGATCCCAGGGTCAAGACGATGGCGTCCACCCCAGCGACGGCCTCGCGCAGCGTCTCGGGCTTGGTCACATCGCCCACCATGATTTGCGCGTCGGCCGGCAGGCGGTGGGCCTTGCGCGGGTCCCGCACCAGGGCACGGACGGCATGGCCCTGGGCGATAGCCTCCTCGACAGCCAGGGAGCCGATGCCGCCTGTGGCACCCACCACCAGAACGGTCTTGGGAGAGGTGCTCATCCTACCACCTCCCGCCGGGTGCCGCACGCGCCGATGACCACGACGTCCTTTTTCATGATGGTCTTCCTTCGATTGTTGTGCGGCGTGTCAGGGGCGGGGCGTGGCTGCGCGGTTGCGTCCCGCATTGGCATGCAGGATGAGGAGGGCGGCGCAGGCGGTAGAGAGCAGCAGCAGCACGCTCGCACCCGTCAGCGCCGCGCTCACCCCGGCGGCGATGGCGGCCGGCCCGGTCTGGCCGGCCTCGGCCGTGGCGGCGATGGCGGCCAGTAGCCCGAGCCCGAAGGCTGCGCCGAGCTGGTGCGCGACATTGACCACGCCCGACGCGGCGCCCGCTTCGGTGGCCGAGGTGCGCGCGATGCCGGAGGCGGTGAGCGGCCCGAAGCACAGGCCCTGACCGGCGCCGATCAACACCATCGGCAGCGCGACGCCAGTGAGATAGGCGCTGTCCAGCCCCGCCCGGCTGAGCCAGGCCATGCCGATGAAGGTCACCACCAGGCCGAGCACCAGCTGGCGCGGTGCGCTGAGCCATGCGGTCAGGCGCGGCCCGGCCAGGGCGACGGCGAAATTCACCAATGTCATCGGCATGAAGCCAAAGCCGGCCGCCAGCGCCGAGAAGCCCAGCACGCCTTGAAGGTACTGTGTCGAGAAGAAGAAAAAGGTGACCATGGCGCCGAGGAACAGGAAGCGCGCAAGATAGGCGCCGAGCCTTTCGCGATCGGTGAAGAGGCGCAGCGGCATGATGGGCTGCGGCGCGCGCGCCTCGTGCAGGGTGAAGAGCCCGATCAGAGCCAGCCCGCCCAGCATGGCGCCGAGGGTGAGCGGTGCCGTCCAGCCGGTCTCGGCCGTCTCGACCACGCCCCAGATGAGCGCGCCGAAGCCGAGCGTCGAGGCGAGCGCGCCGGGCACGTCGAGCTGGCCCGGCCGACGCTCGGTCTCGTGCAGGTAGCGGGCGCTGGCGAGCCAGAGCGCGAGGCCGACCGGCAGGTTCATCAGGAAGCCTACGCGCCAGGACAGCCAGTCGGCCAGGATGCCGCCCAGCACCAGGCCGAGGCTGGCGCCGATCCCGGCCATGGCGCCGTACCAGGACGTGGCGCGCTGGCGCGCCGGGCCTTCGGGGAAGTTGCTTGACAGCAGCGCCAAGGTCGAGGGCGCGAGGATCGCCGCCCCCACGCCCTGCGCGGCCCGCGCGGCGATCAGCCAGCCCGCGCTCTGCGCCGCGGCGATGGCGAGGGAGGCGAGCGCGAAGACCGCGAGGCCAAACTGGAACATGCGCCGGCGCCCGAGAATGTCGCCAGCCCGCGCACCCAGCAACAACAGGCCGCCGAAGCATAGCGTGTAGATGCTCTGCACCCAGGACAGCTGCGCCGTGCTGAAGGAGAGTGTCTCCATGATCCGGGGCAGGCCGGTGATGATGATCGAGACGTCGAGGATGATCATCAGATAGCTGACCAGGATGATGGCCAGGATGGCTCCGGGCTTGGCAGCCGGCGAAGGCACGGGGGAGGGCTGCCGCATGTCAGCGGGCGGCGCAGGTCGGGACTGATTCATCTCTTTATTCACGGTCACCATCGAAGATGGTGGCAATCTAGGCTTGCTGCATTCACCTGATTAGGCGCTATAAAGCGCATATCGACATAAGGTGAGCTACTGAATGAGGCAGGAGAACTTTAACGATCTCGCCGCCTTTACCCTGGTCGCGCGCGAATGCAGCTTCACCCGCGCGGCTGCCAAGATGGGCGTTTCGCAATCGGCGCTGAGCCAGACGGTTCGCGCGCTCGAAGAACGGCTGGGCGTGCGGCTGCTGACGCGCACGACGCGCAGTGTCGCACCTACCGAAGCCGGGCAGCGCCTGCTCGACACCATTGCGCCCAGTTTCGAGGAGATCACAGCAGCGCTCGCCTCGCTCAGCGAACTGCGCGAGAAGCCGGCCGGCATCATCCGCATCACCGCGGGCGAGCATCCGGCCATCTCGGTGCTGCAGCCCGCCCTCAAGCGCTTCCTGCTCGACTATCCCGACATCACCGTCGAGATCATCGTCGATTACGGCCTCACCAACATCGTGGCGGAGGGCTACGACGCCGGGGTGCGGATGGGCGAGCAGATCGCCAAGGACATGATCGCTGTCCCCATCGGGCCGGAGATGCGCATGGCGGTGGTCGGTTCGCCGGACTATTTCGCGCGCCATCCGGCGCCGCGCGACCCCACCGATTTGACGGAGCATCGCTGCATCAACATACGGTTGCCCACCTATGGTGGGTTGTTCCCGTGGGAGTTCGAGAAGGACGGGCACGAGGTGAAGGTTCGCTGCGAGGGCCAATTGGTTTTCAACAATCTGGGCTTGCGGATCGCATCGGCGCTGGATGGGCTGGGCCTGGCTTACCTGCCCGAGGACCAGGCCCTGCCGCACATCAACGAAGGATCGCTGCTTCGCGTGCTGGAGGATTGGTGCCCCTATTTCCCCGGGTACCACCTGTATTATCCCAGCCGCCGCCATGCCTCACCGGCCTTCAGCCTGGTGGTCGACACGCTGCGCCATCGGGGCTGAAGGCGCATCCTTCATCCGTAGCACCTTCGCGAGATGGTATGAGGCGGCGATGCACAAGCCGCTGACGGCCAGGCAATGGCCGAAGAACCCGGCTACGGATTCCTCGAAATTCCACCAGTCGAGCGAGACCTGCATGGAGAGTTTTGTGCCCAGGCCAAGCACGCTGAAGCTGTGGACGCCCTGCACGGCAATGGCCATGAGGGCGCAGCGCAGGGCCCAGCGTTGCATCGTACTGGCTGACCGCAGGCCCAGCCAGTGCCGTATCCTGGCCATGATGAGCGGCCATCTCAGCCCAAGATGGATCGAGACGATGATCATCGCCCAATAGGCGGCCAGCGTATGGATCTGCCGTATGGTGAAGCCGCCGAGCGAGGACATGAGGCCCGACAGCGCGTTGGAGATCAGAATGCTGGTCGCCAGCAGCGCCAGCATGGTGACCAGCAGCAAGGCCGTCACCAGCAGGTCAAACCTGCCGGCCGGCTTGCGGCCAGCCGCCCGGACCACACCATACCAGCGGCGATTGAAGACATTGTGCAGGATCACGAGCAGGAACATCGCCGTTCCCGCCACCTCGTGCGCGAGATTGCCGAGCCACCAGTAGGACAGGCCGAACAGCAGCAGGCCCGCCGCGAGCAGATCTATCATCAGCCGCGCGTCGATGCGGCCAGCCCGGCCGGATGCCTTGCTCACTCGACGGGCGTTCCGTTTAAGCGCGGGATACGGTAGGCGGTGAAGAGATAGTCGGCGCCGCGCTGGCTGTTGTGGCAGGACTGGCAGCGGGCCGTGTTCTCGTTGAGGTTGACTGATTTGTTGGCCCAGAACCACTGGAACTGCCAATCGCCCGTCCTCCGGCGTTCATCATAGTCGGCGCCGAAACCCTCGCTCTTCTCCATGACGAAGTAGCGGTAGAGTTGGCCGTCGCGATAATCGACCAGGACGAAGTGCGTGCCAACGGGAATGGGCTGGCGGTTCTTCACGGCCTCCAGCGCTGCGGGTGTGGTCATGATGTGCTCGGTCACGCTGCCGCGGCGAACGGTGGTGTAGTGCACCAGACCGTCGAGATCAGGAAACCGGACGCGGTTGATTTCAGCGCGCACGCTCCAGCCCAGCAGCGGCGTGATGGCGATCGCCAGCGCCGCGATGCAGGACCGATTCAACACCCTCTTCATGGCGGTCTCTCGTCTGGTTTGGGAAGGGAGCTTGTCGCTCTGCGCCTCCGCGAAGTGGTGGCGTCTCGGTCCCTGGAATGTTCAGTCGAGTTTCTTCTCGGCGATGAATGCCATCACCAGATCAGCGATCTGGACATTGTTCAGGTCCGAGAAAATGAAATGCGTATTGCCGCGGATGCCGATCTCAGGAAGATGCACCAGGCGAGCGTCGCCGCCACGCCGGTTGACCGCCTCGACCCAAAGCCGGGCCATCGCCAGGCGCACGCGCCAATTGTCCTCGCCGCGCCGATGGGTCGGCTCGGTGGGAATATTGTCGCCGTAGTAGATGACGATGGGGATTCGTGTCAGTTTCTCGAAATCCGCCTGTGATACCGTCGCGGGTTCCAGCGTGCCGGCTGCGCTCGGCATCGCCGCCGGCGCTTCGCCTTCGGGGAAGACGAAGCCGCTGCCGGGTTCGAAGGCGACAACCGCCCTGACCTTTGGGTTCCTGATCGCGGTGAGCCAGCCGGGACCGCCACCCTGGGAATGGGTGAAGAGGATACCTGGCCCGGTCCGGTCGAAGAGCGCCGACATCGCATCCGCAATCACCGCCGCATCGTAGGGGCCGGTATTGGGCGTGAGCGAGCGGAGGAACTGGTTCAGCGTCTCGGGGCTGCGATCGAAGGCGACACCGTCGAAATAGTGCGGCCAGATGCCGAACCGCATTTGGTCGAAGATCAGTTGGTCGTTGGGCGTCGGCTGGACCGTAGTGGCAAGGCTGCTATTGCCGGCGCGGCCGCGGCGCGGTTGATCGACGACATAGGTGGCAAAGCCTCGGCGCAGAAAGAGGGTTTGGAAACCCTCGCGGCCATCCGGCGTAGTTTCCCAGCTTCGCCCAGATTGGAAGGCGCCATGCAGCATGACGATGGGTAGCGGCCTTGCCGACTCCGGCCTCTGGTAGAAGGCGTAGAGATGGTCTGCGTGCAGGCTCTGGCCTGCGGAGGTCGGTGCGTTGTTGTCATAAGTGCCCGGCCGCGTGATGACCGAGCCGCCTACCGCGAAGCTCCCCTGATCCTGGATCGTCATTGGTTGTGCGAGGACGGCGGCAGGGACCAAAATGGCGGCGGCTGCCAGGAGCGGGAGGATGCGGGATTTCACAAGGCTCACGGCGATTGGTTCCCAGTTTCGCCACGAACATTACAGCCCTACCATTTATGCTATTAGCACCGGATTTTTGATTAATATTAGAAGTTTTTCTAATAAATTTTCCCCAGGGCAGCGGAGGTGGTGGAAATTCTAAGGCCTGTTAGAGCTTGAATGCTGTTCCCATGTTCTGGGCATGGTGGAGAGCAGCGACAATCAGGTTTTCACGG
>NZ_JANFNY010000125.1 GCF_024437745.1 Roseomonas sp. GC11 | reverse complement strand
AGCTCAGCCCTGACCGGCAGCGGCGAATGCCGCCCACCACCTAACCTCGGCATCCGTGGCCTTGGCCGTATGGATACGACTGACGCGCAGGCTGGCACGGTTGACATGCTGGCCACCACCTGGGCGACGCTACGCGACAGCGGGCTGCGCCTGCTGGCCGTGGCAGCCGATGCGCGCGACCCGAGCCTTGGCGATGTGCCGACCCTGACGGAACTCGGCTGCCCCGTGGATGGGCGTGGTTTTGGTGGCCTCTGGGCGCCGGCAGGCCTACAGCCCGCGCTGGCCCAGCGCCTGGAAGCCGCCTGCCTGCAGGCCACGAACTCCGACACCTACCGCAGCGTCATGAGCAATGCGGCACAGGTCGTGGCACCGCTGGATGCGCGGCGCTTCGGCGAACGGCTGAAGGCCGAGGAGCAGGAGGCCCACGCGCTTCTCGCCCAGCTTGGTCTGATCGTGCAGTGAGCCGGCGCCGTAAGGTGAAACGCACCAACTTTGCCAGAGGCCTATTGTCCTGATTCACGCCGCGGGCGCAGGGGCCCCGAATTGAGCAGAGGATTGGCCCTCGGCGGGAGGGAGAGGGCCGATCGGCTCGCGGCGCCCGCTCAGGGCAGGGTAAGCCCGCATCTCAGGCAAGCCCTGGGATGGGTCAGGATGGCGGGGCGGTGCTGGCGCGCAGGATCATCTGCGTCGGGAGGCAGAGGTTGCGGACGACAGCCTCGCCCGCGAGCAGGGCCAGCAGCATCCGCGCCGCTTCCCGGCCCAGATCCTGGCGCGGCTGCCGGATGGTGGTCAGGCCCGGGTGAACGGCCCGGGCGACATCGATATCGTCGAACCCAACCACCGACATGCCCGCCGGCACCGGGATGCCCCTCTCCCGCGCCGCCTTGATGGCCCCGATGGCGATCTCGTCATTGGCGCAGACCACCGCCGTCGGTGGCGCCTGGCGGGCAAGCAGGCGGGACATCCCTTCCTCGCCGGCCTGGATGGTGAAGGCCCCGCCGCCCACCATGCCACGCGGCACCGGCAGCCCGGCCTCCCGCATCGCCGCGTGAAAGCCGGCCAGCCGCTGCACGGTCAGCCCATTGCCGGCGGGGCCGGCAAGATGCGCGATGCGCCGGTGGCCGAGGCCGATGAGATGCGCCGTCGCCTCGCGCATCGCGGCGGCATTGTCGATTGTGACGCTGGGAATGCCCTGCCCTGCGATCTCCTCGGAGACAGCGACAATCCGCCCCTTCGCCTGCGGCTCGTCCCGCAGGGAATCCGGGCAATGGCCTGTCAGCAGGATGAGGCCCTCTGTCTTCCCCCCGGTCAGCATGGAGCGGGCCAGCACATCCTCGCGCGCGTGATCATCCCCCGTATTGGCGACCAGCATGCCGAAGCCCGCCTCCTGCAACGCCTCCTCGATGCCCAGCAGGACATGGGCGAAGAAGGGGTTGGCGATGCTCGGCACCATGACCAGGACGAGGCCGCTGCGCTGAAGCCGCAGGCCGCGGGCCACCTGATTGACCACATACCCCGTCTGCCGCACCGCCGAGGCCACGCGCTCCTTGTTCTCCTGCGAGACCAGGGAAGAGCCGGCCATGGCACGGCTGACCGTCGCGACAGAGACACCGGCAAGCCGGGCGATATCTGCCATCGTGGGCCTGGCAGAGGCGTGCGACGGGGTCGGTACTGGGCGTTTCATGGCGCTTTTCTCCCCCAGCTCCAGGCCGGAGGCAATCGGAGCTCCGTTCGGGAGCCGGTTTGACAAGAACTGTAATCGATTGCAGATTGGCCTCATACCGCGCCTGATGGCCCGCAGCCGCGGGATCATCCCGCCCGATGGAGGCATGACAGTGATGAAGCGACGCCACTTCCTGCTCACGGCCGGCGCGGGCCTCGCGGCCCCGGCCCTCGCCCTGGCGCAGAACAGCCGCGTGCTGCGCTTCATCCCCGATACCGACCTCGCGGTGATCGACCCGTTGCAGTCGACCACCTTCAGCACGCGTAACCATGCTTACATGGTCTATGACACGCTCTATGGCATGAATGCCGGCTTCCGGGCCGAGCCGCAGATGCTGGAGGGTCATCGTGTCGAGGATGACGGCCGGCGCTGGATTCTGACTCTGCGCGAAGGCCTGCTGTTCCATGACGGCAGCAGGGTTCTGGCGCGGGACTGCGTCGCCTCCATCCGCCGCTGGGCCGCGCGCGAGGGGTTCGGCGCCACGCTGCTCGCGCTGACCGATGAGCTTTCCGCGCTGGATGACCGGCGCCTGCAGTTCCGCCTGCGGCGCCCCTTCCCCATGCTGCCGGAGGTGCTGGCCAAGACCGGTGGCCCCGCCTGCGTGATGATGCCCGAGCGCCTGGCCCTGACCGACCCGATGAAGCCGGTCCCGGAGATCATCGGCTCCGGCCCTTTCCGTTTCCTCGCCGGGGAGCGCCTGGCCGGCGTGCGCAATGCCTATGCGCGGTTCGAGGGCTATCAGCCGCGTGAGGATGGCTCGGCCGAGTGGACCGCCGGGCCCAAGATCGTCCGCTTCGACCGCGTGGAGTGGACCACCCTGCCCGACCCCGCGACCGCGGCCGCGGCCCTGGCGACGGGCGAACAGGACTGGATGGCCGTCGCACCACCGGACCTGATCCCCATGATGCGCCGCAACGCCCGGCTGCGGGTCTCGGTGCAGGATCAGACCGGGCTGATGGGCATCATGCGGCCCAACCACCTGCATCCGCCCTTCAACAACCCCGCCATCCGCCGCGCGCTGCTCAAGGCGCTCGACCAGGTGGATTTCATGCAGGCCACGGTGGGCACGGAGCCGTCGATGTACCGCACGGGCATCGGTTATTTCTGCCCGCAGGGCCCGATGGCGACGGCGGCCGGCATGGAGGTGCTGACCGCCCCCCGCGACCTGGAAGGCGCGAAGCGCGACATCATCGCGGCGGGCTACAAAGGGGAAAAGGTGGTGGTCATGACGCCATCCGACCTGCCTTCGCTCAACGCGCTCAACCTCGTCGCCGCCGATCTCCTGCAACGCCTGGGCTTCAATGTGGAGTTGGTGGCCACCGACTGGGCCACCATGGCGCAGCGCCGCAACAACAAGAACCCGCCCGACAAAGGCGGCTGGAGCCTGTTCTGCTCCAGCACATCGGGCACCGACCTGCTCACGCCGGCGACCATCGCCTATATGCGCGGCAATGGGGAAGACGGGCTGTTCGGCTGGCCGACAAGCCCACGCATCGAAGCACTGCGCACGGCCTGGATGGAAGCGCCCGACCTCGCCCGCCAGCAGGCGCTCTGCGCGGAGTTGCAGCAGCAATGCCTGATCGACCTGCCTTATTACCCGCTGGGCCAGAGCATGGGCGCCACGGCCTGCCGCGCCGATCTGTCCGGCATGGTCGCGGGCTTCCCCATCTTCTGGGGCCTGCGCCGGGCCTGAGTCCGGCGGGCTGGTGACTCGCGCGGCTGAAATCGATTGACAGCGATATGAAATCGATTTCAATTCTTCCCATAATGACCGCCCGGCACAGCCGGCGGCACCTTTGGGAGGAACAAGAGATGTTGCGACGCCAGTTCCTGGCGGCCGCGGGCATGTCCCTGGCCGCACCGCGTCTTGTCCAGGCGCAGAACCGCCGTGTGCTGCGCTTCGTGCCCGAAAGCGATCTTGTCGCGATCGACCCGCTGCAGACGACCAACTACCCCACGCGCAACCACGCGCAGATGGTCTACGACACCCTCTATGGCATGAACGCGCAGTTCCGCGCCGAGCCGCAGATGGTTGAAGGCCATGTGGTGGAGGACGAAGGCCGCCGCTGGACGCTCACGCTACGCGAAGGGCTGATGTTCCATGACGGCAGCAAGGTGCTCGCGCGGGACTGCGTGGCCTCCATCAAGCGATGGTGGGCGCGCGAGGCGTTCGGCATGACGCTTGCCGCCGTGACGGAGGAACTGGCCGCGCTTGATGACCGGCGCCTGCGGTTCCGCCTGAAGCAGCCCTTCCCGCTCCTGCCGGAAGTGCTGGCAAAGACCGGCGGCCCCACCTGCGCCATGATGCCCGAGCGCCTGGCAAAAACCGACCCGATGGTTTCGCTGACCGAGATCGTCGGTTCGGGCCCCTTCCGCTACCTCGCGGGTGAGCGGCTTCAGGGCGTCTTCAATGCCTATGCGAAGTTCGAGGGCTATAAGCCGCGCGAGGGCGGCTCCTCCGGCTGGACCTCGGGGCCCAAAATCGTACACTTCGACCGCGTGGAGTGGCACACGATCCCCGATACCGCCACCGCGGTCGCGGCCCTACAGACCGGCGAACAGGACTGGCTTTCCGCCGCCCCCACCGACATGCTGCCCCTCATGCGGCGGGACCGCAGGCTGCGGGTGCTGGTCAATGATCCCACGGGCTTCATGGGCATCATGCGGCCCAACCATCTGCAGCCGCCCTTCGACAATCCGGCCATCCGCCGCGCGCTGCTGAAGGCGCTCAGCCAGACGGATTTCGCCCATGCCGTCGTCGGTACCGATCCGGAACTCTACCGCACGGGGGTCGGCTATTTCTGCCCGCAGAGCCCGATGGCGAGCGATGCCGGGCTGGATATCCTCAAGGGCCCGCGCGACATCGAAGGCGCGAAGCGCGATATCATCGCCGCCGGCTATAAGGGCGAGAAGGTTCTTGTCATGGCGCCGGCCGACGCGCCCACCATCCACCCGCTGGCCCTCATCGCAGCCGACCTGCTGCAGAAGCTCGGCATGAATGTCGATCTGGTCAGCCTGGACCTCGCGACCATGGTCCAGCGCCGCAACAACAAGAATCCGCCGGACAAGGGGGGCTGGAATCTCTTCTGCTCAGCGGCCTCGGGTTCGGACCTCCTCACCCCCGCGACCATCAACTACATGCGCGCCGATGGCGAAACCGGCTTCTATGGCTGGCCGAAGAGCGAACGCATCGAGCAACTCCGTGCCGCATGGTTCGAGGCCCCCGACGTGGCGAAGCAGCAGGCCATCTGCGCCGAGATGCAGCGGCAGGCACTGATTGATCTGCCCTATTACCCACTGGCGCAGACCATGATCGCGACGGCGCACAGCGCCAGCCTCACCGGCCTGAATCCTGGCTTCCCCACCTTCTGGGGCATCCGCCGGGCATGACGGCTCCCTCCCCTCCTCCCTCTCAACCGGATTATCGCTGATGCAGGATATCGACCAGCTTTCCGTCCAGCTCTACACGCTGCGCGCGCTGGGCAGTGTGGACGCCGTGCTGGATGCGGCGCGGGAGGCAGGCTACCGCAAGGTGGAACTGATCGGCTCTCATCTGGATGCGGCGGAGAGCGTGGCACCTCTGCTCGCGGCACGCGGCCTTTCGCCCAGTTCCGCGCATGTGAGCATGGCGGCGCTGCGAGAGAAGCCTGAAGCCATCCTGCGTGCCTGCGCGACACTGGGCTGTGACACGCTGTTCATGCCGTCCACTCCCCCCGAACTGCGCGCGAGCCCCGAGCCTTTCTGGTCCGCGCTGGGCGAGGAACTGGCCGAGATCGCAGAGACATTCGCCAGGGAAGGCGTTTCTCTTGGCTATCACAACCACGACTGGGAACTGAGGACGCAGCCCAGCGGCCGCAGCGCCCTCGATGCCTTCTTCGCCGCCGCCGCAGGCAGCCCGCTGACCTGGCAGGTCGATGTGGCATGGCTGGCGCGTGGTCGGGCGGATCCGTGTGACCTGATGCGGCGCTACCAGAGCCATGTCCGCGCCATCCATGTAAAGGATCTCGCGGGCCCGCCAGAGACGCTCCCCCGCCCCTATAGCGGCGCCGGTGGCGAGGATGGCTGGGCAGCGGTGGGTGCCGGCGTGCTCGGCTGGGAAAGCCTGTTGCCGTTCTGCCGTGAGTTGGGCGCGACCCTCTTCGTCGTCGAGCATGACAGCCCCGTCGATGCTGCGGCGAGCATCACCCAGAGCCGTGACTTCCTGGCCAAGCTGAAAGCCTGATCCCATGCGCGACGTCACCATCGGTATCATCGGCTGCGGCAATATCAGTGCCGCCTATCTGCGGGGCGCGGCCGCCTCGAGGTTAGTGCGCGTCAAATCGGTCGCCGATCTGAGGCCGGAGGCGTCGCAGGCGCGGGCGGCGGAATTCGCCGTTGAAGCCACGAGCATCGACAGGCTCCTCGCGGATCCAGAGATCGAGGTGGTTCTGAACCTTACCGTACCGCAGGCACATGTTCCCGTCGGGCTCGACGTGCTTTCCGCCGGCAAGCATCTCTATGCGGAGAAGCCTCTGGGCACGACGGTCGCAGGGGGACGGCAGTTGCTGGCTAAGGCCGAGGCCGCGGGGCTGCGCATCGGCTGCGCGCCGGACACCTTCATGGGGGGCGGTCATCAGGCCTGCCGCCGCGCGATCGATACGGGGCTGATCGGCACGCCGGTCGCAGGCCATGCCGCGATCCAGACGCGCGGGATGGAACACTGGCACCCGGATCCGACCTTCTTCTTCAAGCCTGGTGGCGGCCCCGTTCTCGACATGGGGCCTTACTACGTCACGCAACTTGTCAATATGCTCGGCCCGGTGAAGAGCGTTATGGCCCAGGGTAGCTCCGGCTATGCGGCACGCGTGATCGGCAGCGGCGCGAAAGCAGGTCAGGAGATCACCGTCGAGGTCCCCACGACGGTCAATGCCATTCTGCTCTTCGAGAGCGGCGCGAATATCACCCTGTCGCACTCCTGGGATGTCTGGGCGCATCGCCGGCTTCCCTTCGAAATCTATGGAACCGAAGGCAGCCTTCTCGTGCCTGACCCGAACTATTTTGGCGGAACACCGGAATTCACCCGCCGCAATGGAGCCTGGGAGCCGCTGGACATCACCGCACAGCCTTTCGGTGCCAACAACATGCAGCACCCGCTGACGGGTATCGCGCTTGCGAATTATCGTATCATCGGCCTGCTGGACATGGCCGCGGGCATTGCACTCGGCCGGCCACACCGGGCCAGCGGCACCCTGGCATTGCATGTGCTGGAGGTGCTGGAAGCGATCGGCCTTGCAGCGGTCGAACAGCGCGCGGTGATGATCGAGAGTCGATGCGACCGGCCAACCCCCGTACCTCAGGGGCAGGATGAGACGGTGCTATGGCAATGAGAACGCTCAAAGGGCCCGGGATTTTCCTGGCTCAGTTTATCGGCGACACGCCACCCTTCGACAGCCTTGATGGTATCGCCGCCTGGGTGGCTTCTCTGGGCTACCGAGGCGTGCAGTTGCCGACGCTGGATCCACGCTTCCTCGATCTTTCGCTTGCTGCCGAAAGCCAGGATTACTGCGACGAGATCAAGGGCCGCCTTGCGGCGTATGGCCTCGAGATCACCGAGTTGTCCACGCATATCCAGGGCCAGCTTGTTGCCGTGCATCCCGCCTATGACGCGCTGTTCGATGGCTTCGCGCCCTTGCCCCTGCGCGGCAATCCCTCTGCGCGCCAGGCCTGGGCCGTGGAGGAGATGCGCAAAGCCGCCATCGCCTCGCGCCGCCTCGGCCTCTCGGCGCATGCGAGCTTCTCCGGCGCACTGGCGTGGCCCTATGTCTATCCCTGGCCGCAGCGGCCGGCGGGCCTGATCGACACCGCCTTCACCGAGCTTGCCGCGCGCTGGCGCCCTCTCCTCGATGCATTCGATACCGAGGGTGTCGATCTCTGCTATGAGTTGCACCCTGGCGAGGATCTGCATGATGGCGTGAGCTTCGAACGCTTCCTGGAAAGCGTCGGCCACCATCCGCGCTGCAAGATCCTCTATGACCCCAGCCATTTCGTTCTGCAGCAGCTCGACTATCTTGGCTTCATCGAAACCTATGCCGAGCGCATTGCTGCCTTCCATGTGAAGGATGCGGAGTTCAATCCTTCTTCCCGACAAGGTGTCTATGGCGGTTATAGCGGTTGGCCGGAACGCGCAGGCCGCTTCCGGTCGCTCGGCGATGGTCAGGTGGATTTCCGGTCCATTTTCTCGAAGCTTGCCAGAATTGGCTTTTCTGGATGGGCTGTTCTGGAATGGGAATGCGCCCTGAAGGATGCGGAGACCGGAGCGCGGGAGGGGGCCGAATTCATCAGGCACCATATCATCCCGGTTACGAATGCGGCATTCGATGATTTTGCGGCAACTCAGACCGATCAATCTACGATCGATACCATGCTGGGACTCCGTCGGTGAGCCGGCGCTTCAGGCTTGGTATGGTCGGTGGTGGCCAGGGTGCTTTCATCGGTGCAGTCCACCGCATGGCTGCGCGGCTCGACGGACGGTTTGATCTGGTGGCTGGCGCGCTCTCCTCGACACCGGCGCGGGCGCAGGCGAGTGGCCGCGAACTTGGTCTTACCGCCGATCGCTGCTACAGTGATTTCGCGGCCATGGCCAGGATGGAAGCCTCACGCGAGGATGGCATCGACCTCGTCGCCATCGTGACACCCAATCACACACACCATGCGATTGCGAAAGCCTTCCTCGAATCTGGCATAGCCGTTCTTTGCGAGAAGCCGATGGTCGCCAGCCTGGAAGAGGCACAGGATCTCGCCGCCCTGGTGGCGCAGCGATCCCTGCCCTTCTGCACCGCTTACACTTACACCGGATACCAGATGGTACGGCAGGCGCGAGCCATGGTTGCCGCCGGTGAACTCGGTGAGATCCGCAGCGTGCATGTGGAATATGCGCAGGACTGGCTGGCCCGCCCGGTTGAGCATGAGGGTAATGCCCAGGCGGCCTGGCGGACGGATCCGGTTCGCAGTGGCGGAGCAGGAGCCTTGGGCGATATCGGCACTCATGCTTTCAACCTTGCAGAATACGTCAGCGGTCTCCGCTGTGAGCGGCTTGCCGCCTCGCTGGCAAGCATGGTTCCAGGTCGCCTGGTCGATGATGATGCCGAGGTGTTGCTGCGCTTCACCGGCGGTGCGCGGGGGATGCTCTGGGCCAGCCAGATCGCCACCGGCCATGGCAATGCGCTGCGCCTTCGGGTCATAGGCAGCAAGGCTGCATTGGACTGGGCACAGGAAAACCCCGAGCAGCTTCGCTTCACGCCCCTCGGCGAGGCATCGCGGCTGATGGTGCGTGCGGGCCCTGGCACGGCACCGCACCATGGTGGCCGTACGCCGGCCGGGCATCCAGAAGGTTACCTGGAAGCTTTTGCCCAACTCTATCGCGACATGGCGGAATGGCTCGACACCGGCAGCAGGCCGCATAACCTCACAGGGATCAAGGCCGGCCTGCGTGGCATGGCCTTTATCGATGCGGCCCTGCGCTCCAGCCGCGCTGGATCGGAATGGGTTGAACCGCGTTAGGTTTGCCGGTGGTCAGTTGGCTTAAGTCCAGCCTCGAGTGGGGTTGGAGTTGCCCCGGCTTCATGAGCGCGCCGAGGCTTGAGACGGAGGCCGGTATTGTCGCGCTTTTATGGATACGGTCACACATCAGAGCAGAATTCATAAATACAAACAAAAAATATGATTAATTATGCCACATCATCTCATCTTTGGACTAAGGCCTGTTAGAGCTTGAATGCTGTTCCCATGTTCTGGGCATGGTGGAGAGCAGCGACAATCAGGTTTTCACG
>NZ_JANFNY010000124.1 GCF_024437745.1 Roseomonas sp. GC11 | reverse complement strand
CAGTTCGCGTAGAGATGGCCCAGGTGCGGCAGGGGTTCCCTAAGCGCCCCCCAGGGGGTGCCACAGGGAGGAGCCGAATGTTCATTGCGCGCGTTCCTGATGGGATAGGTGGGGGTGGCCCTTGCGCCGATTTCCCCCCTCTGGGGTGGTGCAGATGCCCCCAAGACACGGCAGGGCCACCCCCACCCCTGGCCTATGGGGTGCCCTGGCGAAGCAGCCGAGCGGTGGCCTTGGGGCAGCCCGGAGGACTACTGAACTGGGTTCATCAGCCGAGCAACTGAAGCAACGGAGCGAGTGCCTCGGCATTTTGGGTAACGGGTGCAGCCGAAGAACTTACTGCCGCTATGCCTTCCGCGCCGGGCAACACGCAAGGTCATCGGAGCAGAGCACGCTGGACAGCACACGCCCACAAGGCGGGATGTAGGTGCAGAAGCGCCGATGGGCGCGCTCGGCCGCACGATGAGAGGGGCGCTAAGTGCGCCGCTTGTCGGCGTGTTGGCAGGCGACGGCATGGATATGGGCAGGACTTTTGCTCCACCCGGAGGTGTCGCCAAAGGGGGCGTGCTTGGTGGCGCTGGGTGCCTTGAGCGAATCAGCCACTTCCATAGAATGACGCCAGCTACCCCAGCGGCACCCAGAAAGAAGATACCGCCTAAGCCTCCTCTACTACTTCCGTGGCCGCGCCACCTCCAGCCGCCGCCACGTCCACCCCGCCCACCATAACCACCGCGACCACCGCGACCACCGCGAGCCTCAGCCGGCCCACCTATGCACAAGATCAAGGCGGCCAGCATGAGGCGGCGCGTTGCGTTTATTGCCATACCAAATCATAGCAGCGTCAGGCCGATTGCGAAGTTTGGTCTTGGGTTTTCAATCTGAGGGGGCAGCGCCGGAAGCGCCGGGATGGGGGCAGCCTGGAGAGGGCACGGGCTAACCGAGAAAGACTTGGCTAACCAACCTTGGCTTGCCTTGACCGGCCCATCCCCGCACTTGGACAAAGAACCTTAAGCGCAGCGATTTTTGGGGGATGCCGATGAAGCCTGTTGTGTGGTGGTGGCGACACGTCAGGGGGGCGGCCCTGGCTGTTGGTGGGATGCTTGCCTTGTCGGGGAGCGTTCTGGCTCAGGCACCACAAGACCCCGCCTATCAATCGCCTGGGGAGGGGTGGGTTATAAGTGGTATAGCTAATGAATATGTGCAGTGGACTTATATAAATAATATCGCAAGAAATGGGAATAATTTAAGGGTCTGGGTTATTAATAACTACAAAGAAGGTAATTATATTAATTACGGCGCTAAAAGTAGGAGAACTTTATTTGAGTGTGAATGCTTTAATAAAAGAATTAGGCAAATAAATATTTCAATTTTTTCAGAAGTTTCTGCTCGTGGCAAAACAATAATTTCAAGTGATGATGATTTTTCTGCTGCATGGAGCAGTGTGGCTCCAGGGACTATGGGCGAGGCTATCATAGAGGTGGCTTGCTCAAGATAGCGAGCTTCTTTCCCAAGCGTCGCCTTTGTCGCGCCAAGAGGCAACTGCATCCCTTCATGCTGGTTCCGTTGTATCTGGTGGCTGGTTCAATTTGGGTATGCCCCCAGAGAACCTCCCTTCCCTTTGGTTCACTTCCGTATATTGACTATTCAAATCAGACCGTCATGATATGAACCATCCAAAACAGACTTATGGATGGCGACCATGGTTGAGCACCTCTCCCGCCTCACCTTCCTGGCCCTGCTGCTGACCTACCTTGCCTTTGGGGGCCTTATGGCCGTGGCGGTCATCCGTGGCCTCCTCTGGGTTTACTTCGGGTGAGGCCGGGGACATGCAGAAGCCGCTTGCTCGCCTCTATCTCCGCGCCAGCACATCGGAACAGGACGCCAGCCGCGCCCGTGATGCCCTGGAAGCCTTCGCCTCTGATCGCGGTATGACCATCGCAGCCAGCTACACCGAGAACGAGAGCGGGGCCTCCCTTCAGCGCCCCGAACTGTTCCGGCTGCTGGCCGATAGCCGCCCTGGTGATGTGCTGCTGATTGAGCAGGTGGACCGCCTAAGCCGTCTCACGGATGGCGATTGGCGGAAGCTGCGGCAGGAGATTGATGCCCGGCAAGTGCGGGTGGTGGCCCTGGACCTTCCTACCTCCTGGCTCCTGGCTGCCCCTGGCGATGACTTCACGGGGCGCATGTTCCAGGCGGTCAACGGTATGATGTTGGACGTGCTGGCCGCTGTGGCGCGGAAGGATTATGAGGACCGGCGCAGACGGCAGGCAGAGGGCCAGGCCAAAGCCAAGGCGGCGGGCCTCTATAAGGGCCGCCCTGAGGACACCCAACGGAACGCGGCCATTGCCGACATGCTGGCCCGTGGCATGTCGTGGTCAGCCATCCAGGCCGCCACCGGATGCAGCCGCGCTACCATCGCAAAGATCGCCAAGAGGCAGGCAGCCAATGGCACGCCCTCTGTCTAGCCTCAGAAGGGCACGTCCTTGGCGCCTCTCCGAGAAAATGACCGCGGTTGGGAGAGTTATCTACGTGCACTTGGTCGCGCACATATAGAACCGATAGCTTCCCGCTAGTTGGCGTCGGGTTTCCGTGGAAAACGGGGAGGCTTTGCGCTGCCGGGAAGGATGCGCCAAGGGGACGATCCTGGGCGCATCTATCGGCGCCTATCTGTGAGTTTTCGGCCCTCCAAGGACCACCCCAGGCAACCCTTCAAGCCCCTGTGGACGCATCTGCGATGCCCGCGCGCAGCCCTGGAGAGCGCCGAAAGCGCCCATGAGGTCTGCCCCCGCTCCCCCGTCAGGAGCACGCAGAGGAGGGCCTGATGGCGGCAGCCGATGCACAACCTAAAGGTGCATTTCGTGCTGAAGGCCACCAATCCAAGGTTTTCCCTTACTCCCCCTATGAGGGGGCCTGAAGACGACCAAGACCAGCGCGCAGACGCCCTTGGGGGACAGACCGCACAGGCACCAATGCCCAAGGCAGCCCTTCAGGCCCTCCTCTGCGCCAATCTCCCCGAACAGGCCCCCATGCACATCATCACCCTTCACCGCCACCGCCGCCGCGCGGATGGCGTAGATGTCTATTCCTGCGGCCCCTACCGCGCGCAGCACCCGACCGACGCCCTGCGGCTCCTCCTGCGGCTGATGATCGCGGCAGGCATGACCGGCCCCGCAGAGGTCCACGATGAGGACGGAAAGGCCCGCCTGTTGGTGGCCTCGATTGAGGAGGCAGCCCAGCGAAGCATGACCGAGAGGGCAAGCGGCGGGCTGATGCTGGAGCGGTGGTCGCCAATGCCCGAGGCAGTCCGGGAGGCGTTGAAGGCTGCCCGGAAGCGGAAGCCGAGAGATGCAGCCGGGGATGGTGCCATCAACACCGAGACCCCCGCAAAGGCCCTCCCTGCGGCTCCTCCTGCGGCTGCCCCCCGAAGGGTCACGCCCAGAGGCCCCCGCAAAACCACCCTCACCAGGGCGCGCGTCGCCACCGCCAGCGGCTTTTCTGCGTCGTCTGGAGGGTGAGTAGCGGCCAGCGCAGAAGGCGCCTCTACGGGCTTCCTAGGCCATTCTACGAGGGTGTCTTGTCGTGTGCCCGAGGGGCAGCCCTTGGCGATGGTCCGAAGGGGAAGCTGACGGGCGGGGGTTACGGCCCCGCACCGTCGTCACAACCCCAAGACCTGAAGGGAGGCGCACAGGGGGCCAGCGTGTGAAGGGCACACCGGCCACGCTGGAGGCTACCTAGGGGAGCAACCTGGAGCAAGCGTCTCCAGGCGCCGCCTTATGACCACCCCCGCCGTCTTTACCTTCCCCGAGACGCACACCCCCGTCCGCACGGTGATGATTGATGGGCAACCGTGGTTCGTCGCGGCGGATGTGTGCCGGTGCCTTGACCTCCCGGTAGGCAATGGCAACTCCGCGTATCGGAAACTCGCCCCCGGCGAGATGACCAAAGGGGATCGAATCACCTTTGGCATGCTTCCGGGTAAGCCGCTCATACTCATCTCCGAGTCCGGCCTCTACAAACTCATCATGCGCTCCGACAAACCGGAGGCGCGCCAGTTCCAGGCGTGGGTGACCCGCGAAGTCCTCCCCGCGATCCGCAAGGATGGCGTCTATGTGCGCGGCGAGGAACTCCTGAAGCAGCCCGCGTTGCTGGAGGTGGATGACCGCATCCAGTCCCTCCTGAAGCGCAAGGCCGACGAGAAGGATGCGTGCTCACTGCCCCGACGCTGACCGGCCCGGCGCTCCTGGCCGCTGCCGTTCTGGAGGCCCAAGCGGTCATCGCCTCGCAGTCCCAGAAGGTGGTTCTGCCGGTCCCCTTCAGGCCCTCTCCTGTGCCCCGTGCCATATCCGCAGGATGGCCACGGTAGCCCCCTGGACCTCGTAAACGACCACGTAGGGCCACAGGGCGACCAACTCGCGGGTGCCCTCAATGCGCCCCAGGCGGCCCCGCAAAGGGAACGTGGCGAGGCTATCGCCAGCCATGACCAGGGCCTCAAGGAGGCGTAGGGCGGCCACCGGGTTGCGGGCTTCCAGATAGGCCGTGATGGCCCTCCGGTCTTCCAGCGCCTCGCGCTTCCACTCGACCGCCCAACGTGAAGCCTGCACGGGTCAGCCAGCCATCACCGCTTGGCGGCCAGCCCGGCGACCTTCTGGCGCAGGCGTTCAATGTCCCTGAGCATCTCCTCCCGGACCTCCTCATGTGGGACACCGGGGCCGCTCTCACGGGCAGCCGCCACCGCCGCCGCGAGGGCAACCCCTTCGGCTTCGTCCATCTCGATGTAGCCAGGGGCGTGAGTGTCAGGGGGCATGGAGCCATCCTAGCGGCTTTGGCGGCACCCAGCGAAGCACCTTCGCGAGCCACCTGGTGCTTCTCCTCCTGGCCTTCCTACCGCAGCCGCCACCGCCACCGCGCCCGCCTCGTCCCTGTGGACAACCTCGCGGCCATTTTCGCCTGTGACTTTCCCACCCCGCCGCCTGCGCTCCCGCTATCGAGGGGCTTCCGCTTGGCGGCGGCGTGGAAAAGTCCCCCCCTGTGAAGACAGAGAGAAGGGAAAAACCCCTACTTTCTTTTGATTTCATGGCTTTATGCAGAATGAAGGTGGACACCTAGAGTGTCACCTATTGGTGACACCCAGAGTGTCACCTTTGCGCCCCCACGAGGGCGCGCTTATGCCGCCGTATCCCCGCCACTTGCTGACAATCTAAGCTCATGCTTGTGTCACTGATATGGACAGTTTTGGCAGGTATACCTGACATGAGGGCGCAGGCGGCAGAACAGCCCCAGGAAGACAGACCGAAGGGCGAGCGGTTCACCAAGGTGTATGACAAGGGATGGGAGCGGATCGGGCACCTAATCACCCTCAAGGGCGGCCCAACCGTGGCTAAGCTCTGGCTGTTCCTGGCTCGACACTGTGACCACCATAACGCCCTTGCCTGCACGCAAGCCTTGCTGGCGGAGGAACTGGAGTGCTCCGGGCGTTCTATCATCCGCGCAACACAATACCTCATAGAAAATGGGGCGTTGCGCGTTTTGAAGATGGGGACTTCTAACGTCTACATCCTAAATCCAAAGGAAGTCTGGAAGACAGCAGAAGATCATAAGCTGTTCTGTGCTTTCGAGGCGCGTGTATTGGTCAGCAAGACGGAGAACGGCAACATCAAGGAACGGCTGACAACGATGCAGAAGCCCCGCCGCTCCCGTCAGAAGCCTAGCGAAGCCCCCGAGGAAATCCGCGGTGATGGTCAATAGGTGGCAGGAAGACGGGGCAGAGGGAGCGCCTGAAGACAGCGCCCGGCCAAGCGTGGATGTGTATCTGATTGCCCAACTGCGCGAGGAGCACCGGCTGTTCATGAGCTTTGCCGCCCCTGGAGACACCTTCAAGATTGGCTATTCCGCTGACCCCTTCCAGCGCCTGAAACTCCTTCGTTCCGCGTCAGCCAAGAACCTAGCTCTGTTTGGCGTGCTCCTCTGCGCCAACGAGACGACAGCGCGGGATGCTGAACAAGAGTGCCATGGGCTGTTGCAGGACATGCGGTGGCGTGGCGAATGGTTCCGGGGCAGCGTCGCTGATGCCTGGGCGCGGATTGCTGCCCGGTTCACCCAAGCCGTGTGGCTAACGGATGGCTACCGCGTTGACCTCGACAAGATGAAACTGGTCCCCTTCGCCATGGGCGCATGGGGAGGCATCTCGGATAACTTTCACCACTACCGGGCCTTCAAACGGGCGCAGACCAGCCCTTTGGACGCCGCTACACCTTGGCCACGGCAGCCACTACCGGACACCCTGAGTGACCAGTAAGGCGGTCAATTCTGTCCTTCTACCGGACACCTGCCGCGCCAATGAGGACAAGACGGAATGCTTCAGCAACTTGACACCGCAGACAGTGTGCGCCGCGAGGTTGGCCCCAGCACTACCCAGAAGCACAAGTCCGATTTGGGCCAGTTCATGACCCCTTCTAGCGTGGCACGCTTCATGGCGAGCATGTTCCCGCCTAGCCCCCTGCAAACCTGCCGCTTGCTGGATGCAGGGGCGGGCGTCGGTGCCCTCTCATGTGCCTTCCTCGACCGCTGGGTGGCCGGTGGCTTTGGCTTCAAGGCTGTAGAGGCGACGGCCTACGAGGTGGACGAGAATCTCCACGGACACCTAAAGCATCTCTTGTCGGCATACCCGCAAGTCCGTTCTGAAGTCATCTCTGGGGATTATATTGAACTGGCGACCGCCGGGGATTTACAATCCAAGGGATACACGCACGCCATACTCAACCCGCCTTATAAGAAGATAAGCAGCAATTCACCCCACCGCCTGGCCCTACGTTCCGTAGGCATCGAGGCTGTGAACCTGTATGCGGCCTTCGTCGCGCTGGCGGTGGCACAGGCAGCACCAGGTGGCCAGATCGTAGCGATCATCCCGCGCAGCTTCTGCAATGGGCCGTATTACCGACCGTTCCGCGACTTCATCCTTGAGCGTGCAGCCATCCGCCAAATGCACCTCTTCGCTTCGCGCAACAAGGCGTTCAAGGACGATGAAGTGCTGCAAGAGAACGTCGTCATCCGGCTGGAGCGCGACGGGCAGCCTGGGCCGGTGACGGTTTCCACATCGACCGACGACAGCTTTTCCGACCTAGTGAAGCACGAACACCCTTTCGCAAGGATCGTGTTCCCGGACGATCCGGGGCGCTTCATCCACGTCCCCACGTCGCCCGAGAAAAATGCCCTTGAGATGTCGGCCGCCGTGCGCTGCGCGCTTACCGATGTGGGCGTAAAGGTATCGACCGGGCCAGTCGTGGACTTCCGGCTGAAGGATCATCTTCGCGCCATGCCTGAGCGTGGCACCGTCCCCCTGCTCTACCCCGGCCATTTCAGCAGCAGCGGCACGACGTGGCCGGTCGTCGGCGCAAAGAAACCGAACGCGATCATACGCGACCAGGGCAGCGAGAAATGGCTGTATCCTTCGGGGTTCTACTGCGTCGTGCGGCGGTTCTCGTCGAAGGAGGAAAAGCGCCGCATCGTGGCAAGCGTGGTAGATCCGGGCACGTTTGGCGACGCGCCAATGCTGGCGTTCGAGAACCACCTCAACGTGTTCCACGAGAACAGGCGCGGCCTACCGAAGGCGTTGGCCTATGGGCTGGCGCTGTATCTCAACACGACCGCTGTTGACGAGCATTTCCGCCGCTTCAACGGACATACACAGGTCAACGCAACCGACCTCAAGCTGATGAAGTATCCAAGCCGTGATGTTCTAACCGAGCTAGGCGAATGGGCGAGCCAAAGAGGTTTACTCACTCAAGCCCAGATCGACGCCAAGCTAGGGACGCTGACGGCATGACGGAACAGAACTACTACATCGAGGCCGCCCACCAAATCATCATTGCCTTGGGATTGCCGAGGGCGCAGCAGAACGAACGATCGGCGCTGTGCCTGCTGGCGCTGCTGAATCTGACGCCGGGCAAGGCATGGAAAGACGCTGAAAATCCGCTGGTGGGCATCACGCCGATCATGGATTGGGCGCGTGAGCACTACGGCAAGGATTACAAGCCGAACACTCGCGAGACGGTCCGCCGGCAGACCATGCACCAGTTCTGTGATGCCGGTATTTCTCTCTACAACCCGGACAAGCCAGACCGCCCTGTGAACAGCCCGAAGGCAGTCTATCAGATTGAGCCGGCTGCGCTCGCCCTACTTCGTAGCTTTGGCACCGATGCTTGGCACGACGCGCTGACGGCCTATCTGGCCGAGCGTGAAACACTGGTTGCGAAGTATGCGATGGAGCGCGAGCAAAACCGCATCCCGGTTGAGATCGCGCCTGGAAAGAAAATAACTCTCAGCCCCGGCGAACACAGCGAACTCATCAGGGCCATCATCGAGGACTTCGCGCCACGCTTTGCGCCGGGTAGCGTGCTGGTCTATGCCGGGGACACGGGCGACAAGTGGGGATACTTCGACGCGCCGCTATTGGCGTCGTTGGGCGTTGATGTGGACTCGCACGGTAAGATGCCCGACGTGGTGTTGCACTACACCGCGCGCAATTGGTTGCTTCTGGTGGAGTCCGTGACCAGTCACGGCCCGGTTGATGGCAAGCGCCACGCCGAACTCGCCAAGCTATTTTCAGGTTCAAAGGCTGGTCTTGTCTATGTGACCGCCTTCCCGAACCGCTCCATCATGGGCCGATACCTGGGTGAAATCGCATGGGAGACAGAGGTGTGGGTGGCAGATGCGCCGTCGCATCTGATCCACTTCAACGGAGTGCGCTTCCTCGGCCCCTACGCGACTGAGGGCTGAGACAAGACGAACAGCCAAGACAAAGGCCCCCTGGGTTCACTCCCCAGGCATCAGCAAGCGGCGCCACCAAGGGCGGCCCTGCCAGCGCGCTAGGGCCAGCTTGGCCTCTGCGGCTTCCTTCTCTGCGACCAGCGCCCGGCGCTCCATTTCGTGCCCCAGGGCTTCAGCCTGTGCGATCTGCTGGGCGCCCATAACCGCGGCATCCTGGGCAGCTTGGCCGGTGGCAACGGCCCTAGACTCTGCTTCGGTAGCCCGCTGGTCAGCCCTCGCGGCGGCCTCCTGGGCAACTGCCAGCGCGACCTTCAGCCCATCGCGTTCTCCCTCTAGGCGGGCCACCTGGTGCCGTAGCGCGGCAGCCTGAGCGGCTTCTTGTTCGGCCTCACGGCGGCGGTTCTGTTCGCCCTCCAGGCGCTCCTTCAGGGCTTCCACAATGAGCGCGTTCGGGGGAACAGTTCCTTGGGGCACGCCATCCTTGTTCGGCCTTCGTTGAACAGCCTGTGCGGCATCCCATTCTGTTCGGGGCACAAGCACCCGCACAGCGTCCCCAGGGTGGTTCTGCGGGACCATCTGCCAGCCAGCCCGCTTGGCCTTCATCCTCGCGTGGTCATTGGTCTTTAGGCCCCATCGTTCAGCTATCTCCCGATAGGTGGCGACCACGAACAAGGCATCCTCCTGCGGCTGCTGTTCCCCATCACTCATTGCGAACCGTTCTCCCCGAACACGCTTTCCGCTCCCCAGGGAACGACCTTCCGCGTTCCCCGAGGATCACCTGCAATATTCACCCCGTCCACTGTTCGGGGGAACACGCGCCGGTCATCAGTTCGCGTAGAGATGGCCCAGGTGCGGCAGGGGTTCCCTAAGCGCCCCCCAGGGGGTGCCACAGGGAGGAGCCGA
>NZ_JANFNY010000123.1 GCF_024437745.1 Roseomonas sp. GC11 | reverse complement strand
CCCCCCCCCCCCCCCCCCCCCCCCCCCCCCCCCCCCCCCCCCCCCCCCCCCCCCCCCCCCCCCCCCCCCCCCCCCCGGCCCTCTTGCGGCCTGTCTCCGGCTGGTGAACATGGCGCCAGCACCGAGAGGGACAGACCATGGCGCTCCGCATTGGCATTGCCGGCATTTCCGGCCGGATGGGCAGGCTGCTGGCCGAGGAGGTCGCGGCGGCGGGCGCCGAGCTGGCCGGCGGCATCACCCGCGAGGGGGATGCGGAGGCGCTCTTCGCCGCCAGCGATGTGGTGATCGACTTCACCCATGCCAGCACGGTGGAGCGGCATACGGCCCTCGCCGCCCGGCACGGCAAGGCGCTGATCCTCGGCACCACCGGCCTTTCGGCGGCGCAGGAGGCGGCGGTGGCCGCGGCGGCGAAGGCCGTGCCGGTGGTCTATGCCGCCAATTTCTCGCCCGGCGTGAACCTGGTCTTCGCCCTGGCCGAGCGCATGGGCGCCGTGCTGCCCCCCGCGCAATACGATGCCGAGATCCTGGAGATGCATCACCGCCAGAAGGTCGATGCCCCCTCCGGCACGGCCATCGCCATGGGCCGCGCCGTGGCGCAGGGGCGTGGCCAGACGCTGGAGGAAGCGGGGCTGGAAAGCGGGCGCGATGGCCATACCGGCGCGCGCGGCACCGGCCCGATCGGCTTCGCCGCGCTGCGCGGCGGGCAGATCGTCGGCGAGCATTCGCTGATCTTCACCTCCGGCAGCGAGCAGATCGTGCTGCAACACCGCTCTTTCGACCGCCGCGTCTATGCCACCGGCGCGGTGCGCGCCGCCGGCTGGGCGGCGGGGCGGGCGCCGGGCCTCTACGACATGAAGCATGTGCTCGGCATGGGCTGAGAGGGTCCAGGCCCCTCCCGGCCCCCCTGGCGGGGTTCGGCCACAGCCTCCGGGCACTTTTCTAACGCAATAGTTGATAAACCCAAGCAAATAAGACCTCATGACGATCCCGCTGCCTTCCACGCGGGAGGGGGATCGTCATGGCATCACCGCTGCGCCGCGCCCTGGGGGCGCTCCCGCTTCTGCTGGCCCTGGGCTGGGCCAGCCCGGGGCTGGCGGCGCAGAACTGCACGGCGGCGCAGCGGCAGGCCGAAGCCCTGCTGGATGCCGCGATGCAGGGCCGCGCCCCGCTGGCCCAGGCGGCGGCGGCCTTCGAGGCGCTGCTGGCCGGCGGGGTGGAGCCCTGCCCGGACCGCGCCGGCCTGCTGGAAAGCCTCGCCGATGCGCTGACCAGCCTGGGCCTGGAGCGGATGGAGCCTGCCCTGCTGCGCCGGGCCATCCTCTCTTATGAGGAGGCGCTGGCGCTGACGCCGCCAGAAGAAGCGCGGCGGCGCGCCCAGCGCCACAACAGCCAGGGCACCGCCCAGGCCCTCCTCGGCGAGATCACCGGCGACGCGGCGGCGCTGGAGGCGGCGCGGGCCAGCTTCGAGGCCAGCCTCCCCCTTTTCACGCGGCTGGGGCTGCGGGGGGAGGAGGCCGCCGCCCGGCGCAACCTTGGCCATGCCTTCACCGCGCTCGGCCTGCTGCGGGGGGATGCGGCGCTGCTGCGCCAGGGCGCCGGGGCCTATCGCGCCACCCTCGCCCTGCGCCCCGGCCGCGACACCGGCGCGGTGCAGGGCGAACGGGCCGAGGCCCTGCTGGCCGCCGCCCGGCTGGAGCACAGCCCGGCCCTGCTGCGCGAGGCCCTGGCCGCCCGCGATGCCGAGCGGCGCGCCCGCCGCCGCGCCGCCGATGCGGAGGGGCTGGCCCTGTCCTGGCAGGGGCGGGCGCATATTCTCATCCTGCTCGGGCTCTGGCAGGCGGCGGAGCCGGCACCGCAGCCCTGGCGCGCCCGCCTGCCCTGGCAGGCGCACTGGCAGGCCGCCCGCGTGGCCCTGTTCCAGGCGATGACCAGCCTGATGGCGGCGGAAGAGCCCTCACCCGCGCTGATGCGGCGCCTGCTGGCCGAAAGCGCCTGGATCTCCCAGCGCCTGGGGGCGGTGGAACGCAACCCCTTCCTGCTGGCCGAGGCGCTGCGGGTCTATGCCCTGCTGCGCGATGGGCCAGAGGGGAAGGGGCCAGAGGGGAAAGGGCCAGAGGGGAAGTCCCACCCCGCCCTGCTCTGCGAGGAGGCCCAGGCCCAGGCCCGGCTGGGCCTGATCACCCCCGGCACCCGGCATCTGCGCGAGGCGGACCGCCTCTTCCCCGCCTGCGACGCGCCAGAGGCGGTGGCGGTGGCGGGCCGTTTCCACGCCGGGCCGCAGGATGCGCCGCCGGATGAGGATATCCCGGCCCTGCGCGCGGCGGCGGCACGTGAGCTGGCCCTGCGGGAGCAGGCGGCACGCGGCGGCGCACGGCGCGAGGCCCGCGCCGTGGTGCGCTGATACGAGAAGAGGGCAGCCTGTTGAGAGGGGCTTCGCCCCTCTCAAACTCTCCCCACCAAAGGCCTGAGGCCTTTGGAAACCCATCAGGGCCCGCAGGCCCATGGCCCCAGCGCGGGGCAGAAGCGCAGGGCCGAGGCCCCGAAGCGCCCTTGACCCCCTGCCCCCCTCTTGCGAAACAGCCCGGCCGCGATTCCGCGGGGAGAGCCAGGCCGGGGCGAACCGGTCGCCAACGCGACAAGAGGACGATTAAGGCCATGCGCGACAAGGGCGAGTATCTGTTCACCTCGGAGTCCGTCTCCGAAGGCCACCCCGACAAGGTTGCCGACCGCATCAGCGATACGGTGCTGGACGCCTACCTGGAAGCCGACCCGTATGCCCGCGTGGCCTGCGAGACGCTGGTCACCACCAACCGCATCGTCCTGGCCGGCGAGACCCGTGGCCCCGCGAGCGTCACGCCCGAGCTGCTGATGCACCTCGCCCGCATGGCGGTGCGCGAGATCGGCTATGACCAGGAAGGCTTCTCCTGGAAGAATGCGGAAATCGCCTGCCACCTGCATGCCCAGTCCGCGCACATCGCCCAGGGCGTGGACGCGGCCGGCAACAAGGATGAAGGCGCCGGCGACCAGGGCATCATGTTCGGCTATGCCTGCACCGAGACGCCCGATCTCATGCCGGCGCCGCTCTATTATGCCCACCTGATCCTGCGCCGCATCTCCGAGCTGCGCCACAACCACGACAAGTCGGTGGCCGGCCTGCTGCCGGACGCCAAGTCGCAGGTCACGCTGCGCTATGTCGATGGCAAGCCGGTGGGCGTCTCCTCCGTCGTCGTCTCGACCCAGCACGAGGAAGGCCTGACCCAGGCCCAGGTGCGCGAGCTGGTGCGGCCGATCGTCATCTCCAGCCTGCCCGCCGGCTGGACCGTGCCGGAGGACGAGTTCTACGTGAACCCGACCGGCACCTTCGTCATCGGCGGCCCCGATGGCGATTGCGGCCTGACCGGGCGCAAGATCATCGTCGACACCTATGGCGGCGCGGCGCCGCATGGCGGCGGCGCCTTCTCCGGCAAGGACCCCACCAAGGTGGACCGCTCCGCCGCCTATGCCTGCCGCTACCTCGCCAAGAACGTGGTGGCCGCCGGCCTGGCCGAGAAGTGCACCATCCAGGTCTCCTACGCCATCGGCGTCTCCAAGCCGCTCTCGGTCTATTTCGACCTGCACGGCACGGGCCGCGACATCGACGAGGCGAAGCTGGCCAAGGTCGTCAACGACATGGTCAACCTCTCCCCGCGCGGCATCCGCGAGCACCTGCACCTGAACCGGCCGATCTACGCGCCGACCTCGGCCTATGGCCATTTCGGCCGCACGCCGGACCCGGTGAAGGGCACCTTCACCTGGGAGAAGACCGATCTGGTCCCCGAGCTGAAGCGCGCCTTCGGCCGCTGAGCCCATGCCGTGGGGCGGGCACGCCCCGCCCCACGGAACCGCCTCCCCGGATGGCCCATCCAGGGCCCGCAAGCCCCTGGCCTGCGGGCAGGCCCGGCGGCAAGATCGCCGCCGGATGGTGGTGGGCGCGTCACCGCCCCAGCCTCTCAGCACCAGCCTCTCAGCCCCAGCCTCTCCACAATGGCCGCGCAGGAGCCCGTGACGCATGGATGATGACGCCCCCCCACCCCCCGACCGCAGCCAGTACCGCGAGGTATTCGAGGCGGTCTATGCCGGCCCGGCCTGGGGCGGCACCTCGGGCCCCGGCTCCTCCCCCGTCGCCACGCTGGAATACCGGCAGTTCCTGGAACGCTTCATCGCCCGCAACAATATCCGCAGCGTCGTCGATATCGGCTGTGGCGACTGGCAGTTCTCCCGCTACATCCATTTCGGCAAGGCCAGCTATCTGGGCGTGGACGTGGTGCCGCACCTGATCGAGCGGAACCAGGCCGCCTATGGCGGGGAGAAGGTGCGCTTCGAGCTGGCGCCGGAAGACCCGGCCACCCTGCCCCAGGCCGACCTGCTGCTGATGAAGGACGTGCTGCAGCACCTGCCGGATGCGGAGATCCTCCACTATCGCAGGCATGTGGTGCCGCGCTACCGCTTCGCCCTGCTGACCAATTCCATCAGCAAGGTGCAGATGCGGCCGCGCCATAACACCGATATCGCGCCGGGGCGCTTCCGCACCGTGGACCTGCGCGCCGCGCCCTACCGCTTCAAGGGCGCCTATGTTTCCGAATACTGGACCGATGCGTGGGAACGCATCCAGACCCTGCTGGTGATCAATTGACCACTCCCGAAGCCGCCCCTGCTCCCGCCGTTCCGGACCGCCTCTATGGCCGCCGGCGCGGCCACCCGCTGCGCCAGCGGCAGCAGACGCTGCTGGACACCACCCTGCCGCGCCTGGCGCTCGACCCGGCGGACCCGCTGGCGAGCTTCCCCGTGCGCCCGCGCGAGTTGTGGCTGGAAGTCGGCTTCGGCGGCGGCGAGCACGCGCTGGAGCAGATCGAGAAGAACCCCGAGGCCGGGCTGATCGCCGCCGAGGTCTTCGAGAACGGCATCTGCTCCCTGCTCACCCGGCTGGTGCCGGAAGGCGGCGAGGCCACCGCCCCCCTGCCGCCCAATCTGCGCCTGTGGACCGAGGATGCGCGCCGGCTGCTGCGCGCCCTGCCGGAGGGCAGCCTCTCCCGCCTCTTCCTGATGTTCCCGGACCCCTGGCCGAAGGCGCGCCACGCCAAGCGCCGCTTCGTCCACCCCAGCATCATCCCGGTGCTGGAACGCGCCATCCGCCCCGGCGGCGAATGGCGCATCGCCACCGATGACCCGACCTACCAGGCCTGGGTGGCCGAGGTGATGGGGGCGCAGGAGGTGTTCGAGCGCGTCTCCCTCGACCTCAGCCGCCCCGAGGGCTGGCCCGGCACGCGCTACGAGGCCAAGGCCCTGCGCGAGGGCCGCCAGCCGATGTACTGGGTGTGGCGGAGGAAAGCCTGAAATTTCAGGTTAATGAAAGAAACTTCTTTTTCTGAAGAAAAAGAAGCAAAAAGACTTTTTTCAGGCTGCCGCCGTCTCCCGTCACGGCGGGACGCCCAACGATAAAAGTTTTTTGGTTCTTTTTTTCAAAAAAGAACCTCTTCTCTGAAAATGCCCAGCCCCCGCCGTGACGCGCCCGCCACAGCGGCGGGCGATTTCGGGGTGAGGCGCGCGCGCGAATTGACCGGCAGCGCAGCATCACGACATCGTGTCCGTCCATGGACGCAACGTTTTCCCTCTCTCCCGCCGGCGAGGCCGGGCGGCGCGGCCCTGAGGCCCTGGCGGCCGAGCGGGGCGGGCATCTCCCCTGGTGCGGCCCGGCGGCCGTGGCGCTGGCCGCCAACCGCTCCTATGCCGAGGCCTGCGCCCTGCTGCGGCAGGTGGCGCCGGCGCGCTACCCGGCGGCGGGGGAGATCGTCACCGCCTATTGGCGCGATGTGGTGGCGGCGCTGGGGCTGGCGGGGGTGGTGGCGCGGCCGGTGGCCCTGCCGCAGGCCCGCCCGACGCTGATCACCCTGGCGCGGCGCCACCTGGAGCCGGGGCTGCATCTCGTGCGCGTCACCGGCCATTTCCTCCTGCTGCGCCGCCACGGCTTCGGCCTGGCGGAGGTGGAGGATAACCGCCTCGCCGGCGCCGTGCTCTCGCCGCGGGCGCACGGGCTCTGCCGCGTCACCCATGCGGCGCGGCTGGAGGCCGGCTGAGAGAGGCTGCGGCATTTTCTTGTGCCGGCGGCGCGGGAGGACTATATGGCTGGCAGAACATCTTCGCTGCACAGCCAGGGGGGTGGCCTTAGCGGGCCGCCTTTTTTGTTTTTGGACGACGATCTGCCACAGAACGAGGGCCTTGAGGCCCGCATTGCTGCCGCCATCCAGCCGACGCTGACGGCGATGGGCTATGAGATCGTGCGCGTGCAGATCCAGGGCAAGCAGACCCCCACGGTCCAGATCATGGCCGACCGCACCGATGGCGCGCCGATCGGCGTGGCCGACTGCGAATCGATCAGCCATGCCGCCGGCGCCGTGCTGGACGTGGACGACCCCTTCACGGGCGAGTGGAACCTGGAGGTCTCCTCGCCGGGGATCGACCGGCCGCTGACCCGGACGAAGGACTGGGTGCGCTTCGCCGGCCATCTGGCGACGGTGGAAATGGCCATTCCCTTCGAGGGGCGGCGCCGCTACCGCGGCACCATCCTCGCTGCGGACGAGGAGACGGCCCGGCTGCGGCTGGAGGACGGCGCCGAGGCCGCCCTGCCCCGCCGGGACATCCGCCGCGCCAAGCTGGTGCTGACGGACGAGTTGATCGCCGCCACGGCGGCGGATGCCGCGCGCGCCCGGGGCGAGGAGACCCCGGACGATGACGATGCATCGCCCTACGCCAAGAGGAACTGAGCATCATGGCCGCTGACGTTGCCATTGCCCGCCCGGAGCTGCTGCAGGTCGCCGAGGCGGTGGCGCGCGAGAAGATGATCGAGCGCGACGAAGTGCTTGAGGCGATGGAGCAGGCCATCCAGAAGGCCGGCCGCGCCAAGTACGGGCATGAGAAGGACATCCGCGCCGTCATCGACCGCCGCACCGGCGAGGTGAAGCTCTCCCGCTGGACCGAGGTGGTGGAGCAGGAGCCGGTCGAGAACGAGGCGACGCAGATCCCGCTGCGCATCGCGCAGAAGATCAAGCCGGGCATCGCGGTCGGCGGGTTCATCGTGGACCCGCTGCCGCCGATCGATTTCGGCCGCATCGCCGCGCAGACCGCCAAGCAGGTGATCGTCCAGCGCGTGCGCGAGGTCGAGCGCTCCAAGCAGTTCAACGAATACAAGGACCGCGTGGGCGAGATCATCAACGGCGTCGTCAAGCGGACCGAGTACGGCAACCTGATGGTCGATCTGGGCCGCGCCGAGGCCCTGCTGCGCCGGGACGAGACCATCCCGCGCGAGGCCTTCCGCAATGGCGACCGCGTGCGTGCCTATATCTACGACGTGCGCGAGGAGCCGCGCGGCCCGCAGATCTTCCTCAGCCGCACCCATCCGGGCTTCCTGGCCAAGCTCTTCGCCCAGGAAGTGCCGGAAATCTATGACGGCATCATCGAGATCAAGGCGGTGGCCCGCGACCCGGGCTCGCGCGCCAAGATGGCGGTGATCAGCCGCGACTCGAGCATCGACCCGGTCGGCGCCTGCGTCGGCATGCGCGGCTCGCGCGTGCAGGCGGTGGTGGCCGAGCTGCAGGGCGAGAAGATCGACATCATCCCCTGGTCCTCCGACAACCCGACCTTCGTGGTGAACGCCCTGGCCCCGGCCGAGGTGTCGAAGGTGGTGATGGATGACGACAGCAAGCGGGTTGAAGTTGTCGTTCCGGATGACCAACTCTCGCTGGCGATCGGCCGGCGCGGGCAGAATGTGCGCCTGGCCTCCCAGCTCACCCGCTGGGACATCGACATCCTGACCGAGGCCGAGGAGAGCGAGCGCCGGCAGGAGGAGTTCCGCAAGCGCACCGGCCTCTTCGTCGAGGCGCTGGATGTGGACGACGTCATCGCCGGCCTGCTGGTGACCGAGGGCTTCGGCACGGTGGAGGAGCTGGTGGAGGTCCCGGACGAGGATCTCTCCGGCATCGAGGGCTTCGACGAGAATGTCGCCGCCGAGCTGAAGCGCCGCGCGCAGGCCTTCCTGGACCGCCGCGACCAGGAGCTGGACGAGAAGCGCCAGGCGCTGGGCGTCGAGGATGCGGTGGCCGAGGCCGGCGGCTTCAGCCCCGCCATGCTGGTGACGCTGGGCGAGAAGGGTGTGAAGACGCTCGACGACCTGGCCGACCTGGCGGCGGATGAACTGATCGAGATCCTCGGCACCGATGCGGTGGACGAGGAAACGGCGAATGCCATCATCATGGCCGCCCGCGAGCACTGGTTCGCCCAGGAAGAGCAGGCGAAGGCGGCCGGGGAGAAGGACGACGACCAGTAACACCGACACGCGGCCGGGCACCGCGCCGGAGGAGGGCATCCTCCCCGGCGGCGTCCTGGACTCCGGGGTGGCAGGCCCCGGTGCGGTAGCCTCCGCCATGGCAGACTCCGCCTTGGCAGACTCCGGCACGGAAGATTCCAGCGCAGAAGAGTCCGGCGCGGAAGAGTCTGGCACCGAGGAGTCCGGGCCGCCGGAGCCGGAGCTGAAAGGCCCGCTGCGCCGCTGCATCGTGACGCGCGAGACGCTGCCCAAGGAAGCCATGCTGCGCTTCGTGCTGGGCCCCGCGCGGGAAATCGTGCCGGACCTCGCCGGGCGCCTGCCCGGCCGGGGAATGTGGTTGAGCGCGCGGGCCGATGTGCTAGAACGCGCGCTCAGCCGGGGCGCCTTTTCAAGGGCGGCCCGCGGCCAGGTGCAATTGCCCCCAGACCTTCGCGCCCGGATCGAGACTGGCCTCAAGGGTCGCATCCGCGACCAGGTGGGCCTCGCGCGCCGGGCCGGCCAGGCGGTGTCTGGCTTCCAGCAGGTGCGCGAATGGCTCCAGGCCGGGCGCGCGGCCGTGCTGGTCGAGGCAAAGGATGGCAGCCCCGCCGAGCGGGACAGGCTGGCCGGACGGCGGGGCACCCCCATCGTCCTGGCCCTGACGGCGGAGGAGCTGGGTATGGTGTTCGGACGGGACCACGCGGTGCATGTGGCGATCGCACCCGGACGGATCGCCGAGGTGATCTTGCAGGAGGCGGGCCGTCTGGCCGCTGTCTCCGGCGTCGCGAGCGGAGCGGGGACGTGAGCCCGGCAACGGCTCGCGACAGAGGAATTGATGGCACAAGACGGATCGGGTTCAGGCGGACGAATGAGCGACCAGAATGAGCAGGACGCGGCGAAGAGCAGGCTGAGCCTTCGGCCCGGCGGCCGCCTCGAACTTGGGAAGACCGAGGCGGCGGGCACGGTGCGCCAGTCCTTCAGCCATGGTCGCGGCAAGACCGTGCAGGTCGAGGTGGTGAAGAAGCGCCCGCCCGGCGCCCCCGCCGCGCCGGCCAACACCACCACCAAGCCGGCCGCCGGCCCGCAGCAGGCCAGCGGCCCCCGCCCGGCGGGCGGCCCGCAGCGCGCCAGCGGCCCGGTGAACCGGGGCGGCAGCGGCTCGGCCACCGGCCGCCCGCTGACCCAGGCGGAGCAGGCCAACCGCCTGCGCGTGCTGGAGGAGATGCGTCGCCTCGAGGCCCAGCGCCAGCGTGAGGAGCGCGAGCGCCAGGCGCTCCAGCTCCGCAGCGCCGCCGAGGAAGCCGCGCGCAAGGCCGAGGAAGAGCGCCGCGCCGCCGAGGAGGCCGTCCGCCGCGCCGAGGAAGAGGCGCGCGAGAAGGCCGAGGCCGAGGCCCGCCGCAAGGTCGAGGAAGCCACCCGCAAGACCGCGCCGCAGCCGGCCCCCGCCGCCGCCCAGGGCCCGCGCCCGGCGGCCCATGGCC
>NZ_JANFNY010000122.1 GCF_024437745.1 Roseomonas sp. GC11 | reverse complement strand
TGGCGCGGCTGCGCGCCGCCCTGGCCGCGCTGCCCCCCGCCGCGCTGCACGGCCCCTTCCCGCCGCGCGCCCCGGCGCTGGGGATGGACCTCTTCACCCCCGGCGACATCCGCCCCGTCTGGGAGGCCAACCGCCTGGGCTGGCTGCCGCTGCTGGTGCAGGCGGCGCGGCTCTGGCCGGAGGAGGGCCACCACGCCCTGCTGGAACAGCGCATGGCCGCGTGGTGCGAGGCCAACCCGCCCTATCTCGGCCCCAACTGGGCCTGCGGGCAGGAGGCGGCGCTGCGCGTGCTGCATCTGGGGCTGGCGCTGGTGCTGGCCGGGCTGCGCGCGCCACCGCCGGCCGCGCTCGGCTTCCTGGCGCTGCATGAGCGGCGCATCAGCGCCACCCTCTCCTATGCCCGGGCGCAGGACAACAACCACAGCATCAGCGAGCCGGCCGGGCTGCTGGCCTGCGCCTGGCTGCGCGGCGACGCGGTGGCGGCGCGCTGCGCGGCGCGGCAGCTGGCCGAGGCGCTGCGCCGCCTGGTGGCGCCGGATGGCGGCTTCGCCCAGGTCTCCACCGGCTATCACCGGCTGCTGCTCGACACGCTCTCGGCGCTGGAGGCGCTGCGGCGCCACCTGGGCCAGCCGCCGCTGCCCGCGCCGGTGCCGCAGCGCGCCGCCGCCGCCGCCCTCTGGCTGGCACGGCTGGTGGCCTCCGATGGCGCGCTGCCGCGCCTCGGCCACCAGGACGGCTCGGCCTTCGCCGACCTCGCCTGCGCCGGCCCGGCCGATGCGCGCGGCAGCGTGGAGCGGGCGCTGCGCCTCTTCGCCGGCGGCTCGGCCGGCTTCACGGGGGAGGCGGGGTGCCTCTGGCTCGGCCTGCCGGAGGCCGCCGCCCTGCCCCGCCCCGCCGCCTGGAAGGCCAGCGGCAGCCGCGGCTGGGAGGCGGAGGGCGTGCGCGCCCTGATGCGCACCGGCCCGCTGCGCTTCCGCCCCGGCCAGTCCGACCTGCTGCACCTGGAGCTGTGGGATGGCGACCGCCCCGTGCTGGCCGATGCCGGCACCGGCGCCTACAACCCGCCGCCCGGCCAGGGCTGGTGGCTGGAGTATTTCGCCAGCGCCCAGGCCCATAACACCCTGCTCTTCGACGATGCGGAGCCGATGCCGCGCCTCGGCCGCTTCCTCTTCGGGGAATGGCCCGCCACCTGGTCGCTGCCGCAGGGGGCGGGGCTGCGCGACGGGCGCGGCAACCGGCATGAGCGCCGCCTGCGCGCCGAGGGGCGCGGCTGCTGGCTGGTGATCGACGAGGTGGCCGGCCCCTTCCGCTGGGTGACGCTGCGCTGGCGCCTCGGCCCCGGTGCCTGGCGGCTGACGGCGGATGGGGTGCTGGGCCCGGCGCGGATCTCCCTGGCCGCCGATGCGCCGCTGCGCCTGCGGCTGGAGGAGGGGTGGGAAAGCCCGGCCTATGGCGAGGCGCGGCCCTGCCCCGTGCTGGTCGCCACCGCCGAGGCGCCGGTGAGCTGCCTGACCACCACGCTGCGCCTGCCGCCCCTGCGCGCCCCCCTGCCGCCGCCCGGCTTCTGCCCGGAGGGCCGCTTCCCCCCCGGCAGCCGGCTGGCGCAGCCGCCCTGCCCGCGGGTGGAAACCTGCCCCGAGGCCACCGAATCCTGCCGCGCGGCACCCGGCGCGGGGGCGCCGCCGGACGAGGCACCCCCCGGCGCCCCTCCTGAAGGCGGAGCAAGCCCGGGCGGAGCACGCCCGGGCGGAGAACCGGGCGCCATGGCGCCCTCCGGAACCGCGCCCTCCGGGGACGGCCAGCCCAGGCCCGGCCAGCCTCCCCCACAGGACAGGACCGGATGCCCCTCGACCAGCTGCTGAGGGGCGTCTGGCGCCTGTGGCGGTGGCTGCTGCTGGCCTGCCTGGTGCTGACCGGCCTCGGCGCCACGCTGATCCTGCTCTGGCCGCGCGCCTATGTGGCGCAGGCGGTGGTGGCGCCGGCCGAGACCACGGGCCTCGCCGCCTCCACCCTGATCACGGCCAACATGCTCTCGCCGGGCAGCCTGCTGGACAACCGGCCGGGCGGCAATTTCGCCGTCTACCTCGCCGCCCTGCGCAGCCCGGAGGCGGCGGCGATGCTGGCACGCGACACCGCGGTGCTGCAGCAGATGGCCGGCCGCCGGGCGGAGAGCGCCCTGGCCCCGCTGCGCGCCTGGCTCGACCTCGACCGCGCGCCCGATGTGGAGGATGTGCAGCGCTGGCTGGAGCGCGCCCTGGCCGTCACCCAGTCCCTCGCCTCCGTCACCTGGACGCTGGAGCTGAGCCACCAGGACCGCGCCCTGGCGCTCGACATGCTGGAGCGGCTGCACCGCTTCGCCGAGGCGCGGGTGCGGGAGGACCTGCTGGGCATGATCCGCCGCCGCATCGCCGCGCTGGAGGGCCGGCTGGCGCAGGAGCGCGATGTCTATATGCGCACCCCCCTCTTCGAGCTGCTGGCCCAGCACCAGCGCGCCGCCCTGGTGGTGACGGCGGAGGAGACGATCGCCGCCCGCCTCGTCTCCGGCCCCGGGGTGGAGATCCGCCCCTCCGTGCCCAACCGGCCGCTGCTGCTGGCGATGCTGCTGGTGGCCGCGCCGCTGGCCTGCCTCTTTGCCGGGGCCTGCCTCGTGCTGCTGCGCGGCGGGCCCCGGCGGTGAGCGGCGCGTGAGCCCGCCGCCCCCGCTGGAAGGGCTGCGGCCGGGGGGGCTCCTGGCCGGCCTCCTGGCCCTGCGGGTGGACAGCGCCAGCCTGGCCAGCCTCGCCGGGCTGGCGGCGGCGGCGCTGCATTTCGCGGGGGCGCTGAAATCCACCCCGCCCGGCGCCGCCCTGCCCATCGACCTCACCCTGCTGGCCGGGGCGGCGACGCTGCCGCTGCTGCTGCTGCTGCTGCTGACGCGGCGCTGGTGGCTGCACTGGGGCGCCGGGCCGCCGCTGGCCGCCGCCGCGCTGCTCTGGCTCTGGCTGGTGCTGGCCGGCACCTGGAGCCTCAGCCACGGCATCCTGCCGGCCAAGCTGGCGGATGTGGTGCTGATGGGCCCGCCCATGCTGCTCATCGGCCTCGCCGTGGGGGCGGATGGCGGGGCGCGGCGGCTGTTCTGCGGCGCCACGCTGCTGGTCGGGCCGCTGGTGGCGGCGAGCACCGCCTGGGGCCTGGCGCATGGCGAGGTGGTGCTGGGCGGCCTCGCCGGCGCCAATCCGGACCTGCTGCGCGTGCAGTACCAGCTGGCCGGGCAGGCCATCGCCTGCGCCGCCGGGCTGGGTGCCGTGCGGCTGATCGAGTCGCGGCGCTGGCGGGGGCGGCTGTTCTGGGCCGGCTACACCGTGGCCCTGGCCGCCGCCGCGCTGCTGCCGGGGGGGCGGACGGCGCTGGTCTCGCTCGGCCTCTCGGTGCTGCTGATGCCGGCGCTGCGCTGCTGGTCGGCCGGGCGGCCGCGCGCGGCGCTGGGCTGGGTCGGGGTGGCGGCGCTCGGCGGCGGCGCCGGCATGGCGCTGCTGCTCGCCCAGGCCGAGGCGCTGGAAGGGCTGCGCACGCTGGAGCGCTTCACCGAGGGCGGGCTGGAAGCCTCGGCCCGCCCCACCCTGTGGCGCGCCGCGCTGGACTGGGCCGGGGCGATGGCGCCCTGGGGCCTCGGCACCGGCGGCTTCACCCTGGCCGCCGGCTATGGCGAGCGACGCGGCCTCTACCCGCACAACCACGCGCTGGAGGCGCTGGCCGAGGGCGGGCTGCCCGGGCTGCTGCTCTGGCTGGCCTGCTTCGGCGGCGCGCTGCTGCTGATGCTGGCGCGCAGCCGCCACGCCGCGCCGCAGCGCGTGGCGCGCATCGCGGCCCTGGTGCTGCCGGTGGCGCTGGCCGCGCTGGTCTCGACCGATCTCGGCAACCGGATGGTCTGGTTCGCCCTGGGTCTCACCCTGTCGCTGGGAGTGGTGGCACGCCGTGACCGAAGGACCGATTCCCCCCCGCCCGTTTCTTCCTGAAGACCGTCTTCCGCAACAGGGGCCGCCCCGCCCGCCGGGCTTCTATGCCCGGCATGGCAAGCGGGCGCTGGATGTGCTGGGGGCGGCGCTGGCGCTGCTGCTGCTGGCGCCGGTGCTGCTGGCGGTGGCGCTGGCGGTGCGGCTGGCGCTTGGCCGGCCGGTGCTGTTCCGCCAGGTGCGCGCCGGGCGGCATGGCCGCCCCTTCACCCTGCTGAAATTCCGCTCGATGCGCGAGGGGCCGGGGGATGACGCGGCGCGCCTCACCCCCTTCGGCCGCGCCCTGCGCGCCAGCGCGCTGGATGAGCTGCCGCAGCTGGTCAATGTGCTGCGCGGCGAGATGAGCCTGGTGGGCCCGCGCCCGCTGCCGCTGGCCTACCTGCCGCGCTACGCGCCCGCCCAGCGCGGGCGGCTGCGGGTGCGGCCGGGACTCGCCGGGGCGGCCCAGGCGGCCGGGCGCAACGCCGTCCCCTGGGAGGAGAGGCTCTCCCTCGACGCGCGCTACGCCCAGAGGGTGAGCCTGCGCGGCGATCTTCATGCCGCATTAGGAACGTTCCACATCCTGTTGAAAGGCCACGGCGTGAGCGCGCCGGGCCACGCCACCATGCCGCGCTTCGACGCGCCGCCCCCCCAACCAGACGCGCGGAAAGGGGGAGATTCCAACACCTCCGGTTGATTTGTTTCTTGCAAACTTGCCGCTGACCTGATTGCTTTAGGTTGTGTTCACAAAATCGTGAGCGGTGGTCATGGCAATGATGCAGAGCAGGGCGAACGGCTTGGCGGCGACGAAAGAGGCGGGCGGCGTCGTGCTGTTCCCGGCCCGGCTGCGACCTGCGGCCCCGCCGCAGCCCCGCATCCACCTCTCGCCCCCGGCCCTGGTGGGGGGGGAGCTGGCGACCCTCAGCCGGACCCTGACCTCGGGCTGGATCGCCCCGGCCGGCCCGGTGCCCCTGGCCTTCGAGGAGGCGATCCGCGACACGACCGGCTTCAGCCATGCCGCCGCCGTGGCCTCCGGCACCGCCGCCCTGCACCTGGCCTACCGGGTGCTCGGGGTGGAGCGGGGGGATGAGGTGTGGACGCAGAGCCTCACCTTCGTCGCCAGCATCGCCCCGGCGGTGCAGATGGGCGCCCGGCCGCGCTTCCTCGACGTCTCGCCCGAGAGCTGGACGCTGGACCCGGAGGTGCTGGAGACGCAGCTGCGCCAGGCGGCGCGGCGCGGCAAGCTGCCGCGCGCGGTGGTGCCGGTGGACCTCTATGGCCAGCCCGCGGATCTCGACCCCATCCTGTCGCTCTGCGGCCGCTGGGGCGTGCCGGTGCTGTGCGACAGCGCCGAGGCGCTGGGCGCGCATTACCGCGGCCGCCCCGTGGGCAAGGGCGCGGCGATGGCCGCCTTCTCCTTCAACGGCAACAAGATCATCACCGCCGGCGGCGGTGGTGCCCTGGTCTCGGACGACCCGGCGCTGATCGCCCGCGCCCGCCACCTCGCCACCCAGGCGAAGGAAGCCGCGCCGCACTACCAGCATGAGACGACGGGCTATTCCTATGGCCTCTCCTCGGTGCTGGCCTCGGTCGGGCTGGCGCAGATCGGCGCGCTGCCGATGCGCGTCGCCGCCCGCCGCCTCGTCCATGCCCGCTATGCCGAGGGGCTGGCGGAGCTGCCGGGCCTCAGCTTCATGCCCGAGCCGGAATGGAGCCACGCCACGCGCTGGCTGACGGTCCTCCAGCTCGACCCGCAGCGCTGCGGCGTGACGCCCGAGACGCTGCGCCGCGCGCTGGAGGCGGCCAATATCGAGAGCCGCCCGGTGTGGAAGCCGCTGCACCTGCAGCCCGCCTTCCACGGCGCGCGCTGCCACGGCGCCGGCCATTCCGTGCGCCTCTTCGAGCGCGGCCTCTGCCTGCCGAGCGGCGCCATGACCGCCGATGAGCAGGACCGCGTCATCGACACCATCCGCACCTGCCTGGGGGGCTGAGGCCATGCGTATCCTCTACCTGCACCAGCATTATTCCGGCCCGGCCGGCGCCACCGCGACGCGCAGCCACGCCCTGGCCATGGCGCTGGCGGCGCAGAGCCACCACGTCACCATCGCCTGCGGGCGCTACCAGGGCGCGGTCACCGGCCTCGCCGGGGCCTATCGCCACGGCCGGCGGGAGGGCGTGCTGCGCGGCCTGCGCATCGTCGAGTTCGACATCGCCTGTGGCAACGCGCAGGGCCTCTCCGCCCGCGCCGGCGCCTTCGGCCGCTATGCGCTGGAGGCCACGCGCCTGGCGCTGGGGGAGCGGTGGGACCTCGTCATCGCCAGTTCCACCCCGCTGACGGTGGCCGTGCCGGCGCTGCTGGCCAAGCGCCTGCGCGGCACGCCCTTCATCTTCGAGATCCGCGACCCCTGGCCGGAACTGCCGCGCGCCATGGGCGGCGTGCCGCGCTGGGCGCTCGGCGGCATGGGGATGCTGGCGGATGCCGCCTGCCGCAACGCCGCCGCCGTGGTGGCGCTGAGCGAGGGCATGGCCGAGACCGCCCTGGCCCGCGGCGCCCACCCGGACCACGTGCATGTGGTGCCGAATGGCTGCGACCTCGACCTCTTCGGCCCGCAGGTCACCCCCTGGCGCCCGGCCGAGGCCGCGCCCTGGGAGGTGCTGGCCGTCTATGCCGGGGCGCATGGCCGCGCCAACGGGCTGGAGCACCTGCTGGAAAGCGCCGCCGCCCTGCGCGCGCGCGGCGAGCGCCGCATCCGCCTGCTGCTGATCGGCGAGGGCAGCGAGAAGGCCCGGCTGAAGGCCGAGGCGGCGGCGCGCGGGCTCTACAACGTCACCTTCCTGGCGCCGCTGCCGAAGCGGCAGCTGGCGGCGCTGCTGGCCGGGGCCCAGGTCGGGCTGCAATGCCTGGCGCCGGTGCCGGAATTCGCCGAGTGGACGGCGCCCAACAAGCTGATGGACTACCTGGCGGCGGGGCTGCCGGTGGTGGCCAACCTCTCCGGCCGCGCCGCGCGGCTGCTGGCGGAGGGCCCCTGCGGCATCGCCACCCCGCCGCGCGATGCCGAGGCGATGGCCGATGCGCTGGTCTGGATGGCCGACCACCCGGCGCACCGCAATGCCATGGGGCGTGCCGCCCGCCAGCAGGCGGAACGGCACTGGGACCGCCGGCTGCTGGCCGGCCGCTTCACCGAGATCGTCGCCGGGGCCGCCGCCCCGGAGACCCGGCCGCATTTCGTCCCCGCGTGAGGCCGCCCATGAACCCGCCCCCCCCCAACGGCGCCGCCGCTTTTCTTCCAGTGTCCGGCGCTGCCGCTGGTGCCCGGCCGGGCACCGCCGCCCTGCCGCTGGTGCATCTCGTGGCGGCGGCGCGGCCCAACCTGCCGAAGCTCGCCGCGCTGTGGCACGCGCTGATGGCCGCGCCCGGCCTCTGCCGCACCGTGCTGGTCCATACCGGCCAGCACGCGGACCCGGCGATGTTCGGCAACCACCTCTCCGATCTCGGCCTGCCGGAGCCGACGGTCAGCCTGGGCGTCGCGGCGGGGGGCGGCCACGCCGCCTTCACCGCCCGCACCCTGACCGCCTGCGCCGCGCTGTGGGAGGAGACGCGCCCGGACCTCGTCGTGGTGGCGGGGGATGTGGACGCGACCCTGGCCGCCGCCCTGGCCGCGCGCAAGCTCGGCATTCCCGTGGCGCATCTGGAGGCCGGGCTGCGCTGCGGCGACCGCGACATGGCGGAGGAGATCAACCGCCGCGCCGTCGATTCCTTCAGCGACCTGCTCTGGGCGCCGGATGCCGCCAGCGCCAGCCGGCTCTGCCAGGAGGGGCACCCGCCCGGCGCCGTGCGCGCCGTCGGCAATGCGATGATCGACACGCTGCTGGCACGCCTGCCGGCGGCCCGCGCCCGGCCCCTGCCGGACGGGCTGCTGCCCGGGGCCTATGGCGTCGTCACCCTGCACCGCGCCGCCAATGTGGATGAGCCGGGGGCGCTGCTGCGCCTGCTCGGCGCGCTGAACGAAGCGGCGGAGCTGCTGCCCCTGGTCTGGCCGATGCATCCGCGCACGGCGCTGCGCCTGCGCGAGGCGGGGCTGGCCCTGCCGCCCGGCGTGCGGGCGCTGCCGCCGCTCGGCTATCTGGATTTCATCGGGCTGCTGGCGCGGGCGCGGCTGGTCGCCACCGATAGCGGCGGGGTGCAGGAGGAGGCGGCGGTGCTGGACCTGCCCTGCCTGACGCTGCGCCCCTCCACCGAGCGGCCGGTGACGCTGGAATCCGGCGCCAACCGCCTGGTGCCGCCGCACGCCCTGGCCGAGGCGGTGGAGGAGGTGCTGGATGGCGCCTGGCCCGCCGCGCGGCCGATCCCGCTCTGGGACGGGCGGGCGGGGGCGCGGATGGTCGCGCATCTTGCTGAGTGGCTGGCGGCGCGCCCGCGGCCTTCCACCGCCGCCGCCGGGCGGCCTTCCGGCGCCACCGCGGTGCGGCCGCCTCCTGCCACCCCGCCGCGCCAGCCTGTGCCCGCCGCCGCGCGGCATCCTGTTGCGGCCGCCACCCCCTCCCCCGGGGGGATGGCGGCCTGGGCGGCACGCCTCCCCTCGGGCGTGCCGTCCGCCACCCTGGCCGCGCCCGCGCCCTCCCCGGCGGGCGCGGCCCAGGATGGCTCTTTGGTGGATGGCGCGCCGCTGGCTGGCACTTTACCGCCGGGCCTGCTGTCCGGGGCGGCGCGCGCCACGCCTGGCGCCGCCCCGCGCTCTTCCCCGGCGGCGCATGACTGGAGCGCGGCGTGATGTCCGGCGCCGCGCCCCGCCCGCTGCGCCCGGCCCGGCTGGCGCCGCCGCCGCTGGTCTGCATGCTCTCCGCCGCGCATCCGCCCACCGACCTGCGCGTGGTCGGCAAGGAGGGCGCGGCCCTGGCCGCCGCTGGCTGGCGCGTGCTGCATCTCTGCCCCGGCACGGCGGCGCCGGAGCGCCATGCCGGTGTCGCCATCCGCCCCTATCGCCGGGCGCCGGGCTGGCGGGCGCGCCTCCTCGGCATCCGTGACCTCGCGCGCCGTGCGCGGGAGACGGAAGCGGCGGTGCTGCACGCCTCCGAGCCGGATGCCTGGCTGGCGGCGCTGCTGGCGGCGCGCCACCGCCCCACCCGCGTGGTGCTGGATGTGCATGAGCACTACCCCTCCCGCCTCGATGGCCGCCTGCCGGCGCCGCTGCGGCCGCTGGCGCGGCTGGCCATCCGCCTCGCCTGCCGGATGATGGCGCGCCACGCCGATGCCGTGGTGGTGGCGAAGGACGGGCTGGATGCCGATTTCGCCGCGCCGGAACGCACCATCGCCGTGCGCAACTACGCCGCCGCCGCCGCCATCCGCCCGCGCGAGCACCAGGAGGGGCCGCTGACCCTCGTGCATCTCGGCGCGCTGGGGCGGGAGCGCGGCGCCTTCATCATGCTGGAGGCGCTGGCGCTCTGCCCGGCGGGGACGCGGCTGAAGCTGGTCGGCCGCTTCACCGATGGCTCGGAGCCGGAATTCCGCGCCCGCGCCGCGGCGCTCGGCCTCGCGGAGCAGGTGGCGTTCACCGGCTGGCTGCCGCATGAGGCGGCGCTGGCCGAGGCGGCGGCGGGCGATCTCGGCCTGGTGCTGTTCCAGCCGGGGGTGGAGAATCACCGCCTCGCCCTGCCGCACAAGCTGTTCGACTGCATGCTGGCCGGGCTGCCGGTGATCGCCCCCGCCTTCGCCACCGAGGTGGCGGATGTGGTGCGCGCCTCCGGCAACGGGCTGCTGGTGGACAGCGCGGACCCGGCGGCCAGGGGCCCCCCCCCCACCCCCCCCCCCCCCCCCCCCCCCCCCCCCCCCCCCCCCCCCCCCCCCCCCCCCCCCCCCCCCCCCC
>NZ_JANFNY010000121.1 GCF_024437745.1 Roseomonas sp. GC11 | reverse complement strand
CCGCGGGGCGCCCCGCCCAGGGGGGCGCGCCGGCCACCGCCACGCCCCCCGCCGCCGGACAGAATGCCCAGGGCCAGAATGCCCAGGGCCAGAATGCCCAGGGCCAGAATACCACGGGCCAGAACGCCACCGCGCGCCCCGGCGCCGTGCCCCCCGCCGCCGCTCCGGGTGCGACTCCGGGCGCGACTCCGGCCCCGCCATCCGCCAGCGCGGCCAATGGCGCGGCCCCGCCGCCCGCCGCCACCCCGGCCCCCGCCGCCGAGGGCCACGGCATCGTCCTGCGCGCCGTGCAGGATGCCTGGGTGCAGGTGCGCGACTCGCGCAGCGGCCGCGTGCTGCTCAACCGCGTCCTGCGCCCGGGCGAGACCTATGACGTGCCCCAGGGCCCCGGCCTCGTGCTCAGCACCGGCAAGGCCGAGGGGCTCGCCATCGAGGTGGATGGCGTCGCCACCCGCGCCCTGGCCGATCAGGTGGGCGTGAAGCGCGACATCCCGCTCGACGCCGCCAGGCTGCGCGAGGCCGGCGCCCGCTAGCCCGCCCACTCCTGGCCCCGGCCCGGAAGGGCAGGGCCTGGAGGGTGGGGCCGGAAGGGTTGGGCAGGGGCCGGGCGGCGCCTGCCCTTGGCCATCGCCGCCTGTGCTGCCATATCGCCGCCATGCCCCAGCGGAAGGCCTGACCGCCATGTCCTATCGCCCCTACCAGCAGATCCTCCGCCGCAAATCCCGGCAGATCCGCGTCGGCAAGGTGCTGGTGGGCGGAGACGCGCCGATCTCCGTCCAGACCATGACCAACACCCCCACCGAGGATGCCGCCGCGACCATCGCGCAGATCCGCCGGGCGGAACTGGCCGGGGTCGATATCGTCCGCGTCTCCTGCCCGACGGAGGAGAGCACCGCCGCCCTCGCCGAGATCGTGCGCGAGGTGAATGTGCCGGTGGTGGCCGATATCCATTTCCACTACCGCCGCGCCATCGAGGCCGCCCAGGCCGGCGCCGCCTGCCTGCGCATCAATCCGGGCAATATCGGCAGCAAGGACCGCGTGAGGGAGGTCGTGAAGGCCGCGCGCGACCATGGCTGTTCCATCCGCATCGGCGTCAATGCCGGCAGCCTGGAGAAGCACCTGCTGGAGAAATACGGCGAGCCCAACCCGGAGGCGCTGGTGGAATCCGCCCTCTGGCACGCCGCCCATCTCCAGGAACTCGACTTCCACGCGTTCAAGATCAGCGTGAAGGCCTCCGACGTCTTCCTCGCCGTCGCCGCCTACCAGCAGCTGGCCGAGGCCTGTGACCACCCGCTCCATATCGGCATCACCGAGGCGGGGGGGAAGCGCACCGGCACGGTGAAGTCCTCCATCGGCCTCGGCTCCCTGCTCTGGGCCGGGATCGGCGACACGCTGCGCGTCTCCCTCTCCGCCGAGCCGGAGGAGGAGGTGCATGTCGGCTGGGACATCCTGAAGTCCCTCGGCATCCGGCACCGCGGGGTGAAGATCATCTCCTGCCCCTCCTGCGCGCGGCAGGGCTTCAACGTCATCGAGACGGTGGCGAAGCTGGAGGAGCGCCTGGCCCATATCGAGACGCCGCTGACGCTCTCCATCATCGGCTGCGTGGTGAACGGGCCGGGCGAGGCGCTGATGACGGATATCGGCGTCACCGGGGGCGGCGCCGGGCGCCATATGGTGTATCACGCCGGGCGCACCGACCACACGGTGGAGGGCGAGAGGATGGTCGACCACATCGTCGAACTGGTCGAGAAGAAGGCGGCCGAGATCGCGGCCGCTCAGCCCAAAGCGGATTCGACAAAACAGGCAGCGGAGTAACGGCGTTGAGCGGAATGCAGCCGGTTCGTGGCACCAAGGATCTGATCGGCGAGGCCTTCCGCCGCCACCACCACGTTGTCGAGACGGCGCGCCACGTCACCGGCCTCTACGGGCTGGAGGAATGGGCGACCCCCATCTTCGAGTCCACCGGCGTCTTCGCCCGCACCCTCGGCGATACCTCGGATGTGGTGACGAAGGAGATGTACACCTTCGAGGATCGCGGCGGCGATTCCGTCACGCTCCGGCCCGAGGGCACGGCGGGCATCTGCCGCGCCCTGGTCTCCAACGGGCTGACCCAGGGCGGCCTGCCGCGCAAGGTCTTCTATGCCGGGCCGATGTTCCGCTACGAGCGGCCGCAGAAGGGCCGCTACCGCCAGTTCCACCAGATCGGCGCCGAGATCCTGGGCGCGGCCGAGCCGCTGGCCGATGCCGAGGTGATCGCCTGCGGCTGGCAGATCCTCCAGCATCTCGGCATCGATGACGGGGTGGTGCTGGAGATCAACACGCTGGGCGACGCCGCCAGCCGCGATGCCTACCGCGCCGCCCTCGTCGCCTACTTCACCCGCCACCGCGAGAGCCTCTCCGCCGAGAGCCAGACGCGGCTGGAGAAGAACCCGATGCGGATCCTCGACAGCAAGGATGAGGGGGACAAGGCCCTGGTGGCCGGCGCCCCCACCATCTTCGAGCATCTGACGCCCGAGGCCGCCGCCTTCTTCGGGAAGGTGCTGGCGCATCTCGACCGCTTCGGCGTGCCCTACCGCAAGAATCCGCGCATCGTCCGCGGGCTGGACTATTACAGCCACACCGCCTTCGAGTTCGTCACCGACCGCCTGGGCGCCCAGGGCACGGTGATGGCCGGCGGCCGCTATGACGGGCTGGTGCGCGAGATGGGCGGCCCCGCCACGCCGAGCGTCGGCTGGGCGGCGGGCATCGAGCGCCTGTCCGAACTCCTGGCCGAGACGCCCGAGGCCAGCCGCCCCGTGGCCGTCATCCCCGTCTCGGAGGCGGAGGAAGGCGCGGCGCTCGACCTGCTCCAGATGCTGCGCTCCAGCGGCGTGCCGGCCGAGATGGCCTATAAGGGCAACCTGAAGAAGCGCATGGAGCGGGCCAACCGCATTGGCGCCCAGGCCGCCGTCATCCTCGGTGAGAGCGAGGTGGCGGAGAATGTGGTGCTCGTCCGCAACCTCGCCGATGGCTCGCAGGAGCGCGTCGGCATGCCGGGGCTGCTCTCCGCCCTGGCTGCCGCCGGGGTGGTGGATGCCATGCTCGAGCAGGTGGTCGAGGGGCTGGAACTCGTCGCCGACGAAGGCGAAGAAGAGAACTGAAAAAAGCTGGGGGAATGAATTCCCCCTTTCTTTCAGGCTGCCGCACCCGGGTGGCCAGGCGGGACGCCAGCCGACAACGGAGGCTGGCCCTGACAGACAAAAGAAGGGGGTTCGGGGGAATTCATTCCCCCGACCTGCTTTTGGAAAGCACGCATGAAACTGCCGGAAAAGCTCGACCGCCTGCTCTACCGCGCCGATGAGCTGCGGGCCCTGCTGGAGACGGCGGAAGGCTCGCAGGTCGGCGCGCTGGCGCGGGAATTGTCCGAGCTGGAGCCGCTGGTCGCCCAGGTGGAGGCGCTGCGCGGCGCCGAGCGCGCCCGCGACGAGGCCGAGGCCCTGCTGGCCGACCCCGAGATGCGCGAACTGGCCGAGGCGGAGTATTACGCCCAGCGCGACGCCGTGCCCCGCCTGCTGCGCGAGCTGCGGCTGATGCTGCTGCCCAAGGACGCGGCCGATGCCGGCAGCGCCATCCTGGAAATCCGCCCCGCCGCCGGCGGGGATGAGGCCGGGCTCTTCGCCGCCGAGCTGTTCGCCGCCTACCAGAAATACGCCGCCGCGCGCGGCTGGCGCTTCGGCCTGCTCGACTATGACGAGTCCGAGTTGGGCGGCATCAAGGGCGCGGTGGCCGAGGTGGAAGGGCAGGGGGTCTTCGCCCGGCTGAAATTCGAGAGCGGCGTGCACCGCGTGCAGCGCGTGCCGGCCACCGAGACACAGGGGCGCATCCACACCTCCACCGTCACCGTCGCCGTGCTGCCGCAGGCGGAGGATGTGGATGTGCAGATCAACGAGAGCGACCTGCGCATCGATACCTACCGGGCCAGCGGTGCCGGCGGCCAGCATGTGAACAAGACGGACAGCGCCGTGCGCATCACCCACCTGCCCACCGGCACGGTGGTGGCGATGCAGGAGGAGCGCAGCCAGCACAAGAACCGCGCCAAGGCCATGAAGGTGCTGCGCGCCCGGCTCTATGAGGCGCAGCGCAGCCAGGCCGTGGCCAGCCGCTCCGCCGACCGCAAGGCACAGGTCGGCACGGGGGACCGCTCGGAGCGCATCCGCACCTACAACTTCCCGCAGGGCCGCGTGACGGACCACCGCATCGGCCTGACCCTGCACAAGATCGACCGCGTGATGCAGGGCGAGCTTGATGACATCATCGACGCGCTGATCGCCGAGGACGAGGCCGCGCGCCTCGCCGCCGAGGGTGTCTGACTGCGCCGACCCCGCGGGCACGGTGGGGGCCTTCCTCTGCCGCGCCGGGCAGCATCTGCGCGCCGCCGCCATCGAGGCGCCGCGGCTGGAGGCGCGGCTGCTGCTGGCCGGGGCGATGAGCTGCACGCCCGAGGCCCTGCTGCGCGCGCCGCGCGCCGCCGTGCCGCCGGAGGCCGCCAGCCGCTTCGCCACGCTGCTGCAACGCCGCCTGGACCATGAGCCCATGGCCTATCTGCTGGGCCACCAGGGCTTCTGGACGCTGGACCTGGAGGTCTCGCGCGACACGCTGATCCCCCGCGCCGATTCGGAAGCGATTGTCGAGGCGGCGCTGGAGGTTTTTTCCCGTTCAGGCGGGCGGGTGCTGGACCTCGGCACCGGCACGGGCTGCCTGCTGCTGGCCGTGCTGGCGGAGCGGGAAGGGGCCTTCGGGGTGGGGGTGGATCTTTCCCCCGGCGCGGCGGCGCTGGCGGCGCGCAATGCGGCGCGCAACGGGCTGGCCGGGCGCGCCGCCTTCCTGGCGGGGGATTGGGCGGGGGCGCTGGCCGGGCGCTTCGACCTCGTCCTCTCCAACCCGCCCTATATCGAGAGCGCCGTGGTGCCGGGGCTGATGCCTGAGGTGGCGGCGCATGAGCCGGCCCGCGCCCTGGATGGCGGGGCGGATGGGCTGGATGCCTACCGGGTGATCACCGCCGCCCTGCCGCGGCTGCTGGTGCCGGGCGGGCACGCGGTGCTGGAACTGGGGGAGGGGCAGGGCCCCGCCGTGTCGGCCCTGGCGGAGGCCGCCGGGCTGGCGGTGCGGGGGCTGCGGGCGGATCTGGGCGGCATTGGCCGCGCCCTGGTTCTGGCTGCCCGCTGAAAAAACCGTTTGGCGGCGCAGCGCGGTGGGACTAGGGTGGCCCTGCGGACCCGGGCGGAGTGCCCCCCGGCAGAACCCGCCGGGATGGCCCAAGTGGCGGATGTCACGCCCCCCGGCGCCGCAGCGATGCAACACCATCAGCCAGTGCCCACGGGCGTGACGGGTCCTTGACGGACCGGTATCGCCCGGACGGCGCCAGCGTGAGACGGCGAACGCAACACCGATGAACATGAAGCGCATGCGCGGCCGCGGCGGTCACCGCCACGGCAGCGGGGGCGGCGGCGGCGGCGGGCAATTCCGCCAGAACAACCACCAGCCGATGAACCGCAACCATGTGTTCGACTCGAACGGGCCGGACATGCGTCTGCGGGGCACCGCCCAGCAGCTTTTCGAGAAGTATCTGCAGCTCGGCCGCGACGCCACCGGCGCCGGTGACCGCGTGATGGCCGAGAGCTATTTCCAGCACGCCGAGCACTATTTCCGCATCCTGAACGCCATGGCCCAGGCCGCGCAGGCCCAGCAGCCCCGCCGCCAGCACAATGGCGGTGAGCAGGCTGAGGGTGGCGAGCCTTCCGGCGAGGCCTCGGTCGAGATGAACGGGCAGTCCGCCAGCTATGAGGGCGAGTCCGGCGAAGCGGAGCAGCGCGAAAGCGTGCAGTAAGCGAAGCGGTTCTTTTTTGTAAAAAAGAACCAAAAAACTCTTTCCAGTTGGCGTCCCGCGATCAGCCTGAAGCGGGACGCCAAACGGAAAAAGTCTTTTTGCTTCTTTTTCTTCAGAAAAAGAAGAATCTCTTCCTGAATTTTTTATTCAGGAAGCACTTCCAGCGCATCCCCCAGCGCGACCGGCCCGCCCTCCAGCACCAGCCCGTAGATGCCGAAATCGGCATGGTCGTAATGCTGGCGGAGCAGCAGCGGCAGCTTGATGTCGCGTTCCCCTGTGGCCGGGTTCACCTGGGTGGCGGGGCAGCGGATGATCCGCTTGACGATGCGCAGGCGGGCGCCGCCCAGCATCACTTCCCGCCCGACGAGATCGAACTCCGCCCAGGGCGCCAGCCCGCCGAAATGCACATTGGCGCGGAAGCGCAGCGGGTCCACCGGCTGGCCGATGCGGGCGCTGAACTCGGCCACGGAGGCGAGGTTCAGCAGGGAGAGCATCTTCACCTTGTCATCGGCGAAGGCGTGGCCGGGGGCCTCGACGAAGCGGGGCGTGCCGCGCGCTTCCTCGCCCAGATAGGCGGTGAGGGCGGCGGCGATGGCGGCCTTGCCCTCCGGCGTGGTGGTGGAGGCCTCGAAGGCGGGCTGGCCGGGGATGGCCAGGGTGAGGCGCCGGTGGCGCGCATCGAAGGCGGATTTCACCAGGGCCAGGCGCTCATTCACCATCAGGCAGGCGAAGTTGCGCTTGGGCAGGAAGGCGGGGGCGGCTTCATCGAAGGCGGCATCACCCTGGGCGAGGGCGAAGCGGCGGTCTTCCGGCACGCATTCGCCGGCGGCCAGGGTGACGGCCTCCAGGGCCTCGGCCGAGAGTCCCTTCACGGGATAGCGGTAGAGATGCTCGACGCGCATCGGCGCGGCTCCTGTTTTTTCGCTGGCCGCCCTCTTGAAGCGGCGCGGCCTCCTCTACCACATCACGAAGACGAGCGGTGACCGGCGTCGCCTCCTTGAGGGACGCCGGGGGCCGGTTGCCTCGGAGGAGGGACCAGAGATGGATAGTGAGAAGTTCACCGAACGCGCCCGCGGCTTCCTGCTGGCGGCGCAGACGATCGCCATTCGCGAATACCACCAGCGCATCACGGCCGAGCACCTGCTGAAGGCGCTGCTGGATGACGAGCAGGGGGCCGCCGCCGGGCTGATCCGCGCCGCCGGGGCCGACCCGCAGCCGGTGAAGGCGGCGGTGGAGGCGGAACTGGCGAAGCAGCCGCGCGTGCAGGGTGGCGGGGCCGGCCAGCCGCAATTCGTGCCCGATATCGTGCGCGTGCTCGATGCCGCGCAGCAGCAGGCGACCAAGGCGGGCGACGCCTATGTGGCGCAGGACCGCATCCTGGTGGCCCTGGCGGGGAGCGACACGCCCGCCGGCCGTGCCCTGGCCAAGGCCGGCGCCACCATGCCGAAGCTGGAAGCCGCGCTGGAGGCCGTCCGCAAGGGCCGCAAGGTCGATAGCGCCAGCGCCGAGCAGAGCTTCGACGCGCTGAAGAAATACGCCCGCGACCTGACGGCCGCCGCGCGCGAGGGCAAGCTGGACCCGGTGATCGGGCGGGATGAGGAAATCCGCCGCTCCATCCAGGTGCTGGCCCGGCGCAGCAAGAACAACCCCGTGCTGATCGGCGAGCCCGGCGTGGGCAAGACCGCCATCGTCGAGGGGCTGAGCCTGCGCATCATCAAGGGCGATGTGCCGGAGGCGCTGAAGAGCAAACGTGTCCTGGCGCTCGACCTGGGTGCCATGGTGGCGGGCGCGAAGTATCGCGGCGAGTTCGAGGAGCGGCTGAAGGGCGTGCTCACCGAGATCGAGCAGGCGGCCGGCGAGGTCATCCTGTTCATCGACGAGATGCACACGCTGGTGGGCGCGGGCAAGGCGGATGGCGCCATGGACGCCTCCAACCTGCTGAAGCCGGCGCTGGCGCGGGGCGAGCTGCATTGCATCGGCGCCACCACGCTCGATGAGTACCGCAAGCATGTGGAGAAGGATGCGGCGCTGGCGCGGCGCTTCCAGCCGGTGTTCGTGGGCGAGCCGACGGTGGAGGACACCGTCTCCATCCTGCGCGGCATCAAGGAGAAGTACGAGCTTCACCACGGGGTGCGCATCGCCGACAGCGCGCTGGTGGCGGCGGCGACGCTGTCCAACCGCTACATCACGGACCGCTTCCTGCCGGACAAGGCCATCGACCTGGTGGATGAGGCGGCCTCGCGCCTGCGGATGCAGGTGGACAGCAAGCCGGAGGAGCTGGACGAGGTCGACCGCCGCGTCCTGATGCTGAAGATCGAGCGCGAGGCGCTGAAGAAGGAGGAGGACGCGGCGAGCCGTGACCGCCTTGCCCGGCTGGAGCGCGAACTGGCCGAGCTGGAAGAAAAATCCGCGGCGATGACGGCGGCCTGGGAGGCCGAGAAGAACAAGCTGACCGAGGCCCAGAAGGCCAAGGAGGAGCTGGACCGTGCCCGCACCGAGGTGGAGCTGGCGCAGCGCCGCGGCGACTATGCCCGGGCGGGCGAACTCACCTATGGCATCATCCCGACGCTGGAGAAGAAAATCGCCGCCGCCGGGGATGACGGGCGGCTGGTGAATGAGGCGGTGACGGAAGAGGGTATCGCCGCCGTGGTCAGCCGCTGGACCGGCATCCCGGTGGAGAAGATGCTGGAAGGCGAGCGCGCCAAGCTGCTGCGCATGGAGGATATGCTGCGCGGCCGTGTGGTGGGGCAGGAGGAGGCGCTGGAGGCGGTTGCCAAGGCGGTGCGGCGGGCCCGCGCCGGGTTGCAGGACCCGCACCGGCCGATCGGCTCCTTCCTCTTCCTCGGCCCGACGGGCGTCGGCAAGACGGAACTGACCAAGGCGATCGCCAGTTTTCTGTTCGATGATGAGAAGGCGCTGCTGCGCATCGACATGTCCGAGTACATGGAGAAGCACGCGGTGAGCCGGCTGATCGGCGCGCCTCCCGGCTATGTGGGCTATGAGGAGGGTGGCGCGCTGACCGAGGCGGTGCGGCGCCGGCCCTATCAGGTGATCCTCTTCGACGAGGTCGAGAAGGCGCATGAGGATGTGTTCAACATCCTCCTCCAGGTGCTGGATGACGGGCGGCTGACGGACGGGCAGGGGCGGACGGTGGATTTCCGCAACACCCTGATCGTGCTGACCAGCAATCTGGGTTCCGAGATCCTGGCGGCGCAGCCGGATGGCGAGGATGTGGACCTGGTGCGCGGCCAGGTGATGAATGTGGTGCGCGGGCGCTTCCGGCCGGAGTTCCTGAACCGGCTGGATGAGATCGTTCTGTTCCGCCGCCTGGCGCGGCAGGATATGGGCGCGATCGTGCAGATCCAGCTGGGCCGGCTGCGCAAGCTGCTGGAGGATCGCAAGATCACCCTGGAACTGGATGCCGCCGCGACGGACTGGCTGGCCGAGGCGGGCTATGACCCGGCCTATGGTGCGCGCCCGCTGAAGCGGGTGATCCAGCGCAACCTGCAGGACCGGCTGGCGGGGCTGCTGCTGGAAGGCAAGGTGCCGGATGGCAGCACGGTGCGGGTGAGCGCCGGGCCGGAGGGGCTGGAACTGGCGGCCTGAGGCGGGCGTTCCGAGGTTTTTTGACGGGTGGGCGATTTTTTTGTGAAACCCGTTTGACAGAGGCGGGGGCCGGGACTAAAAGCCGGCTCCCGACGCTGAGACGCCTCAGACGAGACGACGAAGCGAAGGGACGCTGAAAAATCTTCAGACAGGCGCTTGACCGGCGAAAGAGAATTCGCTAGATAGGCAGCCCGCTGAACGAAAGAAAAGCGGAAGTCAAGCTGAAGAGCTTGGCCTTGCTGATTTAAAATTGCATCGGGTTTTCTTGGAATTTGTGGATGCATTATGGTTTGGCTGATTGGCTGAGCTGTTGTGTGTTTTGCTGGGGTGGCTGAGGTTTTTGGCTGCCTGGGTGGGATGCGCGG
>NZ_JANFNY010000120.1 GCF_024437745.1 Roseomonas sp. GC11 | reverse complement strand
CGCGCGTCTTCGCCGCCGGGCCCACCGCCGCGCCCACCGCCGGGCCCACCGCCGGCCAGGGCGGCCTCTGCGCCCATGCCCTGCTGCCAGGGCCGGCGGGCGGGCTGATCGGCCTCGTCGATCTCGGCCGCCTGCTGCACCCCTTCCGCAACGCCCCCCAGCCCACCGGAGCGTGACGCCTTGAGCATCGCCAACCGCATCCTCCTCGGCTTCGCCGCCGTCACGCTGCTGCTGATCGGCCTCGGCCTCTACGGGCTGAACCAGATCGGCGTCGTCACCCAGTCCACCGACACCATCGTGACGCGCGACCTCGCCATGCTGCGCCAGCTGATGGAGCTGCGCGATGCCGAGGCGGACATGCAGGATGCGCGCAGCCGCACCATCTCGCGCTTCCTGCTGCGCGGCCTGGGGCGGGAGCCGCAGGGTGAGGACCCGGCGCCGCAATGGCCGCCCCAGGCCGCGCGGGCCGAGGCGCTGCTGGGCCAGATGCTGGCCGAGGCCGGGCAGAATGGCAGCACCGCCGTCTCGCCCGAGCGCCGCGCCGCCTGGATGCAGATCGCCCGCCTGCTCGGCCAGGCGGCGACGCCGCTGCGGCAGATCCGCGAGACGACGCAGCTTCAGTTCCAGTCCGTGCGCGGCGGCGACCTCGCCGCGGTGCAGGCGGCGGGCGAGGCGCTGGTGCTCAGCCGCACCGAGTTCGGCCGGCTGGTGGACCGCCTGCAGGAGGCGGTGAACAGCCTGATCGCCGCCGGCCAGCAGCGCGGCGGCGAGATCTATGAGGAAAGCCGGATGTCCGTGCTCCTCGTCATGCTCGCCGCCGTGCTGCTCGGCATCGCGATCACCCTGCTGATCCGCCGCTCCATCCTGCGGCCGCTGAATGCCTTCATGCTCTTCGTCGAGCGGGTCGGGCGCGGCGAGCTGGGCGGCGCGCCGGCGGCGACGGGGCGGGACGAGCTGGGCCATCTCGGCGCCACGCTGAACGCCATGGTGGAGGGGCTGCGCCAGCTCGCCCGCCAGAGCCGCGAGGCGACCGAGAACCTGAACGCCGCCGCCGCCGAGATCCGCGCCAGCACGCAGGAGCAGGCGGCGAGCGTGGAGGAGCAGCTGGCCGCCGTGCAGGAAACCGCCGCGACGGTGGACGAGATCACCCATTCCGGCGCGCAGATCGGCAAGCGGGCGCAGGAGGTCATCGCCTCCGCCCAGGCCACGGCGCAGACCTCCACCGCCGGGCTGCGCGCGGTGGAGGAGACGGTGCGCGCCATGGACGCCATCCGAGAGCAGGCGGAGGCGGTGGCCGGCAACATCGTCGCGCTGTCGGAGAAGACCCAGGCGATCGGCGAGATCATCGCGACCGTCAACGACATCTCGGAGCGCAGCCACCTGCTGGCGCTGAACGCGGCGATCGAGGCCGCCGCCGCCGGCGAGCAGGGCCGCAGCTTCGCCGTCGTCGCCGCCGAGATGAAGACCCTGGCCGATCAGGCGAAGGAGGCGACGGGGCAGGTGCGTTCCATCCTCGGCGACATCCAGCGCGGCATCAACGCCTCCGTCATGCTGACCGAGGAGGCGGTGAAGCGCGTCGCCGCCGGGCGGGAGCGCACCGGCACGACGCAGGACACCATCACCGAGATCACCGGCCGCATCCAGGAGAGCGTGCAGACCTTCCAGCAGATCGTCGCCAGCACCAACCAGCAGCAGCTCGGCATCGAGCAGGTGATGAGCGCGCTGCAGAATATCCGCCAGGCCAGCCAGCAGACGGCGGCGGGCACGCGGCAGCTCGACACGGCGGCGGGGAACCTGGCGCAGCTCTCGCAGCAGCTTGTCACCCTGGCCGACCGCTACCGGCTGTGACGGGCGGGGGCCGCCGATGAGCGACCTGCGCCAGGAGCTTCTCGCCGCCTTCGGCATCGAGCACCAGGAGCATCTCGCGGCCATCCGCGCCGCGCTGGCCGCCGCCGCGCGCGGCCAGCCCTTCGACCTGCGCGATGCCTTCCGCCGCGCGCACAGCCTGAAGGGGGCGGCGCGGGCGGTGGACCTGCCGGTGGTGGAGGATCTCGCGCACCGGCTGGAGGCGGTGTTCAGCCGCATCGGCGAGGGTGCGCTGGCGCTGGATGCCGCCGCCATCGCCGGGGTGCGGGCGGGGCTGGACGGCATCGAGACCTATGTGGCGGCGCTGCCGGAGGGGAAGCCGCCCGTGGCGGCGCGGGCGGCGCTGGAGGCCCTGCTGCCCGGCGCCCCACCCCCCGCCCCCGGGCCTCTCCCGGCCGACCCCGGCTCTGGTTTGGGCTTCCCAGGCCCTGCCTCAGCCCCGCCGGTGGAGGCGGCGCCGGCCGGGGCGGGGGATTATCTGCGGGTGCCGGCGGCGCAGATGGAGGCGCTCACCGCCGCCGTGCAGGCGCTCGCCGCCCCGCTGGCGCGGCAGGAGGGGGTGGAGCATTCCCTGCGCGCGCTGGAAGGGGCCATGCGCGCCCTGCGGCGGGACTGGGAGGCGCTGGCGCGCCTGCCCACCCTGGCCAATCCCACCCTGGCCAATCCGGCGGCGGCCGGCCGGATGCGCGATTTCGGGCATGATCTGGCCGGGCTGTCCCGCCGCCTCGGCCAGATGGCGCGGGCGCAGCGCGCCGCTGCCTGGGCCACCGAGGGCGCCGCCGCCGCGCTGCGCCGCCAGGTGGAGCGCATCGCCCTGGTGCCGGCCGAGGCGGTGCTGGGCCCGCTGGCCCGCATGGCCGGCACCCTGGCGCGCGAGGCGGGGCATGAGGCGCGCATCCTGGCCGAGGGGCTGGAGCTCCAGGCCGATCGCCGCCTGCTCCAGGCGCTGAAGGACCCGGTGACGCATCTGCTGCGCAATGCCGTGGGCCATGGGCTCGAGGGGGCCGCCCGCCGCGCCCGCCAGGGCAAGCCGCCGGAGGCCGAGATCGCGCTGCGGCTGGAGGCGCGTGGCGGGCTGCTGGTGATCCGCGTGCAGGATGACGGGCCGGGGCCGGACCTCGCCCGCATCGAGGCCACGGCGCTGCGCGCGGGGCTGCTGCCGCCGCGCGCCCCCGGCCAGCCGCCGCCGCCGGCGGAGCATCTGCTCGCCCTGGTCTTCGAGCCGGGCTTCTCCACCGCGCCGGCGGTGGACCGGCTCTCGGGCCGTGGCATGGGCCTGTCCGTGGTGGCGGAGGTGGCGCGGGCCTGGCGCGGCGGCGCCACGCTGCGGCCGCGCCAGCCCTGGGGGACGGAGGTGGAAATCGCCGTGCCGCTCTCCGCCGCCCGCCTGCCGCTGCTGCTGGTGGAGGCGGGGGGCCGTGCCTATGGCCTGCCGGGGCATGGGGTGGAGCGGCTGCTGCGCCAGCCCGCCGCCGCCATCACCCGCGCCGAGGGCCAGCCGGTGCTGCGCATCGAAAGTGGCGGGCGTGACGTTATCGCCCCCGTGGTCGCCCTGTCCGCCCTGCTTGGAGAGCCCGCCGCCCCCATCCCGGTCGAGGCGGGCCATGTGAAGGCCGTGCTGCTGCGCGGCGGCGAGCGGCGCTGTGCCGTGGCGGTGGAGGCCTTCCACGATGTCCGCGTGCTGACGGTGGAGGCGGTGGACGCGCCGGGGGTGGATGCCGCGCTGGTCGCCGGCCTCGCCCTGCGCGAGGGGGAGGCGCCGGTCCTGGTGCTGAGCCCGGAGGGGCTGGTGGGCCGCTGGCTGCGCGAGGCGGGGCAATTCGCCGCCCCAGGCATCGGCATCAGCATCGGCATCGGCCCCGCCGCCGTGCCCGAGGCCCGGCCCGCCGCCACCATCCTGGTGGTGGATGATTCCATCACCACCCGCACCCTGGAAAAAAGCATCCTGGAGGCACAGGGCTTCCGCGTGCTGCTCAGCGTGGACGGGCTGGACGCCCTGGCCCTGCTGCGGGCGGGGGAGGCGGTGGTGGATCTCGTCATCGCCGATGTCGAGATGCCGCGCATGGATGGCTTCGCCCTGCTGCAGGCGATGAAGACCGACCCGCGCCTCGCCCCCATCCCGGTCATCCTGATGACCTCGCGCGCCGATCCGCAGGATGTGCGGCGTGGGCTGGAGCTGGGCGCGGGTGCCTATATCACCAAGCAGAAATTCGACCAGCGTGAACTGCTGGCGACCATCGGACAGATGCTGTGAGCCTTTCCCCCCCTCCCGTGCTGCCCCCCTCTCTTCCCCCCGTGCCGCCGCCCGTGCGCGTGATGATCGTCGAGGACTCGCTGGTGGTGCGGCGGCTGCTGGCCCATATCGTCTCGCGCGATCCGCGGCTGATGCTGGTGGCGGCGGTGGACTCGGCCGAGGAGGCGCTGCGCGAATTGCCGTGCATCCGCCCCGATGTCATCTCGATGGATATCCGCCTGCCCGGCATGGACGGGCTGGAGGCCACGCGCCGCATCATGGCGGAATGGCCGACGCCCATCGTCGTCATCGCCGACAGCATCGAGGATGCCTCGCTGCGCATCTCGATGAACGCGCTGCGCGCCGGCGCGCTCTCGGTGGTGGAGAAGCCGGTGGGGATGGAGAGCGGCGGGCATGAGCGCATCGCCGAGACCATCTGTACCCAGCTCTACATCATGAGCCAGGTGCCGGTGATCCGCCGCCGCGGCCCGGGGGTGACGCGCCCCGCCCCCCGCCTGCCCACGGCCTTCGCCGCCGCGCCTTCCCCCTTGGCGCCTTCCCCCGAAGCGCCTGCCGCCACGGCGCCCTTCCCCGAGGGGCCTTCTCCCCGGGTGCCGGCGCAGCGCCCGGCGGTGCTGGCCATCGCCGCCTCCACCGGCGGGCCGCCGGCGCTGGCGCAGGTGCTGGGCGCCCTGCCGGCCGCTTTCCCGCTGCCGGTGCTGCTGGTGCAACATATGGGCGGCGCCTTCATGGAGGGCTTCGCCGCCTGGCTGGACGGCCTCGTGCCGCTGCCCGTCCGCCTGGCGCAGGAAGGAGAGCTGCCGATGCCCGGCCATGTCCATGTCGCGCCCGGCGACCGCCACCTGCTGCTCACGACGCAGGGCCGGCTGCGGATCAGCGCGGAGAAGCCGCTCGGCAGCCAGCGCCCTTCCGCCACGCTGCTCTTCCGCTCCCTGGCCGAGGCGTGCGGGCCGCAGGGGCTGGGCGTGCTGCTCACCGGCATGGGGGAGGATGGCGCGCAGGGGCTGGCGGAGCTGCGCCAGGCCGGCGGCTTCACCATCACCGAGCATGAGAGCACCGCCGTGGTCTATGGCATGCCGGCGGCGGCGGTGCGGCTTGGCGCCTCCTGCCTCAGCCTGCCCCTGCCGATGATCGGCCCGCGCCTTGCCCAGATGGCGCGCGGCGGGTGAGCCCCATGCCCATCCCCCCCGGCACCCCCGTGCTGCTGGTCGAGGATTCGGAGACCCAGGCGCTGCAGATGCGCCGCTGGCTGGAGGCGCAGGGCTGCGCCGTCTCCCGCACCGCCACGGCCGAGCTGGCGCTGGAGGCGCTGAATGGCGAATTGCCGGCGCTGGTGATCGCCGACTACCACCTCCCCGGCATGAACGGGGATGAGCTGGCGCGGCAGCTCCGCCTGAACAGCCGCACCCGCGCCATCCCCGTGCTGATGCTGACCGAGGCGCGCGAGGGCGATCTGGAGCGGCAGGGGCTGGAAAGCGGCGCCGATGCCTATGTGCCGAAATCGGCCGACCGCGACCTGCTGCTGCTGCGCATCCGTGCCCTGCTGCGCCGCCGCGCCGCCGCCGTCGGCCCCGCCGATCCCGGCGGCGGCGGCTTCCGCCGCGCCCGCATGCTGGTGGTGGATGGGGAGGCGGCCGGCCGCGCCGCCCTCGCCGCGCTGCTGGGGCGGGAGGGCTATGCGGTGGAGGAGGCGGCCAGCGCCGCCGCCGCGCTGGAGGCCGTGGCCGCCGCCCCCGCCGCCTGGGATTGCGTGGTGCTGAATGCCGCCGGGCCGGGGCTGGATGGCGCCGCCCTCTGCGCCCGGCTCAACGCCCTGCGCGCCGCCGCCGGCGGGGAAGGGGAGGGGGTGGGCTTCCAGATCGTCGCCCTCGCGCCCGAGGGGCCGGAGGATGGGGCGGGGCGCGGCCTGCTCGCCAGCCTGTTCGAGGCGGGGGCGGATGAGCTGGTGCCCGCCCGGGCGGAGGCGCGCGTCCTCGGCCTGCGCCTGCGCGCCGCGCTGCGCCGCAAGCTGTTGCAGGAGGAGGAGCGGCGCGGCGCGGCCGAGCTGCGCGCGCGCGCATTGTCGGTCCAGCGCGCCCAGGCCGAGGCCGCCGCCGCCCAGGCCAAGGCCGCCCTGGCCGAGGCCCTGGCCCGCGCCAATGACGAGCTGGCCGAGGCCAACCGGCAATTGAAGGACACCCAGACGAAGCTGGTGCAGGCCGCCAAGATGGCCTCGCTGGGCGAGCTGGTGGCCGGCATCGCGCATGAGATCAACAACCCGCTGGCCTTCATCCTGGCGCATCAGGGCACGGTGGAGCGGCTGCTCGGCCAGCTGCGGCCGATGCTGGAGGAGAATGCCGCCGCCCGCCCGCTGGTGGAGCGCTGCGGCGAGCGCGTGCGCTCCATGTCGCTCGGCCTGAGGCGCATCCAGGACCTCGTGCTGAACCTGCGCAAATTCTCCCGCCAGGACGATGCCTTCCAGCGCGTCAACGTGCCGGACGCCATCGACACCGTGCTGGCCCTGCTGGCGCACAAGCTGGGCGACCGCATCACCGTCCAGCGCGACTACGCGGCGGTGCCGGAGCTGCGCTGCTCCCCGGCGCTGCTGAACCAGGTGGTGATGAACATCATCAGCAACGCCGCCGACGCCATCGCCGGGCATGGCACCATCACCATCGCGACGCGCAGCGAGGCGGGGCAATACCGCATCGCCATTTCCGACACCGGGCCCGGCGTGCCCGAGGCGCTGCGCGAACGGATCTTCGAACCCTTCTTCACCACCAAGCCGGTGGGCGCGGGCACGGGGCTTGGCCTCGCCATCGCCTACAACGTCATCCAGGCGCATGATGGCACGATCAGCGTCGGACAGGGCCCCGCCGGCGGGGCCTGCTTCACCATCGGCGTGCCGATGCAACAGGGGCGCTGACGGCCATGCCGAACCTTCCTCCGGATTCCCGCGCCACGCTGCTGCTCGTCGATGACGAGCCGGAAATCCTCGTGGCGCTCACCGATCTCCTCGAGGAGGAGTTCCGCGTCCTCACCGCGCCCTCGGGCGCGGCCGGCCTCGCCCTGCTGGCGGCGGAGGCGGATGTTCATGTCATCCTCTCCGACCAGCGCATGCCGGAAATGGCGGGGGATGCCTTCCTCGCCCGCGCCCGCGCCATCAGCCGGGCGGAGGCGCTGCTGCTCACCGGCTATGCCGATCTGGAGGCGGTGATCAGCGCCGTCAATCTCGGCCGCATCGCCGGCTATGCGCCGAAGCCGTGGGAGCCGGCGGCGCTGCTCAGCATGGTGCGCGGCGCGGTGGAGCGCTACCGCCTCGCCCGCGCGCTGGAGACGGAGCGCGCCCTGCTCCAGGGCCTGCTCGCCTCCTCCGCCGATGCGCTGAGCTTCAAGGATGCCGAGGGGCGCTTCGTGCGGCTGAACGGGGTGAAGGCGGCGGCGCTGGGGCGCGCGGCGCCGGCGGCGTGCCTCGGCCTCGACGAGGCGGCGCTGCTGCCGCCCGAGGCCGCCGCCCCGCTGCGCGCGGCGGAACGCGCGGCCCTGGATGCCGGGCATGCGGTGGAGGCGGTGGAACAGCGCCAGGAGGGCGGCGCCGCGCCGCGCTGGGTGCGCGTCACCCGCATCCCCATCCACGATGCCACGGGGGCCACCACGCATCTCGCCACCATCGAGCACGACATGACGGAGCAGCGTGCCCTGGAGGAGCGGCTGCACCAGGCGGAGAAGATGCAGGCCCTCGGCACCATGGCCGGCGGCGTCGCGCATGACTTCAACAACCTGTTGACCGCCATCCTCGGCAGCCTGGAATTGCTGTCGCATAGCGGCCTGTCCGATCCGCGCCAGCAGAAGCTCGTCAAGAACGCCATCATGGCGGCCGAGCGCGGCTCGACGCTGACGCAGCGCCTTCTCAGCTTCAGCCGCAAGCGCGAATTGCAGCTGCGTGCCACCGATGTGAACCAGCTTGTCCTCGACATGGACGAACTGCTGCTGCGCAGCATCGGGCAGGCGGAACTCTGCCGCGCCCTGGCGCCCGCGCTCTGGCCGGCGATGGTGGACCCGGAGCAGCTGGGCCTCGCCCTGCTCAATCTCTGCATCAACAGCCGCGATGCCATGCCGGAGGGCGGGCGCATCACCATCGCCACCCGCAACGCCGCGGTGGGCGAGGAGGAGGTGCCGGACCTGCCGGCGGGGGACTATGTCATCCTCGCCGTCTGCGACACGGGGGAGGGCATGCCGCCCGCCGTGATGGCGCAGGCCTTCGAGCCTTTCTTCACCACCAAGGAGGTGGGCAAGGGCACGGGGCTCGGCCTCTCGATGGTCTATGGGCTGACGCGCCAGTCCGGTGGCACGGCGGCGCTGCGCAGCGCGCCGGGCCAGGGCACGGTGGTGGAGCTTTTCCTGCCGCGCGCCGGGCAGGCGGTGGAGCCCGCCCGCCCTGGCCATGCCCCGCCCGCCGCCCCGCCGCGCGCCGTGACCGTGCTGGTGGTGGATGACGATGCCGGGGTGCGCGGTGTCACCGCCACCTTCCTGGCTGATCTCGGCCACCGGGTGATCGAGGTGGCGGATGGCGAGCAGGCGCTGCGCCTGCTCGCCGGGGGGGAGGAGGAAATCGGGCTGCTGGTCAGCGATGTCACCATGCCGGGCATGGGGGGTGCCGAACTGGCGGCGCGCGCGCGGGAGATCCTGCCAGCCCTGCCGGTGCTGCTGCTGACGGGTTATGCGGGGGTGCAGCCCGTGCCGAGCGGCCATCCGCTGCTGCGCAAGCCTTTCCGCCTCGGCGATCTGGCGCGCTGCATCACCGGGCTGCTGGCCGGCGCGCCCCCGGAGGAGGGCGGCGGCGCGCAGCCAAAGCCCTGAGGAGAACCCGCGGAAGGCGGGTGCAGGAGACCCTGTCCCCCGCCCAAAGAAAAGAGAGCGGGGTGTTTGAGGGGGCGAAGCCCCCCCAAACCCGCAAGCGCCCCACAGGAAGCGGCCCTATGGGGCGCCCCTGTGGGGGGCGGCCTGGCCTCAGGAGGCCTTGGCGGCCTTGCGCTTGTTCTTCTTCAGCGCCGTGAAGGCGGCCTCGCGCAGCGCGGGGGAGGGCTTGAAGCGCACGGTGGCGCCGGCCTTCACCTGCACCTTCTCGCCGGTGCGGGGGTTCATGGCGGTGCGCTTCGGCGTCTCGCGCACGATGAAGGCGCCGAAATCAGGAATGGTGAATCGGCCATTCTTCACGATTTCGGCCTTGATGGCCTCGATGATGTCGCCGGCGAGGGCATTGGCGCCCACGCCGGTGATCTCGATGGAGTTCTGGATGGTGTCAGCCAGGAACTTCTTCGACATGGTCTTGCCTTTCTTGCAATGGGCCACCCAAAGCACAGCCGGCGCCCGGCGTGAAGTCCTGTTTGTGGCTTATGCCCACATAAATCGTCTTGAAGCCCCGGCGCGGCGCGCCCACCCTCCCCGGCATTGAGGGAGACGCCAGCAATGAAGAAGCTGATCAACGATCCGCGCGCCGTGGTGCGCGAGATGCTGGAAGGGTTCGTGGCCCTGGCGCCGGGGCAGGCGCTGCTGGCGGAAGCCGATGCCGTGCTGCGCCACCCGCTGCCGCCGCCGGAACAGCGGGCCGTGGCCGTGCTCTCCGGCGGCGGCGCGGGGCATGAGCCGGCCCATGCGGGTTATGTCGGCCCCGGCCTGCTCGATGCCGCCGTGGCCGGCGATGTCTTCACCTCCCCCAGCACGGATGCGGTGCTGGCGGCCATCCGCGCCGTGGCCGGCCCCGCCGGCGCCCTGCTGGTGGTGAAGAACTATACCGGCGACCGGCTGAATTTCGGCCTCGCCGCCGAGCTGGCGCGGGCCGCGGGCATTCCCGCCGAGATCGTCGTGGTGGCCGATGATGTCGCGCTGCGCGACACCGTGGTGCTGGAGCGGCGGCGCGGCATCGCCGGCACGGTGCTGGTGCACAAGGTGGCGGGCGCCGCCGCGGCGCGCGGCCTGCCGCTGCCGGAGGTCGCCGC
>NZ_JANFNY010000011.1 GCF_024437745.1 Roseomonas sp. GC11 | reverse complement strand
GCCTGGAACCGCCGCGGCGCCGAGCGCGCCGCCGCCCTCGCCGCCGCCCGCCCGCGCAACCCCGCCGCCGCCGCCAAGCCCGCCAGCGAGGAAGCCCCGGTGGCCGAGGCGCTGCGCATGGACCTGCTGCGGCTGGAGATCGGCTACGGGCTGCTCTCCCTCGCCTCCGGCCCCTCGCCGCGGCTGACCGAGCAGATCCGCGCCCTGCGCAAGGGCTTCGCCCAGGAGATGGGCTTCGTCCTGCCCAGCGTGCGGGTGCAGGACAACATGCAGCTCTCGCCCAATGCCTATGTGGTGCGGGTGAAGGAGGTGGAGGCCGGGCGCGGCGAGGTGCGGCCACCCAAGCTCCTCGCCATCGACCCCGCCGGCAAGCTGCCGCCCTTCCCCGGCGAGAAATGCCAGGAGCCCGCCTTCGGCCTGCCCGCCCTGTGGATCGAGGAGCGGCTGCGTGAGCAGGCGCTGGCGCGCGGCTGCACCGTGGTCGATGCCGCCGGCGTGCTGGTGACGCACCTGACCGAGATCGTGCGCGAGAACATGGCCGACCTGCTCTCCCACGCCGAGACGCGGCGGCTGCTGGACGGGCTGCCGGAGGAGAACAAGCGCCTGGTGGCCGACCTCATCCCGGCCCATGCCAGCATCGGCACGGTGCAGCGCGTGCTGCAGGCGCTGCTGGCCGAGCGCATTTCCATCCGCGACCTGCCGACCATCCTGGAGGGCATCCAGGAGGCGACGGCGGGCGGGGGCGCGCGGCCGCTGCCGGTCATCCTCGGCATGGTGCGGGCGCGGCTGGCGCGCCAGCTCACCGAGGCGGCGCGCGGGCCGAAGGGGGATGTGCCGCTCCTCACCCTCGGCGCCGAATGGGAGGCCGCCTTCGCCGAGGCGCTGATCGGCCCGCCGGAGGACCGGCAGCTGGCCCTCGCCCCCTCCCGCGTCAACGACTTCGCCCAGCGCCTGCGCGGCGCGATGGACCGCGCGGCGGCGGCGGGGGAAATGCCGGTGCTGGTCTGCTCCGGCGGCATCCGCCCGCATGTGCGCGCGGTGGTGGAGCGCTTCCGCCCCGCCACCGTGGTGCTGGCCCAGGCCGAGATCCACCCGCGCGCGCGCATCCGCGTCCTCGGCAGCGTCTGAGCCGCCATGCGCATCCGCGTCATCCGCGCCCCCAGCATGGCCGAGGCCATGCGCCGCCTGGTGGCGGAGCTGGGGCCGGATGCCGTGCTGCTCTCCTCCCGCCACGTCGATGACGGGGTGGAGGCCACGGCGGCGCTGGAGACGGACCCGCATGACGAGCCGCTGCCGGAGGTGGAGCCCGCCCCCGCCCCCGAGCCGCGCGCCGAGGCGGCGGCGCTGGCCTTCCACAACCTGCCGCCAGCGCTGCGCGAGCGGCTGCTGGCCGGGCCGCTGGAGGCGATGCTGGCGGCCAGCTTCCGCTTCGGCGGGCTGCCGCCGCTGGGCCAGCGGCCGCTGCTGCTGGCCGGCCCGCCCGGCGCGGGCAAGACGCTGACGGTGGTGAAGCTCGCCGCCCGGCGCGTGCTGGAGGGCGAGCCGCCGCCGCTGCTGGTCAATGCCGACCAGCAGCGGCCCGGCGCTGCGGAACAGCTCCTCGGCGTGGCGGAGGTGCTGGGCGCGCCGCTGGCCCAGGCGCCCAGCCCCGCCGCCGCGCTCCAGGCCATCGCCCTGCGCCCGGCCGGCGGCGCCGTGCTGATCGACACGCCCGGCGTGGACCCCTTCGAGCCGGAACAGGCCCGCGCCCTGGCCGGGCTGATCGCCGCCACGCGCCCCGCCGTGGTGCTGGTGCTGCCCGCCGGGCTCGACTGCGCCGAGGCCACCGAGCTGGCCCGCGCCTTCCGCGCCCTCGGCGCCACGCACCTGCTGCCGACGCGGCTGGATGCCGCCCGGCGCCTGGGCGGCGTGCTGGCCGCCGCCAGTGCCGGGGGGCTGGTGCTCAGCCTCGGCGGCACCGGGCCGGAGGCCGCCGGGGCGCTGCTGCCGCTGAATGCCGCGTGGCTGGCCGCCCGGCTGCGCCGCCGCAGCCACCACCCCGACCCCGCGCCGCCCGCCCTGATCGCCGCTGGAGTATCCCCCTGATGTCCGACCTTGCGCAGCGCGCGGAACCGATGCCCCGTTTCGACCAGACCCCCGCCGCCCCCCTGGCACCTGGGCGGCTGGTGGCCATTGCCTCCGGCAAGGGGGGCGTGGGCAAGACATGGCTGGCCATCACCCTGGCCCAGACCCTGGCCCAGCGCGGCCGCCGCGTGCTGCTGGCCGATGGCGATCTGGGCCTCGCCAATGTGGATGTGCAGCTTGGCCTGCAACCCGAGCGCGACCTCCAGGCCGTGCTGAGCGGCCGCATGGCGCTGACCCAGGCGGTGATGCACCACCCGGAAGGCGGCTTCGACGTGCTGGCCGGCCGCTCCGGCAGCGGCGCCCTGGCCAGCCTGCGGCCGGAGGTGGTGGAGCATGTCGCCAGCCTCCTGCGCGCGGCGACGGGGCGGTGGGATGTGGTGCTGCTCGACCTCGGCGCCGGGCTGGCGCCGGCCACGCGGCGGCTGGCGGCGGCGGCGGATACGCTGCTCGTCGTCGCCACCGATGAGCCAACCAGCCTGACCGACGCCTATGCCGTGCTGAAGCTGCACGGCACCGACCGGCCCGGCGGCGACTGCCGCATCGTCGTCAATCAGGCGGTGGACATCCCCTCCGGCCGGCGCACGGCGGCGGCGCTGCAACGCGCCTGCGCCACCTTCCTGCGCCGCGACGTGCCCCTGGCCGGGCTGGTGCGCCGCGATGAGCGCGTGCGCGACACCATCCGCCGCCAGACGCCGCTGCTCAGCCGCCACCCGAATTCGGCGGCGGCCACCGATGTGGCGGCGCTGGCGCGGGTCGTCGATCCGTGAGGGTTTGATTTTTGAAAGTTCAGGAGAAGGTATTTTTCTTTTTCTGAAGAAAAAGAAACAAAAAGACTTTTTCAGGCTGCCGCCGTCTCCCGTCCAGGCGGGACGCCAGACTGAAAAAGTTTTTTGGTTCTTTTTTTCAAAAAAGAACGCCTAAAAGACCACCTTCTCGTCCGGCATGCCCTCCGGGCGCGCCCCGCGCAGGAAGATGCGCGTGGCCTGGCGCAGGCGGGCCTCCAGCGGCTCCAGCGGCGGGCGGTCCATCAGGCCGAGAAGCATGGCGATGTGCAACCCGCCCAATACCATGCCGATCAGCATATGGGCGCAGTCGCGCGCATCCTCGATCTCCAGCCGCCCGGCCTGCGCCTGGGCGGCGAGCCAGCGCTCCAGCTCCTCCGCGCTGCCGCCGGGGCCGATGCGGTTGAAGGCATCGGCCAGCTCGGGGTAGCGCTGCCCCTCGGCGGAGACGAGGCGCAGCAGGCCGATCTGCTCCGGCACCAGCAGCACCTGGGCGATGCGTTGCAGGCGGCGGTAGAGGGCCTGCTCCATGTCCAGCCCGGTATCGTCCATCTCCGGGCGCAGGGGGGAGAGGCTGTACACCACCAGGGCCTCGAACAGTTCGGCCTTGGAGGAGAAAAGCTGGTAGAGCGTCTTCTTCGACATCCCGGCGAGGCTCGCGATATCGGCCATGTTGGCCGCCGCGTAGCCCTCGCGCAGGAAGATGTGGCGGGCGGCCTGGAGCAGGCAGGCCCGCCGTTCCGCTTCCGGCATGTTGCGGCGGATGGCCGGCCGTGCCGGCGCCTGTGTCGTCATGGCCTCCCCTCCCCCCATGCCGGAAGCCTGGCCACGGTCAGCGCGTGGCCAGGGCCGTGCTGTTCTCCTCCCAGCCACCACCCAGAACCTTGTACAGAGTCACAAGGTTGCTGAGGCGCGATTCGCGCAGCGAGATCAGCGTCTGCTGGGCGGAGAAGAGCGAGCGCTGCGCGTCCAGCACCGTCAGGTAGGTGTCGACGCCGGCGCGGAAGCGCATCTCCGCCAGCCGATACGTATCCGCATAGGCATCGGTCAAGGCCTGCTGGGCCTTGATCTGCTCGTCATAGGTGCCGCGGGCGGCGAGCGCGTCGGCCACCTCGCGGAAGGCGGTCTGCACCGCCTTCTCGTAATTGGCGACAGCGATGTTCTTCTTGACCTTGGCGAGGTCCAGCGCCGCCTCGTTGGCGCCGCCGCTGAAGATCGGCAGCGTCAGCGTCGGAATGAAGGTCCAGGCGGCCGAGCCGGCGGTGAACAGCCCCGCCAGCGCGGCGCTGGAGGTGCCGAAGGTGCCGGTGAGGCTGAGCGAGGGGAAGAAAGCCGCGCGCGCCGCGCCGATATCGGCATTGGCCGCCTTCAGGCTGTGCTCGGCGGCCAGCACGTCCGGCCGGCGCAGCAGCACCTCGGAGGGCAGGCCGGCCGGCAGCTCGGTCATCAGCGCGGTGTCGTCGAGGCGGTTGCCGATGCGCAGATCCGCCGGCAGCGGCGCGCCGAGCAGCAGCGCCAGGGCGTTCTCGTCCTGCGCCACCTGCCGCGTATAGGCGATCAGGCTGGCGCGGGCGGATTCCACCGAGGTCTCGGCCTGGCGCAGGGTCAGGGCGGTGTCGGTGCCGGTGCGGACGGTGGCGCGCGTCAGCGCCAGCGACGATTCCTGGCTGGCCAGGGTCTGGCGCGACAATTCCATCAGCTCGCGGTCGGCCAGCAGGGTGAGGTAGGCGGCGGCCACCTCCGCCACCAGGGTGATCTGCGTGCTGCGCCGCGTCTCGACATAGTTCAGGTAGGATTCGAAATCGCGCTGGCTCTGGCTGCGCAGCTTGCCGAAGAGGTCGATCTCATAGGAGGTGACGCCAAGGCCGGCGCTGTGGCTGCTGGAATTGACGCCGGCATTGCCCGTCTTGTTCGGGTTGCTGGAGAGGTCGTTCGGCGTGCGCGCGGCATCGAGTGAGCTGGTGCCGTTGAGCGTCGGGAAGAGGCTGCTGCGCGTCGAGCGGTAGGTGGCGCGGGCCGATTCGATGTTGAGGATGGCCACGCGCAGGTCGCGGTTGTTCTCCAGCGCGAGGCCGACGAGGCGTTGCAGGGCGGGGTCGCGCATCACCTGCCGCCAGCCGAGGATATCGGCGGAAAGCTGTGCCGGGCTGGCGGTGGAGACGGGGGTGAGCCCGGCCTGCCGGTAGGCCGGGCCACTCGGCCAGAGCGAGGGGATGGGAGCCTCGGGGCGGATATAGTCCGGCATCAGGCTGCACCCGGAGAGCAGCACGGCGGCGAGGCCAAGCAGTGGCAGGCGCGCGGGGGTTGGCAGGCGCATGGTCATTCTCCGGCCGCCGGCAGGGCAGGATGGTGGGGTTCGGGCTGCGGCGCGGGCAGGTGCGCGGGCTTCACGCGGAACAGCTTCAGCACCACCACGAAGAAGAGCGGCACGAAGAAGATGGCGAGGAGGGTGCCCGTGGTCATGCCGCCGACCACGCCGGTGCCGATGGCGTTCTGCGCGCCCGAGCCGGCGCCGTGCGAGATGGCGAGCGGCACGCAGCCCAGGATGAAGGCGAGCGAGGTCATGATGATCGGCCGCAGGCGCTGCTGCGCCGCGTGCAGGGCGGCCTCGGCGAGGCTGCTGCCGCGGTCGAAGCCTTCCTTGGCGAATTCGACGATCAGGATGGCGTTCTTCGCCGCGAGGCCCACGGTGGTGAGCAGGCCGACCTGGAAATAGACGTCGTTGCCAAGGCCGCGCAGATAGACGGCGATCACCGCGCCGACGATGCCGAGCGGCACCACCAGCAGCACCGCCACCGGCACCGCCCAGCTTTCATAGAGCGCCGCGAGGCAGAGGAAGACGATCAGCACCGAGATGGCGTAGAGCGCCATGGTCTGCGAGCCGGTCTGCTTCTCCTGGAAGGACAGGCCGTTCCACGCATAGGTGAAGCCGGGCGGCAGGGTGGAGAAGATGCGCTCCATCTCCGCCATCGCCTCGCCGGTGCTGCGGCCGGGGGCGGCCTGGCCCAGGATGTTCATGGCCGGGATGCCGTTGTAGCGGTCGAGCTTCGGCGCGCCGTAGCCCCAGCGCGCGGTGGCGAAGGCGGAGAAGGGCACCATGTCGCCGCTGCTGTTGCGCACATACCACTTGCCGAGATCCTCGGGCTGCATGCGGGCGGAGGCCACGCCCTGCATGTAGACGCGCTTGACGCGGCCGCGGTCGAGGAAGTCGTTCACATAGGTGCTGCCGAGCGCCGCGTTGATGGTGGCGGTGACGTCGGAGATGGTGAGGCCGAGGGCGCTGGCGCGCTCCCAGTCCACTTCCAGATGGTATTGCGGCTCGTCATCCATGTTGTTGGGGCGGACGGCCATCAGCACCGGGCTTTGCGCCGCCATGCCGAGCATCTGGTTGCGCGCGGCCAGCAGCTGCTCGTGCGAGAGGCCGCCGGGCGCCTGCAGCTGGAAGTCGAAGCCGGTGGCGTTGCCAAGCTCGGGAATGGCGGGCGGGGCGAAGGAGAAGACCATGGCGTCGCGATAGCCGGCGAAGCGGCCCATCACGCGGCCGGCCACCGCCTGCACGGCCAGGGCGGGGTTCTTGCGCTCATCCCAGTGCTTCAGGCTGACGAAGGCCATGCCGGCATTCTGGCCGCGGCCCGAGAAGGAGAAGCCGGCGATGGTGAAGACGGACTGCACCGCCGCGCCCTCATCCCGCAGCAGGTAGGCGCGCAGGTCGTCGAGGGCGCGCTGCGTGCGCTCCTGCGTGGCGCCCGGCGGCGTCGCCACCTGGACGAACATCATGCCCTGGTCCTCATCCGGCAGGAAGGAGGTGGGCAGCCGCACGAAGAGCAGCGCCATGCCCGCCACGACGGCGGCATAGAGCACCAGGTAGCGGAAGGGGCCGCGCAGCACGCGGCCGACGCCGCCGCCATAGGCGCGGGTGGTGGCGTCGAAGCCGCGGTTGAACAGGCCGAAGAAGCCGCGGCGCGGGCCGCTGTGCGGCTTCAGCAGCGTGGCGCAGAGGGCGGGGGTGAAGATCAGCGCCACCAGCACCGAGAGGCCCATGGCCGAGACGATGGTGATGGAGAACTGCCGGTAGATGACGCCGGCCGAGCCGCCGAAGAAGGCCATCGGCACGAAGACCGCCGAGAGCACCAGGGCGACGCCGACCAGAGCGCCGCTGATCTGCCCCATCGAGCGCCGCGTGGCCTCGAGCGGGGAGAGGTGGTCCTCCGCCATCACGCGCTCGACATTCTCGATCACCACGATGGCGTCGTCGACCAGCAGGCCGATGGCGAGCACCATGGCGAACATGGTGAGCACGTTGATGGAGTAGCCGGCGGCGGCGAGGATGCCGAAGGTGCCGAGCAGCACGACCGGCACCGTCAGCGTGGCGATGAAGGTGGCGCGGATGTTCTGCAGGAAGAGCAGCATCACCAGGAAGACGAGGATGATGGCCTCGACCAGCGCCTCGACGACGCCCTCGATGGAGATGCTGATGAAGGGGGTGGTGTCGTAGGGGTAGGCCACCTCCATGCCGGCGGGCATGGTCGGGCGCAGGCTGTCGATGGTGGCGCGCACGGCGCGCGCCGTGTCCAGCGCATTGGCGCCGCTGGCCAGCTTGATGCCGAGGCCGGCGGCCGGGCTGCCATTGTAGTAGGAGGTGGAGGAGTAATCCTGCGAGCCGAGCTCGATCCGCGCCACGTCACGCAGGCGCACCTGCGAGCCATCGGAGTTGACCTTCAGCACGATGCCGCCGAACTGCTCCGGCGTCTGCAGGTAGGAGGGGCCGATGATGGTGGCGTTGAGCTGCTGCCCCGGCACCTGCGGCTGCCCGCCGAGCTCGCCCGAGGCGATCTGCACGTTCTGCGCCGTGATGGCGGAGCTGACATCGCCCGTCGTCATGCTGTAGGAGTTGAGCTTCGCCGGGTCGAGCCAGATGCGCATGGCGTATTGCGCGCCGAAGAGCTGGTAGTCGCCGACGCCCGCCGTGCGGCTCAGCGGGTCCTGCACGGTGGAGGCGATGTAGTCACCGATATCGGCGTTGCTGAGCGAGCCATCCGGCGAATAGAAGCCCACCACCATCAGGAAGTTGGTGGTCGCCTTGGCGACGCGCACGCCGGCCTGCTGCACCGTCTGGGGCAGGCGGGGCGTGGCCAGCTGCAGCTTGTTCTGCACCTGCACCTGCGCGATGTCCGGGTCCGTGCCCTGGGCGAAGGTCAGGGTGATGGTGGCCGTGCCGGTCTTGGTGCTCTCGGCGGAGAAGTAGATGAGGCCGTCAAGGCCGCTCATCTGCTGCTCGATCACCTGCACCACGGTGTTCTGGATGGTCTCGGCCGAGGCGCCCGCATAGGTGGCGGAGATCGAGATGGCCGGCGGCGCGATGGAGGGATACTGCGCGATCGGCAGCGTGCGCAGCCCGAGCAGGCCGCCCAGCATCACCGTGATCGCCAGCACCCAGGCGAAGACGGGCCGGCTGATGAAGAAACGCGACATGCCTCAGCGCCCCTGCTGCGCCGCGGCCTGGCGGATGTTGCGCTGGCGCAGCTGCTCGGCCGTCAGCACCTCCACCTGCACCTTGGCGCCGGGGCGGGCGCGCTGCATGCCCTCGACGATCACGCGGTCCCCCGCGCGCAGGCCCTGGGTGACCAGCCACTGGTCGCCCACCGAGGCCCCGGTGGTGACGTTGCGCTGCTCCACCGCGCCATCGGCGCCGACGACCAGCGCCACCGCCTCGGCCCGCATGTTGCGCGTGATACCCTGCTGCGGCACCAGGATGGCGTTCTCGTTGAGCCCCGCCTGGATCAGCCCGTGCACGAAGAGGCCGGGCAGCAGCAGGCCGTCCGGGTTGGGGAAGAGCGCGCGCAGCGTCACCGAATTGGTGCTGGTGGAGACGATCACCTCGGAGAATTGCAGGCGCCCGGCATGCGGGTAGGTGCTGCCATCCTCGAGCATCAGCGTCACCTCCGCCTCGCCATCGCCGTTCTTGCGGATGCGGCCGGCGGCGAAGTCACGCTTCAGCGCCAGCAGCGCGCTGCTCGGCTGCACCATGTCGACATAGATCGGGTCGAGCCGCGTGATGCTGGCCAGGGAGGTGGTCTGCTCCGCCGTCACCAGCGCGCCGGGGGTCACGCTGGAGCGGCTGATGCGGCCGCTGATCGGCGCATAGACGCGGGTATACTGCAGGTTGATCTCGGCCGTGCGGATCGAGGCGCGGCTGGATTCCACATCCGCCTGCGCCTGGCGCAGGCTGGAGACGGCATTGTCCAGATCCTGCTGGCTGACGGCATTGGCGCGCACCAGCGGGCGGTAGCGGTTCACCGTCGCCTGATAGGACGCCACGCTCGCCTCCGCCTTGGCCAGGGCGGCGCGCGCGCTGGCCAGCGTCGCCTCATAGGAGGCGGGATCGATCTGGTAGAGCTGCTGCCCCGCCTTCACCTCCTCCCCTTCCCGGAACAGCCGCTCGCGGATCACGCCGCTGACCTGCGGGCGCACCTCGGCCGTCTCATAGGCGGCGGTGCGGCCGGGCAGGTCGATGGTGAGCGGCACCGGCTGGGGCCGCACCTCGACCACCGCGACCTGCGGCGGTTGCTGCGGCCCCTGCCCGGGGCCGCCAGGGCTGGCGGCATGGGCCTCGCCTTCCACCTGGTGGAGGGCGAGCGCCAGAAGGGCGAGGCCGGGCAGGCCGCGCAGCAGCAGGGCACGGCGACCCGCCGCCAGGGTGGCGCGGGACGGGGGGGGTGAGTGCATGGGGGCTTCCCGCTGGATGGCATGCGAAGGAAACCTATAAGTTTCCTTTTTTCGGAAACTCGATAGTTTCTCCATACATGTCAAGACTTTTTTGCGAGAGGGTCAAGGAAATCGCCGCCCGGCCTGGGGCTCACGCCAGACCGGGCCGGAAGCGCCCCACGCGCCGCCCGGCGGGCGGGATTGCCAGGAAAGGTGTGTACAATTTTCAGGCAGAACGGCCGTGGCGGAGGAGGAACCACCAGACACCACTGCCACCCCAGGAAGCAGAAGGGCGGCTCTCTGCTATTCTTTACGCATTGTACACAATTTTCTTGCCCACCTGCCCGCGATGCGCGCTAATGCCGGCACCCCCTCGGCAGAAGGCCGCCAACCCCATGCACAAGATCGCGCTGAACCCCGCCGTCCAGCAACGCATCCTGGAACGGCGCGGCAGGCTGAACCCCTTCGACACCCTGGCGCCCGCCCGCACCGCCCATGTCGTGGTCGATCTCCAGAACGGCTTCATGGCCCCGGGCGCCATCTCCGAAATCGCCAACGCCCGCGAGATCGTCCCCCAGGTCAACCGCATCAGCCGCGCCCTGCGCGAGGCCGGCGGGCTCGTCGTCTATATCCAGAACACCTTCGGCCCCGAGATCGCCGCCGGCTGGTCCACCTTCTTCAGCCATTTCTGCACCCCGGCGCGCCGCGAAGCCTCGATCGCCGCCTTCACCCCCGGCAACTGGCAGCACGCCCTCTGGCCGGAACTCGATGTCTCGGCACAGGATCTTGTCATCCAGAAAACCCGCTTCGGCGCCTTCGCCCCCGGCGCCTCCACCCTGCACGAAACCCTGCAGGCCCGCGGCATCGACACCCTGATCATCACCGGCACCGCCACCAATGTCTGCTGCGAGTCCACCGCGCGCGACGCCATGATGATGGACTACAAGGTGTTCTTCGTCTCCGACGCCAACGCCACCCACACGGATGAAGAGCACAACGCCACCCTCACCGCGCTGGCCAACATCTTCGCCGATCTGCGCGGCACGGAGGAGATGGTGGCGCTGATCCGCTCCGGCCACGCCCTGCGGCAGGCCGCCGAGTAGCCAGCACCCACCCCACCGACACAGGCGCCACAGGCAAACCCGCCCACCCCAGGCAACCGGGCGGCACAGGAGAGGCTGATGGAAAAAACCGTGCTGCACAGTGCCGGCGATGCCGCGCGCCAATGGTCGGGCGTGACCTGCCCGAACGAGACCGGACGCCAGATGATGGCCGATCTGCTGAAGATCATCGCCGATTTCGAGGCCGTCCGCGGCGCCATGCGCTTCGAGGATGAGCCCTCCGACTTCGAGGCCGCGCTCCAGGCCTGCAAGGAACAGATGCCGAAGGAACAGGCGCCGAAGGAACAGATGTCATGAGCATCACCGCCCTCCGCCCGGCCAGCGGCGATCTCGCCACCCTCTCCCTCACCGAGGCCGCCGCCGCCCTCGCCGCCGGCGACACCACCGCCGAAGCCCTGACCGCCGCCTGCCTGGAGCGCATCCGCCGCCACGACGGCCGCCTGAACAGCGTCATCTGGCTGGAAGAGGAAGCCGCCCTGCAAGCCGCCCGCGCCGCCGACCAGCGCCGCGCCCGCGGCGAGGCCACCGGGCCGCTGCACGGCATCCCCATGGCGCACAAGGATATGTATTATCAGGCGGGGCGGCCCTGCACCTGCGGCTCCGCCATCCGGCGCGACTTCCGCCCGGCCTATACCGCCACGGTGATCACCCGCCTGGAAGACGCCGGCGCCATCACCATGGGCGGGCTGAACATGGCCGAATTCGCCCAGAACCCCACAGGCCACAACAGGCATTTCGGCGATTGCCAGAACCCCTGGCGGCATGGCGCCATCACCGGCGGCTCCTCCTCCGGCTCGGGCGTCGCCGTCGCCGCCAGCTTCGCCTTCATGGCCCTCGGCTCCGACACCGGCGGCTCCATCCGCCTCCCCGCCGCCGCCTGCGGCGTGACCGGGCTGAAGCCCACCCAGACCCGCATCAGCCGCCACGGCGTCATGCCGCTCTCCTTCTCCTGCGACAATGTCGGGCCCCTCGCCCGCTCCGTGCGCGACTGCGCGGCGGTGATGCAGGTGATCGCCGGCCACGACCCGCGCGACCCGACCAGCGCCCGCGAGCCCGTGCCCGACTACACCGCGGCCCTCACCGGGGATCTGCGCGGCCTGCGCATCGGCGTCGCGCAGGAATGGTTCCTCGATGAGGTGGACGACAAAGTCCACGCCGCCTTCATGGCGGCGCTGACCGTGCTGCGCGAGCGCGGCGCCACCGTCCAGGCCGTCACCCTGCCAATGATGGACCAGGTCCTGGCCTATAGCGCCGTCGTCAGCCGCGCCGAGGCCGCCACCATCCACGCCACCTGGATGCGCGACCAGCCGGGCGACTACGCCGCGCATCTGAGCGGGCGGCTCTACCCCGGCTACGCCCTGCCGGCGACGCATTACATCGAGGCCCTCTCGCGGCGCGGGCCTGTGCTGCGCGGCTTCGCGCAGGGCGTCTTCGGGCAGGTCGATCTGCTGGCCTCCCCCACCATCGCCCAGGCCCTGCCCAGCCTCGACGAAACGCGCATCGATTCCGGCGATCCGGAGGCGATCCGCCGCTTCGGCGCGGTCTCGCGCAATACCCGGCCGTTCAATTATCTGGGGCTGCCGGCGATCAGCGTGCCCTGCGGCTTCGATGGCCATGGCGCGCCGGTCGGGCTGCAACTGGCGGGGCGGCCCTTTGGCGAAGCCACCCTCATGCGCGCGACCGAAGCCCTCCAGCGCGATACGGAATGGCACCGGATGCGGCCGGAGCTGGAAGGGTAGAACTGGAAGAAATCTTCTTTTTCTGGAGAAAAAGAAGCAAAAAGACTTTGTCAGGGGCGGGGTTTTTCCCGCCCCCCTTTGCCTCAGGCGGCCAGCGCGGCGGGGCGCGTCGCCATGCCCCAGCCCGCGGTGATCTGCTCGATGCTGCGGCCGACACGCAGCACCAGGCCATCCTCGAAGGGGCGCCCCACAACCTGCGCCGACAGCGGCAGGCCACAGGCCGCCAGCCCCGCCGGCATCGACAGCGCCGGATTGCCGGTGACATTGAACGGCATGCTCTGGATCGGCGTGTTCAGCGGCATGGTGCGCGGCACGCTCGCGAAACTCGGCGCCACATCGAGCGCGCAGGCCGTCAGCAGCACATCGCAGCGGCGCAGCACATCGCGATTCACAGCCACCGACAATTCACGCCGCAGCCGCTGCGCCTGCATATAATCGGCCGCGCTGATGGTCCCGCCGATCACCGTCCGCATCAGGAACAGCTCGCCATAATCCAGCGGGCGGCTGCGCAGATTTTCCTCGTGGATGGCGAAAGCCTCGGAAAGCAGGATGACGCGGCCACAGGCATTGAACAGCGCGAAATCCGGCATCGTCACCTCTTCGACGATGGCCCCGCGCGCTTCCAGCTCCGCCGCCAGCCTGTCCAGTGCGGCCACCGTCTCGGGCGACAGCCCCTCCGCCCCACGATAGAGATTGCGCGGCAGGCCGATCCGCAACCCCTCCACGCCCTTCTCCAGATCGGCACGCAGATCCATCGGCAAGGTCTGGGCGCTGGCGGGGTCCGCCGGGTCATGCCCGAGGATCGCCTCCATCGTGATCGCCGCATCCTCGACCGAGGCGGAGAGCGGGCCGCAATGGTCGAGCGTATAGGACAGCGGGAAGACGCCGCGCCGGCTCACCAGGCCATAGGTGGGCTTCAGCCCCACCGTGCCGCAATAGGCGGCGGGGCCACGGATGGAACCGCCAGTATCCGAGCCCATCGCCGTGCGCACCAGCCCCGCCGCGACCGCAGCGCCGGAACCGGAGGAAGAACCACCGGTGATATGCTCGGTGTTCCACGGGTTGCGCGCCGGCGGGAAAGGCAGGTCAAAGGACGGACCGCCCAGCGCGAATTCATGCGTGGCGAGCTTGCCCAGCAGCACGCCCCCCGCCGCCGCGAGCTTCGCCGCGACAACGCTGTCCTGCGCGGGAACATTGTCCACCAGCAGCTTCGAGTGGCATGTGGTGGTGATGCCGGCCGTGTCGTAGATGTCCTTCAGCGCATAGGGAATGCCATGCATCGCGCCGCGGTCGCGCCCGGCGGCCAGCTCCTCATCCGCCCGCGCCGCATCCTCCAGCGCACGCTCGACGGTGACGAGGATGAAGCTGTGCAGGGCACCATCGAGCTGCGCGATACGCCCGAGAAGATGCTGCGTCAGGTTCAGCGAGGTCAGGCTGCCAGCGCGCAGGGCACACCCCGCCTCGGCGATGGAATACTCCTCCAGAGGCTTCGTGCTCATGGCATGTCCCGCGTGATGGTGGAAAGGTCATAGGTTCCCGCCGGCTCGGCGGCGGCGCTGCGCGGCTGGCGCAGCAGCGGCAGCATCACCTGCAGGTCGAGGAAGCCGGCCAGCACGCCCGGCATGCGCTCGGGCGGCAGGGTGATGCCGGCCCGCCGCAGCAGCATGTCGAGTTCCGCGGCGGGATCAGGCGGTGCGCTCTGCATGGAGTCCTCCGGATCAGGTTTTGGATACAACGCGGGCAGGCTAAGCCCTCTCACCCGCCACTGTCTCGCACCGATTCCAGAGCAGCGCCGGATTCCGCGAATATTTTTTTGCGCTTGCGAGACAAGCTCCGCTTCTGCCAGCATCAGCTCCCGGCACGATTGTGCACAACCTGGGCAGCGCAAGCTGGACGGCATGATCCGATCCATGGGCTCCAGAGAAGCCCGGCCCGGCGGACTGGCCTTCGCATCGCGACGTCGTCACGGCTTCACCGCAATCCGCGCGCTGGGACATTTTGCCATGATGAAGCTGCCTCTTGCCCGCATCGGGCTCGCCTTCGGCTTTGCCGCGGGGCTTCTCGCCGCACCCGCCACCACGCGCGCCGAGACGGTGCTGCGCGTTGCCATGACCGCGGGCGACATCCCCCTCACCGCCGGCATCCCCGACCAGGGATTCGAAGGCTGGCGCTTCGTCGGCTATAATCTCTACGATTCCCTGGTGCTGTGGGATCTCTCCCGTGCCGACCGCATCGCCGACATCAAGCCGGGCCTGGCCTCCGGCTGGAAGGTCGATCCTGCCAACAACCGCCGCTGGATCTTCGAACTCCGCAAGGATGTCACCTTCCATGACGGCTGCACCTTCACCGCGCAGGACGTGGTGTGGAATTTCGAACGCTTCACGAAAGAATCGGCACCGCAGTTCAATGCCCGTCAGTTCGCCTTCGCCCGTGGCTACCTGACGAATTTCGAATCGGTCGAGGCCATCGACAGCCACAGCGTCGCCTTCACCACGAAGACGGTGGACAGCCTCTTCCCCTACAATCTCAGTTTCCTGATGATGGTCAGCCGCTGCCGGTCGGAAGAGGTGAAGAACGACGCGGACGCCTTCGCGCGCAATCCCTCCGGCACCGGCCCCTATCGCTTCTCCCGCATGGTGCCGGGCGAAAGGCTCGAACTGGTCAGGAACGAAGCCTATTGGGACAAGGCGCGCATCCCGAAGCATGACCGCCTCGTCCTGATACCGATGCCGGAGGCGACAACGCGCGCCGCCTCGCTGATGTCCGGTCAGGTCGACTGGATCGAGGCCCCCTCGCCCGACACCATGCCGCGCCTGCGCAGCGCCGGGATGCAGGTCATCACCAATGCCTATCCGCACAACTGGGCTTATCAGCTGAACTTCGTCGACGGCCCCTTTGCCGATCTTCGTGTCCGCCGCGCCGCCAACCATGCGCTGAACCGCGCCGACATGAAGGAAATGCTGGGCGGCGTCGCGCTGGAAGGCTACGCCACCCTGCCCCCCTCCACCGCCTATTACGGCAAGCCCATCCGCTACGAGTACGATCCGGCCAAGGCTCGCGCGCTGCTGCGGGAGGCAGGATGCCTGCCTTGCAAAATCACCTTCGCCATCTCGACCTCCGGCTCCGGCCAGATGCAGCCCTTGCCGATGAACGAACTGGTCAAGGCGCAACTCGAAGAAGTGGGCTTCCAGGTGAATCTCGAGGTGATGGACTGGAACGCCTTGCTGGAAATGTCGCGCAACGGGCGTGAGCGGCACCGTGGCATCAATGGCATCAACATCAGCCGCGCCACACAGGACCCGTTCAACGGCATGTTCCGCCACGTGATCTCGTCGCAATGGGCGCCGCGCGGCAGCAACTGGGGCCATTTCCGCAATGATGAGATTGACAGCCTCGTCAGCGAGGCCCTCGCCACCTTCGACAGCGAGAAGCAATTGCCGATTCTGACCCGCATCCATGAGAAGATGAGCGAGCAGGCGGTGATGCTCTGGGTGGCGCACGACCTCAACCCGCGCGCCCTCTCGCCGCGCGTCAAGGGCTTCGTGCAGGCGCAGAGCTGGTTCCAGGACCTCACCCCCGTCACCGTCGCGCCGCGCTGAGGCCGCGCCATGCTGCTGCACCTCCAGCGCCGCCTCCTGGCCGTCCTGCCGATCGCGCTGGGCGTCTCGATGATCTGCTTCCTGCTGGTCTATCTGGCGCCCGGCGATCCGTTGCAGACCCTGCTGCCCCCGGATGCCGATGCGGAAACCGTGGCGAAGCTCAAGCAGCTCTACGGGCTGGACCGCCCCCTGCCGCTGCAATACCTCGCCTGGCTCTGGCAGGTGATGGGCGGCGATCTCGGGCAATCCATCGCCACCGGGCGCCCCGTGCTGAGCGAGATCCGCCGCTCCCTCGGCAACACCGTGCTGCTGGCGGCCGTGGCCGTGCTCATCGCCTTCCCGCTCGCCATGCTGCTCGGCACCATCGCCGGCTATCGCAGCGGAGGCTGGATGGACCGCGGCGTGACGGGCACCGCCATCCTCGGCGTCTCGCTGCCGAATTACTGGCTCGGCATCGTGCTGGTGATTCTCTTTTCCGTCGAACTGGGCTGGCTGCCGGCCTCGGGCATGGGGCCGGATGGCTCGGGCACCTTCAACCCGCTGCACTGGGAACAGCTGCGCCACATCATTCTGCCGGTGGTGACACTGTCGATGATCCCCGTAGGCATCATCGCCCGCACCGCCCGCGCCAGCATCAGCGAGGTGATGGCACAGGATTTCGTCACCACGCTGCGCGCCAACGGCCTGCCGGAGCGCCGCGTCCTGCGCCACGCGGTGAAGAACGCGCTGCCTTCCGTTCTGGCGGTGATGGGGCTGCAATTCGGCGCGCTGATGGGCGGCTCCATCCTGGTGGAGACGGTCTTCGCCTGGCCCGGCACCGGCTTCCTGCTGAGCAAGGCGATCCTGACACGGGACATTCCCGTGCTGCAGGGCACGATCCTTGTCCTGGCCATGATCTTCGTCGCCACCAACCTGGCGGTGGATCTGTTCCAGTCATCCCTCGACCCCCGCATCAAGCGCGGCTGAAGGAGGCCCCTGATGAGCGTGACCACCACGCCCGCCCCGGTTCTCGCCCCGCCCCTCGCGGCCCCGCGGAGCCGTGGCTACTGGGGCACCGTCGGCTATCGCCTGCGGCATGATCCGGTGACGCTGTTCTTCGGCGCGCTGCTGCTGATGATCATCCTCTCCGCCCTTTTCGCCCCCTGGCTCTCCCCCTTCGATCCCTACAAGGAAAGCATCATCCGCCGCCTCAAGGTGCCGGGCTATATGGGCCATCTGCTCGGCACGGATGAGCTGGGGCGCGACATGCTCTCGCGCCTGCTGCATGGCGGGCGCATCACGCTGATGATGGGCTTCGTGCCCGTGCTCGTCGCCACGCTGGTGGGTGGGGGCCTTGGCATCCTGGCCGGCCTCGCGGGCGGCCGTGTCAACGCGCTCATCATGCGCGTGATGGATGTGTTCTATGCCTTCCCCTCCGTGCTGCTCGCCGTCGCCATCTCGGGCGCCATGGGGGGCGGCGTGTTCAACGCGCTGCTGGCGCTCTCCCTCGTCTTCATCCCGCCGCTCTGCCGCGTGGCGGAGACGGCGACGACCCAGGTGCGCAATCTCGACTTCGTCGATGCCGCGCGCGCCACGGGGGCGAAGCTGCATCTCGTGCTGTGGCACCATGTGCTGGGCAATGTTCTGGGGCCGATCCTGGTCTATGCCTCGGGCATGATCAGCGTCGGCATCCTGCTCGGCTCGGGCCTCTCCTTCCTTGGCCTCGGCGTAAAGCCGCCGGAACCGGATTGGGGCCTGATGCTGAACACGCTGCGCCAGGCCATCTATGTCAATCCGCTGCTGGCGGCGCTGCCGGGCATCGCCATCTTCCTCACCTCGGTCTCGATCAACATGGTGAGCGACGGGCTGCGTTCGGCCATGGATGTGCGGCTGTGAGCGCCGCGCCCCTGTTCCTGCGCGACCCGCGCGATGTCGGCGGCCCGGCTCAGCCGCTGCTCGATGTGCGTGACCTGCGCAAGCACTTCCCCATCCGCGGTGGCGCGCTGCAGCGCGTGGTCGCGAAGGTTCACGCCGTGGATGGCGTCTCTTTCAGTGTAATGAAGGGGGAAACCCTCGGCATCGTCGGGGAATCCGGCTGCGGCAAATCCACCCTCGCCCGCCTGCTGATGCGGCTGGTGGAGCCGGATTCCGGCGAACAGGTCTTCGATGGCGAGGAAGTTGGCAGCGCGCGCGGCATCAGCGTCGCCGGGCTGCGCCGGCAGGTGCAGATGGTGTTCCAGGACTCCGCCTCCTCGCTCAATCCGCGCATGCCGGTGCAGGGCTCGGTGGCTTTCGGGCCGCGCGCGCATGGCATGGGCCCGGCCGAATCCGTGGCCCTGGCGCGCGAGCTCCTGCAACAGGTCGGGCTCAACCCCGCGCTGTTCGGGCCGCGCTACCCGCATGAACTGTCGGGCGGGCAGAAGCAGCGCGTGAACATCGCCCGCGCCCTCGCGCTGCGCCCGCGCATGGTGATCCTGGACGAGGCCGTCTCCGCCCTGGACAAGAGCGTGGAAGCCCAGGTTCTGAACCTGCTGCGCAGCCTGAAGCAGCAGATGAACCTCACCTACATCTTCATCAGCCACGATCTCAGCGTGGTGCGCTGGATCAGCGACCGCGTGATGGTGATGTATCTCGGCGAGGTCGTCGAGATCGGTCCGGCCGAGCAGATCTACACCGCGCCGCGCCACCCCTATACGCGCGCCCTGCTGGCCTCGCGCCCCTCGATGGACCCGGACCACCGGCTGGAAGAACCGCCCGTCACCGGCGACCCGCCCAACCCGGTGAATCCGCCCGCCGGCTGCCGCTTCCACACGCGCTGCCCGCATGCGGAAGCCGTCTGCTCCGCGCGCGCGCCGCGCCTCGGCCTCACCCAGGGCGCGCGGGATCACCACGCCGCCTGCCACCTGCATGACCCCGCCTCCGGCCATTCCCTGGCCATGGTGCGGCATTGAGGAGCGCCGCCATGCCGGAAACACCGCCGCTGGTCGAGGTCGAGGATCTCACCGTCCGCTTCGTCACGCGTGAGAGCACGGTCTCCGCCGTCAACGGCGTCAGCTTCAGCATGGCGCCCGGTGAGGTGCTGTGCATGCTGGGCGAGAGCGGCTCGGGCAAGAGCGTGACGATGCGCGCGCTGATGCGCCTGCTGCCGCCGCGCCGCAGCCGCATCGAGGGCCGCATCCGCATCGCCGGGCAGGACGTGCTGGCGCTGGACGAGGCCGGGCTGCGCCGCCTGCGCGGCGGCATCGCGGCGATGATCTTCCAGGAGCCGATGACCGCCTTCGACCCCGTGATGCGCGTGGGCGACCAGATCGCCGAGGTCGTCGCCCTGCATCGCGGCGCATCCCACGCGGCGGGGCGCAGGCGCGCGCTGGAACTGTTCGACCTCGTGCGCATTCCCTCGGCGCAGCGGCGGCTGGATGCCTACCCGCACGAGCTCTCTGGCGGGTTGCGGCAGCGCGCGATGATCGCCATGGCGCTCTCCTGCGAGCCGAGCCTGCTGCTGGCGGATGAGCCGACCACGGCGCTCGACGCCACCGTGCAGATCCAGGTCTTGATCCTGCTGCGCAAGCTGCAGCGCGAACTGGGCATGTCGGTGATCTTCGTCACCCATGACCTTGGCGTGGCCGCGGAAATCGCCGACCGCGTGGCGGTGATGTATGCCGGCCGGGTGGTGGAGAGCGGCACGGTGCGCCAGGTCCTGCGCACCCCTCTCCACCCCTATACCGCCGGGCTGCTGGCCTCCACCGTGCATGACCAGCCGCCGGACCAGCTGCTCTCCACCATCCCCGGCGCGCCGCCCGACCTGCGCGCCCTGCCGCCGGGATGCAGCTTCGCGCCCCGCTGCCCCCGCACCATTTCCGACTGCACCCTGCGCGCGCCGGAGGCGGTGCAGCCCGCGCCCGGCCGCCTCGCCCGCTGTATCCGTGCCCAGGAAACCCTGCTGGAGACCGCCTGATGCATACCATCGCCATCCCCGATTCCGTCGTGCAGCGCGTCATCGCCAAGCGCGGAACGGCGCACCCCTATGCCGATCTCGACCCGGCACGCACCGCGCTGATCGTCATCGACATGCAGAATGGCTATCTGCGCGAGGATGTCGCGCATGCCTTCGTCCCTGGCGGCACCGACATCGTCCCCAACATCAACCGGCTCGCGGCCGCGCTGCGGCGCCGCGGTGGTTCCGTCTGGTGGGTGCAGAACGCCTCTGACGAAGCCTCCCGCGCCGCCTGGTCCGTCCTGGAAGACTCCGTCTCCCCAGCCCAGCGCGCCGCGCGCATCCGCTCCATGACGCCCGGCTCGGTGGGCCATGCCCTGTGGGAGGGCCTCGACATCCACCCGGAGGACCCGGTCGTCGCGAAATACCGTTACAGCGCCTTCATCCAGGGCGCCTCGGAGCTGGAGGCGCAGCTGCGCGCGCGCGGCATCGACACACTGCTGATCACCGGCACGCTGACGAATGTGTGCTGCGAGTCCTCGGCGCGGGATGCGATGATGCTGAACTTCCGCGTTGTCATGGTCTCCGACGGCAATGCCGCCGTGACGGATGCCGAGCACAATGCCAGCCTGATCAACCTCTACTTGACCTTCGCCGATGTCATGACCACGGCGGAACTGGAAGCCTGCCTGGACAGGGCCGCGCCCCGCGCCGCCGCCTGAGCGCCCACGGACAGAGTCTTTTTGCTTCTTTTTCTTCAGAAAAAGAAGTTTTCTTCTCTGACTTTCTCCAGGAAAGGAAAGCCTGCGCATTTCCTTTCCTTCCCCCTCTCATTCTTGCTAGGGAACCGGTTGCACGCCCTGAAGGGCGGCATGGAGGAAGGCATGGCCACGCGGTCCCTGGATGTCGTGCGCGGATTGCGCGACGCGATCCTGGCGGGTGTCTACGCGCCTGAGGCGCGGCTGAGCGAAATGGAGCTGGCGGAGCGCTTCGGTGTCTCGCGCACGCCCGTGCGCAGCGCGCTGGGCATCCTGGCCACTGAGGGCCTGCTGAGCTACCGCCCGAATTGCGGCTATGTGGTGCGCAGCTTCACGGCGGCGGATGTGATGCAGGTCTATGACGTGCGCGCGACGCTGGAGGGCATGGCGGCACGGCTGGCGGCGGAACGCGGGCTGGATGCCGCCCTCTCCGCGCGGCTGGAGGCGGCGCTGGAGGCCGGGCGCACCCTCTGCACCGCCCACCGCCCGGAGGCGGCCCTGGCCGAACGCTGGGGCGAGGTGAACGAGGCTTTCCACCAGGTGCTCTTCGAGGCCTGCGGCAACCCCTATCTGGTGGAGATGGTGGCGCGCGCGCGCGCCATGCCGCTGCTGCGGCGGATCAAGATGCAGTGGCATGACCGCATGGCCATCCAGCGCGGGCAGGATGAGCATGCCGATATCGCCGCCGCCATCCGCGCCCGCCAGGGCAGCCGCGCGGAGGCGCTGCTGCGCGAGCATGTGCTGCGCGTCGGGCGCGTGCTCTCGGAGAACTGGGAGAGGACGCAGGGGCCGGGGGGGAGGCCGTCACGGCTCCAGTCGGTCGCCTGAAGAGGAAAAGACAGAAAATAGAAAGAAGACTGGGGGAACTGAGTTCCCCCAGACCCCCACATCAGTGGGGGGCGGGCACGGCGCAGCTCTGGCCACCATCCACCGGCAGGCAGACACCGGTGATGAAGGCCGCCTCGTCGGACGCCAGGAAAACCGCGGCGCGGGCGATGTCCCAGGCGGTGCCCATGCGGCCCATCGGCACGGCCCGGCTGCGCGCAGCCACCATCTCCTCCGCCGAGGCATAATGCGCGGCGATCTGGCTGTAGATCAGCGGCGTGTCGATCAGCCCCGGCATGATGCAGTTGGCGCGGATGCCATGCGGGGCATATTGCATGGCCAGCGCCACCGTCGCCTGATTCACCGCCGCCTTGGCCGTGGAGTAGGTGAAATAGGGGTAGCCGGTCCAGCGCGTCGCGGCGAGGGAGGAGATGTTGATGATGGCGCCGCCACCCTGCGCCAGCATCTGTGGCAGCACCGCCTTCGCCGTGCGGAAGACCGAGCCGAGGTTGATATCCATCGCGCGCTGGAACTGCGCCTCGGCGATCTCCACCGGGCCGCCCGAGAGCGTGACGCCGACATTGTTGTGCAGCACGTCAATGCGGCCGAAATGCCCCAGCGCGGCGGTGACGGCGGACTGGACCGAATCCTGCTTCGTCACATCCACCGGCAGGGCGAGCGCCTCGAATCCCTCGGCGGTGATGAGGGCGGCGGTCTCGGCGGCGGCGGGCTCGGCGATGTCGAAGCAGACGACGCGCGCCCCCTCCCGCGCATAGGCCACGGCGGCGGCCTTGCCATTGCCCCAGCCGGGGCCGGAGGAGCCGGCGCCGAAGACCAGCGCCACCTTCCCTTGCAGGCGCCCCGCCCTCACAGGAACCCCACCGAGATCCAGGGCACCGCGGCGACGACGGCCAGCCCGACGAAGAGCGCGGCCATATAGCCCCAGATGGCCTTCAGCCCTTCATTCGGGTCCACCCGGCCGATGGCGCAGGCGGTGTAGTAGCCAACGCCGAAGGGCGGCGCGAAGAGGCCAAGGCCCATCGCCAGGATCGTGACCATCGCGTAGTGGACTTCATGGATGCCAAGCTGCTTGGCGATCGGGAAGAGCAGCGGCGCGAAGAGCACGATGGCCGGGATACCCTCCAGCACGCTGCCCAGCACGATGAAGGCCAGGATGGACACCACCATGAAGCCGGCGGCACCCCCCGGCAGGGCGCCCATCACCCGCGCCAGCTCGGCGGAGAAGCCGGATTGCGTCAGCGCCCAGGCCATGGCCGTGGCGGCGCCGATGATGAGCAGGATGGCGCCGGAGAGGCTCGCCGTCTCCACCAGCATGGGCAGCAGGCGCCGCACGTCGAAACGGCGGTAGATCAGCAGCCCAGCCAGCACGGCATAGACGATGCCGATGGTGGAGACCTCCGTGGTGGTGGCGATGCCCTCCACCACGGCGGCGCGGATGATGAAGGGCAGCGCCAGCGCCGGCAGGGCGATGGCGAAGCTGCGCAGGATCTGCCCCCAGGGGGCGCGGCGGATGCCCGAGACATCCTCATGCCGGTAGCGCCGCCACACCACGGCGCAGAGCGTCGCCCCCAGCACGATGGCCGGCAGGATGCCGCCCGCGAAGAGCGCGGCGATGGACACGCCGGTGACCGAACCCACGGTGATGAGCACGAGGCTCGGCGGGATGGTCTCCGTCTGCGCGCCGGTGGCGGAGAGCAGGGCGACGAGATCGCCCGGCCTGGCGCCGCGCTGCTTCATCTCGGGGAAGAGGGCGGGGGCGATGGCCGCCATATCCGCCGCCTTCGAGCCGGAAATGCCGGAGACGACATACATCGCCCCGATCAGCACATAGGAGAGCCCGCCGCGCACCGAGCCGAGCAGGCTGGCGAGGAAGGCCACCATCGCCTGCGCCATCCCCGTCATCTCGATGAGCAGGCCGAGGAAGACGAAGAGCGGCACGGCGAGGAGGATGAGGTGGGACATGCCCTCCTCCATCCGCCCGGCCATGACGAAGATGGGCAGGTCGGTGGAGAGGCCGAGATAGCCCAGCGTGCAGAGCGCGAAGGCGAAGGCGATGGGCACGCCCGCCAGCACCGCCAGCATCACGCCGCCCACCAGGAAGAGGAGCAGGTTCCAGTTGCCGAGCGGCGGGAAGAGCGGCGCCAGCGCCAGCAGCCCGGCCACCAGCGCCCCGGTCAGGGCGAGGCCGAGCAGCGCGCGCCCGGCGCTGTCCACCCGCGCGAGGCGGAGCAGGCCCATCAGCGCCATCAGCCCGAGCCCCACCGGCTGCGCCGCCGCCCGCCAGGAATTGGCGATGCCGAGGGCGGGGGTGGTGATGAAGGCTTCCTCCTCCGCGTATTCGATGGCGGTGGGCAGCATGGTGAGCAGGAAGGCCAGCGGCAGGGTGATGGCCAGCACCTCCAGCAGCCCGCGCAGCCCCGGTGAGGCGCGCGAGAGCAGCGCCGTCATCCGCATATGCGCCCCGTGGCGGAAGGCCACCACCGCCCCCAGCATGGCCAGCCACATGAAGAGGATGGTGGCCAGTTCATCGGCCCAGATGATCGGGCTGTGCAGCCCGTAGCGCGCGATGATGCCGCAGAGCAGCAGGCCGATCTCCACCGCCACCAGCGCGGCGGCGGCACCGGCGATGGCGGCGCCGAGCCAGGCCTCCAGCCGCAGCAGCACGGCGCGCGGCAGGGAGGGCGCGCCCTCCCCCGCCGCCACAGCGCTGGATGGAACGGGGCCGGATGGAACGGGGCCGGAGAGAACCTCCGTCATGCCAGACCGCCCACCGCCGCCTCCAGCAGGCCCCAGGCCTGCGGGCCGAACTTGCCCTTCCACTCGCCATAGAAGCCGGCCTGGGCCAGCTTGGCGCGGAAGGGCGCGGGGTCGGGCGTGTTGAAGACGAGGCCGCGCTCGCTGAGTTGGCTGGCGAGGTTCTGGTTCAGCTTCGCCACATCCTCGCGCTGGCGCAGCGCCGCGGCGTTGAGGATGCGCTCCACCGTCTCGCGCAGCGGGCCGGGCAGGCTGGTGAAGGCGCGGCGGTTGGCCAGCAGCCAGAAGCCATCCCACATGTGGTTGGTCATGGCGCAGTATTTCTGCACCTCGTAGAGCTTCGCGGTCTCGATCACCGCCAGCGGGTTCTCCTGGCCATCGACGATGCGCGTCTGCAGCGCCGAATAGACCTCGGCGAAGTTGATCGAGGTGGGGGCGGAGCCGAAGGCCGTGAACATCGAGGTCCAGAGCGGGCTGACCGGCACGCGGATCTTGAAATTGGCGAGGTCCGCCGGCGTCGTCACCGGCCTGCTGGCCGAGGTGATCTGGCGGAAGCCATTGTCCCAGATTTTGTCGAAGGCGATCAGCCCGGCCTTGGCGATCTCGCCGCGCACATGGGCGCCAAGCTCGCCATCCATCGCCTTCCACACCGTCGGGTAGTCGGGGAAGGCGAAGCCCACGCCGTTGATCGCCGCCACCGGCACCAGGGTGGAGAGGATGAGGCCGGAGAGCGTCATCATCTGCACCGCGCCGGAGCGCACCTGGCTCAGCACATCCGTGTCCGCGCCCAGCTGGTTGGAGGGGAAGACGCGCAGCTCGACCTTGCCCTGGGTCTCGGCGGTGATGGCCTCCGCCGCCTCGCGCAGGCGGATGTTGAGCGGGTGCGTCGCCGGCACGTTGTTGGAGAAGCGCAGCACATGGTCCGCCGCCTCGGCCCGGCGGATGGCGAAGAGCGGCAGGCCGCCCAGCCCGGCGGCGAGGGTCGTACCCAGGGTCGTACCCAGCAGGGCGCGGCGGCGGAAGCCGGTGGTGGTGGTCATTGGATTCGTTCCCTCCCATTGCCCCGGCCCCGGCCGGCGCAACAAGTCCATATCGTGGACGCTTTATTGGACATAAACCTAAAGCCAATTGCGGCCCCGCGTAAACTATCTATCATCGCCCGCGAGGAAACGAAGCAAGAGGTCCATATCGTGGACAGTGCCGCGGCAAAGGCCGCCGGCGCGCAGAGCCTGGAGCGCGGCATCGCGCTGCTGAAGCTCGTCGCCGGCGGGGCGGAAGGCATGGGGCTGGCCGGGCTGGTGCAGGCCAGCGGCCTCAACCGCCCGACCGCGCGCCGCCTGCTGCTCGCCCTCATCCGCGGCGGGCTGGTGGAGCAGGACCCGCAGAGCCGCCGCTACCATCTGGGGCCGGAAAGCTACGTCCTCGGCACCCTGGCGGCGGACCGCTTCGGCATCCACCGCCTGGCGCGCGATGGCCTCGCCCGCCTCGCCCAGGCCAGCGGCGACACCGCCTTCCTCAGCGTCCGCCGCGATCTCTTCAGCGTCTGCCTGCACCGGGAGGAAGGGCCCTTCCCCGTCCGCACCCATGTGCTGGCGGCGGGCATGCGCCACCCGCTCGGCGTCGGCGGCGCCGGGCTCGCCCTGCTCGCCGCCCTGCCGGAGGCCGAGGCGGAGGAGGTGATGGCGCGCAACGCCCCCCTCCTCGCGGAAGCCTATCCCCAGCACAGGCCGGAGCGGCTGCGCGCCCTGCTGGCCGGGGCGCGGGCCGCCGGATACGCCATCAACCCCGGGCTGGTGGTCGCGCATTCCTGGGGCATCGGCGTCGCCGTGCGCGACGCGGCGGGGGAGCCGGTGGCCGCCCTCTCCCTCGCCGCCATCGAAAGCCGGCTGGGGCCGGAGCGGCAGCCGGAGCTCGCCGCCCTGCTGCGCGAGGAAGCCACGCGGCTGGAGGCGCGCCTGCGCGACTTCGGCAAACCCCGCGCCGACCGCCCCGCGGCGCGCAAGGATCAGGAGAGGAAACCCCCATGAGACAGAGCGCCGCGATCATCGGCTGGGCCCATACGCCCTTCGGCCGGCTGGAAGACCCCGATGTGGAAAGCCTGATGGCCCGCGTCACCGGCGCGGCGCTGCGCCATGCCGGGGTGGAGGCGCGCGATGTCGATGCCATCACCGTGGGCGTCTACAACAACGGCTTCTCCCGCCAGGGCTTCGAGGCCGCGCTGGTGGCGCTGGGCGAGCCCGCCCTGGCGCATACCCCCGCCACCCGCTTCGAGAATGCCTGCGCCACCGGCTCCGCCGCGCTCTATGGCGCGCTGGACTTCATCGAGAGCGGGCGCGGCCGCATCGCCCTGGTGGTGGGGGCGGAGAAAATGACCGCCACCCCCACACCGGAGGTCGGCGAGATTCTTCTGAGTGCCTGCTACCGCAGGGAGGAAGCGGAGGTCTCCGGCGGCTTCGCCGGCATCTTCGGCCGCATCGCCGAAGCCTATTTCCAGCGCCATGGCGACCGCAGCGCCGCCCTCGCCCGCATCGCCGCCAAGAACCACCGCAACGGCGTGGACAACCCCTTCGCCCAGATGCGCCGGGATCTCGGCTTCGATTTCTGCAACACGGTCTCCGAGAAAAATCCCTATGTGGCCGGGCCGCTGCGGCGGACGGACTGCTCCCTCGTCTCCGATGGCGCGGCGGCGCTGGTGCTGGCGGATGCGGAGACGGCGGCCAGCCTCTCCCGCGCCATCCGCTTCCGCGCCCGCGCCCAGGCCAATGACCTCCTCCCCCTCGCCCGCCGCGATCCGCTGGGCTTCGAGGGCGCCCGCCGCGCCTGGCTGCGCGCCTATGAGGAGGCAGGGGTGCGGGTGGGCGATCTCAGCTTCGTCGAGACGCATGACTGCTTCACCATCGCCGAGCTGATCGAATACGAGGCGATGGGCCTCGCCGCCCCCGGCCAGGGCCACCGCGTGCTGGAGGAGGGCATTCCCTTCGCCGGGGGCGCCCTGCCGGTGAACCGCTCCGGCGGGCTGAAGGCGAAGGGCCACCCGATCGGCGCCACCGGCGTCTCCATGCACGCCATCGCCGCCATGCAGCTCTGCGGCGAGGCGGGGGCGATGCAGCTGCCCGCGCCGAAGCTTGGCGCCGTCTTCAACATGGGCGGCGCGGCGGTGGCCAATTACGTCTCGATCCTGGAGCGGACCCGATGATGCAGCCGGCGACGCAGCGCGTGCCCAACCTCGCCTATTTCCTCACCCGCGCGGCCCGGCGCTTCCCGCGCGCCCCGGCGGTGATCCGCGGCCGCCGCGCCTGGAGCTGGGTGGAGATGGACGGGCGCGTCTCCGCCCTCGCCCGCGCCCTGGCCCGGCGCGGCATCGTGAAGGGGGACCGCATCCTCGTCCACGCGAAGAACGGGCCTGAGATCCTGGAGATCATGTTCGCCGCCTTCCGCCTCGGCGCCGTCTTCGTGCCCACCAATGTCCGCCTGATGCCGGGGGACATCACCTACATGGCGGAGCAGTCCGGCGCCCGCGCCTTCCTCTGCCAGGCGGATTGCCCGGAGCACGCGGCGGCGGTGCGCGCGGCGCGGCCCGATCTGGCCGCCTTCGCCTGGATCGCGGGGCCAGAGCCGGCAGAGAACGGGGACGGGCTGGAAGCCTGGATCGCCGCCGAGGCGCGCGCGCCCCTCGCCGATGCCGATGTGGAATACAATGACCCCTGCTGGTTCTTCTACACCTCCGGCACCACCGGGCGGCCCAAGGCGGCGGTGCTGACGCATGGGCAGATGGCCTTCGTCATCACCAACCATCTCTGCGACCTGCTGCCGGGCACGACGGAGGCCGATGTCTCCCTGGTGGTGGCGCCGCTCTCGCACGGCGCCGGGGTGCATGCGCTGACCCAGGTGGCGCGCGGCGCCGCCACCATCCTGCCGGAGGGCGAGCGGCTGGACCCGGCCGAGGCCTGGGCGCTGGTCGAGCGCCACCGCGTCACCAACATGTTCACCGTGCCGACCATCCTGAAGCTGCTGGTCGAGCACCCGGCCCGCGCGGCGCATGACCACCGCTCCCTGCGCCATGTCATCTATGCCGGCGCGCCGATGTACCGGGAGGACCAGAAGCGTGCCCTGGCCGCACTCGGCCCCGTGCTGGTGCAGTATTTCGGCCTGGGCGAGGTGACGGGCGCCATCACCGTCCTCCCCCCCGCCCTGCACCACGCGGAGGATGGGCCGGAGGCGCGCATCGGCACCTGCGGCTTCGAGCGCACGGGGATGATGGTGCAGATCCAGGACCCCGAGGGCCGCCCCGTGGCGGCGGGGGAGAGCGGCGAGATCTGCGTCTGCGGCCCCGCCGTCTTCGCCGGCTACTGGCAGAACCCCAAGGCCAATGCGGAAAGCTTCCGCGATGGCTGGTTCCGCACCGGCGATCTCGGCCACATGGATGCGGAGGGCTTCCTCTCCATCACCGGCCGCGCCTCGGACATGTATATCTCCGGCGGCTCCAACATCTATCCGCGTGAGATCGAGGAGAAGATCCTGGCCTTCCCCGGCCTCGTGGAATGCGCGGTGCTGGGCGTGCCGGACCCGCTCTGGGGCGAGGTCGGCGTGGCCGTCTGCGTCCCCGCGCCGGGGCAGGCGCTGGATGTGCCGGCGCTGCTCGCCTTCCTGGGCGAGCGGCTGGCCCGCTACAAGCTGCCGCGCCATGTCTTCGTGCAGGAGAGCCTGCCGAAATCCGGCTATGGCAAGATCACCAAGGCCCTGGTGCGGCAGGAGCTGGAACGCCAGGGCCTGCTGCCCCTGGCGCGGGAGCACGCGGCGTGAGGCGCCTGCGCCAGCCCGGCCCGGCGGCGGCGGAGCGCCTCACCCTGCTGCCGGGGCGGGGCCTGGGCCTCACCCTGGCGCTGCCGGCCGGGCTGACGCTCAACGCCGCCCTCACCGGCGCCCTGCGCGCCCGGGGGCATCGCGGCGGCGTGGCGGTGCTGCGCGGGGTGCGGCTCGGGCCGCTGCGCTACGTCATCCCCGCCCTCGCCACCGATGCGCGCCACGCCGCCTATTACTCCGCCACCCATGCGCCGGAGGGCGAGGTGGTGGCGGAGCAGATCAACGCCACCCTGGGCGAACGCGAGGGCGAGCCCTTCACCCATCTGCACGCCGTCTGGACCGATGCCGGCGGCCGCCGCCATGCTGGCCATCTCCTGCCGCACGACACCCTGCTGGCCGCCCCGGCCGAGGCCAGCGCCTGGGTGGTCGAGGGCGCGTCCTTCACCGTGCGCGCCGATGCGGAGACGAATTTTTCCCTGTTCCAGCCTGAAGGAAACCCGGACGCCAGCGGGAATGCCGCCCTTGTCAAAATCCAGCCCAACGAGGATTTCAGCACCGCCCTGCGCGCCGCCTGCGCGCGGCTGGGCTGGGCGGGGGCGCGGCTGCGCGGCGGCGTGGGCAGCCTGGTGGGGGCGCGCTTCCGGGGCGGCCCCGGCCTCGACGCCCCCGCCACCGAAGTGCTGGTGCGGGACAGCGAAGTGGCGGAACTCCGCCTCCTCGCCGTCGATCATCAAGGGCGCATCGCCGAAGGGCTGCCGGAGCCGGGCGAGAATGCGGTGTGCATGACGTTTGAAGGCTATCTGGAAAGAATCTAAGCGTTCTTTTTTGAAAAAAAGAACCAAAAAACTTTTTCCAGATGGCGTCCCGCTTCTGGCCTGAGGCGGGACGCCAAACTGAAAGAAAGTCTTTTTGCTTCTTTTTCTTCAGAAAAAGAAGTTTTTCTCAGCAAACAAAATCATTCTCGGCCACGCCCTCGCCCTTGGCGAAACGCTCGATATTCCCGAACAGCTGAAGGATGGTCTTGTCGAAATTATCCGCCGCCATCGCGGCGATATGCGGCGTGGCCACCACATTGTCGAAGCGCAGCAGGGGGTTCTCGGCCGGCGTCGGCTCCATCTCATAGACGTCCATGGCGGCGCCCATGATCTCCTTGGCTTCCAGCGCGGCGACCAGATCGGCCTCCACCACCACGCCGCCGCGCGCCACGTTGATGAGCACGGCGCTGCGCTTCATGGATTGCAGCGCGGCGCGGTTGATCAGCCCCGCCGTCTGCGGCGTCATCGGGCAATGCAGCGAGACGATATCGCTCTGCGCCAGAATCTCCGCCACGCTGGCGAAGCGGACACCCTGTTCCGCCTCCTGCTCCGCGCTCAGGGGGCGGGTCTTGTTGTAGAGAATCCTGCACTGGAAGGGCGCCAGCAGGCGCGCGACATTCTGCCCGATCGCGCCATAGCCGATGATGCCCACCGTCTTGCCCGTCAGCATGAAGCTCGGCTTCGGCAGGGTGGTGGTGCGCCATTCGCCGCCGCGCAGCGTGTGGTGGCCGAAGGCCAGGTTGCGCAGCAGGCCGATCATCAGCCCCAGCGTGAACTCGGCCACCGGCAGGGCATTGCTGCCCGTGGTGCGCGCCACCGTCACGCCCTGCGCGCGCGCGGCCTCCAGGTCGAAATTGTCGACGCCCACGCCCCATTTGTGCAGCAGCTTCGCCCGGCCCGCCGCCGCCAGCAGCGCCGCATCCACCGCGATCTGCCCGGAGACCAGGAAATCCGCATCTGCCACGATCTCCCGCAGATGCGCGGCGTCGCGGTTGAGCGCGTGATCCAGCACCATGCCCGGCGGCAGCAGCGCGCGCATGCGCCGCGCGGTCTCCGCGGTGATGGGGTCGAGCACGACGATCTTCTGGGTCATGGGCAGGTCCGGTTCCGGTTGCAGTTTCCGGCACGGCATGGGGCCGCGTCCACCGCAGCCTGTGCAGAAATCGCTGATCCCGCAAGGCACCTCGCGAAACACGCGGCGGGGCGGGTTGCCCGCCGCGCGCGGCCTGTCCATGCTGGCGCCCTTCTTTCCACCCCCGCCATGAGGCGCGTTTGATGCCGAAATACGTGATTGAGCCGATGCCCGCGCAGATCAGCGGCGAGGTGATCGAGCTGCTGGAAAAGACCGAGACCGCGACGGTCGGCCACTGGCGCCACTGGGGCTTTTGCGACAGCGGCATCCAGGGCCTGCTGCGCCGCCGCGTCGCCGGCACGGCGGTGACGGTGCAGATCCCGGGGCCGGATTCGACGCTGCTGCACCACGCGCTGGGCCTGCTGCGGCCGGGTGATATCCTGGTGGTGGACCGCCTGGGCGACACGCGCCACGCCTGCTGGGGCGGCGGCGTGACCGTGGCCGCCAAGGCCGCCGGCGCCAAGGCGGGCGTGGTGGACGGCGTCTGCACCGATATCGAGGAGGTCGAGGCCAGCGAATTCCCGCTCTGGTGCCGGGGGCTGGCGCCCATCACCACGCGGATTTACGACCTCGGCGGGCGGCTGAACGTGCCGGTCTCCATCGGCGGCACGGTGGTGATGCCGGGCGATGCCGTGCTCTGCGACGAAAGCGGCGTGCTCATCCTGCCGCCTGCCGAGGCGGAGGCCGAGGCCCGCACCGCCATCGCCCGGCAGGAGCGCGGTCTGGTCACCCAGGCGCGCGTCGCCGGGGGCGCGAGGCTCGGCGATCTCTCGGGGGCCACGGCGAAGGTGCTGGCCGGGCTGGAGTAAGAAGGAAAGAAAAGAAAGGGTTCTTTTTTGGAAAAAAGAACCAAAAAACTTTTTTCTGGGAAAACCCCGCCCGGGGAAGGGCGGGGCTGGCGGGTCAGGCGGCGCGCACCTGATTGACGAAATGGCCCACCGTGCCGGTCAGGTCGCCGGACTGGCGGGAGAGCTGCGTCGCTGAGGACAGCACCGCATTGGCCTCGCCATCCGTCCGGTTGGCATTCTCGCTGACGGACAAGATGGTGCGTGTCACCTGACCCGTGACCTCGGCGGTGCGCTGCACGGTGCGGGCGATCTCGCCCGTCGCCGCCGTCTGCTCCTCCACCGCCGCGGCGATCGTCACGGTGATGGCGCTCATGTCGTTGATGGCGCCGGCGATGCCCTGGATGGCCGCCACCGCCTCCTGCGTCGCCGCCTGGATCTGGGTGATCTGCTGGCCGATTTCCTCCGTCGCCCGGCTGGTCTGGCTGGCGAGGTTCTTCACCTCGCTGGCCACCACGGCGAAGCCCTTGCCGGCCTCGCCGGCGCGGGCGGCCTCGATCGTGGCGTTGAGGGCGAGCAGGTTGGTCTGGCCGGCGATGGAGGTGATGAGGCCCACCACATCGCCGATCCGGCTGGCGCCATCGGCCAGGGTGCGCACGGTGGCATCGGTCTGCCGGGCGCGCGCCACCGCCTGCTCGGCCACGGAAGACGCCTGCCCGACCTGACGGCTGATCTCGCTGATCGAGGCAGAAAGCTCCTCCGTCGCGGCGGCCACGGTCTGCACGCCCTGGCTGGCCTCGGTGGCGGCGCTGGCCACGTCGGTCGCCTGCCGCCCCGTCTGCTGCGCCATGCCCGACATGCTGCGGGCGGAGGTTTCCATCTGCCCGGAGGTGGAGACAAGGCTGCCCGCCAGGGCGCTCACCTTCTGCTCGAAATCGCGGACCAGGGTTTCCACCCGCGCGGTGCGCTGCTCACGCTGGGCGCGGATGGCCTCCTGCTCGGCGGAGAGGCGGTCGGCGGTTTCCATATTGTCCCTGAAGACCTGCACCGCATGGGCCATGCCGCCGATCTCGTCCCGCCGCTCCCGCCCGGGGATGGCCACGGCGAAGTCGCGGTCCGCCAGGCGGCGCATGGCGGCCGTCATGGCCAGCACGGGCCCCGCCACATTGCGCACCAGCGAGAAGCCGATGACCACGCCCGCCAGGGCCGTGACGAGCAGCCCCGCCGCCAGGCTCCACTGCGCGACGCGCGATGTCTTCTGGCTGTCCATCACGCTGGCGCGGCTGCCTTCCTCATGGAAGACGGCGGCCTTGCGGATGATCTCGCGCGCCTCCAGGAAGATCGGCAGGCTTTCCCGCACCATGATGGCCTGGGCGCGCTCGCGGTTGCCCTGGCGCAGCGCCTCCACGCTGGCGGCGACCTGACGCATATAGGCATTCACGCCATCGCGCACCGTGCCGACCAGCCGCCGCCCCGCATCGGTGGTGGCCATGCCGACATAGCGCGCCAGCGCCGCCTCGACATCGCGCTGGCTCGCCTGGACGGCGGCGGGGCCGCTCGGGTCATCGGGGGGCAGCAGCAGCAGCATGATCTGGCGCGAGCGGATGCGCTCGAACTCGATGCTGACCATGCTCAGGGCATTGTTCGCCGGCAGCCAGTCGGACGCCACTTCCTCGGCGGCCTCGCTCATCCTGTTGAACTGCGAGATGGCGAAAGCCCCAAGGCCAAAGAAGCACAGCAGGAGGACCAGAAAAGCTGTGAGGATCTTGCCGCGTATGCTCAGGCTATCCAGGAAAGGCATGACCCTCATCCATTTTTTGGAGGGTCCACCATAAGCGCGCCGGATGAAGAGACATTTATGCAAACGGCCGAGACAGAGCCGCATCTGTGGTGCGGCCGGGGCAAGGCTCCGGCAAAGAGCCGGCGGAAGCGCCGGGCCAGCGGCGGGCCACAAAAAAAGCCCGCGGTCTTCACGACCACAGGCCCATCGATCTCAACTGAAAAAGATGGTCGGAGCGGCGGGATTCGAACCCACGACCCCCAGTCCCCCAGACTGATGCGCTACCAGGCTGCGCTACGCTCCGATGGGGCGGGCAATAGCACCCGCGCCGCGCCCCCTCAACCCCCCTCGGTGAAGAAGTTGACGTTTATTCCTTTGGATGACCGCGCCGCCCGGCCAGGGCGCGCAATTCGGCGGCCAGCCCCTCCAGCTCGGCCAGGGCATGGCGCAGCGCCGCCCGCCCGACCTCGCGCGGCGCCAGCTCGGGCTCCTCCGGCTCCGGCGCGCTGTCCACCGGCTCGGCCGCCTCGGCGGCATTGTCGCGCAGCAGGCGCTGCACGCCCTTGATGGTGTAGCCCTGGGTATAGAGAAGGTCGCCGATACGGCGCAGCAGCGCGATATCCTCGGGCCGGTAATAGCGCCGGCCGCCGCCGCGCTTCAGCGGCTTCAACTGCGGGAACTTGGTTTCCCAGAAGCGCAGCACGTGCTGGGGAATCTGGAGGTCCTCGGCCACCTCGCTGATGGTGCGGAACGCCGTCGGCGCCTTGCGCAGGCGACCGGACACCTCCGGATCCTCGGACATCGGCGGCACCCCGTCATTCATCGCTCAAATCCCCCGCACCCCATCCTGGAGGCACCTTATTCGTCGCCGGGGCGCACCGGCTCGCCGTTCAGCCGGGCCTTTAAAACCTGACTCGGGCGGAAAGAGAGGACGCGGCGCGGCATGATCGGCACCTCCACCCCGGTCTTGGGGTTGCGGCCGACCCGCATCCCCTTCTGCCGGACCGAGAATGTGCCGAAGGCCGAGATCTTGACCGGACGCCCGGCCTCGAGGGCCGCCGAGACGCGCTCCAGCACGTCCTCCAGCAGCGCGGCGCTTTCGTTGCGCGACAGGCCGACCTGGGCATAGATGGCCTCGGCCAGTTGCGCGCGCGTGATGGTATTCATGACCGAGCGCGGCCCATGGCAGTGAGACTCCCTGCAACCCCTTCTATCTGCAACAAAACCGGGATGCCTCCCCGGCGTCAACCACGAGCCGGGGTGTGGCGCAAAAGCTTCAGACAGCTGCGTCTTTTGTGCAACAGGGAGCGGGATCAGGCGCCATCCGCCGCCGCCGTGGCGGAGAGCAGAAGGCCGATCGGGTCCCACACCATCGCCGTCCGCCGGAAGCCCTGGCCGGCCACAGAGGTGGTGTCCCAGGCAGCCGCGCGGCCGCCCAGATGCTGGTAGAACCAGCGGGAGGGGTTGTCGCTCAACACCCAGAGCATGGCCGAGCCACAGCCGACCGCCGCCAGATGCGTCCCCGCCGCGCGCAGCAGGCGGCGGCCCAGCCCGCGCTCCCGCCAGTCATCCAGGACATAGAGGGTATCGATCTCGCCCTCCGCGAGGCGGGGGTGGCGGGCATGGCCACAGCCGGAAAAGCCCACCACCGGGCCGGTGGCCGCGGCCGAGTCGCCCCGCGCCACGGCGACGAACATGGCCATGCCGCCGCCGCGCTCGGCCAGCAGGCGGCGGTAATAGGCGGCCAGACGGGCCTCGGAGAGATGCGCCAGATAGGCGGCGGGCAGGAGGCCCGGATAGGCGCTGCGCCAGGTGGCGGCGTGGACGGCGGCGATGGCGGCGGCATCGGCGGGGCGGGCGCGGCGGATGCTGGCACTGTCCGGCATCTCCCCCGCCCCTCCCCCGCCGCCCCGGCTCAGCCCTTGCGGCGCAGCACGGCGGCGAAGAAGCCATCCGTGCCATGGCTGTGCGGCGCCAGTTCCAGCCAGGGGCCGGGGCATGGCGCGGGGATGCCGGGCATCACCGCCGCCCAGGCCTCGGCCAGCGGCACCGCCTCATAGCCGGCATGGCGCGACAGGAAGGCCTCGACCTGCATCCCATTCTCCTCCGGCAGCACGGAGCAGGTAGCGTAGACCAGCCGCCCGCCCGGGCGCACCAGTTCCGCGACATGGTCGAGGATCTCTCGCTGCTTGGTGACCAGCTCATCCCGGTCGCGCGCGGTGGTGCGGGTGCGGGCATCGGGGTTGCGGCGCCAGGTGCCGGCGCCGGTGCAGGGCGCATCCACCAGCACGCAGTCGAACTGCCCGGCGCGGCGCTTCACCCAGCGGTCGCCGGCGGTGAGCAGGTGGCGCTCCGCATTGTCCACCCCGGCGCGGCGCAGGCGCTTCACCGCGCCCTCCAGCCGGGTGGCGGAGACGTCACAGGCGATGATGCGGCCCCGATTGGCCATCATGGCGGCGACGGCCAGCGTCTTGCCGGCGGCGCCGGCGCAGTAATCCACCACCCGCATGCCGGGCTTCGCCCCGGTCAGCAGGGCGATGAGCTGGCTGCCCTCGTCCTGGATCTCCACCAGGCCATCGGTGAAGGCCTTGCTGGCCAGGATGGGGCGGCGGTCGGGAATGCGCAGGCCCCAGGGGGAATAGCCCATCGGCTCGGTGGGGATGCCCTCGGCGGCCAGGGCCGCGGCGGCCTGCTCCCGCGTGCCGCGCAGCAGGTTGGCGCGCAGGTCGAGCGGCGCGGCCTGGTCCATGGCGGCGGCGGCGGCGGGCAGCTCGGCGCCGAAGCGGGCGCGGTAGCCCCCCAGCGCCCAGTCCGGCAGGTTCAGGGCGATGCCCTCCGGCATCTCCGGCGGTGCCAGCGGGGTGCCGGCCAGAGCGTTGATCACCGCCATCTCGCCCGGGTCGGGCGGGCCGGCGTTGAAGCGGCCACCGGGGAAGCCCTGCAACACGCCCTCCTTCGTCCAGCCTTCCGCCAGCAGGAGATGCGCCATCACCAGCAGGCGTGGCGTGGGCGGCAGGTTGAAGCGGGCGATGTGCCAGTCCAGCCGCAGCTTCTGGCGCAGGATGCCCCAGGCCCGCTCCGCCACCGCGCGGCGGTCGCCACTGCCGATATAGCGGCGCTCGCGGAAGAAGGCGTTGGCGGTGGCGTCGGCAGGGCGGCGCGGCGCGGCGGCCACGTCAGCCACCAGCGCCACCGTGGCGGCGATGCGGGCGGAAGGCGTCATGCGATGGGAACTTTCTGAAGGAGCAGCCAGGGGCTCCGCCCCTGGAACCCCGCCGGGGTGGCACGGCCACCCCGAACCCCGCGTTCAGTTGGCATAAAACTGATGGCGGGGTCCGGGGGGACCCTGTCCCCCCGGCGGAGGGGTTTGGGGAGGCAGCGCCTCCCCAACAGAAAAACTCAGCCGTCCTGCCGGTAGTTCGGCGCCTCGCGGGTGATGGCCACGTCATGGACGTGGCTCTCACGCAGGCCGGCGCCGGTGATGCGGCGGAAGGTGCAGTTCTTCTGCATGTCGGCGATGGTGGCGTTGCCGGTATAGCCCATGGCCGACTTCAGCCCGCCGACGAGCTGGTGGATGACATTGCCCACCGGCCCCTTGTAGCCAACGCGGCCCTCGATGCCCTCCGGCACCAGCTTGAGCTGATCCTGCACCTCGGCCTGGAAGTAGCGGTCCGCCGAGCCGCGCGCCATGGCGCCGAGGCTGCCCATGCCGCGATACGACTTGTAGGAACGGCCCTGGTAGAGGAACACCTCGCCCGGCGCCTCGTCCGTGCCGGCGAAGAGGCTGCCCATCATCACGCAGTCCGCGCCGCCGGCGATGGCCTTGGCGAGGTCGCCCGAGGAGCGCACGCCGCCATCGGCGATGGCCGGCACGCCCTTCTCATGCGCCGCCGCGGCGCTCTCCATGATGGCGGTGAGCTGCGGCACGCCGACGCCGGCCACGATGCGCGTGGTGCAGATGGAGCCGGGGCCGATGCCGATCTTCACCGCATCCGCGCCCGCCTCGATCAGCGCCAGCGCGGCCTCGGGCGTCGCCACATTGCCGGCGATGACCTGGACGCTGTTGGACAGGCGCTTGATCTTCTCCACCGCCTTCAGCACGCCGGCGGAGTGGCCATGCGCGGTGTCCACCACGATCACGTCCACCTCGGCGGCCACCAGCAGCTCGGCACGGCGATAGCCATCCTCGCCCGTGCCGGTGGCGGCGGCGGCGCGCAGGCGGCCCATCGCGTCCTTCGCCGCGTTGGGGTTGGCCTGGGCCTTGTCCATGTCCTTGACGGTGATCAGCCCGGTGCAGCGATAGGCATCGTCCACCACCAGCAGCTTCTCGATGCGGTGCTTGTGCAGCAGCGCGCGCGCCTTGTCCGGGGAGACATCGGCCGTCACCGTCACCAGGTTCTCGCGCGTCATCAGCTCATAGACGCGGATATTCGGGTCGGTGGCGAAGCGCACATCGCGATAGGTGAGGATGCCGACGAGGCGCTTGCTCTCCCGCTCCACCACCGGAATGCCGCTGATGTGGTGCGCGGCCATCAGGGCCTGCGCCTCGGCCAGCGTCTGGTCGGGGTGGATGGTGACGGGGTTCACCACCATGCCGCTCTCGAACTTCTTCACCTGGCGGACCTGCGCGGCCTGCTCTTCCGGCGTGAGGTTCTTGTGGATCACGCCGATGCCGCCGGCCTGCGCCATGGCGATGGCCATGGGGCCTTCCGTCACCGTGTCCATCGCCGCCGAGATCAGCGGCATGTTCAGGGTGATCTCGCGCGTCAGGCGGGTGCGGACATCCGTCTGGCTGGGCAGCACCGTCGAATAGGCCGGCACCAGCAGCACGTCATCGAAGGCATAGGCCTCCGCGATCAGGGTACGGCGCGGGGCGGCGCCGCGCTCTGCGGTGCCGTCGGTCGGGATGGTGTCGGGAGCCATGGGCGGGAGCCTTTCGGACAACTCGTGCGGCGCGTTCCGCAGCCTTGGCGCGTCCCCCTACCCCAGATTCACGCCAGACCGCAAGGCGCATGACCGTGACGTTTTGTCCGGGCTGCCGTCGCGGGAGCGCAGGGCAGCCCGCCGGAAAGGTATTTTTGAATTTCAGGAATCTTCTTTTTCTGAAGAAAAAGAAGCAAAAAGACTTTTCCAGACAGCGTCCCGCCTCTGCCCCCAGGCGGAACGCCAGACTGACAAAAGTTTTTTGGTTCTTTTTTGCAAAAAAAGAACCTCTTTTCTGAGACTTACCCTCTAAATCCCTGCGCCACCACATACATCTCCGCGCTGTCCTTGCGGCTGGCGGGCGGCTTGGCGTGGCGGACGGTGGCGAAGTCACGCTTCAGGCGGTTGAGCAGGTCGCGCTCCGTGCCGCCCTGGAAGACCTTGGCGACGAAGGCCCCGCCCGGCACGAGCACCTTGCCGGCGAAGTCGAGGGCCAGCTCGACGAGGCCGAGGATGCGCAGATGGTCCGTGGCGTTGTGGCCGGTGGTGTTGGGCGCCATGTCGGACATGACGAAATCCGCCGGGCCATCGAGCGCGGCCAGCACGGCCTGTTCCACCGCCTCGTCCTGGAAATCGCCCTGGAGAAGGGTGGCACCGGCGATCACGTCCATCGGCAGCAGGTCCAGCCCCACCACCTTGCCCTGCTCGCCCGCCTTCTGGACGGCCACCTGGGTCCACCCCCCCGGCGCGGCGCCGAGATCGACGATGCGCTGGCCGGGCTTCAGCAGCTTATATTTCTCGTCCAGCTCGATCAGCTTGAAGGCCGCGCGGGAGCGCCAGCCGGCGGCCTTGGCGGCGCGGACATAGGGGTCGTTCAATTGCCGCTCCAGCCAGCGCTGGCTGGCGGTGCTGCGGCCCTTGGCGGTGCGGAGGCGCGTGGACAGGCCACGCCCGGCCTCGGTCGGCGGTTTCACTCTGTTATCTCATCCTCAAGGCGCCGGATGGGCGGCCCCCCGCCAGGGATGGGCCGCGCGGCGCGGTGGCGCCCGGTCCTGGCGCATCATGCGCAATAGCATCCCCTCGCGCAGGCCGCGATCCGCCACCGTCACGCAGGAGGAAGGCCAGACCCGCCGGATGGCCGCATAGATGGCACAGCCGGGCAGGACGAAATCCGCCCGCTCCGGCCCGATGCAGGGATGGGCGCAAAGCCCCTCCCGCCCCAGCTCGAACAGGTCGCGCAGGGCCTGGTCCGCCTCGTCACAGGTGAGGACGCGGCCATCGATCAGCGGGCGGGAATAGCGCGGCAGGGAGAGCGCCACCCCGGCCAGGGTGGTGACGGTGCCGCTGGTGCCCATCAGCCGCACCCCGCCGGCGCGGATCTCGCGGCCGATGCTGTGGACGCGGTCGAACTCGGCCAGCTGGTCCTCCACCTCCTCGACGACGCGGCGGAAACCCTCCGGGGTATAGCAGCCCTGCCCCATGCGCTCGGCCAGGGTGACGACGCCGAAGGGCAGGGAGACGTAGCCGATCAGCTCCGCCCGCCCCTCGGCACAGCCCTGGGCGCCGCGTATCCAGGCGATTTCCGTGCTGCCGCCGCCGATATCGAAGAGCAGGCCGCGCCGGTCCTGCGGCCGCAGCAGGGGGGCGCAGGATTCCATGGCCAGTTCCGCCTCCTCCCGCGCCGAGATGATGCGGATGGGCAGGCCGGTGGCGTGCTGCGCCTGGGCGACGAAGGCCGGGCCATTGGCGGCGCGGCGGCAGGCCTCGGTGGTGACGGCCAGGATGCGCCGCAGCGGCCGGCGCAGCAATTTCTGGGCACAGGCCTGCAAGGCGGCCAGGGCGCGCTGCATGGCATCCTCGGAGAGGCGCCCCTCGCTCTCCAGCCCCTCGCCCAGGCGGACGACGCGGCTGTAGCTGTCGAGCACGCGGAAGGCGCCGCCCGGGGTGGGGGTGCCGACCAGCAGCCGGCAATTGTTGGTGCCAAGATCGATGGCCGCGAAGGCGCCGCCCAGGCCCCCCGAAGCGGAGGAGCGGCAAGAGGCGACGGCAGGGTGCGACACGATCTCTGACATGACAGTTTCATCCTCCCCCACGTCGCCAGGGCGGTGGCAGGCAGGGGGGCAAGGGCATGATCCGGCCTGCGGGGGGCCGGGGCAAGCGATTTTATCCCGCGATGCGAAACGATGCCGCGACCCCCTTGCAAGCCCTCCGCGACGGCGCTATATGACCGCCCACGCCGTTGGGGAATAGTTTAACGGTAGAACTCCCGACTCTGACTCGGGCAGTCTTGGTTCGAATCCAGGTTCCCCAGCCATCTTCCTGAAATTCAGATTTCAGAAATAGCGGTCCGCGCGCGAAGGAATACTTCGCCCAGCGGCCTTTTGGCGTTTCCTCATCTTTGGCCGGCCACCGCCAGCCCACCCCTTCCCTTCGCCGCCACCCGGCCGCCCTCCCGCCGGGGCCTGGCCGCGCTGGTATGCCACTGGCCTTTTTCACTGGCATACCACTTGCTGATCCGCCGGTATGCTCACGCCGCCCGCCGCGCCCGATGGGATCAACCTCGCCCTCACCGCCTATCGCCACCTGCGCGGCATGGTGATGCGGGGCGAGCTGGCGGCGGGCGAGGCCATCCAGGAACGCCGCCTCGCCGAGGCGCTCGGCCTCTCCCGCACCCCGGTGCGGGACGCGCTGGGCCGGCTGGAAGGCGAGCGCCTGCTGGCCCGCCAGGGCCGCCTGCTGGTCGTCGCCAGCCTCTCCCCGGCGGAGGTCATCGACATCCTCCAGCTCCGCCGCCTGCTGGAGGGCGAGGCCGCGCGCCTGGCCGCGACGCGCATGGCGGAGGCCGCCATCGCCGCCCTGCGCGCGGCCCTGCTGCGCATGAAGGATGAGCAATCGCTCACCGATGAGGCACATTGGGCGCAGGATGACGCCCTCCACCGCGGAATTGCCGATGCCTCGGGCAATGCGGAGATGGGGCGGGTGATCCATGACCTGCGCCAGCGCACCCGCATCTTCGGCCTGCACCGCATCCCCGAGCGCTTCGCGCGCGGGCGGGAGGAGCATCTGGCCATCCTCGATGCCATCGCCGCGCGCGCGCCGGAGGAGGCCGCGCAGCGCATGCGGCACCACCTCGACCAGGCGCGCGACGCCATCATCGCCACCCTGCGCCGGGAACTCGCCGCATGAGCCGCACCTTGCTCTATCTCGCCAATGGGCCGAAGCGGGTCTCCGTCGCCCGGCTGGACGAGCGCTTCGCCGCCGAGGGGCTGGCGGTCGACATCCGCTGGGCCTACCAGGGCGAGTTCCCGGATGATCTTTCCGCCTATGCCGGCATCTTCCTCTCCGGCAGCCCGCATGGCGCCTATGAGGATGTGCCCTTCATCCACCGCGAGCATGCGCTGATCCGCCAGGCGGCGGCGCAGGGCCTGCCGATGCTGGGCATCTGCTTCGGCCACCAGATCCTCGCCTCGGCCCTGTGCGGGCGGGAGCAGGTGTTCCGCCGCGCCAGCTGCGAGGTGGGCTATAAGTGGCTCGACGTCGCCGCCGCGGCCAAGGACGACCCGATCGCCCATGAGATCGGCGAGCGCGTGCACATGTTCGTCTGGCACAATGACGAGGTGCGCGCCGGCCACCCGGATCTGCGGATCCTGGCCAGCAGCGACCTCTGCCCCAACCAGATCTTCCGCTACCGCGACCGGCCCGTCTGGGGCATCCAGGGCCATCCGGAGGTGACGCGGGACCAGGCCTGGACCTGGTTCGAGGAAAGCCGCGCCCGGATGGAGCAGGATGGCGCGGATATCGCCCAGCTCAAGGACAGCGCCAGCGAGGCCGAGGCGGCCAAGACCATGCTGCGCAACTTCGCCCGGCTCTGCCTGCAATGACCGAAAAGGACGACCCGATGAGACGCTCTTTCCTGACGCGTTCGGCGCGGGCCCTGGCCCTGGCCGCGACGGTCCTCGCCACCCTCCCCGCCGCCGCCCCGGCGGCGCGGGCGGAGGAGCTGGTCTTCTCCTCCTGGGGCGGCGCCTACCAGGATGCCATCCGCAAGGCCTGGCTCGAGCCCTTCGCCCGCGAGGCGCGCATCAGCGTCACCGAGGATACGGGGCCGGAGCTGGCGAAGATCCGCGCCATGGTGCAGTCCAACAGCGTGTCGTGGGATGTGGTGACGGCGGGCGGCGCGGGGCTGATGCTCGGCGTGCAGCAGGGGCTGTTCGAGCCCATCACCGATGCGATGGTGGACCAGAGCCAGATCCTGCCCGGCGCGCGCAACCCCTATGGCGTGCCCTCGGAAATCTTCTCGACCCTGGTCGGCTATTCGCGCAGGGCCTTCCCCGGCGCGGCGCCGGCGAGCTTCGCCGATTTCTGGGATGTGCGGAAATTCCCCGGCAAGCGCACCCTGCCGAACAAGCCGGCCACCGTGCTGGAGGCGGCGCTGCTGGCCGAGGGCGTGGCGCCCTCCGAGATCTACCCCACCCTCTCCACCCCCGCCGGGATGGAGCGCGCGCTCAACAAGATCCGCGCGCTGCGCCCGCATGTCGCGGTGTGGTGGAGCTCGGGCGCGCAGCCGGTGCAGGCGCTGGCGAGCGGCGAGGCGGTGATGGCGCTCGGCTGGAATGGCCGGTTCCAGGCCGGCATGGATGAGGGCCTGCCGATCGCCATGGCCTGGGAGCAGAGCATTCCCCAGGTCGGCTACTTCATGATCGTCAAGGGCGCGCCGAACCGCGAGGCGGCGGTGAAGTTCCTGCGCTACATGAGCACGGCGGCGGCGCAGTCGCGCTTCAGCCAGTATGTCGCCTATGGCCCGGCGCGGCTCGACGCGCTGCCGCTGATCGAGCCGGCGCGCCTCGCCCGCCTGCCCTCCACGCCGGAGCGGCTGGCCCATGCGCTGTTCATGGACATCGAATGGTGGGCCAAGCACGGACAGGAAGCCCAGGAAAAATACACCGCCGTGATGCAGGGCAACTGATGAGCATCTACGCCCCCTGGTTCCCGCGCGGGGAGTATCTCGCGCGGGTGGCGCGCGTGCAGGCGGCGCTGCGCGCGGCGGGGCAGGATGCCCTGCTCGCCTTCCTGCCGGAATCCGTCACCTGGCTCACCGGGTATTTCACCCGCGCCTATGGCACCTTCCAGTTCGCCATCATCCCGGCCTCGGGCGAGCCCGTGCTGGTGGCGCGCGATGTCGAGGCCTATTACCTCGACAGCACCTGTGTCTTTCCCGCCCGCTTCCTGTGGACGGACAGCGATGCGCCGATGGCGGTGGGCCTGCACGCCATCACCGCGACGCTGGGGCGGACGCCGCGGCTGGCCGTCGAACTCTCGGCCTGGGTGCTGAATGCCGCGCGCTATCTCGCCCTGCGCGAGGCGCTGCCGGGGGCGGTGCTGGAGGATGCGGGGCCGCTGGTCGCGCGCATGCGGCTGATCAAGTCACCGGCCGAGATCGCCTACCAGCGCGCCGCGGCGCGGGCGGCGGAAGCGGGGATGCGGGCCGGCATCGGCAGCGCCCGCGCCGGCGCGACGGAGCGCGAGATGGCGGCCGAGATCTGCGCCGCCATGATCCGCGCCGGCAGCGACCTGCCGGGGCCGGGCGTGCTCTCTTCCGGCGAGCGCGCCTTCCACCTGCATGGCGGCTATTCGGACCGCGTGCTGGCGCGCGGCGATATCGTGCAGCTCGAATGCACGCCGAATGTGCGCCACTACCACGCGCGCTTCATGCGGCCGATGAAGGTGGGGGAGGCGACGGAGGAGGAGCACCGCACCGTCGAGCGCCTCGTGGCCATCCAGGACGCGGCGATCGCCGCCGTCGCCCCCGGCGTGCCGGCGGCGGTGCCGGATGCCATCTATCGCGAGGGCGTGCTCTCCGCCGGGCTGCGCGAGACCTACACCAACAAGACCTTCTATTCCGTCGGCCTGCTGCTGCAGCCCAATGGCGGGGAGCCGCTGGAGGCCGCGCCCGGCTGCGACTGGCGCTTCGCCCCTGGCATGACCTTCCACACCTATGTGCTGGCGAAAGGCTTCGGCATGTCGGAGACGATCACCATCACCGAAACCGGCATCGAGAAGCTGACGCAGTTTCCCCGCCAGCTTTTCGTGACCTGAGCGCGGGCGGGACGATGGCGGGGGGATCTGCCGGGCGGCATCTCGGCTGGGCGGTGCTGCCGCTGGGGGTGGTGCTGGCGGTGCTGTTCCTCTGGCCGGTGGCGCAGCTGCTCGGCCTCAGCTTCGACAGCCCGGCCGGGCCGCTCGGCCATTACGCGCGCATCCTCGCCGTGCCGGCCTATCGCACGGCGCTGGCCACCACCTTCCAGATCGCGGCGCTGGTCACGCTGCTCGCGGTGCTGCTGGCCTATCCGCTGGCCTATCTCATGGCCACCGTCCCGCCGCGCGTGGCGAAGCTGCTGACGCTCTGCGTGCTGCTGCCCTTCTGGACCAGCGCGCTGGTGCGCACCACGGCCTGGATCATCCTGCTCCAGCGCAATGGCGTGCTGAATGCCCTGCTGACCGGCAGCGGGCTCCTCGAGGCGCCGGTGGCCTTCGTCTACAACCTCTCCGGCGTGCTGATCGGCATGAGCCATGTGCTGATGCCCTTCGTCGTGCTGCCGCTTTATGGCGCCTTCCGCGGCATCGACCAGAACCTGGTGCATGCGGCGGAGACGCTGGGCGCCGGCCCCTGGGCGCTGTGCCGCCGCATCTTCCTGCCGCTGACGGCGCCGGGCGTGATGGCGGGGGCCACCATCGTCTTCATGAACGCGCTCGGCTACTACATCACCCCCTCGCTGATGGGCGGGCCGGCGCAGACCATGGTGGCGCAGCTCATCGCCTTCAACATCAACCAGCAGCTCGACTGGGGGCTGGCCGGCGCGCTCTCGCTGGCGATGCTGCTGGCCACGCTGGCCGTCTTCTTCCTGTTCCAGGCGGTGTTCGGGCTGGAGCGGCTGATGGGCGGCGCGCACGCCTCGGGCCGCATCGGCACGCCCTTCGCCCTCGGGCCGCGCGGGCGCTCCCCGGGCGGGCGGGTGATGGCGCTGCTCGGCGCCGGCGTGGCGCTGTTCCTGATCGCCCCCGTGCTGGTGGTCTTTCCGATGAGCCTCGGCTCCTCGCCCTTCCTCGCCTTCCCGCCGCAGAATTTCTCCCTGCGCTGGTATGAGGAATTCTTCAGCCGGCCACAGTGGATGGCCTCGGTGTGGAATTCCCTCACCGTCGCGGGCATCGCCGTGGCGGGGTCCACGCTGCTCGGCACGGCGGCGGCGCTCGGCCTCTCCCGGCTGCGCGGCCCGCTGGCGCGGCTGGTGGAAACCGCCTTCCTGCTGCCGATGATCGTGCCCCACATCATCCTCGCCATCGGGCTGTTCGGCATGATGGCGCCCTGGGGGCTGGTGCGCGGGCCCTGGGCGCTCGGCCTCGCGCATATCGTGGTGGCGGCGCCTTTCGTCGTCATCACCGTCCGGGCGGCGCTGCGCGGCGTCGATCCCAACCTGGAACTCGCTGCCCTCGGCCTCGGCGCCGGCTGGTTCACGATGTTCCGCCGCGTGCTGCTGCCCGGCATCCTGCCCGGCATCGCCTCCGGCGCGGTCTTCGCCTTCATCACCAGCTTCGACGATGTGGTGCTGGCGCTCTTCCTCACCAATGTGCGCAGCCGCACCCTGCCCAAGCTGATGTATGAGGGCGTGGCGCATGAGATCAACCCGACCATCACGGCGGTGGCCGCGCTGATCGTGCTGTTCACGGTGCTGGTGCTGCTGCTCAACCTGCTGCTGCAAAGGCGCGCGCGATGAGTGCTCCCCTCTCCCCCGGCAAGGCGGTCGTGCTGGAGCGGGTGCGGAAATCCTATGGCCCCGTCGAGGTCCTGCGCGATTTCTCGCTGGAGATCACGGCGGGCAGCTTCTGCACCCTGCTCGGCGCCTCCGGCTCCGGCAAGACGACGCTGCTGAAGCTGATCGCCGGCTTCGAGACGCTGGATGGCGGCGCCATCCAGATCGGCGGGCGCGATGTCAGCCATGTGCCGGTCAACCGCCGCAATATCGGCATGGTGTTCCAGAACTACGCGCTCTTCCCGCACATGTCGGTGCGCGACAACGTGGCCTTCGGCCTGGAGATGCGCCGCGTGCCGAAGGCCGAGGCCGCGCCGCGCATCACCGAGGCGCTGGCCATGGTCGGGCTGGAAGGGCTGGAGCGCCGCGCCCCGCGCGAGCTCTCCGGCGGCCAGCAGCAGCGCGTGGCGCTGGCGCGGGCGCTGGTGATCCGCCCCGATATCCTGCTGATGGACGAGCCGCTGGGCGCGCTGGACAAGACCCTGCGCGCCAGCCTGCAGCGCCAGATCAAGCAGCTTCAGGCACGGCTTGGCGTCACCATCATCTTCGTCACGCATGACCAGGAGGAGGCGCTGCACATGTCCGACCTGATCGTGGTGCTGGAGAAGGGCCGCATCGAACAGGCCGGCACCCCCCAGGAACTTTACCGCCGCCCGGCCAACCGCTTCGTCGCCAGCTTCCTCGGCGAGTGCAACATCCTGACGCTGGATGGCACGCCGCACGGCATCCGCCCGGAGAAGCTGCGCCTGGGCGCCATGGCCAGCACCCTGCCCCACCGGCGCGAGGGCGTGGTGTCGGAGCTGACTTTCCTCGGCCCGCATCTGCGTGTCACGGCGGACACCGCCGAGGGCCCGCTGACCGCCCTGACCGATGCGGACCACGCCACGGCCTGCCGCCTGGGCGAGCGCATCCTGCTGGGTTTCTCCGGCGAGGACGCGATGCCGCTGGCGGATTCACCCAACGCCACCCCCTGAAAAAAGTTTTTTGGTTCTTTTTTCCAAAAAAGAACCCTTCCCTGCGCTCAAACCTTGAGCAGCTCCGCCAGGCGCGGCACGAAATCCTGCCCATGCCCCTGGGCGACAATCTCGTCCAGCGTGCCGCCCACCGCATCGGCGATCGCCCGCCTGACACCCGCGGCTTCCGCGGCCTGCCGGTAATAGCTGAGATCCTTGGCCGCGTTGCTGATGAAGAAGGGCACCGCCGCCGCATCGCCGGAGAGCAGGAAGGGCGCGATGCGCTGCAAGGCCGCGCCGCCGCCGCCGCCCTGGGCCAGCACATCGACCAGCGTGGGCATCTCCACCCCGGCCTTCTGCGCATGCGCCGCCACCTCGGCGAGCAGGGCGATGAAGCCGAGCGAGACATAGTTGTGCAGCAGCTTCATCAGATGGCCGGAGCCGACGCCGCCGATATGCGTGATATTCTCGCTGAAGCTATCGAGCAGCGGGCGCAGCTTCTCCAGCAGCGCGGGCTCGCCGCCCACCAGCAGGTTCAGCGTGCCGGCGCGCGCATGCTGCGGCAGGCGCGTCATGGCGGCATCGAGGAATTGCCCGCCGGCGGCGGCGATGGCTTCGGCCATGCGCGCGCTGGAGCCCGGCAGGGCGGTGGAGCAATCCACCACGATGGTCCCCGGCCGCAGATGCGCGATGACGCCCCCCGGCCCGGCCAGGATGGCCTCGACCTGGGGCGAGCCGGTCACGCAGAGGATGATGACCTCCGCCGCCTGCGCCACCTCGGCGATGCTGGACGCGACCTGCGTGCCCATGGCGCGCAGATCCTCCACCGGCTGGTTGCCGGGGTGGTCGAGGATGGTCAGCGCATAGCCGGCCTTCGCGATGTTCCAGGCGATGCCATGGCCCATCAGGCCCACGCCGATCATGCCGATGGCTGGCTTCTTCTCGCTCATATGTCCTCCAGGGCCGTGGGCCGGGCGCGCCCTGCGTGGCGCGCGGTCCGTGCGGCGGGCACCATAGCGCAATCCGGCACGGCGGAAAGTGGCCGCCCGCGCCGGGCATAACAGTGCCTTATCAGCCGCGCGGGCCGCGGGGGATTTCATGGCGCGCGGCAGGTGCGGGGAGGGTTTGTTCTTTTTTGGAAAAAAGAACCAAAAAACTTTTTCAGGTCAGCAGGGCACTCAGTTTCTCGGGGTTGCGCACCACGTAAATCGCCACGATCTGGCCGGCGCGGATCTCCAGCGCGGTGGTCTGCGGCAGGCCGTCGGCCTCCAGAGTCACATAGCCGGGCGCGCTGTTGATGCGGCCAAGATGCAGCACGGGCGGCAGCACGCCGCCGCTCTTGCGCGACAGGGCGCAGAAAAAGCGGATCACCTTCGGCGCGCCCTGGATGGGGTTCAGGGCCGCCGGCCGCAGGCCGCCACCATCGGCGTGCAAGGCCACATCGCCCGCCAGCAGCGCGCGCAATCCCGCCTCATCGCCCTCACGCGAGGCCCGCAGGAAAGCCTGCGCGATGCGGAGGGCCTCCCCCTCCGGCACCGCATGGCGCGGCTGCGCCTCGCCCAGATGCAGCCGCGCCCGGCTCGCCAGCTTGCGGCACGCCGCCTCGTTGCGGCCGAGCAGCGCGGCGATCTCGGCGAAGGGCGTCTCGAACAGGTCGTGCAGGATGAACACCGCGCGCTCCGCCGGGGAAAGCCGTTGCAGCGTCAGCAGGAAAGCCACGGAAATATCCTGCGCCCGCTCATGCGCACACAGCTGCGGCGGCAGGGCGCTGTCCAGCACCGGCTCCGGCAGCCAGGGGCCGACATAGCGCTCCCGCCGGTGCCGGGCGGAACGCAGATGGTCCAGGCTCAGCCGCGCCGCCACGGCCAGCAGCCAGGCGCGCGGCGTGGCGATGGCGGCACGGTCCGCCGCGTTCCAGCGCAGGAAGGCCTCCTGGGCGATATCCTCCGCCGTCGCCCAGGAGCCGGTCATGCGGTAGCCCAGCCCGACCAGCTCCGCCCGCAGCGGCAGGAAAGCCCCAACGGGATCGCCCACGGGGTCCGGCACAGGGTCGGGCCGCGCCATCCTCAGGCCGCCGCGCTGGCCGGCGCCTCGCCGGGGATGCTGCGGAAGCCGATCGCCAGACGGTTCCAGGCGTTGATGGTGGCGATCAGCAGGCTCAGCGCCACGATCTCCGGCTCCGTGAAATGCGGGCGCAGGGCCTCGTAATCCTCATCCGGCGCGCGGGTCTGCGCGACCAGGGTCAGGGCCTCGGTCCAGGCCAGGGCGGCACGCTCCCGCCCGCTATAGCAGGGTGCCTCCCGCCAGGCATCCAGCAGGAAGAGGCGCGCCGGGCTCTCCCCGGCCTTCAGCGCGTCCCGCGTGTGCAGGTCGATGCAGAAGGCACAGCCATTGATCTGCGAGGCGCGGGTTTTCACCAGCTCGATCAGGCTGTGCTCCAGGCCGCTGCCGGCCACGGTGCGCTCCAGGCCCAGCATGGCCTGCATCAGCTGGGGGGCGGTGGCGAAGTAGTTCAGGCGGGGCGTCATGGCGCTCTCCTCAAGGTTGCGCCCTGAAGACGAGGCAGCCCGGCGGAATGTGACACGGTGCCGCCCGTTTTTGGGAGGGGGCGGAAATTGTGGCAGGAATGCCATGATTGCCCTATTGCGCCTCCGCCGGGCCTGGAGGCGGGGGAAAAGACCCGCGAGGCCAGGGGATACAGTTTGAAATTCTTTTTTTTCAAAGCCTAAGCGAGACGTTTTATAATCCGCCAAGAGGCTGAAAAGGCCCGGCTTTCTGGAAAAACCCCGGCCCGGGCGAGCTGAGGCGAAGCAGAATTATGGCATAAATGTGCCTCTCTGCCGATTTTGTGTCTGGATTATGGCAGGGAAAGGCCACAACTATGGCGACAGCCAAGGAGGTTGCCATGTTCGACAGGATGTCCGCCGTACTGAACCTGGTCACCGGGCGCACCGCCCCAGCCCGCGCCGCCGAGCCGCCACGCGAGGAAGCCCCCCGCAGCGACACGGCCGAGGCCCTCGCCAGCTGGAACAATTGGGGCGAGCGCAACAGCCTCGGCCTGGGCAGCTATCACCGCTGGTAACCCGTCCCGGAGAGGGCTCCGCCCTCTCCAGACCTCTCCCGCCGGGGGGACGAGGTCCCCCCGGACCCCGCTGTCAGAAAGCCGGGGTTAAAGGTCCAGCCAGGGGAGGTCCGCCTCGGGGCGGGCCAGATCGGGGTTCTGGGCGATCATGCGCTCCCAGACCCGGCGGGTGACGGCCTGCGCCTCGCGCAGCAGGGCCGGCTCATCCACCGTCAGCACGCGGCGGTCGCGCAGCACGAATTCTCCATCCACCATCACCGAATGCACGGCCCCCGGATGGCCGTAATGCACGATGCTGGAGACAAGGCGGATCACCGGGCGCAGCGCCGGCGTGTTCAGGTCGATGAAGGTGAGGTCCGCCTTGTAGCCGGGGAGGATGCGGCCGATCTCCGCCGCCGCGCCGACGCTGGCGGCGGCGTCACGCGTCACCGCGTCCAGGATGGCATCCGGGCCGGGGGTCACGCCGCCTTCCACCGCCCTGCCCCGCCCCGTGCGATGCAGGATGGAGCCGATGGTCATGGCCTGGAACATGTCCTCGGTCATGTTGTCGCTGCCGAAGACGACGCGCACCCCGGCATCGCGGATCAGCCCCAGCTTCGCCTGATGCATGCCGCGGCGGCGGGAGATGCTGGCCGGCGTATGCGCCATGGTGACGCCGCGCGCCGCCAGCAATTCGATGTCCGCGGGCGTGCAGAAGGTCCAGTGCGCGGCGGTGAGGTCCGGCCCCAGGAAGCCCTCGCGGTCCAGATAGGCGGCCGAGGTGGTGCCGCGCGCCGCCATCACCGCCTTGCCCTCCCCCGGGCTCTGCGAGAGATGCACGGTGCGCGTCAGCCCATGCCGCGCCGCGAGGTCGAGCAGGCGGCGCAGCATGGCGGGCGAGCAGTTGTCCGGCGCATGGGCCGCCACCTGGCAGCGCACGCGGTCGCCATGGCTGCCGTGCAGGGCCTCGATCATGGCTTCCGCGCGGTCGAGGAACTGCGCGCCGAAGGCAGGGTCCTCGCTGTAGTCGCCATGGCGGATTTTGCGCGTGTCGATATCGGCGCAGCTTTCGGAGAGCCAGAGGCGCAGCCCGGTGGAGGCCATCGCCCCGCCATAGGAAAGCACGTGCCGGAAGGGATCGACGAGGGTGGTCGTGCCGCTGCGGATGGCCTCGACGCAGCCCAGCATGGCCATGACCGCGCGTTCCTCGTCGGTCATGGTGTAGGAGACGGGCGACATATAGCCGTAGATCATATCCCCGTCCCAATCCTCGACCGAGCCGCGCAGGGCGGTGAGGACGGTGTGGGTATGGGCGTTGATGAAGCCCGGCAGCACGGCGAGGCCGCGCGCATCGAAGCGCTCCACGTCCGGATGCGCCGCTTCCAGCGCCGCGCTCTCCCCGGTGGCCACGATCCTGTTGCCGCGCACCAGGATGCCCTGCCGGGCGAGCACGCGCCGCTGATCATCGCAGGTGACGAGGGCGGCGTTGACGATCAACAGATCCATGCGGGGACATCCACGGAAGGCGGGGTCCGGGGAGGCCCTTGCCTCCCCGGCGGGGGTGCAGGGGGCGGCGCCCCCTGCAAGACTTCTCAGGGCTGACCAGCATCCACGCTGACGGTGCGGATGGCCTGCGCCTCGATGCCATGCCTGCGCAGGATGGCGCCATAAGTGCCATTATCAACGAGCCTTTGCAGCGAGGCGGCGATGGCATCGCGCAGCGCCACGGACTCCTTCGGGAAGGCCAGCCCCGAGAGGTTGTCGGTGATGGGCTTGCCCACCGCCACCCAGTTCTCCGGCTCGGTGCGGGCCAGGTGGGCGACGAATTCGGCGCCGAGGATGGCGCCCTGGGTGCGTTCCTGGCGCAGGTCGGTGCGCGAGGCGGTGGCGCCATTGCTGCCCACCACCTGCATCGGTGCCTTGCCGGCACAGGCCTTCTCGCTCCAGGCCTGGGCCGAGGGGAAGTAGTTGGTGAAGCGCGGCGTGGAGACGGATTTGCCACAGAAATCGGTGGCCTCGCGGATGGAGGCGGCCAGGGCGCGGGTGGTGAAGAGCTGCCCGCCGGTGGTGATGTAGTCCACGAAGCTCATCTTCTCACGCCGCGCCGGCAGGTCGGTCATCGAGGTGCCGCTGAAGTCGATGCGGCCGGTGGCGATGGAGTTGATGATCTGCTCGAAGGACATTTCCTCCCAGCGGATCTCGATGCCGAGATCGCGCCCGATGGCGGTGACGAGATCGACATTCACGCCGCGCCGCTCATTGGTCTCCGGGTCCTTGTAGGCCATGGGCGGATAGGTGGCCTCGATGCCGACGCGGAGGAAGCCGGCGGCGCGGATGGCCTCCGGCAGGCTGGCGGTCTGCTGGGCCGCGGCAGGCTGGGCGGCCGGCAGGGCGCCGGCCAGCGCCACGGCCAGGCCCGCCGCCAGGATACGCTTGAAGGACATCATGCGAAGTCTCCTGAAGGATGTGCCGTGGTCGTGACGCGGTCGCAGAGGCGGGGAGGCCGGTTCAGCCGGCCTTCTGCTCGCAGGCGATGAAGTGCGACGCGATCTCTTCCCCGGTGGTGATCCACACATCGCCATAGGCGCGGGCATGGGTGAGGAAGTCGCGCAGCAGGCGCAGGCGCATGGGGCGGCCGCTGCATTGCGGGTGCAGCACGGTGGTGGCCATGGCGCCCCAGTCGCGCAGTTCGGCGAGTTCGTCGGTCCAGAGCGAGAGGACCTGTTCGCGCGTCAGCAGGGTGTGGCGGCTGTAGCGCTGGGAGAGGCCGAGCAGCCAGTCGTCATAGCTCGCCGTCACCGGCAGTTCGACCAGCCCCGGCGTGCCATCGGCGAGGCGGTGGCGGTAGGGCCGCACATCGTCGCGGAAGGAGGAGGTGTAGACCAGCCCGCGTTCCTTCAGCAGGACGCGGAGTTCCTCGCAGAACTCGCCGGAGGGGGCGCGGTAGCCCTTGGGCACCACGCCGAGGCGGCGCTTCAGCGCCTCCAGCCCGCGATCCACCTCTTCCACCAGCATCGGGTCGCCGGGCTGGGGCATGACGTGGTGGAAGCCGTGGTGGCCGATCTCGTGCCCATCCTTCAGGATGGCCTCGCACATCGCCGGATGCGCCTCGACGGACCAGCCGGTGATGAAGAAGGTGGCCTTCAGCCCCTGCTGGCGCAGCAGCTCCAGCAGCTTCGCCGTGCCGACGCGGGCCTCGTAGCCGCCGAAGGACATGGTGACCAGCTCGCCGTAGCGGGCGGGGTCCTTGGCCGTCCAGGCGGTTTCGGCATCGACGTCGAAGGAGAGGAACATCGCCGCCTGGTGGCCCGCCGGCCAGGGGTATTCCGGCGCCAGCGGCGCGCGGTTGGCGGGCAGCAGCGGCAGGGCGTCGAGCCCTGCCTTCAGCGCGGGATCACTCACCGGCATTGACCTGGATCTCCGGGATCTTCGACGGCGCCAGCTGCCACTTCTCGGCGAGGCGGGCATAGGTGCCATCGGCCTGGAGGGCCTTCAGCGCCTCGACGAGGGCCTGCTGGAGCTTCGCCTCGTCCTTGCCGGTGGCGATGCCCATCAGGGTGTAGCGCACCGGCTCGCCGACGGGGGCGTAGGTGTTGGGCTCCAGGCCCATGATGTAGGGCAGCGTCTCGCCGCCCTGCATGGCGGCGTCGATGCGGCCCTGGCGCAGCTGGGTGCGGGCGTCGGCGGAGCCTTCCGTCGGCACGTATTCGATCGCCGGGCGGCCCTTGGCGACGCAGTTGGCGTCACTGAAGGCCTTGATGTCGTTCGGCAGGGCGGTGCGGCGGCTGGCGCCCACCTTCTTGCCGCACAGCGCCTCCGGGTTGGGGAATTCCGCCGCGCGGCTGGCCTGGGTGAAGAACTGGCTGCCCGAGCGCAGATAGTCGATGAAGGTCGCCGTCTCCTGGCGCGACTTCAGGTCGGACATGCCGGAGAGGATGATGTCCACGCGGCCGGTGCGCACCGAGGCCAGCATCTGGTCGAAGCTGGTTTCCTGCCACTGCATCTTCACGCCGAGCTTCGCCGCGATGGCCTCGCCCAGCTCGACATCGAAGCCGGTGAGCTGGTTGGTCTGCGGGTCGCGCATTTCGAGCGGCGGGTAGTTCGGCACGATGGCGGCGATGATGGCGCCGCGCGATTTGATGTGCGACGGCAGCTCCGCCGCCCCGGCGGCGAGGGAGGCCAGCAGCGGCAGGGCGAGCGCGGTCGCGGCCAGCAGCGTTTTCCTGAACATGATCCTGTTCCCTTCAGGCGATGACAGCGGAGAGGAAGGCTTTCAGCCGGGCTTCCCGCGGATTGCCGAGCACCTCGGCGGCCGGGCCGGATTCGACGATGGCGCCGCGGTCCATGAAGACCACGCGGTCCGCCACCTCGCGGGCGAAGCCGAGCTCGTGGGTCACCACGATCATCGTCATGCCGGAGGCGGCGAGTTCCTTCATGGCCGCCAGCACCTCGCCCACCAGCTCGGGGTCGAGGGCGCTGGTCGGCTCGTCGAAGAGCATCAGGCGCGGCTTCATGGCCAGGGCGCGGGCGATGGCCACGCGCTGCTGCTGGCCGCCGGAGAGCTGGGCCGGATAGGCGCCGGCCTTGTCGGCCAGGCCCACGCGGGCGAGCAGCGCCTGCGCCTCGCGCGCCACCTCGGCGCGGGGGCGGCCCTGCACCTGCACCGGGCCTTCCAGGATGTTCTCCAGCGCCGTCATGTGCGGGAAGAGGTTGAAGCGCTGGAACACCATGCCGGTGGCGAGGCGCTGGCGCGCGATCTCCTTCTCCGGCAGGCGGTGCAGGCGCGTGCCCTCGATCCGCCAGCCGGTCAGCTCGCCATCGACCCAGATGGCGCCGCTGTCGATGGTGACAAGCTGGTTGACGCAGCGCAGCAGCGTCGTCTTGCCCGAGCCGGAGGCGCCGATGATGCACAGCACCTCGCCCGCCCGCACATCGAGGGAGACGCCGTCGAGCGCCTGGAAATCACCGAATTTCTTGCGGACATCGACGATGGAGACGAGGGGGGAGACGAGAGGGGAGACGAGAGGGGGCTGGCTCATCGGGTGCCTCCCGTGCCGCGGGCGAAGCGGCGTTCCAGCAGCATCTGGAGCGGCGTCAGGATGGAGACGATGATCAGGTACCAGATGGCGGCGACGATCAGCAGCTCGATGACGCGGGAATTGGCGTAGTAGATGTTCTGCGCGGCGTGCAGGATCTCGGCGAACTGGATGACGCTGGCGAGCGAGGTCAGCTTCACCATGCCGATGAACTCGTTGCCGAGTGGCGGGATCACCACCTTCATCGCCTGCGGGAAGATGATGCGGCGCAGCGCCTTCAGCCGCGTCATGCCGATGGCCTTGGCGGCCTCATACTGCCCGGCATCGACGGAGAGCATGCCGGCGCGGATCACCTCGGAGGTATAGGCCCCCTGGTTGATGCCGAGGCCGAGCAGGGCGGCGAGCGCCGGCGTCATCACATCCACCGTGCGGACCGACCACTCCCCGAGGCCGAGGCGGGGGAAGATCAGCGCCAGGTTGAACCACAGCAGCAGCTGGAGGATGACCGGCGTGCCGCGGAAGAGCCAGGCGTAGCCCATGGCCACGCCCTGCAGCACCGGGTTGGGCGACATGCGCATCACCGCCGTGACGACGCCGAGCGCGATGCCGAGGGCCATGGCGCCGAAGGTCATCCACAGCGTGTTCACCAGCCCGGCCATGATGGCCGGGGCGGTGAAGAAGCGGCCGACGAAGGCCCATTCGATCTGCCCCACCGCGAAGGCGCGCGCGAGCGCGGCCAGCAGCAGCAGGATGGCCGCGACCGCCGCCCAGCGCCCCCAGTGGCGGTTGGGGACATGGGTGTAGTGGGCGATGTCCGGTGGAGAAGGAGAAGTCTGGCCCTGCGCCATCGGCCTCAGCCCACCTTGCGGGCCGGCTTCTCGGCGCCGGTGCGGCTGGTGATCAGGCCATACATCTCGGGCCGGCGGTGCTGGGCGAAGTTGAACATCTTCTCCTTGCCCTGGGCGCAGAGGTCGAGGTCGCAATCGGCCAGGATCACCTCATCGGCCAGGGTCTTCGCCTCGGCGACGATGCGGCCATTGGGATCGACGATGCAGGAGCCGCCGATCAGGCCCGAGCCATCCTCATCCCCCGCCTTGGCCACGGCCACCGCCCAGGCGGCGTTCATATAGGCGTTGGACTGGGCGGAAAGCTGGGAATGGAAGGTGCGCAGCCCGGCATCCTCCGTCTCGCCGCCATTGGGGTCGTAGGCGGCGGAGTTGTAGCCGACCAGCAGCATCTCCAGCCCCTGCAGGCCATAGACGCGCCAGGCTTCCGGCCAGCGGCGGTCATTGCAGACCAGCATGCCGAGCACCGGCGCGCCCCAGCCCTCCGGGCCGTAGAAGGCGGGGAAGCCGAGGTCGCCATATTCGAAATAGCGCTTCTCCAGCTGCTGGAAGCGCGCATTGGGGCGCGGCTCGACGGAGCCGGGCAGGTGCACCTTGCGGTATTTCTGCAGGATGGCGCCATCCGGCCCGACGGTGACGGCGCTGTTGAAGTGCTTCCCCTCGGGCGTCTTCTCGGCATAGCCGACATAGAAGCCGACGCCGAGTTCGCGGGCGCGGTCGAAGAGCGGCTGCGTCGCCGGGCCGGGCAGCTCCGTCTCGAAATAGGTGTCGAGTTCCGCCCCCTCCAGCAGCCAGCGCGGGAAGAAGGTGGTGAAGGCGAGCTCGGGGAAGACCACCAGCTTCGCGCCCTGCGCCGCCGCCTGCTCCAGCAGGGCGATCATGCGGGCCAGGGTCTGCGGGCGGCTGTCCTTCCGTTGTGTGGGGCCCATCTGGGCCGCGGCGACGCGCAGGATACGGGGCATGGGGGCGACCTTCGTCTGAGCCGCCCGCGCGGGGCGGCGATGCGGCGGAGGATCGCACAGAAAGCAGGCCTATCAATCATTTTCTTAATGATTTATCGCGGAACCTTATTCAGTTCATTTATACTCTGCCCAGATCGTGACCCTACTCCCTCCCCCTGCTCCCTCCCCTCCCCGACCTGATTCATGACCTGCCCGCATGACCTGCCCGCATGACCCTGCGCCAGCTTGAGATCCTCCGCGCCCTGCTGCGCCACCAGACCACCATGGCGGCCGGCCGGGTGCTCGGCATGTCGCAGCCCGCCGTCAGCCACGCGGTGAAGCAGATGGAGGCGCAGCTCGGCTTCCCCCTCTTCGAGCGGGTGAACAACCGCCTCTACCCCACCGAGGCGGCACGGCTGATCCACGCGGAATCCGAGAGCCTCTTCGCCCAGCACGCGGCGCTGGAGGCACGGCTGCAGGAATTGCGGCAGGACAAGACGGGGCGGCTGCGCCTGCTCGCCACGCCGCCGCTCGGCCATGGCGTCATCCCGGCGGCGCTGCGGCGGATGCTGGCGCGCCAGCCGCGGCTGCGCATCACCTTCGATGTCCGCCGGCTGGACGAGGTGGTGGAGGGGGTGGAAAGCGGCGTGGCCGAACTCGGCTTCGGCATCAGCCTGGAGGAGCGGCCGGGGCTGACGCTGCGCCCGCTGGCGGCGGCGCGCATGGTCTGCGTCGCCGTGCCCGACCACCCGCTGATGCGCGAGGCGGTGGTGACCCCGGCCCTGCTCCGCCCCTGGCCGCTGATCGCGCTGGAGGCCGGCACGCGCATGGGCGCCGCCCTGCGCGCCGCCTTCCTGGAAGCGCGCGAACCCTTCCAGCCCGCCGTCGAGGTCCGCTATGGCGACACCGCCCGCGTCCTGGCCGAGGCCGGGGTGGGGGTGGCGGTGATCGACCCCTTCTCCGCCGGCAACCGCCGCCAGCCCCTGGCGGCGCGGCCCTTCGAGCCGGCCATCCCCTCCCACGCCGTGGCGTTCTTCTCCAGCCGCCTGCCGCTCTCACGCGGGGCGGAGGCCTTTCTGCGCGAGATCCGCGCCCTGCTCGGCCAGGCCCCCGCCGACGCCCTGGAGCCGCCCCGGCCTGAGTGAGGCATCAGAATGGGGCTGCTCCCCCCTGATGCCCCAACCCTCGCGCGATCTTCATCACATCGAAATCTATCTCGCGGAATCTCCCCCGGTGGCCGCCGGCCGTCGCGGGCCCATCCGGGGGAAAGCCGCCGATGTTGCACAACCCTGTCTCGCCCCTGACCGGCCGGCCCGCCGGGCTGCGCCGCGGCCGCGCCGCGCGCGGCAGCCTGGAAAAACATGCCAATCCGCTGATCTCCCTCATTTCCGTGCTGGCGGCCGTGGCGGCGCTGACCCTCGCCCTGGTGCCGCCCGCCAGCCACTTCCTCGCCGGCCGCGCCCGGCAGGAAGGCGAGCTCACCGCCCGCGCCAGCCTGCTCGCCTTCCAGGTCTCCCGCCGGGCATGGCTGCTGGAGGAGCCGGGCGGCCAGCGCGGCCTCGCCCAGATCCTCAGCCCCGCCGCCAGCGACAGCACGGCCGAATACCGCCTCCTCCTCGCCCCCGACGGCACGCCCCTGATGGCCTTCCCGGAGGAGGAAAGCCTGCCCTGGCCCCGCATCGCCCACAGCGCCCCGGTGCTGGTGGAGGACAAGGTGGTGGCCCAGGTGCGCGTCATCCGCTCCCTGCGCGAGGAGCTGGAACACACCGCCCTCATCGCCCTGGGCTGCGGCGCGGTCGGGCTGCTGGCCTTCCTGCTGCTGCGCATGCTGCCGATGCGCCTGCTCGACCAGGCGATGAGCCGCGCCGCCTACCTCGCCGCCCATGACACGCTGACCGGCCTCGCCAACCGCGCCAGCTTCCAGGAGCGCCTCGCCCGCGACCTCCGCGAGGCCGAGGCCACGGACAGCAGCGTCGCCCTGCTCTATCTCGACCTCGACCGCTTCAAGGAGGTCAACGACACCCTCGGCCACAGCGCCGGCGATGCGCTGCTGCGCGAGATCGCCCACCGCATGAGCCAGGGGCTGCGCGCCAGCGACACCCTGGCCCGCCTCGGCGGCGACGAATTCGCCATCATCCAGACCGGCGCCACGCAGCCCGAGGCCGCCACCGCCCTGGCCGAGCGGCTCATCCAGCTCCTCGCCCCGCCGGTGGACCTCAGCGGCAACCAGGTCAGCGCCGCCGTCTCCATCGGCATCGCCCTCAGCCTGCCCGGCCAGCGCCCCAATGCCGCGCAGCTCGCCCATGACGCCGATATCGCCATGTATCAGGCCAAGCAGGCCGGGCGCGGCTGCCACCGCCTCTTCGCCCCTGAGATGAACCAGTGCCTGGAGGAGCGCCGCGCCATGGAGCGCGACCTCCGCCGCGCCCTCGCCCGCCAGGAATTCCACCTCGCCTACCAGCCGCTGGTCGACCTCCCCACCGGCCGCGTCATCGGCGCCGAGGCCCTGCTGCGCTGGAACCGCCCCGGCCACGGCCCCGTGCCGCCCGACCGCTTCATCCCCCTCGCCGAGGAAAGCGGGCTGATCAGCCAGATCGGCTTCTGGGTACTCGCCGAGGCCTGCCGCGAGGCCACCTCCTGGCCCGAGCATATGAGCGTCGCCGTCAACGTCTCCGCCGTGCAGTTCCGCGGCGGCGGGCTGGCCGAGGTGGTCGAGGCCGTGCTGCGCAGCTACGCCCTGCCGGCCAGCCGCCTGGAACTCGAAATCACCGAGACCGCCCTGCTCCAGGACACGGACGAGGTCATCGCCACCCTCAAGCGCCTGCGCGTCCTCGGCGTGCGCATCGCCATGGATGATTTCGGCACCGGCCATTCCAGCCTGGGCTACCTCAGCCGCTTCCACTTCGACAAAATCAAGATCGACCGCAGCTTCGTCCAGGCCATGGCCGAGGACGTCAACGCCCGCGCCATCATCCATTCCATGGTCGGCCTCAGCAACACCCTCGGCATCCGCGCCCATGCCGAAGGGGTGGAATACCCCGAACAGGCCGAATTCCTCCGCCAGGAGGGCTATGCCGAGGTCCAGGGCTGGCTCTATGGCCGCCCCGTCCCCGGCCCGGAATTCGCCGCCCGCTATATCTCCGCCCCCGCCCCGCAAGAGGGAGGTTGACGCGGCACCGCTTTCCGGCGCACCTGCCGGGCCATCCACACCAAAGCCCGGACCCATATAGCGTGATGACCGAACTGGCCTTCCACAACAGCGCCACGCGCCAGCGGGAGACCTTCTCCCCGCTCGACCCGCAGCATGTGCGCCTCTATGTGTGTGGCCCCACGGTCTACGACCTCGCCCATCTGGGCAATGCCCGCCCCGTCGTCGTCTTCGACGTGCTGGCCCGGCTGCTGCGCCGCCTCTATCCGCGCGTCACCTATGTCCGCAACATCACGGACGTGGATGACAAGATCAACGCCCGCAGCCTGGAAAGCGGCGAGCCCATCGCCGCCATCACCGCCCGCACCACGGCGGATTTCCACCGGGACATGCAGGCCATCGGCTGCCTGCCGCCCGATGAGGAACCGCGCGCCACCGACAACATCGCCCAGATGATCAGCCTCATCGAGCGGCTGATCGCCAATGGCCATGCCTATGCGGCGGAAGGGCATGTCCTCTTCTCCGTCTCCAGCTTCCCCGGCTATGGCGCCCTCTCCGGCCGCTCGCCGGAGGAAATGCTGGCCGGCGCCCGCATCGACGTCGCCCCCTACAAGCGCGAGGCGGGGGATTTCGTGCTGTGGAAGCCCTCCAGCGACGAACTGCCCGGCTGGGACAGCCCCTGGGGCCGTGGCCGCCCCGGCTGGCACATCGAATGCTCCGCCATGTCCTGGCGCTACCTCGGCACGGATTTCGACATCCATGGCGGCGGGCACGACCTGATCTTCCCCCACCATGAGAACGAGCTGGCGCAGTCCGTCTGCGCCTTCCCCGGCTCGCGCTTCGCCCATACCTGGCTGCACAACGGCATGCTGCTGGTCGATGGGGAGAAGATGTCGAAGTCGCTCGGCAATTTCCTCACCGTGCGCGACATCCTCCAGCGCGGCCCCTGGGCCGGCGAGGCTTTCCGCCTGCTGCTGCTCAAGACCCATTACCGCGCCGCCCTGGACTACACGGCAGAGCGGCTGGAGGAAGCCAAGGCGGAGCTGGACGATTTCTACGCCCTGCTCGCCCGCGACCTGCCCGCCCCGGCGGAGGAGGACGCGCTGGTGGCCGACATGGCCGCCTGGGCGCTGGAGCCGCTGGGGGATGACCTGAACACCCCGCTCGCCATCGCCCGCCTGCGCGACCTGCGCACGCTGGAGAATGTGGCGACCGTCGGCGGCTCGGCCACCACCGTGCTCGGGCGCATCGGGCGCGACTGGCAGCCGGCCTCCGGGCAGGCCGCGGCGGCGCTGCGGCAGGCGGCGGCGGTGCTCGGCCTGCTCGGCGGCGATGCCAAGGCGTGGCGCCAGGGCGAGGCGGGAGACAGCGCCGCCATCGAAGCCGCCATCCAGGCCCGCCTCGACGCCCGCAAGGCGAAGAACTGGGCCGAGGCCGACCGCATCCGCGCCGATCTGCTGGCCCAGGGTGTCATCCTGGAGGATGGGCCCGGGGGGACCACCTGGCGTAAGGCCTGAAGGCTGGGGAGGCGCCGCCTCCCCAAGCGAAAAGAAAATTCTCTGGGGAGGCTCCGCCTCCCCAGACCCCTCCGCCGGGGTGGCACGGCCACCCCGGACCCCGCGATCCGTCAGGCTGGGATCAGCCGGCGCGTCAGGCGGGCCAACAGGGCGCCGGTGGCCGCGAGGCCGACCCAGAGCGCGGGGCGCAAGCCGAATTCCACATCGAGATTCGCCTGGAGCACCGGCAGGGGCGGGACGCCCGTGGCCACGGCATACCAGCCGGCTTCCAGCAGGGCCGTGCCCAGGGCCGCCGCCACGGTCAGCACGGCAAGGCGCGGCAGGGAGGGGGCGGCACCCTTCGGGGCCAGGGCGCGGTAGCCCATCAGCCAGAGGAACAGGCCGGCCATCAGCACGGCCTCGGTCACGTCGATCTTGGATTGCAGGGCGAAATGCACCGCCCCCAGCAGCGCGATGGGATAGGCCAGCCGGTGCAGCCCCTGCCAGCGCCGCCCGCCCAGGCGCTTCACCCAGCCATCGGTCGAGGTCACCCCCAGCGCCACCAGGCCCAGCAGCGCCACGAAGCCGATGGTCAGGTAGATGCGCAGCACGATCTCACTGGCCGCCTTGGCGAGATCCCATTTCAGGTCCAGCGCGTAGAGAACGAGGTGGAGCAGCGCATAGGCCAGCGCCGCCACCCCCACCATGCGGCGCACCAGCATCAGCCGCGGCCAGCGCAGCATCTGCCGCAGCGGCGTGACCAGCAGCGACAGCCAGAGGATGCGAACCGCCCAGAGGCCGGACCAGTGGATGGCCTCCATCACCGGCCGCCCGCCCAGTTCGCCGCGCGCCGCCCACCAGCCCAGCAGCAGCGCCGGCAGGCAGAGCAGGGCCAGCACCCCCGCCTTCAGCGGGGAGAACCGCCCCTGGCGATCCCACCAGGGCATGGGCAGGGCAAGGCTCAGGGACATGACAGCTCCGGCATGGGCATGGCCGCTATGTGGCGCCGCCGCGGGGAAGCGCCAGCGCGGGTTACATTTTGCCGGGAAATCTCCCTTGCCTTGCCCCAGGGGGAAGCCGCCATGTGAGGATGGCCCCAACGGAACCACCCCAGTGGAACCACCCCAGCGGAACATCCCGAAGCGGGATATCCAAGGAGCCTCGCCATGACCCCTGCCCTTCGCGCCCTGGCGCTCTGTCCCCTGCTGCTGGCCGGCCCGGCCCTGGCCCAGCAGCAGCACCAGCACGCCACCCCGGCCCCCACCGCGCGCGGCCCCGCCACCGCCGAGTTCGAGGCGGCCAACCGCCGGATGCACCAGGACATGGCCATCCGCTATTCCGGCGACGCGGATCGTGACTTCGCCGCCGCCATGATCCCGCACCACCAGGGCGCCATCGACATGGCCCGCATCCAGCTCCGCCATGGCAGGGACCCTGCCCTGCGCCGCATGGCGGAGGAGATCATCGCCGCCCAGGAGAAGGAAATCGCCGAGCTGCGCGCCTTCCTGGCGAAGCCGCGCTGAGCCATCGGGGCTTTCGCGGCCGGCGCCGGGCGGCTATCGGGGGCGGCTGATGCTTGCAGCCCGAAGGATGACCCGCCCATGACCGGCCGCGAAGGTGGTGCCGACCTCAAGCCCATGCCCGGGGAAAGCCCGATCGTCGTGCTGGTGCGCCCGCAGCTGGCGGACAATATCGGCGCCACGGCGCGGGCCATGGCCAATGGCGGGCTGTTCCACCTGCGCCTCGTCGCCCCGCGCGATGGCTGGCCGCAGGAACGGGCCTGGTATGTCTCCTCCGGCGCGCAGCGCATCCTGGAGGCCGCCACGGTGCATGAGACGGTGGCTGATGCCGTGGCTGACTGCCACCGCGTCTTCGCCACCTGCCCGCGCCCGCGCCATGTGGTCATCCCCGTCTGCACCGCGCGCGGCGCCGCCACGGAACTGGTGGAGATCTGCCAGACCCGCGGCCTGCGCAGCGCCATCCTCTTCGGCCCCGAGCGCGCGGGGCTGGAGAATGACGACATGGCCTGTGCCGACACCCTGGTCCGCTATCCCCTGAACCCGGACCATATGTCGCTCAACCTCGCCCAGGCCGTGATGATCCTGTCCTATGAGTGGTGGAACGCCGCCGTGGACCGCACGCCGCCGCGCCAGCTGATGACCAACGAAACTCATGTGGCGACAAAGGGCGAGCTGGAGATCTTCCTCAACCGCCTGATGGGCGAGCTGGATGCCAGCGGCTTCCTGGACAACAGGCCGAAGCGCCCCGGCATGGTGCGCAACCTGCGCCACTGGTTCCAGCGCGGCGAGGTAACGGAGCAGGAGCTCCGCACCCTGCACGGCGTGGTGACCGAGCTTTCCCGTGGCCGCATGCAGCGCGGCCGCCCCCCCGAACAGGACCCCCCCCCGCCCTGGACGGAATAAAACCGAAGGCGGGGTTCGGGGGGACCCTGTCCCCCCGATGGAGGGGTTTGGGGAGGCAAAGCCTCCCCAAGGCCTACACCTCCCGCACAAACCCCATTTTCATCAGCCAGACCACGCCACGCAGCGCCCCCCGACGCCCTTCTTCCGGCAGAATTGCCTCCACCGCGACCGGCCCGGCCTCCTGAATCCTGCGCAGCAGCGCCGCCAGCCCTTCCGCCTCCAGCCCGCCCGCCCCCGGATGCAGCCCCCCCGGCAGGGCGGCCAGGGCGGCGATCTCCCCCACCGCCTCCGGATCGGCCCGCAGGAGCATCCCCGCGCGCAGCGGCGTGGTGGCGTAATGCGCGAAGGCCACGCTGGGGTCGGCATAGCGCGGCTCCGGCCGGGCGGCCTCCGGCGGCGCGGCGGCGCGGCGGGCCGCAAGCTCGGCCCAGAGCGCCTGATACTGGCCGATCACCACGCGCCAGTCGAACACCGCCCGCGCGCGCTGCCGGGCCGCCTCCCCCATGCGCCGGCGCAGCTCCGGGCTGGCGGCCAGGGCGGCGAAAGCCTCGGCGGCGGCGGGGATATCCACCGCCACGAGTTGCGTGGTGGCCGCCAGGTAATGATCGTAATTCACCGCCCCCGCCGCGTGATGCAGGGCGAGATCCGCCGCGCTGCCCACCGGCACCATGCGCGTCGGGATGCGGAAGCCATCCTCGCCCTGGCGCACCGTATCCCGGAAGCCATCCCAGTCGCTGACCACCACCGGCAGGCCGGCGGCCATGCCCTCCACCGGGGCGAGGCCGAAGGTCTCCTGGATATTATCCGCCAGCAGGGTGAAGACATCCGCAGCCGCCAGCAGCCCCAGCCGCGCCGCCGGCGGACGCGCATCGGCGATACTGAAAGAAACCTCCGGCGCCAGGGCGGCGGCCATGGCGCGGTGGGCCTGCTCCTGCCCCTCATGCGCGAACCAGCCACCCAGCACGGCATGCAGCGGCGGCATGCCCGGCCGCCGCGCCGCCCGCCCCAGCGCGGCGAAGAGCGCCGCCGGATGCGCCTTGGCGTGCCAGGAGAGCCGCCCCAGCATCAGCACCGCCACCGCACCGGGGGCGATGCCCAGCCGCTCCCGCCATTGGACGCGGGCGCCCTCGGGCGGGGCCAGGGCATCGCATTCCACGCCCAGCGGGATGACAGGCAGTTCCGGCAGGGGGCCGCGCGCGGCCATCGGGTCGGCGCGCTCCTGCTCCAGCAGCACGCGCACCGTGCCCGCCACCGCGCGGGAGGTGCAGATCAGCGCATCCCAGGGGCGCAGCGGGCCGGAGGGGAGATCGGCGATCGCCGCCATCGCGGCGTGGGAGGCGGTGGTGTGCGTCACCCCAACGATCGAATAGGCCGTGGCGCCGGCGAAGCGGCGCAGCCGGGCCGCCGCCGCGATGTCCGGGCCGGGCAGCATCAGCGTGCCGAGCCGCGCCAGGGCGCCCAGGCGGTGCGGCGGAATGGCCTCCAGCGGCATCGCCGCGCCATGGCGGCGGGCGAGTTCGGCGAAGACCGGGCCATCCTCGGGGGCGATCAGATAGGCCGCCAGGCGGTCCACCCCGGAATGGCGGATGAAACCGCGGAGAAAACCCTCGCCCGCCGCATGGCGGCCCATCAGGCGCGGGCGGTCCGTGCGGAAGCCATCCGCCGCGAAGCCAATCGCGGCATTGGGGGGAATCGGAAGGGGCATGAGGGAAAGTAGCAAAAAGCGAGAAAGAAACCGGGGGAGAATGAATTCTCCCCCGGGCCCCCTCTTCTTTTTTCTGCCGGTTTTTAGCCGACGCTGCGCGTCAGCGTCCGCAGGGTGACGAATTCCTCCGCCGCCGTCGGGTGGATGCCGATGGTGCGGTCGAAATCCTCCTTCGTCGCACCGGCAACGATGGCCACCGCGATGCCCTGCATGATCTCCGCCGCGTCCTCGCCCAGCATATGCGCGCCCAGCACACGCCGGGTGCGCTGGGAAACCACCAGCTTCATCAGCGTCTTGCGCGGCTGCTTGCTGATGGTGTGGCGCATCGGGGTGAAGCGCGCCATGTAGATGTCCACCGGGCCCTGCGCCGCCGCCGCCGCCTCGGTCAGCCCCACCATCGCCGCCGGGGGAGAGGTGAAGACGGCCGTCGGCACATTCTCGAAACTGGCCGCGCGCGGGCGGCCGCCGAACAGCGTATCCGCCAGGGCATGGCCCACCGCCGTCGCCACCGGGGTCAGGTTGAGCTGATCCGTCACATCGCCAATGGCGTAGATATGCGGCTGGGCCGTGGCCTGCGCCGCCGTCACCGGAATGGCGCCGGAGCGGCCGGGCGCGATGCCCGCCTTCTCCAGCCCGAGGCCCGCCGTATTGGGCACGCGGCCGGTGGCGAACATCACCTGATCCGTCTCCAGCACCGCGCCGGAGGTGGTGGTCAGGCGCAGGCCGCCCTCCCCCTGCTCCAGCCGCGCCGGGCTCTGGCCGGGATGCAGGCGGATGCCCTGGTGGGCCAGGGCCTCGGCCATCGCCTCGCGCAGATCCTCGTCAAAGCCGCGCAGCGGCAGGGGCTGGCGGTAGAGCAGGTCCACCTCCGAGCCCAGCCCCTTCAGCAGCGAGGCGAATTCGAGCGCGATATAGCCGCTGCCCACCACCACGATGCGGCGCGGGCGCTCCTTCAGGGTGAAGAGGTCGTCCGAGACCAGGCCCAGCTCGGCGCCCGGAATATCGGGCCGGACCGGCTTGCCGCCGGTGGCGATGACGATGCGCTCCGCCGTCACCCGCTGCCCGCCGACATCGAGCGTGTGCGGGTCGAGGAAGGTGGCGCGGGCGTTGAAGCTGGTGACACCGGCATTGCCCAGCAGCCGGCCATAAATGCCGTTCAGCCGCGCCACCTCGGCATCGCGGGCGGCGGCGAGCACCGCCCAGTCATGCCCGCGCGCCTCCATCTCCCAGCCAAAGGCCCCGGCCTCGCGCGACCACTGCCCGTATTCGGCGGCGTGGACCATGATCTTCTTCGGCACGCAGCCGACATTGACGCAGGTGCCGCCCCAGAAGCGTTCCTCGGCCACACCCACCCGCGCGCCATGCCCGGCCGAAATGCGCCCGCAGCGCACGCCGCCGGACCCGCCCCCGATGACGAAGAGGTCGAAATCATAGGCGCTCATGCGAGGAACCCTCTGCTGCTCTGGCTGCCGCCAAGAAGGGGGGCCGCGGCGCTGGCGTCAAGGCGGAGGAGAGAAACGGAGAAATTCAGGAAGGCCAGGCAGCATGTTCTTTTTTGAAAAAAAGAACCAAAAAACTTTTTCAGAAAGCGTCCCGCCTCGGGCCTGAGGCGGGACGCCAGACTGAAAAAAATCAGGTCCCGATGCCGCCCAGGGCGAGATACTTCGTCTCCAGATATTCCTCGATGCCGTGGCTGGAGCCTTCCCGCCCCAGGCCGGACTGCTTGAAGCCGCCAAAGGGCACTTCAGCGGTGGAGATGATGCCCTCGTTGATGCCAATGATGCCGTATTCCAGCGCCTCCGCCACGCGGAAGATCCGCCCGACATCGCGCGCATAGAAATAGGCGGCGAGGCCGAATTCAGTGTCGTTGGCGAGGCGGATGGCCTCCTCCTCCGTGCGGAAGCGGAAGAGCGGCGCGACAGGGCCGAAGGTTTCCTCGCGGAAAATCGCCGCATCCCGCGGCACATCGGCCAGGACGGTGGGCTGGAAGAAATTGCCCCCCTTCGCATGCGGCTGGCCGCCGGTGACGATGCTGGCCCCCCGGGCCAGGGCATCGGCGATATGGGCCTGGACCTTCTTCACCGCATCGCCATTGATGAGCGGGCCCTGGGTGACCCCCTCCTCCATGCCGTTGCCGACCTTCAGCGCCTCGACCGCCACCTTCAGTTTGGCGGCGAAGGCGTCATAGACCCCCTCCTGCACCAGGATGCGGTTGGCGCAGACGCAGGTCTGCCCGGTGTTGCGGTACTTGGAGGCCATGGCCCCCTGCACCGCCGCGTCCAGGTCGGCATCGTCGAAAACGATGAAGGGCGCGTTGCCGCCCAGTTCCATCGAGGTCTTCTTGATAGTCTCGGCGCATTGCGCCAGCAGCACGCGCCCCACCTCGGTGGAACCGGTGAAGGAGAGCTTGCGCACCAGCGGGTTGCCGGTGAGTTCCCGGCCGGTGGCGGAGGACGGACCGGTGATGACGTTGCACACGCCCTTCGGCATGCCCGCGCGCTCCGCCAGCACGGCGATGGCCAGCGCCGAGAAAGGCGTCTGGCTGGCCGGGCGGATGACGCCGGTGCAGCCCGCCGCCCAGCCCGGCCCGGCCTTGCGGGTGATCATGGCCGCCGGGAAGTTCCACGGCGTGATGGCGGCGAAGACGCCCACCGGCTCCTTCGTCACCAGGATGCGGCGGCCCTTGGCGTTCTGTGGGATGGTCTCGCCGCAGACGCGGCGGGCCTCCTCGGCGAACCACTCGAAGAAGCTGGCGGCATAGGCCACCTCGCCCTTGGCCTCGGCAAGCGGCTTGCCCTGCTCGGCGGTCATGATGGCGGCGAGGTCGTCGGTGTTGTCCAGCATCAGCTGGGCAAGGCGGCGCAGGATGGCGGCGCGGTCCTTGGCCAGCATGGCGCGCCAGGCGGGCCATGCGGCATTCGCGGCCTCGATGGCGCGGCGCGTCTCGGCGGCGCTCATGGAAGGCACGGTGCCCACCAGCTCGCCGGTGGCGGGGTTGCGCACCTCCAGCACCTGGCCACTCGCGGCCTGGACCCACTGGCCATCGATATAATTCGCCTGCCGCAGCAGGTCCGGGTCCTTCAGCGGCAATTTGGTGATGGCGTCGAGCATGGCGGTCCTCTCCCCTTCTTGCGGCCGGCGCGGCGCGGGCCGGATATGAAGGAAAGGTAGGCAGGGTGGGGGCTGCTGTCAGCCCGCCCCGGCCCGGATCGTGGCGCACTTCACCGCGCGTGGCCACAGCCGCTCAGGGCGGCCTGAGATTCCTGGCTCCGTGGGCCTGGGGCGCCAAGGGACGGGTTTCCAACCGCCGCGCAGCTGCGGAGAGGGGCGAAGCCCCTCTCAGGAGCGCGTGCCACGTTGGCCCACGCTCCGCCGCACCTCAGGCGCTCAGGCTTGTGGAGGTGCCGGCCTGCTGGCGGGCGGGATCGTAGGCGGCCAGGGCGGCCATCAAGGCATCGCGCATGGCGGTGCCAAGGGCGGCGCTGTCCTCCTCCGTGGTGTCGCTGCTGGCGGACTGGGTGGTGGTGGTGCCGCTCCCCGTGTCGCCACTGCTGTCGCCACTGCTGTCGCCGGTGTCGCTGCTGGTGGCCGCGCTCATCTCACCCGGCGGCGGGCCGGGCGGCGGCGGTGGCGGCATCATGGCCTGCCGGGTGGTGGCGGTGTCCTCGCTGCCATCCGCCACCGCCGCGGTGGTGGCGGTGTCGGTGGTGCTGGCCTCGCTGCTGGCTTCCGTCGTCTCGGGTGGCGGGGGCGGCGGCGGCATCATGGCCTGGGCCGTGCCCTCCTCCGTTTCCTCCGTCGCCTCGGTCCCACTCCCCTGGAGGTCCATCAGGGCGGAGAGGGTTTCATCGGCGGGGGGCGGCAGGGCCTGGCCGGTGGCCTGGGTCTGCGTCGCGGGGGCGGCGGAGGCGGTGCCGCTCTCCTCGCTTTTCCTGCTGCTGGCCTGGGCCACCAGGTTGAGTTGCGCGGCGGAGGCCGCGCTGGAAAGCCCCGTCAGGGCGCTCAAGGACATCGCACATCATTCCTTCTGGAGGGTGCGGGCCAGGGCGGAGCAAGAGCGGGGCCGGGCGGCGGCGGCGGCCGGCGGGGCAGAACCGGCAGGATGTGCTGCGCGCCCGGCACATTCTGCCGGGTGGCAGGGCCTCAGGAACCGGCCTGGGCCGGCAGGCCATGCACGGCGAGGTCCAGCGCTTCCAGCAGCGCGCCGGCCTGCAGGGCGCGGGCGATGCGGCGCGCCACGCGCAGGCGGGGGGTGGATTTCTCCAGCACGATCGCCGCCCAGATCACCACGACGAGGCCGAGCAGCGGCATCACGTGCAGATAGGCCAGCACCAGCAGGATGCCACCATGCAGCGGCGCCATCCAGGCGGTGCCGATCACCGTCAGCGCCGCCGCCACCAGAACCACGGCGATGATCAGGTCGATGCGCGCCAGCCGCTGGCAGAGGGCGACCTCCCGCTCCAGCCGGGGCAGGGCATGGCCGAGCGGGTCTTCCACCATCGGCGCGCTGCCACGGCTCGCCAGGTAGCGGCGGGCGAGGAACTCAAGGCGGGCGCGGCTGGTCCAGGACGGCATGGTGGGGCAAACTCCGCTGGCAGGGGGCGCTTCTTGCGGCGGGCTGCATGTTGCAGTGCAATATATATGCGCCCTTCCCCACGCCCCTGCCAAGCGATCCTGCGCCATTTTGGTTGCGTATGGCACAGATCAGGCTCGCGCCCGGAGAGGATTTCCAGGGGAGATGTCCCCCGGCCTCGCCCCACGGCCGCCCTGGCCAGAGTGCGGGGCTGGTCCACATCCGTGCCCCTGAGCATCGCGGCATGATAGGCCAGGATCCGTCCAGGAAGCGCGCATAGAATGGGGGTGCCGCGATCAGGGCGGCAGGCCGCGGATGAAATCGATGAAGGCGCGCAGCGGCGCCGGCACCAGCCGCCGCCCCGAATAGTACAGGAAGGGGCCGGAAAAGGCCTGCCACCAGGGCTCCAGGATCGGCTCCAGCGCGCCGCGCTCGAAATAGGGCTGCAGCCAGGCCTCGAAGAGGTAGAGGATGCCGGTGCCGGCCACCGCCGCCTCCACAGCCAGATCGGTCGCGGCACCGATCCCGACCAGCAGCGGCCCCTTCGGCTCCACCCGCACCAGTTCGCCGCCGCGCTCGAACTCCCAGGCCATCACCGTGCCGCTGCTGAAGCGCCCGCGCAGGCAGGCATGGCCGAGCAGGTCGCGCGGGTGGGCGGGCCGGCCATGCCGGCGCAGATAGTCCGGCGCGGCGGCCAGGGCATAGCGCTGCACGCGCGGCCCGATCGGCACCGCGATCATGTCCTGCTCCAGCCGCTCATCGTAGCGGATGCCGGCATCGCAGCCCGCGCTCAGCAGATCGACGAAGCTGTCCTCGGCCGTCACCTCCAGCTGGATCTCCGGATAGGTGGCGAGGAAGGGCGGCACGATGCGCGGCAGCACCAGCCGCGCCGCGCTGACCGGGACATTCAGCCGCAGCGTGCCCGCCGGCCGGTCGCGGAAGCCGTTCACCACGTCGAGCGCCGCCTCCACCTCGCCCAGCGCGGGGCCGAGCCGCTCCAGCAGCCGCGCCCCCGCCTCGGTGGGCACCACGCTGCGCGTCGTCCGGTGCAGCAGGCGGACGCCCAGCCCGGCCTCCAGCCGGCGCACCGCCTCGCTGACCCCGGAGGGGCTGGCCCCGAGAAGGCGCGCCCCGTCCCGGAAGCCGCCTGCCCGCGCCACGGCGAGGAATGCGTTCAGGTCGCTGAGATTCGTCGCCATTGTTCGCCATTCCGCACAGCCCGTGCGGATTGTGCCCGGTTATCCGCCCACGCCAAGCCGCCTAGATCGGACCCGCATCCCAGGAGACCGATCATGACCCCTATCGACCAGGCCGGCACCTTCCCCCTCGGCGACCGCCGCGTGCACCGCCTCGGCTATGGCGCCATGCAGCTTGCCGGCCCCGGCGTCTTCGGCCCGCCCCGCGACCCGGACGCCGCGCGGGCCGTGCTGCGTGAGGCCATCGCCGCCGGGGTGGATCATATCGACACCAGCGACTTCTACGGCCCGCATGTGACCAACCGCCTGATCCGCGAGGCGCTGTCGCCCTACCCCGCCAGCCTCACCCTGGTGACCAAGATCGGCGCCCGGCGCGACGAGAAGGGCGGCTGGCTGCCCGCCGCCTCGCCCGAGGAGCTGACCCGGGCGGTGCATGACAATCTCACCCATCTGGGCCTGGAGGCGCTGGAGGTGGTCAATCTCCGCGTCATGCTCGACACGCATGGCCCGGCGGAGGGCAGCATCGAGGCGCCGCTGGCCACCCTGGCCGGGCTGCAGCGGCAGGGGCTGGTCCGCCATATCGGCCTCAGCAACGTCACCCCGGCGCAGGTCGCGCAGGGGCGCGGCATCTGCGACATCGTCTGTGTGCAGAACCAGTATAATCTGGCCCATCGCGGCGATGACGCCCTGATCGACAGCCTGGCGCGGGATGGGATCGCCTATGTCCCCTTCTTCCCGCTTGGTGGCTTCAGCCCGCTGCAATCGGCGGCGCTCTCCGAGGTGGCGCGGCGCCTGGGCAGCACGCCCCTGCAGGTGGCGCTCGCCTGGCTGCTGCGGCGCTCGCCCAATATCCTGCTGATCCCGGGCACGTCCTCCGTCGCCCATCTGCGGGAGAATCTGGCGGCGGCGGCGTTGCACCTGCCGGATAAGGTGTTGCCGGTGCTGGAGCGGATCGGGGCGAGGGTGGCCTGACAACGGCGGCGCGTGGTCTTGAGAGGGGCTTCGCCCCTCTCTGCACCTGCGCGGCAGTGCCGCGCGGCCACCAAAGGCCAGAGGCCTTTGGAAACCCATCAGCCCCCCCTGCTGGCGGGGTCTGGGGGGACCCTGTCCCCCCAGCGGAGGGGTTTGGGGAGGCAGCGCCTCCCCAAGGCTCCCCCTATTCGACGGTGACCGCCTTGGCGAGGTTGCGCGGCTGGTCCACATCGGTGCCGCGCAGCACCGCCACATGATAGGCCAGGATCTGCACCGGAATCGCGTGCAGGATGGGGGCCACGAAGGGGTCCACCGCCGGCAGCACCACCACCCGCTCGGCGAAGCGGGAAAGGGCAGCCGCCCCTTCGGCATCGGTGAAGGCCATGATCCGCCCGCCGCGCGCCGCCGCCTCCTGCAGGTTGGAGGCCGTCTTCTCGAAGAGCGGGCCGGAGGGGCAGAGGGCGATGACCGGCACCGCCGGGTCGATCAGCGCGATGGGGCCGTGCTTCATCTCGCCGGCGGCATAGCCCTCGGCATGGATGTAGCTGAGTTCCTTCAGCTTCAGCGCGCCTTCCAGGGCGATGGGGTAGAGGCTGCCGCGGCCGAGGAAGAGCACGTCCCGCGCCTGGGCCACCTCCTTCGCCATGGCCTCGATGGCGGCGCCATCCTCCAGCAGCGCGGCGGCGTGGGAGGGCAGTTCCAGCAGGGCGGCGGTGAGCCGCGCCTCCTCGGCGGCGGAGAGGGTGCCGCGCGCCCGGCCGAAGCCCAGCGCCAGGCTGGCCAGGACGGCAAGCTGCGCGGTGAAGGCCTTGGTCGAGGCCACGCCGATCTCGGGCCCCGCCACCGTCAGCAGCGTGCCGTGGCTCTCGCGGTCCATCGTGCTCTCCGGCACATTGACCACGGAGAGCACATGCTGCCCGCGCTGCTTCAGCAGGCGCAGCGCCGCCAGCGTGTCCGCCGTCTCGCCGGACTGGCTGACCAGGATGGCCGCCCCCCCTTCCGGCAGCGGCGGGTCGCGGTAGCGCAGTTCGCTGGCGATATCGGCATCGGTGGGGATGCGCGCCACCTGCTCGATCCAGTAGCGCCCGACCTGCGCCGCCAGATAGGCGGAGCCACAGGCGCTGAAGGTGATGCGCGGCACGGCGGCGGGGTCGAAGGGCAGCGCCGGCAGGGCCACGGCGCGGCTCGCCGGGTCCACATACTGCCGCAGCGTGTCGCCCAGCACGACCGGGTGCTCGTGCAGCTCCTTCTCCATGAAGTGGCGGTAATTGCCCTTGCCCACCGCCGCGCCGGAGAAGGCCGTCAGCTTGATCGGGCGCTCCACCGGGCGGTCCTGGGCGTCGAAGAACTGGGCCGAATGCGCGTCCAGCACCGCCCAGTCGCCTTCCTCCATATAGGCGATGCGCCGCGTCATGGGGGAAAGCGCCAGGGCGTCGGAGCCCACGAACATCTCGCCCTCGCCGAAGCCCACGGCCAGCGGGCTGCCCTGGCGCGCCGCGATCAGCTTGCGCGGGTGCCCGGCGAAGACCATGGCCAGCCCGAAGGCGCCATGGATTTTTTTCAGCGTCGCGGAGACGGCCTGCTCCGGCGTGGCGCCACCGGCCAGCAGGTGGTCGATCAGCTTGGCGACGATCTCGGTATCCGTCTCCGTCTCGAAGCGGACGCCCTGGGCCTCCAGCTCGGCTCTCAACTGAGAAAAATTCTCGATGATGCCGTTATGCACCACGGCCACGCGCGCGGTGGCGTGGGGGTGGGCGTTGCGCTCGGTGGGGGCGCCATGGGTGGCCCAGCGGGTATGGCCGATGCCGGTGGTGCCCGGCAAAGGCTGCGCCGCCATCACCGTGGCCAGGTTGCCGAGCTTGCCCTCGGCGCGGCGGCGCTCGATATGGCCATTCACCAGCGTGGCGATGCCGGCGCTGTCATAGCCGCGATATTCCAGGCGCCGCAGCGCCTCCAGCAGGCGGGGGGCGGCGTCCTCGCGCCCCACCACGCCGACGATGCCGCACATTACTTCTTCTCCTTGCGGCGGGAGGCGCGGAAGACGGCAGCCCCCTGGGGCTTCTCCTGGGCGCGGGCACGGGCGAAGGCCAGGGCATCGGGCGCCACGCTCTTCGTCAGCACCGAGCCGGCGGCGGTCATCGACCCGTCGCCCAAACGGATCGGCGCGACCAGCGTGGTGTGGGAGCCGACAAAGACCCCCGCCCCGATCTCCGTGCGGAACTTGCCGAAGCCATCGTAATTGCAGGTGATGGTGCCGGCGCCAATGTTGCTGCCGGCGCCGATGCTGGCATCGCCCAGATAGGTCAGGTGGTTGGCCTTGGCCCCCTCCCCCATCACGGCGTTCTTCAGCTCGACGAAATTGCCGACATGGGCGCCGCGGCCGACCTCCGTGCCGGGCCGCAGCCGGGCGAAGGGGCCGATGATGGCGCCCTGCCGCACCACGCAGCCCTCCAGATGGGAGAAGGCGCGGATCTCCACCCCATCCTCCACCACCACGCCGGGGCCGAAGACGACATTCGGCCCCACCACCACATCCTGGCCCAGCCGCGTGTCATGGCTGAAGGTGACGCTGGCGGGCTGGATCAGCGTCGCGCCATTGTCGAGGGCGGCGCGGCGCAGCCGGGCCTGGATCTCGGCCTCGGCCTCGGCCAGCTCGGCGCGGCTGTTGATGCCGCGCAGCTCCGCCTCGGCGGCTTCCACGGCGCGCACGCGGTGGCCCTCGGCCACGGCCAGCGGCACCACATCCGGCAGGTAGTATTCGCCGGCGCGGTTGTCGTTGCGCACGCCGCGCAGCCAGCGGAACAGATCCGCCGCCGGGGCGCAGAGCACGCCGGCATTGCACAGCCCCACGGCGCGCTCCGCCTCGCTGGCATCCGCCCATTCGACGATGCGCGTCACATCCCCGGCGGCGTCCTGCATCACCCGGCCATACTTCGCCGGGTCGGCGGGGCGCATGGCCAGCAGAGCCAGCCCGGCCCCGGCCCCAACCCCGGCGCGGGCGGCACGCAGGCGCTTCAGCGTCTCCGGCGTGATCAGCGGGTTATCGGCATAGAGCACGGCGACATCGCCGGGGAAATCGGCCAGCAGCGGCGCGGCCTGGAGCGCGGCGTGGCCGGTGCCCAGGCGCTCCGCCTGGACCACCGTGGCGTGCGGCGCGGCGGCCTGCTCCAGCGCCGGCATGTCGGGGCCCACCACCACCACGAGGCGGTCGAACACCCCCTCGCAGGCGGCGATCAGGTGGTTGAGCATGGGCCGCCCGGCGAGCGGGTGGAGCGCCTTGGGCAGGCGGCTCTTCATGCGGGTGCCGAGACCGGCGGCGAGGAGGATGGCAGCAGCGGACATGGGCGAGCATGTGCCCGGCCTCGGGCCATCCCGGCAAGGCCCCGAAGCGTCACTTCGCATTGCCGCACGAAACATGGCAAAGCAGCGGGGTCATGCAACGCACCGTGATCTTCGACCTGGACGGCACGCTGGTGGACAGCCTGCCCGACATCCAGGCCGCCCTGAACCGCCTGATGGCCTCCCGCCAGCTGGCACCCTTCCCGCGTGAGACCGTGGCCCGCTTCATCGGCGATGGCGTCGCCGTGCTGGTGCGCCGCGCCTTCGCCGCCCATGGGCGTGCGCCGGATGAAACGGCCCTGGCCGATTTCATGGCCGATTACGAGGCCCATGCCAGCGCCGAGACGCGCCTCTTCCCCGGCATGGCGGCGGCGCTGGACGCGCTGGACGCCGCCGGGTGGCGCCTCGCCGTCTGCACCAACAAGCCCGAGAAGGCGGCCCGCCTGCTGCTGGAGGATCTCGGCCTCGCCGGCCGATTCGCGGCGCTGGGCGGCGGCGACAGCTTCCCGGTGCGCAAGCCGGACCCGGCGCATGTGCTCGCCACGCTGCGCGCCGCCGGCGGTGAAGGCGGCCAGGCGGTGATGGTGGGCGACCACCACAACGACATCGCCGCCGGGCGCGGCGCCGGCCTGCCCGTGGTGTTCTGCGCCTGGGGCTATGGCCTGCCCGAGATGGCCGATGGCGCGCCAGTCGCGGCGGAGACCGGCGCTTTGGTCGGGATTCTGGAAAATATCATTCAGTGAAGATTCTTCTTTTTCAGCGAAGGATCTTCTTTTTCTGAAGAAAAAGAAGCAAAAAGACTTTTTTCAGGCTGCCGCCGTCTCCCGGCACAGCGGGACGCGACACTGAGAAAAGTTTTTTGGTTCTTTTTTTCAAAAAAGAACGCTTTCTTCTAATTCTTGGGCAAGCTGGCTTCCGACCAGGCCGGCTTGATCTCCACCAGATAGCCGGTGAGGCGGCCGAGCCAGCGGCCCGGCATTTCCACCCGCACCGGCAGGATGGGGCCACCGGGCACGGGGGCCGCCATCCAGGCGATGCCCTGTTGGGGCTCCCGCGCTTCCGGCCCGTCATCCAGCCGGAAACCGGCGAGTTGCCGGGCCTGGAAGCCGCAGCGCACCGCCTCGCCATGCCAGGCCTGGCCCCAGGGGGCGAGACGGTCCCGCCCCTCGGTCCGCGCGCTGAAATCGGCCCGGCGGCGGCCATCGAACACCGCCGCCTGCCCCTCGCACCGCCCGGTGGTGGCGAGGTTGCGCGTGAGCTGCGCCAGGGCGGAGAGGGAATCGATGGTGTTCTGTTGCAGCCCCGCGGGCACCGGCTCGCGGTCCGGGTCCGGGGAGGGCACGAGGAGGCGGGCCACCGGCTGGCCGGCCGGATATTCCAGCACCACCTGACGGGGCGTGCCGCGCCACAGGCCATCCCCGGAGTAGCGCAGGGGCCGGGCGGCATCGCCGGACCAGACACCTTCCACCGCGCTGGCCTGCTGGCCGCTGGCGAACCACCCGGCGAGGCCGGTGAAGCGGAAGCGGCTCTCGATCCGGTAGCGGCCGGGGGTGCCGAGGTCGAACAGGGCCTCGACACGCATCACCTGCATGCCGGCGGCCTGGACAGCATAGACGGCACGCAGCGGCTCGGCCCTGGCCGCGCGGGGCGGGGCCAGAGCCAGCAGGAGGCCACCCAGGGCGGCCACCAGAGGGGAAGCAGGGCGCCACATCATCGCTTTGACATGGGCCCGCCATGGCCCGGTGGGAAGGGTCCGCCACGGCCTTGTTCCTGGAAGATAATAACTCAACAACCCCGCTTGACGCTCCCCCGCCCCTGCCCTAAAAGCCGCCTCACCCCGATGGGTGCGTAGCTCAGCGGTAGAGCATCGCCTTCACACGGCGGGGGTCACAGGTTCAATCCCTGTCGCACCCACCATCGGGGTTTTTCTTTCAGTCTTGGGTTTCGCAACCGTTCTGGCGCCAGCCAGGGCGGGTTTCTGCGTTTTCTCCTTCACGCTCCACCGCCGGCACAAAAAAGCCCGGCATGCGGGGGAGCATGCCGGGCAGGCCCATCATGGCCAGGGCGTGAGAATGAGGGGGGGGGGACCCCCTGGCCATGAGAGCGAAACCTCAGAGCGGCGCGGGCACCTCCCCACGCGGCGGGCGGCCGCCGGCCGGGCCATGGCCATGCGGGCCACGCAGCTCGGAAGCCTCCAGCACGCCGTCATTGTTGCGGTCGGTCGCCCGGAACAGGGCCAGGGCCACCGCCCGCGCCTCGTCCAGGGTCACCTTGCCGTCACGATTGGCATCGGCGGCGCGGAACAGGCCATCCACCCGCTCGGCCATGCGGTGGCGCATCGCCTCGGGCGGGGCGCGGCGCTCGCCGGCGGGGCGGCGGGCTTCCCATTGCTGGCGCAGGAAGGCGTGCAGCTCGTCCAGGGTCAGGTTGCCGTCATGGTCGGCATCGGCCTCGGCGAAGCGGGCGGACAGGGCGTTCAGCGCCTCGGTCTCGGTGATGCGGCCATCATGGTCGGCATCGGCCATTTGCAGCAGGCGGGGCGGGCCGGCGGGGCGGTGCCGCCCCTGCGGAGCCGGCGCGGGAGCCGCCTGGGGCGCGGGCTGGGCCTGGGCGGGCTGGGCCGGGGCGGGCTGAGCCAGGGCAGACTGAGACAGGGCGGGCAGCCCTGAGGCCAGGAGGGCGACGCCCAACAGGCCAGCGCCAAGAGAACGGTTCATGCGGGGTCTTCCTCCAGCGGGATGCGGCTGTCCTGCCGCCTGGAGGGAAGATGGGCCGCCCTTGTAACGCCGGCGTTGCGGCCCGCCCGGAAAGGGGTGAGGAAATGTGACGCCCCGCGACAGAGGCGCGGGGCGCGTCAAACTGGCCCCGCGGGAGGGGCGGCGGGCCTCAGCGGCGCGCCGGCTCGCCGGGACGGTGCGGCTTGACGGGGGCCGGGCCGCGATGGGCGGCGGGGGCGGTGCGCACGCGGTTGCCGCCATCGCCCTGGGCGATGACGGTATTGGCCGCCACGCGGCGCGGCGCCGGGCGGGCGGGGGCGGCGCGCTGGGCGCGGGGGATGGCGGCCTCGGCGCGGGCGACCAG
>NZ_JANFNY010000119.1 GCF_024437745.1 Roseomonas sp. GC11 | reverse complement strand
TTTCCAAAGGCCTCAGGCCTTTGGTGGCTGCGCGGCACTGCCGCGCAGGTGCAGAGAGGGGCGAAGCCCCTCTCAAGGCCACGGGCCATCCTCCCGGTTAGAGGATGCCTTTTTCCTTCAACTGCGCCACGTCACTCTCGCTATACCCGAGCGAGGCGAGCACCTCCCCGGTGTGCTGGCCCAGCACCGGCGCCGCCGAGCGGTAATCCGCCGGGGTGGCGGAGAGCTTCACCGGGTTGGCGATGACCTTCACCGTCTCGCCGGAGGCGTGCGGCATCTCCACCACCATGTTGCGCGCCACCACATGCGGATCGGCGAAGACATCCTTCAGCGTGTTGATCGGGCCGCAGCCGATCTTCAGCGCCTCCAGCTTCTCGATCCATTCCTTGGTCGGCATGGTCTTCGTCACCGCCGTCATCGTCTCGGTGACGAGGGCGCGGTTGGCGACGCGGGCGGCATTGGTGGCATAGCGCGCATCCGCCAGCAGGTGCTCCAGCCCGAAATTCCGGCAGAAGCGCTCAAAGGTCGGATCATTGCCGATGGAGAGCACCATATAGCCATCGGCCGTCGGGAAGACCTGATAGGGCACGATGTTGGGGTGCTGGTTGCCCAGGCGCGGCGGGTTCTCGCCGGTGGCCAGGTAGTTCATGCCCTGGTTGGCGAGCCAGGCGACATGGGTGTCCAGCATGCCGATATCGATCTGCTGGCCCTGGCCGGTGGCCTGCTTGTGGCGCAGCGCGGCGAGCACGCCGATGGTGCCATACAGGCCGGCGAAGAGATCGGCCACGGGGATGCCGACCTTCTGCGGCTCGCCGGTGATCTCGCCGGTGAGGGACATGACGCCGCCCATCGCCTGGATCAGCGCGTCATAGCCGGGGCGGGGGGCATAGGGGCCGGTCTGGCCGAAGCCGGTGATCGAGCAGTAGATCAGCCCCGGATACTTTTCTTTCAGTTGCTCCCAGCCCAGACCGTACTTGGCCAGGGCGCCGACCTTGAAGTTCTCCACCAGGATATCGGCGCTTTCGAGCAGCCTGTGGATGATCGCCTGCCCCTCGGGCTGGGCGATGTCCACCGTCACCGACTTCTTGTTGCGGTTGACGCCGACGAAATAGGCGCTCTCCCGCGTGTTCGGCACGTAGGGCGGGGCGAAGCCGCGGGTGTCGTCGCCGGCCTCGGGGCGCTCGATCTTGATGATCTCGGCGCCCAGGTCGCCCAGCATCTGCGTGCAGGTGGGGCCGGCCAGCACCCGCGTCAGGTCCACCACGCGCAGGCCCTTCAGCGGGCCACTCGGTTCGGTCATGGTCACTCTCTCGCTCTCGCGGTCAGCATCGGAAAGGCGGGGAAGCGGTGTGTCACAGCCAGCCGGGCAGCACCAGGGCCGCCCAGGCCAGCAGCGGGCCGGCACCGACCACCAGGCCGCTATAGATCAGGAAGCGGCGGAAGAGGCGGTCGCGCTCGGCCTCCGGCGCATTGGCCAGGACCAGGGCGCCATTGGTCGAGAAGGGGCTGACATCGACAATGGTGGCCGAGATGGCGAGCGCCGCGACCATGCCCACCGCGCCGAGCTGGCCGCTGACCATGAAGGGCACGGCCAGCGGGATGATGGCGCCCAGCACGGCGGTGGAGGAGGCGAAGGCCGAGACGATGCCGCCGATATAGCAGAGCAGCAGCCCCGCCAGCAGCGGCGTGCCCAGCTGGGCGACGCTGCCGCTCACCATGGTGATGGCGCCCGACTTCTCCAGCACGCCGATATAGGTGACGACGCCGGCGATCAGCAGCACGGTGGACCAGCTGACCTTGTCGATGGCGCCCTTCTGCGAATTCGGCGCGAAGAGGGCCAGCGCCACGGCGACGGTGATCGCCATCATGCCGACATTGAGGTTGAAGCCGAGCGAGCCGATGCCGAGGATGATGAGCCCGGCCAGGGTCAGCAGCCGGTCGCGGTCGATCGCCGGGGCGGCATGGGCCTCGCCATTGCGCGGGGCGGCGGGGGTGCCGCCATGGCCACGCACGGGCAGGGAGGCGCGGCTGCCCTCCTCGAACTCCTCATGGCGGTCGCCATCGCGCCGGCCGAGCAGCTTGCCGCCACCGAAGACGAAGAACAGCACGATGGAGACGGCGAGGTTGAAGACCAGGCTGGCCAGGAAGAGCGCCGTCTCGTTCGGGTCGAGCCCGGCGCGGGCGACGATCTGGTTGGTGATGCCGCCATAGATGCTGATGGGGGAGAAGCCGCCGCCCTGCGCGCCATGCACGACGAGCAGGCCCATCATCAGTGGGTCGATGCCGTAGTGGCGGGCGAAGCGGAGCGCGATGGGGGCGATGATGGCCACCGCCGCCGGGCTGACGGCGCCCACGGCGGTGAGGATGGCGGCGACGCCGAACATCACCCAGGGAATGGCGGCGATGCGCCCGCCCACCGCGCGCACGGCCCAATGGACCAGCAGGTCGATGGTGCCGTTCTTCTGCGCGATGGCGAAGAGATAGGTGATGCCCACCAGCGTGACGAAGAGATCGCCCGGGAAGCTGGCCAGGATCGCATTGGCCGACATGCCGACCGCGAAGACGCCGACGAGGAAGGCAAAGGCGAAAGCCAGCGCGCCCATGTTGATGGGCAGGGCCGTGCCGAGAATGAACATCACGACAAGCCCCAGGGTCGAGGCAAGGGCAGGGGACATGGTCTTGGAGCGTTCCTGTGCTAGGGCGGAGAACCCGGCGGGGTTTCTTGGTCTTGGCGCCTGCGGTCAAGCCTGGGGGTCTGGCCGGTGGGAGGACGGGGCGGCACGGCGCGGGCCGCCCCTCGCTGTCTGGCCGGGATGGCCCGGCCAGGGATCAGCCCGCAGGCTTCAGCTGGCGGTCTCGCGCCCGGCGGCCGCGGCCTCGGGCTGGGCGGCGCCCGGCGTCACCTGGGGCGCCCCCTGGGATGCCCCCTGGGATGCCCCCTGGGACACCGCAGAGGCAGGGGCAGGGGCCGGAGCGGCGGGCGCGGCGATGGCGGCCGGAGCAGGAGCCGGGGCGGGCGTGGCGACGCCGCCCAGCAGCCGGGGCAGGCGCGTGCGCACCGCCGAGGCCGCCGCCGATGCCGCCGCGGGGGCAGCAGCCGGGGCGGGCAGGCGCGGCTGGGCCAGCATCGCCTCCACCGCCGCCGAGCGCGCGACGGTGCCGGAGCGGGTGAAGGCCTCGTGGTTCGCCTCGATCCGCTCCGGGTCGTAGAGGTAGTTCACCATCACGCCGTAGGATTCCTGCATCCCGCGCGGCGCGGTGTTGCCCAGCCAGTTGATGCGCTCCAGCTGCGCGCCATTGCCGAGATGGAAGCGGGCGACAGGATCGATGGCGCCCATGCCGCTGTTCGGCCGCGTCAGGTATTCGGCGGCGAGGCGCAGCAGCGGGGCACGCAGCGCCGCCTCGCGCGCTGTGTTGCGCCACCACGCGCCTTCCGTCGCCTGGTCCAGCAGCGCGGCGAGGGAAGGCGGGCCGGCCTCCTCGCTGCGCTCCTCCTGCGGGGCGGGGACGAGGGCGGCCAGCGCGCCGCGCTCCTCCGGCGCCAGGGCATTGGCATCGCGCTCCAGCTTGCGGTGCAGCCAGCGGCGGAAGCCCGGCACGGGGGAGAGGGTAGAGAACTGCGTCAGCCCCGGCAGCTCGGCCTTCAGCTCCTCCACAACCTGCTTGATGAGGAAGTTGCCGAAGGAAATGCCGCGCAGCCCGTCCTGGCAGTTGGAGATGGAGTAGAAGATGGCGGTGTCGAAGCCCGCCTCCGGCTGCGGCGCCGGGTCCTTGCTGCGCGCCAGCAGCGGCTGCACGGCGGAGGCCAGGCCCTTCACCAGCGCGACCTCGACGAAGATCAGCGGCTCGCCCGGCAGGGCGCGGTGGAAGAAGCCGAAGCAGCGGCGGTCCGGCGCCAGGCGGCGGCGCAGATCGTCCCAGCCCTCGATCTCGTGCACCGCCTCATACTGGATCAGCTTTTCCAGGATGGCGGCGGGGGTGTCCCAGTCGATGCGGCGCAGCTCCAGGAAGCCGCGGTTGAACCAGGAGGTGAAGAGATGCTGGAGATCGGTGTCCAGCGGCTTCAGCGCCGGCTCGCGCTTCAGGCTGGCCAGCAATTCGCTGCGGAGCGCGACCAGGGCGGCGGTGCCGCCCGGGGCCATGTTCATCCGCCGCAGCACCTCCTGGCGCGGCGGCTCGGCACATTCGAACAGCGCCATGGCCCGCTCCGGCGAGGAGTCCGCCAGATAGGCCTCGGCCGCGGCGCGCAGCTTCTCCTGGTCCGGCAGGAAGTTGCCGGCGAGGAAGTGGCGGAAGGCCGCGCGGTCCCCCGCCTCCAGCCCGCCCATCACCTTCAGCAATTCCCGCGCGACGGCAGCGCCCGAGGCCTCGCCCCGCTCGGAGAGCAGGGCGGCCGTCAGCAGCTTCGCGCGGTCGAGTGGCGGCGTGGCCGCCGCCGGCACATCGGCATAGGGCCGGCCGCGATCGGCGATCCCGGACCAGAGCCGCTCGATCCAGGTGCGCGCGCCAAGGGTGATGGACAGCGCCATGGAACTTCCTCCCGCCTGCGGGGCGGCGTCTGCGCGCCCCGTCCCATGCTCCAGTAGAGCGCAGGACGCGCTCCGCTGGAACAGGGAAATATGCGGGTGAGATAAAATGGACGTTTTTTGTATGCAGAAAGGCGTGTTTCAGCCGATCGCGCCCACACCCTGCATGAAGCGCGCCAGCGCCGCGCTGGCCGAGAGCATGTGCGCCCGCATCAGCTGCGCCGCCTCCTCCCCCGCGCCGCGCAGCATCCGCTCCAGCACCGCCTGATGCTCGGCATAGGATTCCTCGATGCGCCGGTCGCCACGGAACTGCGCGCGGCGGTAAGGCTCCAGCCGCTGGCGCAGCGCCGCCGCGTGCTCGGCCAGCATGCCGTTATGCGTGCCGCGATAGATCAGGGTGTGGAAGTCACGGTTGTAGGTGTCATAGGCGGCCAGGGCGCCCGCCGCCTCCTCCCGCACCGGGCGGAAGCCGGCCTGGAGGCGTTGCAGGGCGAAGCGCTCCGTCGCCGTCATGCGCCAGGTGGCGAAGCGGGCGCACATCGCCTCCGTCTCCGCCAGCAGCTCGAACAATTCGCCGAGCTGCTCCAGCGTCACGCGCGCCACGCGGGCGCCGCGGCGGGGAATGATCTCCACCAGCCCCTGCGCCGCCAGCTCGCGCAGCGCCTCGCGCACCGGCGTGCGGGAAGCGCCGAAGCGCTCGGCCAGCGCGGTTTCGTCGATCTCGGCGCCGGGCGGCAGGCGCCCGGCCTGGATCTCTTCGGCGAGGCCCAGGCGGATGGTCTCGGCCAGGGTCGGGGCGGTGAGGCTCATGCGGCGGATGCTGCGCTGTCCGCCCCCCGCCCGGCAAGGGGCGCTCAGCCGAGCGCGGGGGGCTCCGCCGCCGCCAGGGCGGGCATCTCGTCCTTCAGCCCGATGCCGGTGAGGCCGAGGCGGCGCGCCTCGGTCATCAGCCAGGCGAGCTTCGTGGCCGCCGCCGCATAGGACAGCCCGCCGGAGGTGTGGATGTTGGAGATGCAGTTGCGCTCCGAATCGCGCCGCCCCGGGCGCGGGCCGTGGGTGAGATAGACGCCCAGGCTGTCGGCCACTGAAAGCCCCGGCCGCTCCCCCACCAGCATCACCGCGAGGCTGGCGCCGAGCCCGGCGCCGATCTCGTCGCTGAGCGCCACGCGCGCCTGCGTCGCCAGCACCACGGGGCCGATCTTCCAGCCGGGCAGGCGTTCCAGCGTGGCCTCCAGCAGCGGCACGGCATGGCGCTGCACCGCCGTGGCGGACAGCCCGTCGGCCAGGATGAAGACGGCATCCCAAGCCCCCGGCACCAGCGCCGCCGCATCCTCCGCATGCAGGCGGCGGCCGAGATCGGGGCGGCGCAGATAGGTGGCGCGGTCCGGCGCGCGGCTGCGCAGGGTGAGCACCGGCCTGCCCTCCAGCCGGGCCTGCAGCGCGACAAGATCGAGCGGCGCATGCACGGCATCCCGCGCCTGGGCATGCGCCATCTGGAAGGCCAGCACGGAGGCCAGATCCGGCGCATCCCCCGCCCGGCCCAGGCCGATGCGGGCCGGCGTCGCCGCGCGCAGGGAGGACCAGGGATCGGGGGCGGGGAGGGAAGGGCTCTGGCTCATGCGGGGAGGATGGCAAATTTGCAGAGTTCAGGGAAAGAGCGTTCTTTTTTGAAAAAAAGAACCAAAAAACTTTTTCCAGTTTGGCGTCCCGCCTGGACGGGAGACGGCGGCAGCCTAAAAAAGTCTTTTTGCTTCTTTTTCTTCAGAAAAAGAAGATTCTTTTCATTCTCAATCAATGATCTCGTTCCGCCACCAGCACCCGGCTCCGGTTGGCCACAAGCTTCAGCCCCCCCTCCATCGGCGCCAGCAGGAAGCGCGATGACCAAGGTCCATCCCGCCGCTCGGCCAGGATGCGCCCCTCGCCCATGCCGCGCAGCGTGGCCACCCGGCGCGCCGGGCCGATGCCACAGGCCAGGCGATCCCCCTCCACCGTGAAGCTGGCATGCTCGCCGGGGAAGCGCCATGTGCCCTGGATGGCCTCCAGCCCTTCCTCCGGCGCGGCGGTCACCGGGCGATAGAGGCGCGCGGCATGGCCGACCTCGCCCGCCAGCCCCTCCGCCGTGGCGCGCAGCCGCACCGGCAGATGCGCGGAGAGCGAAACCGCCGCGCCATCCTCCGCCGCGTAAAGCGCCTCGGCCGAACCGAGCACGTGCGCGGCGCCGCCACGGATCTCCAGCCAGTGCGGGCTGCCGGGTTCGGCATAGAGGCCCTCGGGCAGCGGCGCGGCGGGGGTGGGGAGGGGCTGGCCCAGCAGCCCGGCCATCACCCGCAGCGCGGCGCCATAGCTCGCCGTATCCTCGCGGTTGGAGACGATGACGACGCCACAGCCCGCCTCCGGCGCCAGCAGCAGATAGGTCTTGTAGCCGACATGCGAGCCGCCATGCCCGAGCAGCGCCACCGGCCCCAACCGCCCATGGGCGAGGCCGAGGCCATAGCCCGTGGCCCGGCCATCGGCGAGGTGGCGCGGCGCGCCCTGCCGCGCCAGCAGCCCGGCAGCCAGGCCTTCACCTGCCAGCAGCGCCTGCCCCCAGCGCGCGAGGTCATGCCCGCTGCCGGTCAGGCAGCCCGAGGCCGAGAGATGCAGCCCCGCCATGCCCAGCCGCCACGTGCCGCCATCGAGCCAGTAGCCGGGGACAAGGCCCGGCACCGGGTCGGACCAGTGCTCCGGCGCTGTCCAGGCGAGGCCGAGGCTGGCCGAGAGGCGCGCGACGAAGCCGGCGAAGGGATGCCCCCGCCGCGCCAGCGCCGCCTCGACCAGCCGGTAGCCGGTGTTGGAATAGGAAATCTCGTGGCCGGGGGTGAAGTTGAGGGCGCTCTGGCGGCCCAGGAAATCCTCGATGGCGGCGGCCTCGGTCACCTCCGTCACGCTGATGCCGAGCAGCGCCAGCGTCTCGCGCACATCCGGCAGGCCGCCGGTCATGTCGAGCGCGCGGCCGAAGGGGACACCCGCCAGATCGCCGCGCAGGAAAGGGAGATGCGCGCCCAGCGGCTCATCCAGGGCGGGGCCGGCTTCCAGCGCCAGCGCGGCCAGGACATGCTTCGTCACCGAGGCATAGCGCACCACGCTGCCGCCGGAGAAAGGCGCGCCCGTGGCCAGGCTTTCGACGCCGCCCGCCACCTCCACCGCGATGCGCCGCGCATCGAAAGCCAGGATGGCACCGCCCGGCGCCACGCCCTCCCGCCAGGGGGCGGCAACCGCCTCGGCCGCGGCATGCGCGGCGCTCCAGTCAGGGGCGGGGTGGGGCATCGGGGGTTCTCCGGTTATTTGCGAAAGTTCGTGTTCTTTTTTTGGAAAAAAGAACCAAAAAACTTTTTTAGTGGGGTGCGCGGGGGCCGGCGGCGTGCAGGGCGGCCACGAGCATGTCCTGCGCGCCCGTGCTGAGAATCTGCACGCCGATGCAGAGCAGCAGGAAGGCCGCCATGCGCATCACCACCCGCGTGCCGCCACGGCCCAGCAGGCGGATCAGCGCCTCGGACCAGTGATAGGCCAGCCAGACGCACAGCGCCGTCACCGCCGCCGCGGCGCTGACGCCGGCGAAGAAAGAGAACAGCCCGGCACCACTCGCCGGCCGCGCCGAGCCCAGGGTGACAGCCACCGCGATGCTGCCCGGCCCGGTGGTGAAAGGCATGGTGAGCGGGAAGAAGGCCACGTCATCGGCATCGCTGGCGGGGGCGGCCTGCTGCTCCTTGCGGCTTTCATGCTCCTCCGGCGCCATCAGCAGGCTCCAGGCGCGGATGGCGACGACCAGCCCGCCCGCCACCCGCAGCGCCCCCAGCGAGATGCCGAAGAAGTTCAGCACATAGGCCCCGCCCCAGAGCGACACCAGCAGCACCAGCAGCGAATAAAGCCCGACACGGCGGGCGAGGATGGCGCGCTCGGCGCCTTCCCGCCCCGCCATCACCTGGCTGAAGATCAGCGCGGCGCCCAGCGGGTTGACGATGGAGAACAACGCCGGGAAGGCCAGCAGGAAGGCGCCCGTGACGCTGCCATAGGGATTGAGTTCGGCCAGCATGGCGCGATCTTCCCCCGCCCGGCGCGGAATGCAAGCCGCCGCGCTACAGCGGCAGGGCCGTGCTGTTCTTGATCTCGCGCAGCGCGAAGTGGGAGGCGATGTTCTGCACCGCCGGATTGACGAAGACCACCTCCTGCAGGAAGCGCTCGTAATGCGCCGCATCGCGCACCACGGCGCGCAGAATGTAATCCGCGCTGCCGGTCATGGAGAAGCATTGCAGCACCTCCGGCCGCTCGCGGATGGCGCGCTCGAAGGCCTCCAGCGCCTCGCGGTTGTGCTTGGCGAGGGTGACATGGGCGAAGACCGTCTGCCCCAGCCCGAGCCGCGCGGCATCCAGCCGCGCCACATGGTCGAGGATATAGCCCCCCTCCTGCAACGCCTTCAGCCGCCGCCAGGTGGAGGAGGTGGACAGCCCCACCGCCTCCGCCAGCTCCTGCACGCTGAGCCGGGCATCGCGTTGCAGCGCGGCGAGGATGGCGCGCTCGAAATGGTCGAGTTCGGGGGGCTGGGGCATGGACGTTCCTCCCTGCCGTGTGGTCCGGCATGTTCATGCCAAGGATAGGCGGAAACGCGGCATGGGCATGCCGGAATAAGCCCCGGGAATTGCGAAAACGGGAGAGAATTCACCACCCGCGCCGCCCTAGGCTTTCCCCGCAAGGGCCGGCGGCACGACCGGCCCGCTTCAGGGAAACGGACCCATGGGATCGCTCGGATGGCCCGCGCCGCGCGGGGCGGCGGACAGCCCCGCCCCCCTCGCGGAGAGCGGCACGGACTGGCACCGCCTCGCCGCCCTCCTCCACCTCTCCCGCGCGCTGGATGCGCTGGAGGAAGAGGAACTCGTCCCGGCGCGGGAGGTGCTCTACCAGTTCTCCGCCCGCGGGCACGACATGGCGCAGATCCTGCTGGGGCTGCAGCTGACCGGGCGGCATGACGCGGCCTGCGGCTATTACCGCTCCCGCCCGCTGCTGCTGGCGCTCGGCGTGCCGGCGGAGGAGGCGCTGGGCTCCGCCATGGCGCGCGCCGGCGGCTATTCCTCGGGGCGGGATATCGGCGTGGTCTTCAACTACCCCAACCCGCGGGGCGCCTCCGCCCTGCCGATGAGCGGTGGCGTGGGCGCGCAATACACGCCGACGCTGGGCTGGGCCCAGGCCATCGCCTATCACCGCGACGTGCTGGGCGATGCGGCGTGGCAGGGCGCCGTGGCGGTGGTGCTGGGCGGCGATGGCTCGGTGGCCAGCAACGGCTTCTGGGCGGCGCTGAACGCCGCCGCCACCCAGGCCCTGCCGGTGCTGTTCTATGTGGAGGACAACGGCTTCGGCATTTCCGTCCCCGCCACGATGCAGACGCCGGGGGGCGATATCGCCGCCAACCTCGCCGCCTTTGGCGGGCTCCGCGTGCTCTCGGGCGATGGCACGGACCCGGTGGAGGCGGCGGCGCTGATCGCCCGGGCGGTCGGGCATGTGCGGGCGGGGCAGGGGCCCTGCCTGCTGCGGCTGACGGTGCCGCGCTTGCAGGGCCACAGCTTCCAGGACACGCAGGCCTATAAATCCGCCGGGCAGCTGGCCGCCGAGCGGGCGCGCGACCCGCTGCCCCGGCTGCGCGCCGCGCTGGTGCCGGCGGTGATGGCGGCGGAGGCGTGGGAGGCGCTGGCGG
>NZ_JANFNY010000118.1 GCF_024437745.1 Roseomonas sp. GC11 | reverse complement strand
GGCTGCGCCTGCGCGGCGGCGGGTGCCGCCGCCAGGGCCTGCGCCGCCAGCAGCGCCGCCAGCACCACCCCGCGCGCGGCCGCGGGGATGCGCCGCCGCGTCATGACGGGATCGGGCCCACGGCGAAGGGGTTCTCCGGCGTGGCCAGCAGCCCCCAGAGCAGGCTCAGCGCCACGCCGAGCACCAGCAGCCCGAGCAGGGCGCGGGTTTCCTCGCCGCGCAGGCGGGTGCCCATGCTGGCGCCGAACTGCGCCCCGGCGACGCCGCCGATCAGCAGCAGCAGCGTCAGCACCACATCGACGCTGCCGGTGGAAATGGCCTGGAGCAGCGTCACATTGGCAGCGACGAAGACCACCTGGAACAGCGAGGTACCGATGACCACGGCGGTGGGCATGCCGAGGAGGTAGATCATCGCCGGCACCAGCATGAAGCCGCCGCCGACCCCCATGACGGCCGAGAGCACGCCGATGCCGAAGCCCACCAGCAGCGGCGGGATGATGGAGATATAGAGCCGCGACTTGCGGAAGCGCAGCTTGAAGGGCAGGCCATGCATCCAGAGATGCGCGTGCAGGCGGGCCGGCGCCGTCTGCCGCCGCCGCCGCAGGATGGCGCGCACGCTCTCCCGCACCATCAGCCCGCCGACGGTGCCGAGGATGACGACGTAGAAGACGGAGACGGCGAGGTCCACCTGCCCCTGCCGCCGCAGCCAGGCGAAAAGCTGCACCCCGGCGGCCGAGCCGCTGACGCCGCCGGCCAGCAGCACCAGCCCCATGCGCGGGTCCACATTGCCCCGCCGCCACTGCGCGATGAGGCCGGAGACGGAGGCGCCCAGCGTTTGGTTGGCGCCCGAGGCCACCGCCACGGGGGCGGGGATGCCGATGAGGATGAGCAGCGGCGTCAGCAGGAAGCCGCCGCCCACGCCGAACAGGCCGGAGAGCCAGCCGACGCCGAAGCCGATCCCCAGCAGGAGGAAGGCATCCACCGACATTTCGGCGATCGGCAGATAGACCTGCATCGCGTGTTCCGTCTTCTGGCCGGGGCGGCGGCCTGGGTAGGGCAAGGGGGCAGGGCAAGGAGGCAAAGGCGGGTGTCGGCCCACCCGCCGCACCGCACAAGGGACATTCCGAATGCGGCAAGTCTTGGGCTAAAGCGTAAAGGCTGGCCGGGTTGACCGGCTTTTTTCGGGAATCCTCGCATGTCGTTCTCCCGCCGTGCCCTTCTGGCCACAGCCCTGGCCTCGCCCCTCGCCCTGCCGGCGCTCCACCGCGCCCGGGCCGAGGCCGCGGGGCGTGTCAGCCTGCTGCATCTGAACGACCTCCATTCCAAGCATGACGGCCAGCAGGGCAGCGGCGCAGCCTGCCGCGCGGACCGGCCCTGCCTCGGTGGCTCGGCCCGCCTCGCCAGCGGCTTCGACCTGCTGGAGGCCGAGGCGCGCGCCGAGTCGCGCCCCGTGCTGCGCCTCGATGCCGGCGACCAGTTCACCGGCAGCCTCTTCCACACCGCCCACCAGGGCCGCGCCGAGGCCGCCATCCAGCGCGCCATGCGTGGTCAGGTGATGACCCTCGGCAACCATGAATTCGATGGCGGGCCGGAGCGCCTCGCGGCCTATGCGCCGCTGATTCCCTTCCCGATTCTCTCCGCCAACCTCGATGTCTCGCGCGAGCCGAAGTTGCAGGGGCTGTTCCGCAGCCATGTGGTGTTCCGCCAGGGCGAGATGCGCATCGGCGTGGTGGGCGTGACGACGGAGACGACGCCGCAGGCCTCCAGCCCTGGCCCGACGCTGGCCTTCCGCGATGCCAGGGAGGCGGCGGCGCGCGCCATCGCCGCCATCCGCGCCGAGGGGCCGGCCACCATCGTGCTGCTCTCCCATCTCGGCCTCGCCGATGACCGGAAGCTGGCGGCGGAACTGGCCGGGGTGGATGTCATCGTCGGTGGCCATTCCCACACCCTGCTGGCCGACCTGCCGGATGCCGATGGCCCTTCCCCCACGCTGGTGGATGGGCCGGACCGGCAGGTGCGCATCGTCCAGGCCGGGGCCTTCGGCCGCTGGGCGGGGCGCTTCGACCTGGATCTGGCGGCGGATGGCCGGGTGCTGTCGCATGGCGGCCGTGTCCTGCCCATCACCCCGGACCTGCCGGAGGAGGCGGCGGTGGCGGCCATCGTGGCCGAATACCGCGCGCCGCTGACGGCGCTGCGCGCCCGCCCGGTGGGGCAGAGCCCGGTTTCCCTCCCCAACACCGATTGCCGCAAGGGTGAATGCGCCCTGGGCAATGTGGTTGCGGAGGCGATGCTGGCCGCCGTGCCTGGTGCCGAGATCGCCGTGACCAATGGTGGCGGGCTGCGCGCCGGCCTGCCGGAGGGGCCGATCTCGCTGGGCGACGTGCTGGAGGTGCTGCCCTTCGGCAATACCCTGGCCACGCTGACCATCCGTGGCGGCGACCTGCGGGTGGCGCTGGAGGCTGGCCTGTCCCGCTATGCCGAGAATGGCGGTGGTTTCCCGCAGGTGGCCGGGCTGCGCTACAGCTTTGACCCGGCGGCGCCGGCCGGGCAGCGCCTGCGCAGCCTGGAGGTGGCCGGCGGCGGCGGCTTCGTGCCCTTCGACAATGAGCGCGCCTACCGCGTCGTCACCAACAACTTCAACCGGCGCGGCGGCGATGGCTATACGAGCTTCCGCGACAAGGCGCTGGAAGCCTATGACAATGGCCCGCCGCTGGAGGATGTGGCGGCGGCCTATCTCGCCGCCGGTGGCGCGGCGCGCACGCGGCTGGACGGCCGCGTGACGAAGCTTTGAGCTAAAATTTTCTGTCAGTCTGGCGTCCCGCTTTAGGCCTGAGGCGGGACGCTGACGGAAAGAAGTTTTTTGGTTCTTTTTTCCAAAAAAGAACTCTTCCCTAAGACACGACTCCCAGAAGATCCGCGAGGATGTGCGGCAGGCCATGGCCTGTACCGCCGGTGATCGTGTCCAGTTCTTCATCCTCCAGCATTTCCACCTTGGGGCGGGCCAGCATGGCGGCGGTGATGTCGTAGCCGTGGCGGCGCAGCACCAGGGCGGCTTCTTCCACGTCCTGGCATTGGCGCAGCGGGATGGAGAGGGTTTCGCGCAGGCCGGGGAGTTTCTGGAGATCCTCGGCGAGGCGCTGCAACTCGGTCTGTATCATCGATGGCCTTCAGAGGGCGCCGCGCAGGGCGGGGAGGCTGGGTCTCTGGATGCTGTTGAGCAGATCCTGGAAAAAGCCAAGGGTCGTGGCGCCGCCGCTGCCGGCCGAGACATGGTCGAGCATTTCGTCGGTCAGGGCGGCGGGGGAGAGAGCTTCGGCGCTGATGGCGTAGCCGTGGCTCTGGAGCAGGCCGGCGGCCTCGGTCACGCCGCGGCACTGGCTGAGCGCGGCGGCGATGGTCTCCCGCAGGGCTGGCTGGTCCTGCATGTCCTGGGCCAGGCGATGCAATTCCTGAGAGCTCATGCGTCTTTCCCTGCCTCTTCTCTGCTTCTTCCCTGGGCGGCCCTGCCGGGCCGGTTGGTGCTGCATCATAGCGCCGGCCCTTGCCGGGGCAGACTGCGCGGTGGCTCAATCTACCGGTTGCTTTGTCTCTTTCGGTCTCTTTCGCCGGGGGTTTGTGCCGGTGGGCGGCAAGCCGTGGGTGGGGTTGTGCCGAGAATTGGCACAAAATTTGCTTTAAATTTTCATCCCCGGCTTTGCGGCGCCTTTCCCCTCGCCTATAGCGGTCCCCGCCGCACCATCCTCCCCTCCGCCGAGGAGCCGCCATGTCCGCCCCCCCGACCGCCCCGCGCCCCATCATCGACGCCCGTGGCCTGTGGAAGCGCTTCGGCGCCACCCCGGTGCTGAAGGGGGTGGATTTCAGCGTGGCCGAGCGCGAGCTGGTCTTCATCATCGGCCCCTCCGGCTCCGGCAAATCCACCCTGCTGCGCTGCCTCAACCGGCTGGAGGAGCCGGATGACGGCTCCATCCATGTGGACGGCATCGAGCTGCTGAGCCCGCGCACCGACATCAACGCCGCCCGCCGCCGCATCGGCATGGTGTTCCAGGGCTTCAACCTCTACCCGCACATGACGGCGCGGCAGAATGTCATGCTGGCGCTGCGCAAGGTGCTGGGGAGGGGCAAGGCCGAGGCCGCCGGGATCGCCGCCGCCGCCCTCGCCCGCGTCGGCCTCGCCGAGCGGATGGAGCATTACCCGGCCCAGCTCTCCGGCGGGCAGCAGCAGCGCGTGGCCATCGCCCGCGCCATCGCGCTGGAGCCGCGCGTCATGCTCTTCGACGAGCCGACCAGCGCGCTGGACCCGGAGCTGGTGGGCGGCGTGCTCAACGTCATGCGCGAGCTGCGCGAGAGCGGCATGACCATGGTGGTGGTCAGCCACGAAATGGCCTTCGCCCGCGCCGCGGCGGACCGCGTGGTCTTCATGGCCGATGGCCAGAAGCTGGAGGAAGGCCCGCCGGCGCAGATCTTCGGCGCGCCGCGGCACGAGCGCACCCGCGCCTTCATCCGCCAGATCGACCGGCATTGAGGGTGGCGGCGATGGGCGGGCTGGACAGTTTTCTTTTCTCCTTCTTCAACGCCAAGGTCATGGCCAGCTACCTGCCGATGATCGCGCAGGGGCTGGGGCTGACGGTGCTGCTCGCCCTGCTGGTGGTGGTGGCGGGGCTGGCGCTGGGCCTCGCCCTGGCGGTGCTGCGCTGCCTCGGGGTGCGGCCGCTCAACCTGCTCATCATCTTCGTGGTCGATCTCTTCCGCGCCCTGCCGCCGCTGGTCATCCTGGTGCTGCTGTTCTTCGGGCTGCCGGCGGCGGGGATCTCCGTCTCCGGCTTCGCCGCCACCTGGCTCTCCCTCACCCTGGTGCTGATGGCCTTCTCGGAGGAAATCTACTGGGCCGGCATCACCGCCGTGCCGAAGGGGCAGTGGGAGGCGGCGCGCTCCACCGGCCTCACCTTCTTCCAGGCGCTGCGCATGGTGGTGCTGCCGCAGGCGCTGCGCATCGCCATCCCGCCGCTGACCAACCGCACCATCGCCATCACCAAGGGCACGGCGCTTGGCTCCGTCGTCGGTGTCTCGGAGATCCTGGGCGCGGCGCAGAGCGCCATGTCCTTCTCCGCCAACCCGACGCCGCTGACCATGGGCGCCATCGCCTATCTGGTCCTGTTCATCCCCGTCGTCGCGCTCGGCCGCTGGATCGAGACGCGCTTCGCCTGGAAGCGCTGAGGAAAACCCCGCCATGGACGAGTTCCTCTTCGCCTTCCTCAATGGCGAGATCCTGCGCGAGGCCTGGCCCATCCTCTGGCAGGGCTTTCTCTACACGCTGGCGCTCTCGGCCATCACCGTGCCGCTCGGGCTGCTCGGCGGGCTGATCCTCGGGCTGCTCTCCACCTCGGGGCCGCGCGCGGTGCGCTGGGCGGCGGCGGCCTGGACGGACCTGTTCCGCGCCATCCCGCCGCTGGTGCTGCTGGTCTTCCTCTATGCCGGGCTGCCCTTCGCCGGCATCGATGTCGGCGCCTGGGGGGCGGTGGCCATCGGCTTCTTCCTCAACACCGGCGCCTATTATGGCGAGGTGCTGCGCGCCGGCCTCGGCAGTGTGCCGCGCGGGCAGATGGAGGCGGCGCGCTCCACCGGCCTCTCCCACGGGCAGGCCCTGGCCTATGTCGTGCTGCCCCAGGCGGTGCGCAACGTGCTGCCCGACCTCGTCAGCAACACGCTGGAGGTGGTGAAGCTCACCTCCATCGCCTCGGTCGTGGCCCTGCCGGAACTGCTGTTCCAGGCGCGGCAGGCGCAGAACGCCACCTACAACGCCACGCCCATCGTCGCGGCGGCGGTGGCCTATTTCGTGCTGCTCTGGCCGGTGGTGCGGGTCATCTCGCGGCTGGAGAACAAGCGGTAGGCGCCGCCGGGGGAGGCTGGGCCTCCCCGAGGGGCCTCCCCCTCAGCGGCCCGCGCGGCGCGGCAGCAGGAGCACCAGCACGCCGGCCAGGGCGAAGGCCAGCATCACGCCGGACAGCGCCAGGGCGGTGCGGCCATCGTAGAACAGGCCGACCAGCGCGCCGGAGAGGGCGCCGGCCAGCATCTGCAGGGCGCGCAGCGCCGCCGTCGCCAGCCCGGCGCGGCTGCCCATCGGGACCAGCGCCTCATGCGCCGCATTCGGCGCCAGCAGGCCATAGCCCCCCACCGCCAGCGCGGCCAGCGCCACGAAGGGCACCATCCCCAGCGCCCCCGCCAGCGACAGCCCCACCAGCCCGGCCGAGGCCACCGCCATCACCAGCGCCGAGGCCTGGATCATCCGCGGCGAGGACACGCCGCGCTTCACCAGCACCCCGCTCAGCGCCGAGCCGAGCATGGCCGCCAGCGCGGAGCAGGCGAACATCAGGCTATAGGCCGCGCCGGAGGCGCCCATATGGCCCATCAGCACCGCCGGGGAGCCGGAGATATAGGCGAACATCGTGCCGAACCCGGTGGCGTTCAGCAGGGTGGGCACCAGGAAGGCCCGCTCCCGCAGCACGCCCAGATAGCCGGAGAGCAGCGCGGCCGGGCTCATCGCCGGGCGGCGGCTGGCCGGGGCGGTCTCGGCGAAGCCCAGCGCCACCGCCGCCACCAGCGCCAGGCCGCCCAGCGCCAGCGTGCCATAGATCATCCGCCAGCCGCCCAGCGCCATCACCGCCGTGCCCAGGATCGGCGCCACGATCGGGCCGACATTCAGCACCATCGTCACGCCCGTCATCCGCAGCCGGGCCTCGTGGCCCTCGAACAGGTCGCGCAGGATGGCGAAGGGCAGGGTGGCGCCCGCCCCGGCGCCGATGCCCTGCACCAGCCGCCCCGCCAGCAGCAGCGGCGTGCTGCCCGCCAGGGTGCAGGCCAGCCCGCCCAGCAGATAGACCACCAGCCCCGCCAGCAGCACCGGCCGCCGCCCGAAGCGGTCCGAGGCCGGGCCCAGCAGCAGCGGCCCCGTGGCGAAGCCCAGCAGGAAGAGGCTCAGCGTCTGTGCCGCCTCGCTCGGGCTCGCGCCCAGCTCCGCCTCCAGCGCCGGGAAGCCGGGCAGGCCCATGTCGATCGACAGCGGCGGCAGCGCCGCCAGCGCCCCCAGCAGAAGGGTGAAGGCGGTGGAGGAAGGGCGGATCGCCATGCTCGGTCCTGCATGCGGTGATGCCTGAGGCGTATCGTGATGCGGTTGTTGTGACAACCGCAATACGGTACATCCTCCCGCCCAGGGAGGACATGGCATGCAGGAACCAGCCGCGCCTGGAACAGACCCCGTGTGCGATGCGGGGGGCGATGCGGGCGGCATCCAGGTGATCGCGCGCGCGGGGGCCATTCTGCGCCTGCTGGCCGAGCATCCGGCCGGGCTGAGCCTCGGCGCCATCGCGCGTGGCACGGCGCTGCCGCGCTCCACCGTGCAGCGCATCGTGGCCGCGCTGGAGGCGGAGCAGCTGGCGCAGGGCGGGGCGGAGGGGGTGCGGCTGGGTCCCGCCCTGCCGGTGCTGGCCGCCGCCGCCCGCCCATCCCTGGCCGAGGAACTCCGCCCGCGCCTGCTCGCCCTGTCGCGCGCCCTGGGGGAATGCGTGGTGCTCTGCCGGGCGCGGGGGCGGGAGAGCGGGCTGCTGCTGCGCATCCTGGCCGAGACGCAGGAATTGCGCGTCGTGCCGCCGGATGACGTGTCCTTCCCGCTCTCCTGCACCGCCAATGGCAAGGCGCTGCTGGCGCTGATGGAGGATGCGGCGGTGGCGCGGCGCCTGGGGCCGGAGCTGCCGCGCCTGACCCCGGCCTCGCCGCGCGATCTGCCGGCGCTGCTGGAGGAACTGGCCGCGGTGCGCCGCACCGGGCTGGCCTATGACCTGGAGAGCCACAGCGCCGGCATCTGCGCCATCGCCGTGGCGCGGCCCGGGCCGGAGCCGCATTCCGTGGCGGTGGTGGTGCCGGCCGTGCGCTTCGCGTTGCAGCGGGCGCGGGTGGAGGAGGCGCTGCTGGAATGGAAGGAAGAGAAGTAAGCGTTCTTTTTTGAAAAAAAAGAACCAAAAAACTTTTATCCGTTGGCGTCCCGCCGTGCCGGGAGACGGCGGCAGCCTGAAAAAGTGTTTTTGCTTCTTTTTATTTATAAAAAGAAGGTTTTTGATTTACTTGGCAGGAACACCCGTTACGGAGGCCCCGCCCGGCACATCGCCGATGACGGCGGCGCCGAGGCCGATGGTGGCGTCATCCCCCACCCGGCAGCCGGGGCGGATGCCGGCGAGGATGCCCACCAGCACCCGCGCCCCGAGGCTGACGCCGCCGCCGAGCACGGCGCCCGGGGCGATGTGGCAGGCCGGGCCGGTGGTGCTGTCATGCTCCAGGATGGCGCCGGTGTTCAGGATGCTGTGCGGCCCGAGGCGGGCGCTGGCACCGGCCACGCTGCGCGGCATGGCGATGCTGCCCGCGCCCAGGCTGGCGGTGGAGGCCAGAACGGCCGAGGGGTGGCGCAGCGCCGGCAGGGCATAGCCGAGGGCCAGGAGTTCCTCCCCCAGCCGCTGGCGCAGCGCGTTGTGGCCGAGGGCGACATGGGCGGCCACGGCCCCCTCCGCCCGCAGCGCCGCCGCGCGGGCGATGGGGCCGAGGAGGGGAAGGCCCGGCAGGCCGGGGCTGGCGGGGTTGTCATCCAGCACGCCCAGCGGCGGCGGGAAGCCGGCATCCCGGAGCACCTCCAGGATGGCCCGGCCATGCCCCCCGGCGCCGAGGATCAGCAGCCGGGGGAGGGGCGCCTCAGATGGCGACACGGACGCCGAGCTCGACCACGCGGTCGCTCGGGATGCGGAAGAACTCGGTGGCGGGCATGGAATTGCGGCTCATCACCGAGAAGAGCCACTGGCGCCACGCCGCCATCTTCGGCACGGCGGCGGCCACCAGCGTCTCGCGGCCCAGGAAATAGCTGGCCTGCATCGGCTCGAACTCGACGCCGTATTCGTGCAGCGCCTCCAGCTCGCGCGGGATGTTCGGGCTTTCCTGGAAGCCGTAGCGCAGCATGACGCGGTGGATGCCCGGCGCCAGCTCCGTCACCTCGCGGCGCTGGGGCGCCTGGGGGATGTCGAGGTTCTCGACGGTGACGAACAGCACCCGCTCATGCAGCACCTTGTTGTGCTTCAGGTTGTGCAGCAGGGCGGCGGGGACGTAGTCGGCCTGACCGGTCATGAAGACGGCGATGCCGGGGACGCGGATGGTGCGCGACTGCGGCAGCCGCGCCAGGAAGGACTTCAGCGGCAGGCTGTCCTGGCGGAAGCGGGCGAAGAGCAGGTCCCGCCCGCGGCGCCAGGTGAGCATCAGCAGGAAGAGCCAGGCGCCGAGCAGCACGGGCACCCAGCCGCCCTCCGGGATCTTCAGCACGTTGGAGATGAAGAAGGAGCCATCGAGCAGGAAGAGCGGCGTGATGGTGGCGATGACGGCGGGGCGCGACCAGCCGAATTGCCGCCGCAGCACCAGCCCGGCGAGGGCGGTGGTGCAGATGAAGGTGCCGGTGACGGCGATGCCATAGGCCGCCGCCAGGCTGTCCGAGTCGTGGAAGGACACGACCAGGATGACGACGCCGACGAGCAGGGCGAGGTTGATCTGCGGCATGTAGATCTGGCCCTCCTCCGTCTCCGAGGTGTGGAGGACGACGAGGCGGGGCAGGAAGCCCAGCTGCACGCATTGCCGGGCGATGGAGTAGGCGCCGGAGATCATGGCCTGGCTGGCGATGATGGTGGCGCCGGTGGCGAGCAGCACCAGCGGCAGGCGGAACCATTCGGGCGCCAGCAGGTAGAAGGGGTTCTCCAGCGCCGAGCGGTCGGAGAGGAGCAGGGCGCCCTGGCCGAAATAGTTCAGCGTCAGCGCCGGCAGCACCGCCGCGCCCCAGATGATGCGGATGGGGCGGGCGCCGAAATGGCCCATATCGGCGTAGAGCGCCTCCGCCCCCGTCACCGCCAGCACGACCGAGCCGAGGGCGATGAAGGCGGCGAGGTGGTAGCGCAGGCAGAAATCGATGGCGTAGTGCGGTGAGAGGGCGAGCAGCACATGCGGCTGCTGGACGATCTCGATGAGGCCGAGCAGGCCGATGCTGCCGAACCACAGGGCGGTGACGGGCCCGAAGACCTTCCCGATGCTGTGGGTGCCCTTGTACTGCACCAGGAAGAGCGCCAGCAGCACGCCGAGGGAGATGGGGATGACGGCCTTGTTGAAGGCCGGAGAGATGACCTTCAGCCCCTCCACCGCCGAGAGGACGGAGACGGCCGGGGTGATGATACCATCGCCGAAGAAGAGCGAGGCGCCGGCTATGCCGACGAGCATGACGAGGAGGCGCCCCCGCTCCCCGCGCGCCACGCGCAGGGCGAGGGCCATGAGGGCGAGGATGCCGCCCTCTCCCCGGTTATCCGCCCGCATGACGAGCAGGACGTATTTCACCGAGACGACGAGCACCAGCGACCAGAAGATCAGGCTGAGGATGCCAAGGATTTCCCATTCCTCCAGCCCGTCCGAGGCGAAGTGGAGGAGGGAGGCCCGCAGCGCGTAGAGCGGGCTGGTGCCGATGTCGCCATAGACGACGCCGAGGACGCCGAGCAGAAGGGCCGGGGTCATCGGGCGGGAGGTATGGTTCTGGGTCACAGCCGTGCCGCGTTCATTTCGCGGCAAGGAGTAAGATGTGGCGCCGGTCCGGTGCAAGAGGGATGGCGGGCTGTGTGCGCGGGGGGGGGCGGATGGCGGGGTCCGGGGGGACCCTGTCCCCCCGGCGGAGGGGTCTGGGGAGGCGGAGCCTCCCCAGAGAATCTTCTT
>NZ_JANFNY010000117.1 GCF_024437745.1 Roseomonas sp. GC11 | reverse complement strand
CCCCCCCCCCCCCCCCCCCCCCCCCCCCCCCCCCCCCCCCCCCCCCCCCCCCCCCCCCCCCCCCCCCCCCCCCCCCCGCCGGGGCGCGGCGGGTGTTTTCACGGCGCCCCCTTGACCTTCCCATAAGGGGAGGCCCCATCTGATACGGCATGTCCGATGCTCTCTCCCTCCCCGTGACCGGCATGACCTGCGCCCATTGCGCGCGGCGGGTGGAGCGGGCGCTCTCCCGCGTGCCGGGTGTCGAGGCCGCGCGGGTGAACTACGCCACCGAGCGCGCCGAGGTCGGCGGCACCGCCCCCCTGCCGGCCTTGGCCGCGGCGGTGCGGCAGGCTGGCTATGGCCTCGCTGAATCGGCGCTGGATCTCGGCATTGGCGGCATGACCTGCGCCAGCTGCGCCGGGCGGGTGGAGCGGGCGCTCTCCCGCGTGCCCGGGGTGCTGGAGGCGCGGGTGAATCTGGCCGGGGAGCAGGCGCATCTGCGCGTCCTGTCCGGGCTGGACCCGGCTGTGCTGGCGGCGGCGGTGGAGAAGGCGGGCTACCGCGTCACCACCGCCGAGGCCGATGACGCCGCCGCCGCCGCCGCCCAGGCCGCGCGCGCGCGGCGGGAGGGGCTGGAACTGGCCCTGGCCTTCGCCCTGGCCGCGCCCTTCCTGGTGGGGATGGTGGCGATGGGCTTCGGCGTCCATGGGATGCCCGCGCCCTGGTGGCAGGTGGCGCTGGCGGCGCCGCTGCAATTCGGCCTCGGCGCGCGCTTCTACCGCGCCGGCTGGGCGGCGCTGCGCGCGCGCACCGGCAATATGGACCTGCTGGTCGCCATCGGTACCAGCGCCGCCTTCGGCCTCTCCCTCGTCCTGCTGCTGCGGGGCGAGGAGCACCTGTATTTCGAGGCCTCCGCCGTGGTCATCGCCTTCGTGCTGCTGGGCCGCTTCCTGGAGGGGCGGGCGCGGCGGGCGACGGGGGCGGCGATCGCCGCGCTGCTGGCGCTGCGCCCGCGCCAGGCCCGCCGCCTGGATGCCACCGGGCGGGAGGAGGAGATCCCCGCCGCCCTGCTGCGCGTGGGGGACCGCGTGGTGGTCCGCCCCGGCGAGCGCATCCCCGCCGACGGCGTGGTGGAGGAGGGCGCCGCCGGCGTCGATGAAAGCGCCCTGACCGGCGAGAGCCGCGCGGTGGAGAAGCAGCCCGGCGATCTCCTGGCCACCGGCACGGTGGCGCTGGACGGGCGGCTGGTGCTGCGCGCCACGGCGGTGGGCGGCGAGACGCGGCTGGCCCAGGTGGCGGCGCTGGTGCAAGCGGCCCAGGCCAGCCGCGCCCCGGTGCAGAAGCTGGTGGACCGGGTGAGCGCCATTTTCGTTCCCGTGGTGCTGGCGGTGGCGGCGCTGGCCTTCCTGGGTTGGCTGCTGGCCGGTGGCACGCCGGAGGAGGCCATCCTGCATGCCGTGGCGGTGCTGGTCATCGCCTGCCCCTGCGCGCTGGGGCTGGCGACGCCGGCGGCCATCATGGCCGGCACCGGCGCCGCCGCCCGCGCCGGCATCCTGGTGCGCGACGCCGCGGCGCTGGAGCAGGCGGGGCGCATCACCCTGGTCGCTTTCGACAAGACGGGCACGCTGACCGAGGGGCGCCCGCGCCTCGCCGTGCTGCACAGCGCGCCGGGCGTCACCTGGCAGGGCGCGCTGGCCCAGGCCGCCGCGCTCCAGGCGGGCAGCGAGCACCCGCTGGCCCGCGCCGTGCTGGCCGCCCATGGGGCAGGCATGGGGGCGGGCATGGGGGCGGGCGCGGAGGTGGCGGGAACGCCCGTGGCCGAGGGCTTCCGCGCCCTGCCGGGCCGGGGTGTGGAGGGGGTGGTGGAGGGCCTCGCCCTGCGCCTGGGCAGCGCCCGGCTGCTGGCGGAAAGCGGCGCCGACCCCGCCCCCCTGGCCGAGGCCGCCGCCGCCGAGGCCGCCAGCGGCCGGACCCTGTCCTGGCTGATGCAGGTGGCGCCGCCGCGCGCCCTGGCCCTGCTGGCCTTCGAGGACGCGCCGCGCCCCGGCGCCGCGCGGGCGGTGGCGGCCCTGGTGGGGCAGGGTGTGGCGGTGGCCATGCTCTCCGGCGACGCGGCGGAGGCGGCGGCGGCGGCGGGCCGCGCCCTCGGCCTGGAGGAGATCGCCGCCGGCCTGCTGCCGGAGCAGAAGGCCGCCCGCATCGCCGCCTGGCAGGCGGAGGGCCACCGCGTCGCCATGGTGGGGGATGGCGTGAACGATGCCGCCGCCCTGGCCACGGCCGATCTCGGCATCGCCATGGGCAGCGGCACGGATGTGGCCATCGCCGCCGCCCCCGTGGTGCTGCTGCGCCCGGACCCGGCCCTGGTGCCCGCCGCGCTGGAGATCACCCGCGCCACCCTGCGCAAGATCCGGCAGAATCTGGCCTGGGCCTTCGGCTTCAACACGCTGGGCATCCCGCTGGCGGCGCTCGGCCTGCTCTCCCCGGCGCTGGCCGGGGCGGCCATGGCGTTCTCCTCGGTCGCCGTGCTGTCCAACGCCCTGCTGCTGGCGGGGTGGAAGCCGAAGCCATGAATATCGGCGAGGCGGCGCGCCGCTCCGGCCTCTCGGCCAAGATGATCCGCCATTACGAGGAGGAGGGGCTGCTGGTGCCCCGCCGCCTCGCCAATGGCTATCGCGACTATGACGGGCAGGACCTCGCGGTGCTGCGCTTCATCCGCCACGCCCGCGCCCTGGCCTTCCCGCTGGAGGATGTGCGCCGGCTGCTGGCGCTGTGGCGTGACCGCGGGCGCGCCAGCGCCGATGTGCGGCGCATCGCCCTCGACCATGTGGCGGCGCTGGAGGCCAAGGCCCGCGCCATGCAGGCCATGGCCCATTCCCTGCGCCACCTCGCGGCCCATTGCCATGGCGATGGCCGCCCCGATTGCCCCATCCTTGACGAACTGGAGAAACCGATGAGCGAAACCCTCACCCTGACCGTGCAGGGCATGGATTGCGGCCATTGCGCCCGCGCCGTGACGGAGGCCATCCGCGCCGCCGACCCCGCCGCCGAAGTGGCGGTGGACCTGCCGACCGGCACCGTCCGCGCCACCACCGCCCTGCCGCGCGAGCGCGTCGCCGCCCTGATCACCGAGGAAGGCTATACCGTCGCCGCCTGAGGAAAAGCCTGGGGGCCAGGGCCAGGAGGGCGCGCGGTCTTGAGAGGGGCTTCGCCCCTCTCAAACTCTCCCCACCAAAGGCCTGAGGCCTTTGGAAACCCATTTGCGGGTCTCTCCCCCCCAAGGCCACCCGGAGGCGGGGAGGAGCGCCGCGCATACGGATTCTTCACCGCGAGATGCGAAGACACCCTCCGCGCGGGGGCCGGCCGCCCCCGCCGCGGCAAAAGGTGGGCGCGGCATGAGCAATCTGTGGAAGAACCCCCATCAACCGGAGCAGGGCGGCGGCACCGTGCCACCCGGCGGGCGGCGCAGCCCCTCGCCCCTGGCCGACTACAACCAGGCGCGCTTCACCGGCTATGGCGGCTCGGATGTGCATCTCACGCCGCCGCTCATGCCGGCGCAGCAGGAAATCCTCAACCCCATCGTCGCCCGGCTGCGCGACGACCTGAAGGAACTCGCCGAGCAATACAGCGACTTCCTCTCGCGCACCGCCGATATGGACCCGCGTGCCCTCAGCCGCACCAAGGAGGGCTGGGCCCTCACCTGGCGGCGCTGGGCCCTGGACGACCTCGGCAATGATGTGGCCGAGGCGCGGAATACCTATGTGATCTATCGCGGCGACGCCTATCCGCACCGCCTCTTCCTCGACAAGGGCGGCCGCCACCTGCTCGCCGTCCAGCCGAATGATCCCCTCTCTGCCCTGCGCTACCGCAAGCTCAGCATCACCCAGGATCTGTGCGATCTGTATGGGCCATTCGCGCGGCTGTCGGATAACCCGTTAGGGTAAAGGAAGAATCTTCTTTTTCTGAAGAAAAAGAAGCAAAAAGACTTTTTCAGGAAGAAGAACCGCTCAGCAGCCTCGCCGCGGTGTGAAGATCGTCCGGGGTGTTGATGTTCAGGAAGGGGTCCCGCGGGGTGGTGGGCCATTCGGCGGTGGCATAGCCAAAGCCGGCCATGCAGCGCAGCACCCGGCGCTCGCCCTGGCGCAGGGCGGCGCGCAGGGGGGCGCGCAGCGCCACGGGCCACAGGGCGATGGGGGGGTGGGTCTGGCCGGCCGAGCTGGCGCAGGCCAGCGGCACCCCCGCCGCCGCCCGCGCCGCGTGCAGCCGTTCCACCAGATCCAGCGGGATGAAGGGCGAGTCGCCGGGCACCGAGGCCACCCAGGGCAGGTCTGGCCGCGTCTCCGCCGCCCAGTCCAGCGCCGCCAGGATGCCCGCCAGCGGGCCGGGGTGCCCCGGCTCGCCATCCGCCAGCACCGGCAGCCCCCAGGCGGCGAAACGCCCGGCCGCCCCATTGGCGCTCAGCACCAGCGCGCCAACCTGGGGCCGCAGCCGCTCCAGCACATGCGCCAGCATGGGCCGCCCCCCGAGCAGCCGCAGCGGCTTATCCCCCCCGCCCATGCGCCGGGCGAGCCCCCCCGCCAGCACCACCCCCAATGTTTCAGCCCGCATGTGACGATCCCCTGATGGCGGGGTCCGGGGGGACCCTGTCCCCCCGGCGGAGGGGTCTGGGGAGGCGGAGCCTCCCCAGAGAATCTTCTTTTCGTTTGGGGAGGTGGAGCCCCCCACCCCTAAATCGCGTGTTCCGGCCGGTCCTGTTCCCGCCCGGCATCCTCGGCGCCGCGCAGGGCGAGGGGGCGCATGAGGAAGGCTGCCCCCCACCCCCAGCCGCCATTGATCACCAGCCACATCCACCAGGGCGAATCAAAGCCCGGCACGCGCGGGAAGGTGCCGTGCAGCAGGGTGAGCAGCCCAGCCCCCCACAGGAAGCCCATCAGCAGATCCGGCAGCGCCCAGACCAGCCGCAGCAGCAGGGCGAGCACGCCGCCCAGCGCCGCGCCGGCCAGCATCAGCCCGTAGAGGGCCGGCATATCGGCGAGGAAGGGCAGCGGCGCGAAGAGGAAGCCACGTTCCGGCACCAGCCGCGCCGTCTGGTGCAGCACGAAGAGGGTGGATTGGTGGAAGACGGGCACGGCGGCCGCGCCCATGATCATGCCGCCCAGGATGGCGCGGCAGGGGCCGGGCGGCAGCGGCCGCAGCACGAGCACCAGGGCCATGAGCCCGAGCGCCCCTTGCAGGGCGACCTCGCCCAGGCGCCCGAGATCCAGCCGCTGCATGGCCAGGGCGAAGGGGAGGGGGGTGGTGCCCCCGCCCCCCGCCATCACCCGCGCGCCGAGATAGCCGGCGGCGGCCAGGAAGGCCCCGCGCCAGGCGGCCCCGAAGAGCCAGCCAAGCCCGCGCTTCAGGCCGCGCATCGGCAGGTCAGGCGGCGCGCTCGGCGACGCATTCGCGCAGCGCGTCGCCCAGGATGTCCAGCCCCTCGTTGATCAGCGCATCCGCGGCGGTGAGCGGCACCAGGAAGCGGATGACATTGCCGCGCACGCCGCAGGAGAGCAGGATCAGCCCCTTCTGCCCGGCGCGGGCGACCAGGGCCTTGGCCAGGTCCGGGTCCGGGCGGTTGGCGTCGCCGCCGGCCACCAGCTCCATCGCCACCATGGCGCCGAGGCCGCGCACATCGCCGATGACGCCCTTCAGGCTGTTGGTCGCCTGCATCTCGCGCAGCCGGGTGGTGATGAGGTCGCCGATCTCGGTGGCGCGGGCGCAGAGGCCCTCCTCCTCGATGATGTCGAGCACGGCATGGGCGGCGGCCAGCGCCAGCGGGTTGCCGCCATAGGTGCCGCCGAGGCCGCCGGCCTGCGGGCTGTCCATGATCTCCGCCTTGCCGGTGACGCCGGAGAGCGGGAAGCCGCCGGCGAGGGACTTCGCCATGGTGATGAGGTCCGGCTGCACGCCGGAATGCTCGATGGCGAACATCTTGCCGGTGCGGGCGAAGCCGGTCTGCACCTCATCGACAATCATGACGATGCCGTGCTCGTCGCAGATGCGGCGCAGGCCGGCGAGCAGCTCGGCCTGGGCGACATAGAAGCCGCCCTCGCCCTGCACCGGCTCGATGATCATGGCGGCGATGCGCTTGGGGTCGATATCGGCCTTGAACAGCGTCTCCAGCGCCTCGAGCGTCTGGGCCACTTCCTTGCCGTGATAGGCCACGGGGAAGGGCAGGTGGTAGACGTCGTTGGGCAGGGTGCCGAAGCCGGCCTTGTAGGGCACGACCTTGCCGGTCAGCGCCATGCCGAGCAGGGTGCGGCCGTGGAAGGCGCCGGAGAAGGCGATGACGCCGCTGCGCCCGGTGTGGTGGCGGGCGATCTTCACCGCGTTTTCCACCGCCTCGGCGCCGGTGGTGAAGAACACCGTCTTGCGCTCGGGGCCACGGGTGGGGGCGAGGGCGTTCAGCCGCTCCGCCAGGCGGATATAGCCCTCATAGGGCATCACCTGGATGCAGGTGTGGGAGAAGTTGTCGAGCTGCGCGGCGACGGCGGCCTTCACCTTGGGGTGGAGGTGGCCGGTGTTGAGCACCGCGATGCCGGCGGCGAAGTCGATATAGCGCTTGCCCTCGATATCGGTGACTTCGGCATTCTCGGCCTTGGCCGCGAAGACCGGCATCTGGATGCCGAGGCCACGCGGCACCGCCGCTTCGCGCCTCGCCTGCAGAGCCGCGTTGCTGTCGGCTGCCGTCACGCCCATCGTCCTGCTCCATCACTATCCTGAGTGCGGGCGGCACGATGCGCCGGGGGGGCGGCGGGGCGCAAGGCCGCGCGGGCGGAAAAGCAGCCCGCGCGCGGCGCTTTTCACACCGCGATATCGCCTTGCGATCAAAGCCCTGGAGGCTCCGCGCGGGTGGCCTTGGGCCGGGGGCAGGACCCCCCCGCACCCGCCATCAGGGGGAACCCACGGATGGGTTTCCAAAGGCCTCAGGCCTTTGGTGGCTGCGCGGCGCTGCCGCGCAGGTGCGGAGAGGGGAGAAGCCCCTCTCAAAGGCCATGTCCCTACGCTCTTTCAGGCCGCATGGCCGCCGAGGGCGAGCACGACGACGGCGAGCAGGCTGCCGGCGAGGCTGAGCAGGGCGGTCAGGTCCAGCTCGGGCGGCGGCGGGGCGGCGAAGGCGCAGGCCGGGGCGGTCTGGTCGTCCTGGAGATCCTGCATGGGGTATATCCCGAATTACGTTTGACAAATGTTATTATACTCCGGCTATACGCGATATCCAGCGGAGAATGCCGTTGGCCTCGTGTGGATCTTGCCCTGGGCAGGCCATGCGGGCTGCCCTTCCGGGCGGTGTCTCCCTGTCTCGCGCTGCTGGAACCACATGGACATGACGCAGAATCTTCTGACTCGCCGCCGCCTGCTGCGCCATTCCGCGGCGCTGGCCCTGGTGCCGGGGGTGCTGGCGGCGCCGCGCCTGGCGCGCGCCCAGGGCGACAACCCCGCCGCCTTCCCCGAGCGGCCGCCGCGGCTGATCGTGCCGGTCGCGCCCGGGGGCAGCCAGGATGTGGTGGCGCGCCTCGTCGCGCGCGGCATGGGGGAGGCGCTGGGCCAGACCATCCAGGTGGAGAACATGCCCGGCGGCGGCAGCAATATCGGCTATGAGGCGGCGGCGCGGTCGCGGCCCGATGGCTATACGCTGCTGGCCGGGTCGGACAGCCTGTCGATCAACGCGGCGCTGTTCCCGCGCCTGTCCTATGACCCGCTGAGGGCCTTCGAGCCGATCCTGCCCGGCGTGGCGGTGCCGCAGATCCTGGTGGTGCGGGCCGAGTCGCCGTTGCGCGACCTGGGCGGCTTCCTGGCGGCGGCGCGGGCGGATGGGCTGGCGGTGGGCACGCCGGGCAATGGCAGCCTTTCCCACCTGCTGGGCGAGCTGGTGCAGCAGGCGGGCGGGGTGCGCTGGACGCATGTGCCCTATCGTGGTGGCGCGCTGGCGGTCAACGACCTGATGGCGGGGCATCTCCAGGCGGTCTGGATCAATATCGGCGCGGTGGCGGATGCGGTGAAGGCCGGGCGGCTGCGCGGGCTGGCGGTGTCGTCCGAGGCGCGGGCGGGGGCGCTGCCGGAGGTGCCGACGCTGGACGAGGCCGGACTGCGTGGCCTGGCGGCGACGGGCTGGCACGGGCTGGTGGCGCCCGCGGGGCTGGACCCGCAGGTGGCGGCGAAGCTGACGGCGGCGGGGCAGGCGGCGCTGCGGCGGCCGGATGTGGCGCAGCGTCTGGCCGGGCTGGGGGTGGAGGTGCTGGAGGAGCCGCCGGCGGCGCTGGCGCGGCGCATCCAGGCGGATGCCGAGCGCTGGGCGCTGGTGGTGCGGCAGGGCAATCTGCGCCCTGACTGAGTGGAATCAGGGAAAGGGGCGGCGGCCCTGTCATCCTGTGCGGGCCCGCCGGCCAGTCCTGGGGAGCCCCGGGGGAATGGACCCGGGGAAATAGACCCTGGGGGACGGGCCGCTAGGCGGCGGCGTGGTCGGCGTCGCCGATCTGGGCCAGCATGCGCTGCGCCTCAGGGTCGCGGGCGATGGCGACGATGGAGCCGGTGCCTTCGCCGGGCAGGAAATCCTCCAGCGGGCGGAAGGCCAGCTGCACATCGTGGCGGCTGGCCCAGTCGCGCAGTTCGCGCTCCCGGCTGGCGGGCAGGATGATGAGGCCGGTGGCGGCGGTCTGGGTGGTCATGGTGGTCGCCTCTTCGTCGAGAGGGGCGTGGCGATAGGGCGGCGGCGGCGGGGTGGAGGGGATCAGGCGCGCAGCACGGGGCCGAAGGCGTCGGCGCTGGTGGCGCGGATCACATGGGCGAAGAGGCGCAGGGCATCGGGGCCGCCCTGGTCGATCAGGGCGCCGCCCTCCATTTCGCGTGCCAGGAGTTCGGCGTGGCTGGCGAGGGTTTCGGCGGCCCGGCGCAGCGCTTCCTGCGAGAGGGCAAGCTGCTGTTGATCGGAAAAGTCATGCCAGGAGACGGGACGGCGTGAGGACATGGGAAGGTCCTGGATGTGCCGTCCTGGCTGGGTTTGGGCCTGACTGGGTTTGAGCCTGACTGGGCCGGTGTTGGTCCCAAGATGCCCGCTTCCCGTTAACTCCCAATGAATCGCGTGGGCCGGTGGCCACCAACGCGGTAAAAAAATAGCCGGGGGCGGTCTGAAACAGCGCCGCGCCCTTGGCTTTGAGGGGGCTTTGCCCCCTCAACCCCCCTTTCTTTCCCTTGGGCAGGGGACAGGGTCCCCTGCACCCGCCATCAGTGGGAACCAACAAATGGGTTTCCAAAGGCCTCAGGCCTTTGGTGGGGAGAGTTTGAGAGGGGCAAAGCCCCTCTCAATGGAACGGGCCCGGCTGTCAGCGCGCGAGTTCGTAGAGCGCGATGGCCGCGGCGACGGAGACATTCAGGCTCTCCATCTCCGCCCGGATCGGCAGGCGGACCAGTTCGTCGCAGTTCTCGCGCTGGAGCCGGCGCAGCCCGGTATCCTCGGCGCCGAGGACGAGGGCGGAGGGCCTGTCCTTGGGCTTGGTCTCGGCCAGGGTGGCGCGGGCCTCGCCATCCATCCCCATGACCCAGTAGCCGGCCTTTTGCAGCGTCTGGATGGTGCGGGAGAGGTTGACCTCGCGCACCACGGGCACGGTGTCGAGGGCGCCGGCGGCGGCGCGGGCCATGGCGCCCGTCTCGGGCGGGGCGTTGCGGTCCTGCATCACCACGGCGGCGGCGCCGAAGGCGGCGGCGGAGCGCAGGATGGCGCCGACATTGCGCGGGTCCGTCACCTGGTCGAGCAGCAGGACGGTGCTGCGTCCCTCCTTCTGCCCGGCCTCCAGCGCGTCTTCCAGCGCGACGGGGGGGAGCGGCTCGGCGAGGAGGGCGGCGCCCTGGTGGACGGCATCCTCGGTCAGGAAGGTCTGGAAGCGGCTGCGCTCGACGCGCTCGGGCTGGAGCTTCCAGGGCTTGGGCAGGCGCTCGGCCAGGGTGGCCTCGGCCTCGGCGGTCAGCAGCAGGCGGCGCAGGCGGCGGCGCGGATTGGCCAGGGCGGCGGCGACGGCGTGCAGCCCGTAGAGCCAGAGGGTGTTCGGCTCGGCGCGCTCGCGCGGGGCGGCGGCTTCGGGATGCGGCTGGGCGCCGGGGCGCGGGCCACGCCCGCGCGGGGTGGGGGCGCCGGTGTGAGCGCTGGTGTGGGCGGGCTCGGCGGCGTGGCGCGGCGGGCGTGAATCGCCCTCGGCGGGGGCGGTGCCGCGCGGCGGGCGGCCCGGCTGTGCCTTGCCGGTGGGGGCTTTGCCGGCGGGGGCTTTGCCGGCGGGGGTCTTGCCCGGATGGGCGGCGTGGTGCGGCTGGGGAGAGGGGGAGGGGCGGCGCGGGCCTTCCGGCCGGCGAGGGGGGCGCGACATGGGGGGCATCCTGCGGATCGGGCGGGCTGAAGCAAGCGCCCAGCGCGAGAATTCGTGAGAGAATTTGCAAAAGAATGCGCGGGGCGCGTTGACATTGGCCGTGAAAACCGGATAGTCCGCCGCGCTCCCGCCGGCCGGGATAGCACGGAGGGGTGCCCGAGTGGCTAAAGGGGACGGACTGTAAATCCGTTGGCGCACGCCTACGTTGGTTCGAATCCAACCCCCTCCATATCCGGCCTGCCGGCGACCTTCATCAGGGGTGCCGGGTGGCCGGGGCAAATCCTTCCCGGCTGGAGGCGCCACGGCGCTGACGCCCCTGCGGCGGCTGCGCGGTGCGGGTGTAGCTCAATGGTAGAGCCCCAGCCTTCCAAGCTGGTTGTGCGGGTTCGATTCCCGTCACCCGCTCCAGTCTGTGGAGCGGGCGGTGGGCCATGGGCCGGATGTTGCGCCGGTATCGGCGCTGGACCGACAGGGTGACCGATAGATGGCGAAAGCTAAGTTTGAGCGGACGAAGCCGCACTGCAACATTGGCACGATCGGCCACGTCGACCATGGCAAGACGTCGCTGACGGCGGCGATCACCAAGGTTCTGGCGAAGGCTGGCGGCGCCACCTTCACGGCCTATGACCAGATCGACAAGGCGCCGGAAGAGCGCGCCCGCGGCAT
>NZ_JANFNY010000116.1:3585-11301 GCF_024437745.1 Roseomonas sp. GC11 | reverse complement strand
GCGCCGCCCCCTCCGCGGCCCCCGGTGGCGCCCCCGGCGCCGCCCCCGGCGCGCGGCTCAGCCTGCGTGGCCGCGAGGGTGAGGAAGAGGACCGCCGTGGCCCCGCCCGGCGCCCCGGCGCCGCCGCCGCCCCGAAGAAGGCCGCCGCCCCCCCGGCGAAGAAGCCGGCCGTCGGCCTCGACCGCCGCCGCGACGGCAAGATCGACGTCGCCGCCGCGCTGGAAGGCGAGGACGAGCGCAGCCGCTCCATGGCCTCCGTCCGCCGCGCCCGCGAGCGCGAGCGGCGCCAGCAGGAGCTGCAGCGCCTGCGCAATGACGGCGTGAAGGTCGTGCGCGACGTCGTGGTGCCGGAAGTCATCACCGTGCAGGAACTCGCCAACCGCATGGCCGCCCGTGGCGGCGAGGTGGTGAAGGCCCTGTTCCGCATGGGCGTGATGGCCACGCTGACCCAGACCATCGATGCCGATACGGCGGAGCTGGTGGTCAACGAGTTCGGCCACCGCGTGAAGCGCGTCTCCGAGGCGGATGTGGAGCTTGGCCTGGAAGGCATGCTCGACACCGAGGAGGACCTGCTGCCGCGCCCGCCGGTCGTCACCATCATGGGCCATGTCGACCACGGCAAGACCAGCCTGCTCGACGCCCTGCGCAAGACCGACGTGGCCGCGCGCGAGGCCGGTGGCATCACCCAGCATATCGGTGCCTATCAGGTGAGCCTGGCCGACGGGCAGAAGGTCACCTTCCTCGATACGCCGGGCCATGAGGCCTTCACCGCCATGCGCGCCCGCGGCGCGAGCGTGACCGACATGGTCGTGCTGGTGGTCGCCGCCGATGACGGCGTGATGCCGCAGACGGTGGAAGCCATCAACCACGCCAAGGCGGCCGGCGTCCCGATGATCGTGGCGGTCAACAAGATCGACAAGCCGGGCGTCAACCTCGACCGCGTGCGGCAGGAACTGCTCCAGCACGAGATCGTGGTGGAAAGCCTGGGCGGCGACACCATGGAGATCCAGGTCTCCGCGCTGAAGGGCACCAACCTCGACAAGCTGCTGGAAGGCATCCTGCTCCAGGCCGAGGTGCTGGACCTGCGCGCCAACCCCACCCGCGTGGCGGAAGGCGCCGTCATCGAGTCCAAGCTGGACAAGGGCCGGGGCCCGGTGGCCACCATCCTCGTCCAGAAGGGCACGCTGAAGCAGGGCGACATGGTCGTCGCCGGCGCCGAGTGGGGCCGCGTGCGCGCCATGCTCGACGACAAGGGCCGCCAGCTCAAGGAAGCCGGGCCGAGCCTGCCGGTCGAGATCCTCGGCCTCTCCGGCGTGCCGACCGCCGGCGAGACCTTCGTGGCCGTGGAGAATGAAAGCCGCGCCCGCGAGATCTCCGAGTACCGCCAGCGCGTCGCCCGCGAGAAGCAGGCCGCCGCCGCCGGCGCCGCCCGTGGCACGCTGGCCGACATGATGGCCCGCGTCGCCGCCGGCGCGCAGAAGGAAGTGGCCGTCGTCGTCAAGGCCGACGTCCAGGGCTCCGCCGAGGCCCTCGGCGTCACGCTGAACAAGCTCTCCCGCGAGGAGGTCAAGGTCCGCGTGCTGCACAGCGCGGTGGGCCAGATCACCGAGAGCGACATCCAGCTCGCCAAGGCGTCCAACGCCGTCGTCGTCGCCTTCAACGTCCGCGCCACGGCGCAGGCGCGCGAGATGGCGCAGCGCGATGGCGTGGATATCCGCTACTACTCCATCATCTACCAGGTGGCGGATGACGTGGAGGCGATGGTCCGCGGCAAGCTCGCCCCGGTCCAGCGCGAGAAGTTCCTGGGCTACGCGCAGATCCTCGAGGTCTTCGAGGTCAAGCGCGTTGGCAAGATCGCCGGCTGCCGCGTCACGGAAGGCGTGGTCAAGCGCGGCTGCGGCGTCCGCCTGCTGCGCGATGGCATCGTCATCCACCAGGGCGAGCTCTCCACCCTGCGTCGCTTCAAGGACGACGTGAAGGAAGTCACCAACGGTTACGAGTGCGGCATGTCCTTCGCCCATTACGACGACATCCGCATCGGCGACCAGATCGAGTGCTACGAGACCGAGACCGTCGCGGCGGTCTGAGGCTGAACCGGCCCGGGGGGACCCCTCCCCCGGGCCATCACTGTGTCTGTTGTTCAGGGCTGGCCCGCCCCGTGGCCGGCGCGCGCCGCGCGGCCCCCGAGGCCGGCGCGGCGCTGCTGTAAAGAGAATCCCCCCATGGCCAAGAAAACCGCCAACGCCGGCGCCCCCAGCCAGCGCATGCTCCGCGTCGCGGAGGAGGTGCGCCATGCCCTTTCGGCCGTCTTCCTGCGCGGCGAGTTCCATGACCCGGACCTCGCCGGGCGGCACATCACCGTCACCGAGGTGCGCGCCTCCCCGGACCTGAAGCACATGACCTGCTTCGTCTCCGCCCTCGGCAAGCCGGTGGCGAAGGAGGAGTTGCAGGGCCTGCGCCGCGTGCAGCCCTTCCTGCGCACCCAGGTGGCCCGCGCCGTGCGCCTGAAATTCGCCCCCGAACTCCATTTCCAGCCTGACACGGCGCTGGATTATGCGATGAAGATCGATGCGGTGATGCGCCGGCCGGAGGTCCAGCAGGACCTTGCCCCCCGCCCGGCAAGCGACGGCGCGCCGCAGGAGGACGAGGATTCGTGACCACCCCTGACACGGCGCCGCCTGACCAGGCGCCGATGATCCGCACCATCGCCATGCCGGCGGATACCAACCCGGCGGGCGATATCTTCGGCGGCTGGCTGATGGCGCAGATGGACCTCGCCGCCGGCAATGCCGCCACCCGCCACGCCCGCGGCCGCTGCGCCACCGTGGCGGTGGAGGCCATCACCTTCCATTCCCCTGTCCGCGTGGGGGATGAGGTCAGCCTCTATGCCGATATCCTCTCCACCGGGCGCACCTCCATGCGCATCCGCGTGCAGGCCTGGCGGCGCGAGCGCGACAATGATTACACCAACCGCGTGACCGAGGCCGTCTTCACCTTCGTCGCGCTCGACTCGACCGGCCGGCCCCGCCCGATCCCGGCGGGCTGACGCCCTCCGCCTGACAGCGGGGCTCCGCCCCCCTGGACCAAGTGATGCATCAGGGGGGCTCCGCCCCCCTGGACCCCCGGCCGGGGGGATAGTATCCCCCCGGACCCCGCCAGCAGATGGGAAGTCCAGAAACCTCAGGTTTCTGGCGGGAGAGCGCGAGAGGGCGGAGCCCTCTCGCCCAGACCGAGTAACGCAGGATTTTCATGGCACGCCCGCACCGCAAGCCGAAGGGCCGTCCGCTGGATGGCTGGCTGATCGTCGACAAGCCCTCCGGCATCGGCTCCACCGATGTGGTGAACAAGCTGAAGCGCGCCTTCAACGCGCAGAAGGTGGGGCATGGCGGCACGCTCGACCCGCTGGCCACCGGGGTGCTGCCCATCGCCTTCGGCGCCGCCACCAAGATGGTGCCCTACGTCATGGACGGCACCAAGACCTACCGCTTCACCCTGAAGTTCGGCGAGGCGCGCGACACCGACGACGCCGAGGGCCAGGTGATCGAGACCAGCGACGTCCGCCCGACGGACGAGCAGATCCGCGCCGCCCTGCCCGCCTTCCAGGGCGACATCATGCAGGTGCCGCCCATCTTCTCCGCCATCAAGATCAATGGCGCCCGCGCCTATGATCTGGCGCGGGACGGGCAGATCCCCGAAATGGCACCGCGCCCGGCGCGGGTGGACCATTTCGAGCTCGAGTCCCGCCCGGATGCGGACACCGCCGTCTTCACCGTGCAGTCGGGCAAGGGCGTCTATATGCGCTCCCTCGCGCGCGACATCGCGCGGGCGGTGGGCGCCGTCGGCCACATCACCGTGCTGCGGCGCATGCGCGTTGGCCCCTTCCTGGAAGAGAACGCGATTCCGCTGGACAAGCTGGTGGGAATGGAGGATACGCCGCCTCCTTCCCCGGACCTTCTGTTGCCTGTGACGACCGCGCTGGCCGACATCCCGGCTCTGGCCGTCACGGAAGCGGAGGCCGCACGCCTCTCCCACGGACAGACCCTTTCTGTGGTCGATTTCGCGGGGCGGATACCCGGCGACGCCAGCCCCGATGGTGGGCTTGTGCGGGCAATGGCGGGGGAGCGCCTGAAGGGACTGGTCCGACTGGAGTCCGGCCGCGTGCGGCCGGAACGCTGGCTCAGCCCGGGCGACAACACCCTCCTTCCCGTCCAGGCCCTGCCGGATGGGGAGACAGACTGAAAGGCACAGCCGATGTCGATCGATATTGAGCGCCGCGCGAAGCTCATCGCCGAATACGCCACGAAGCCCGGTGACACTGGCAGCCCGGAAGTGCAGGTCGCCCTGCTCTCCGACCGCATCGCCTCGCTGACCGAGCACCTGAAGGCCCACCCGAAGGACTTCCACAGCCGCCGTGGCCTGCTGGTCCTGGTCGGCCAGCGCCGTGGCCTGCTCGACTACGTGAAGCGCAAGAACCAGGGCCGCTACGAGTCCCTGATCGGCCGCCTCGGCCTGCGCCGCTGATCGCAGCGAAGCTCATCTGAAAAAGGGGAAGGCCGCGAGGTCTTCCCCTTTTTTATTGTGGCGGGAGCCTCCCCATGCACATCGCCTGCCTGCACACGGCGGAGAGCAACATCGCCGTCTTCGAGGCCGCCCTGGCGGAGATCGGCGCCGCGCGCGGCCGCGGCGCCCGGCTGCGCCATGCCGTCCACCCCGCCCTGCTGGCGGAGGCCGAGGCGGCGGGCGGGCTGACGCCGGAGATCGCCGCGCGCACCGCCACCCTGCTGCGCCAGATGGCGGCGGAGGGGGAGGCCGTGCTGCTAACCTGCTCCACCCTCGGGCCGGCGGCGGAGGGCACGGGCGCCCTGCGCGCCGATGCCGCCCTGGCGCGGCGGGCCGTGGCGGAAGGCGGCCAGGTGAGCGTGCTCTGCGCCGTGGCAACCACCCTGGCGCCGACGCGCGCCCTCTTCACCGCCGCCGCCGCCGCGACGGGGGCCGAGGTCACGGTGATCCTGGTGCCCGGCGCCTGGGACGCCTTCCGCGCCGGCGACCGGGAGGGCTACCTGGACCGCGTGGCCCGCGCCGCCGAGGCCGCGCCCGGCCGCGTGGCGCTGGCCCAGGCCTCCATGGCCGGGGCCGCCGGGCGGGTGCGCGGGGTGAGGCCGCTCACCAGCCCGGAGGTGGCGCTGGAAAGTGTATTGGGGTTTTAAAAAGTTCTTTTTTTGAAAAAAAAGAACCAAAAAACTTTTATCAGTTTGGCGTCCCGCTATGCCGGGAGACGGCGGCAGCCTGAAAAAATCTTTTTGCTTCTTTTTCTTTAGAAAAAGAAGATTCTAAAAATTAATTACTCTGATAAGCCAGGATCGCCGCCGCCAGATCCTCCCCGGCCCAGCCGACCGATTTGAACAGGGTGATCTCCTCCGCCGTGCGGCGCCCCGGATGCGCGCCCCGGCAAAGGTCGAAAAGATCACCCTGGAGATGCCCGGCGGTGATGGCGCCTTCCGCGATGGCCTGGACGATATCCCCCGCCTCCGCCAGCCCGCCGGCGCGGGTGTCGACGAAAACGCTGGCCCGCGCCACCAGGGCCGAATCGCTCTCCCGCATCTCGGGGCGGAAGGCGCCCACCAGATCCACATGCGTCCCCGGCGCCAGATCGGCACCGCGCAGCAGCGGGGTGGTGGAGAGGGTGGCGGCGGAAATGATATCCGCCCCGGCGGGGTCCGGCTCGGCCACGGCGCGGGCGGGCAGGCCGGCGGCGGCCAGGGTGGCGGCGAGCTTCGCCGCGCTCTCCCCCCGGCGGGACCAGATGCGGATGTCGTCCAGCGGGAAGCGCTCGGCATAGGCCTCGGCCAGGGCATGGGCGACCTTGCCGCTGCCCAGCAGCAGCAGGCGGCGGCTCTCCGGCCGGGCGAGATAACCGGCGGCGAGGACGCTGGCGGCGGCGGTGCGGCGGTCGGTCAGCGTGCCGCCATCGAGGATGGCGAGGGGCTGGCCGGATTCGCCATGCGAAAGCAGGTAGACCGAGTGGACGGCCTGTAGCCCGGGAGCCTTGGCGTTGGCCGGGTTCACATGCACAATTTTCACGCCGGTGTAGCGGTGTGCCTGCCAGGCGGGCATCAGCAGCAGGGAGCCTTCCGCTGCCTCCTTCTGCGGCAGGGGGTGGCGGTGGCGCAGCGGGGCGTCGCAGCCGTCGCGGAACATGGCCTGCAAGGCGGCGCGCAGGGCGGGCCAGGGCAGGCGGGCGGCGGTCTCGTCGCGATCCATCAGGCGCATGGTCAGGGGGCATCTCCGGCAAGCGATGCCGCCATCCTAGGCAGGCGGGGCGCCAAGGGAAGCCGGGGCGGGTTGCAAATCCTGGCACGTGGATTGCAAGGCGATACCGCCATTTTCCCCGAAAGCAGGGTGATGGCTTGTTAAGATTGCGCCCTTCCTCCCGCAACGCTAACGGGCATGCTGGGCGGGACCGGTGCGTCCGCGCATCGTGCCCCGCCCCGGTCCGTTGCCACGCACGGATCGCGGGAGGAGCCGCTGGTAACCAGCCGGTGGCCTGAATAAAGATTTGGGAGAGAGTTAATGAAGCCCATGCGGCTTGCCACCCTCCGCGCACTTGGCGCGGCCGCCCTGGTCGGTGCCCTGACTTCGGCCCCCGCCATGGCCCAGCAGCCCGCGCCGGCGCAGAACGCGGCGGCGACGATGGATGCCATCAAGGCCCGCGGCACGCTGAGCTGCGGCGTGAACACCGGCCTGGCCGGTTTCGCCCAGCCCGACAGCCAGGGCCGCTGGACCGGCTTTGATGTCGAGTATTGCCGCGCCCTGGCCGTGGCGCTGTTCAACGACGCGGGCAAGGTGCGCTACGTCCCGACCACGGCGCAGAACCGCTTCACGGCGCTGCAGTCGGGCGAGATCGACGTGCTGCCGCGCAACACGACGGCGACGCTCTCGCGCGATACCTCGCTCGGCCTCGATTTCCCGGCGATCAACTTCTATGACGGCCAGGGCTTCATGGTGAAGGCCAGCCTGGGCGTGAAGTCGGCCAAGGAACTGGACGGCGCCACCGTCTGCGTCCAGCCCGGCACCACGACCGAGCAGAACCTCTCCGACTGGGCGCGCGCCAGCAACATCAAGTTCACCCCGGTGGTGATCGAGCGGCAGGAAGAGCTGGTCTCCGCCTACCTCGCCGGCCGCTGCGACGCCTATACCACCGACGTCTCGGGCCTGGCCGCCACCCGCTCGGCCCAGCCCAGCCCGGCGGACCACATCATCCTGCCGGAAGTGATCAGCAAGGAGCCGCTTGGCCCGGCCGTGCGCCATGGTGACCAGCGCTGGGCCGACCTGGTGCGCTGGACCCACTACCTGCTGCTCGCCGCCGAGGAGTTCGGCATCACCTCCGCCAATGTCGAAAAGGCGGCGAATGATGACCAGCGGCCCGAGATTCAGCGTATGCTGGGCAAGACGGGCGGCCTCGGCGCCATGCTGGGCGTGGACAATGCCTGGGGCGTGCGCGTCATCAAGGCCGTCGGCAACTATGGCGAGGTCTTTGAGCGCCACCTGAAGCCGCTTGGCATCCAGCGCGGGCCGAACGCCCAGTGGACCCAGGGCGGCCTGCAGTACTCGCAGCCCTTCCGGTAAGACCGGAGGGTGACTGGCGGGGGCGGCCCCGCCCGCCCCCCCCCCCCCCCCCCCCACCCCCCCCACCCCCCCCCCCCCCCCCCCCCCCCC
>NZ_JANFNY010000116.1:0-3576 GCF_024437745.1 Roseomonas sp. GC11 | reverse complement strand
GGTGGGTGAGGGGGGGGCCCGCCCCGCCCGCCCCCGCGCTCCCCGCCCCGAAGCGGCGCCAAGACGCCGCCCGGGCGGAAGCACTTCCCGAATATCGGACAAAGACGAAACAACGGGGCTTCAAAAGCATGTCCGACACCGCTGCCGATCCCAGGCTGCTCCGCGCGCCACCAAAGAAGGGACTCCGCCTCTCCTGGGCCGATGAGAGGCTGCGCGCCATCGTCTGGCAGGTCCTGGTGCTGGGCGTGGTGGTTTCCATCATCTCCTGGCTGGTGAGCAACACCTCGCACAACCTCGAGGTGCGCCGCATCGCCACGGGCTTCGGCTACCTCTCGCGCGAGGCCGGCCTGCCGATCGCCGAGAGCGTCATCTCCTACAGCCCGACCGACACCTATGCCCGGGCGCTCATCGTCGGCGTGCTCAACACGCTGAAGATCGCCATTGTCGGCATCATCCTGGCCACCTTCCTCGGCACGCTCGTCGGCATCGCCCGGCTGTCGAAGAACTGGCTGCTCTCCCGCATCGCCGCCACCTATGTCGAGGTGGTGCGTGACCTGCCGCTGCTGCTGCAGCTGCTCTTCTGGTACGCCATCCTCCAGGGCCTGCCCGGCCCGCGCCAGGCGATGCACCCGATGGAGGGCGTCTTCCTCTCCAACCGCGGCCTGAAGCTGCCCTGGATCCAGTGGCAGGACGCGCACAGCTTCGCCCTGCTCGGCTTCGTCGCCGGCCTCGTGCTGACCGTGCTGCATGCCCGTTCCGCCCGCGCGAAGCAGATGGCCGATGGCAAGCCGCGCAAGGTGTGGCCCGCCGCCCTTGGCTATCTCATCGGCCTGCCGGTCGCCATCTGGGCCCTCCTCGGCGCCCCCTGGCAGGGCGACATCCCGGCGCTGCGCGGCTTCAACTTCCAGGGTGGCCTGACCATCACCCCGGAATATTTCGCGCTGCTGCTCGGCCTCGTGATGTACACCGCCGCCTTCATCGGCGAGATCGTGCGCTCCGGCATCCTCGCCGTCGCCAAGGGCCAGTGGGAGGCCGCCGAGGCCCTCGGCCTGCCGCGCGGCCTGATCATGCGCAAGATCGTCCTGCCGCAGGCCCTGCGCGTCATCATCCCGCCGATGACCAGCCAGTACCTGAACCTGACGAAGAACTCCTCCCTGGCGGTGGCCATCGGCTACCAGGACATCGTCTCCATCTCCAACACCACGCTGAACCAGACCGGCCAAGCGATCGAGGGCATCGCCGTCATCATGGCGGTCTACCTGACCTTCAGCCTGTCGATCAGCCTGTTCATGAACTGGTACAACGCGCGCATCGCGCTGGTGGAGCGCTGAGACATGGACATCCGCAAGCTGCCGACCTTCCCCGGCTTCGCCGGCCCCTGGGCCGGCTACGCGGCGCGCATCGCGCTGGTGGAGCGCTGAGACCATGGCCGACATCACCGCCGAGGCCGCCCCGCGCGGCCACCAGCCCGCCACCGCCGCCCCGCGCCGCCCGCCCGTCCTGGCGGTCGGGCCGCTGGCCTGGGTGCGGGCCAACCTCTTCTCCTCCTGGCTCTCCACCGCCGTCACCCTGGCGCTCGGCTACCTGCTGGTCCGCTGGGCCGTGGGCTTCGTGGACTGGGCCTTCGTCAACGCCATCTGGTCCGTGCCCAGCGTCAACGGCACGGCGCAGACCCAGGCCTGCCGCGCCCTCCAGGGCAGCGGCGCCTGCTGGGCGGTGGTGACGGAGAAGCACCGCTTCATCCTCTTCGGCACCTACCCCTACGAGCAGCACTGGCGCCCGGCCATCTGCATCGTCCTCTTCATCGGGCTCTACATCGTCTCCGCCATGCGCCGCTTCTGGCGCAAGGAGCTGGCGCTGGTCTGGCTCGGCACCCTCGCCGTCATCGGCGTGCTGATGTGGGGCGGCATCCTCGGCATGCCCTATGTGCCGCAGGAGCGCTGGGGTGGCCTCGTCATCACCCTCATCCTCTCCACCTTCGGCATCGCCTTCGCCTTCCCGCTCTCCATCCTGGTGGCGCTCGGCCGGCGCTCGCGCATGCCGGCCATCAAGATGCTCTGCGTGCTCTATGTGGAGCTGATCCGCGGCGTGCCGCTCATCAGCCTGCTCTTCATGGCCAGCGTCATGTTCCCGCTCTTCCTCCCGGAAGGCATGAACATCGACAAGCTGCTGCGCGCGCAGATCGCCATCATCCTCTTCGCCGCCGCCTACCTGGCGGAGGTGGTGCGCGGCGGCCTCCAGGCCCTGCCCAAGGGGCAGTACGAGGCGGCCGACGCCCTCGGCCTCTCCTACTGGCAGAAGACCGGCTTCATCATCCTGCCCCAGGCCCTGCGGCTGGTCATCCCGCCCCTGGTCAACACCTTCATCGGCTTCTTCAAGGACACGTCGCTGGTGCTGATCATCGGCATCTTCGACCTGCTCACCGCCGGCAAGACCGCCATCGTCGAACCCGCCTGGCAGGGCTTCGGCATCGAGGTCTACGTCACCGCCGGCCTCATCTACTTCATCTTCTGCTTCGCCATGTCCCGCTACAGCCAGAACCTCGAGGCGGAGCTGAACCGCCACCGGGTGCGCTGAGCATGGCCCGCCGCAACACCTCCGAGACCCAGGGACCGCACGCCGCATGAGCGCCACCATCGACATCGCGGGCGAGGGCCCGCACATCGCCTCCGCCCTGCGCACGGACGCCCCGCCGGCCATCCTGCTCGACAAGGTCAACAAGTGGTACGGCGCCATGCATGTGCTGCGCGACGTGTCGCTGACCGTCGGCACCGGGGAGCGCGTCGTGGTCTGCGGCCCCTCGGGCTCCGGCAAGTCCACCATGATCCGCTGCATCAACCGCCTGGAGCAGCACCAGGAAGGCCGCATCGTCGTCGATGGCATGGAGCTGACCGACGACACCCGCGCCCTCGACGCCATCCGCCGCGAGGTCGGCATGGTGTTCCAGAGCTTCAACCTCTTCCCCCACCTCACCATCCTCGAGAACTGCACCCTGGCGCCCATCTGGGTCCGCCAGATGCCGAAGAAGGAGGCCGAGGAACTGGCGATGCACTACCTGTCCCGGGTCAAGATCCCGGAGCAGGCCAAGAAGTATCCGGGCCAGCTCTCCGGCGGCCAGCAGCAGCGCGTCGCCATCGCCCGCGCCCTCTGCATGAAGCCCAAGATCATGCTCTTCGACGAGCCGACCTCGGCCCTCGACCCGGAGATGATCAAGGAAGTGCTGGATACCATGGTGGGCCTCGCCGAGACCGGCATGACCATGGTCTGCGTCACCCACGAGATGGGCTTCGCCCGCCAGGTGGCCGACCGCGTCGTCTTCATGGACCGCGGCGAGGTCGTCGAGGCCGGCGTCCCGGACCAGATCTTCAACGACCCCAAGACGGACCGGCTGAAGTCCTTCCTCAGCCAGATCCTGCGCGGGCATTGAGCGGCCCCCCTGGGGGGGGGCTCCCTGGGAGGCTCCGCCTCCCCAAACGAAAAGAAGATTCTCTGGGGAGGTTCCGCCTCCCCAAACGAAAAGAAGATTCTCTGGGGAGGTTCCGCCTCCCCAAACGAAAAGAAGATTCTCTGGGGAGG
>NZ_JANFNY010000115.1 GCF_024437745.1 Roseomonas sp. GC11 | reverse complement strand
GCCCCCGCCGAGGCGCGCGCGGCGCGGCCCTGGGCGCGGCTGATGCTGCTGGCCGCCCTGCTGGGGGTGGCCACCGCCCTGGCCCTGATGCTCGGCCCCGCTCCCGACGGCGCCTGGCGCCTCAGCCTGGGCGAGGCGCTGGCCCCTCTCCTGCCCTGGCGCCTGCCGCGTGTGCTGGCGGCGCTGGCGGCAGGGGGCATGCTGGGGCTGGCCGGGCTGCTGGCCCAGCGCCTCACCCGCAACCCCATGGCCAGCCCGGAGCTGCTCGGCCTGCCGGCGGGTGCGGGGCTGGCCATGCTGCTGGGCCTTGGCCTGGGCCTGCAGGAGCGCGCGGCGCTGCTGGCCCTGGCCCTGCCCGGGGTGGCGCTGGTGCTGGGGCTGGTGCTGCTGCTCGGCCGGCGCAGCGGCTTCGCCCCGGCGCAGATCCTGCTCGGCGGGCTGGCGCTGACGCTGTTCATGGGCGGGCTCGTCTCGGTGCTGCTGGCGGTGGGCGATCCACGCGCCCTGCCCCTCGCCGCCTGGATGGCAGGATCTACCTATGCCGTCAGCCTGGGGGAAGCCGGGTTGGCGCTGGCCCTGGGCGCGGTGCTGCTGGGGCTGACGCTGCTCTGCGCGCGCTGGCTGGCGCTGCTGCCGCTGGGGGCGGAGGTGGCGCGCGCCCTGGGCGTGCCTCCGGCGCGGGCGCGGCTCGTGCTGGTGCTGCTGATCGCCGGGCTGACCGCTCCGGCCACTCTGCTGGTGGGGCCGCTCAGCTTCGCCGGGCTGCTGGCGCCGCATCTGGCACGGCTGATGGGGCTGGCCAGGACGGTGCCGCTTCTGCTCGGCACGGTTCTGGCCGGGGCGCTGCTGATGGTGCTGGCGGACTGGCTGGGGCGCGGCCTTGCCTATCCCTGGCAGGTGCCGGCAGGGCTGGTGGCCAGCCTGCTGGGCGGGCCGGTGGTGCTCTGGCTGATGCGGAGGGCGGGATGAGAGCGGGATCGGATGAGGTGGGATTCGAACCCACGATACGCTTCCGCGTATGGCGGTTTTCAAGACCGCTGCCTTAAACCGCTCGGCCACTCATCCAGGCTGCGTGTAACCTTACAGCATTTTAGCTTGCGCGAAAACCCTGGTTCGGGATTGGCCCCATCCCCAGGGGTATGGGCAGGAATCCGGCACCACACCAGCGCTGCCTTTCAGGCAGCGCAATGCGATGGATTTGATGCTTTTCCGTGGCAACTGCAGCTTGCTACCTTTGGCAGGCCGGCAGGGTGAAAAGGCGCGGATACAGCGCCTGCCCTGATTGGCCGCCATGGTCCACACGGCTCCGCCTTCTCGCGCCGGAGCCTCGCATGTGTCTCGCCATCCGGTTTCCCCGCCGCCACCACGCTCCGGCATGAGCGTGCTGCGCCGCCTCGGTCCCTCGGCCGCCAATGACTGGGGCGTCTCCGCCGGGCAGGCTGATCTGGTGCGGCAGGCCCCGCCGCCGTGCCCTGTCTCCCTGCCCGCCCTGCCGAAGCCCATCACCCTGGACCTGGCCCGCACCGCCTTCGTGGTGGTGGATATGCAGAATGATTTCTGCCACCCGCAGGGCTGGCTGGCCTCGCTGGGCGTGGACATCGCCCCGGCCCGCGCGCCCATCGCGCCGCTCGCCGCCCTGCTGCCGGCCCTGCGCGTCGCCGGCGTGCCGGTGGTCTGGCTGAACTGGGGCACGCGGCCGGACCGGCTGAACCTCTCACCAGCCCTGATGCATGTCTATAACGGCAGCGGCGAGGCCGCCGGCCTGGGCGACCCGCTGCCCGGCACCGGTGCCCCCGTGCTGCAGGCCGGCAGCTGGTCGGCCCAGGTGGTGGACGAACTGGCCCCCGAGCCCGGCGATATCCGCGTCGACAAGCACCGCATGAGCGGCCTGTGGGACACCCCGCTGGATTCTATCCTGCGCAACCTCGGCGTCACCACGCTGATCTTTTCCGGCGTCAACCTCGACCAGTGTGTGCTGCACAGCATGGCTGACGCGAATTTCGCTGGCTACGACACGATCCTCGCCGAGGACTGCGCCGCCACCACCAACCCGGATTACTGCCGGCAGGCGACGCTGCTGAATATCCGCCAGATCTTCGGCTTCACCCTCCTCTCCACCGACCTGCTCGGAGCGCTCCGCGCATGATGGCCGCCCCCGTCCTCGCCCGCCATGCCGACCGGCTTCAGGCCTTCCGCATCGCGCCCGACTCCACCAATTACTTCGCCTGCCTGTTCGACCCGCTGGCCGATGGCGTCACCTTCACCCTGGTGGTGGAGATCTTCGAGCCGGGCGGCGCCACCCCGCCCAACACCCATGCGGAAGCCGAGGAATGCTTCTTCGTGCTGAAGGGCACCGGCACCGCCAGCGCCGATGGCGTCGCCATGCCGATCGGCCCCGGCGACTGCTTCACCCTGCGCCCGGGCACTGAGCATATCGTGCACAACACCGGCACGGAAAAGCTCTACTGCCTGACCTTCATGACGCCGAATGAGGGTTTCGCCGAGCTGATCCGCGGCGGCATTCCCGTGCGGCTCGATGCGGAGGACATCGCCGTCCTCACCGGGGCACGCTGAGATGGCGCTTCCTTCCCGCTACTGGCAGGACCTGCCCTGGACCGCCTTCCGCGACCTGCCGAAGGACACCGTGGCCATCCTGCCCGTTGCCGCCATCGAGCAGCACGGGCCGCATCTGCCGGTCTCGGTCGATGCCACCATCAATGCCGGAATCCTGGCGCGCACGCTGGAAATCCTGCCCGCCGAACTGCCCGCCCTCGCCCTGCCGATGCAGGCGGTGGGCTGCTCGGTCGAGCATATCCGCTACCCCGGCACGCTGACCTCGACGCCGGAAACGCTGATCGCGCTGTGGACGGAGATCGGCGAGAGCGTGGCGCGCGCCGGCGTGCGCAAGCTGATCCTGCTCAACAGCCATGGCGGCCAGCCGCAGATCGTGGACATCGTCTGCCGCCGCCTGCGCGGCAAGGCGAGGCTTTTCGCCGTGGCCTGCCAGTGGTCACGCCTCGGCCGCGCACCGGGCCTCGTGCTGAGCGAGGAGGAAGCGAAGCACGGCATTCATGGCGGGCTGGTGGAGACAGCGCTGATGCGCCACCTCGCCCCCGCCCGCGTGGAGATGGCGCGGGCGGAGAATTTCCGCTCCGCCTGGGTGGAGCAGGAAAACAGCTTCACGACGCTGGTGCCCGAGGGCGCCGTGGGCTTTGGCTGGGAGACGCAGGACCTCCACCCCTCCGGCGCGCTGGGCGATGCCTCGGCCGCGACCGCCGAGACCGGCGCCGCCGTGCTGGAGCACGCCGCGCAGCGCCTCGCCACGCTGATCGCCGAGGTGCACCGCTTCGACCTCGACACCTGGCTGCGCGCGGGGCCGTGAGGGCATGGCGCATCTCGAACTCGACCGGCTGACCAAGAGCTATGGCGGCGCCGCACCGGCGGTGGAGGATGTGTCTCTCCGTGTCGAAAAGGGCGAGTGCATCGCCCTGCTCGGCCCGTCCGGCTGCGGCAAGACGACGACACTGCGCATGGTGGCGGGCTTCATCCGCCCCGATGCCGGGCATATCCGCCTCGATGGCCGCGCCATCGAGCGCGACCCGCCGCACCGGCGGCGCATCGGCATGGTGTTCCAGTCCTATGCCCTGTTCCCGCACATGACCGTGGCCGGCAATGTCGGCTTTGGTCTGGAGATGCGCGGCGTGGCGGCAGCGGAGCAGGCGCAGCGCGTCGAGGCCGCGCTGGCCCTGGTGGGGCTGGCCGATTTCGCCGCGCGCTATCCGGCGCAGCTTTCCGGCGGGCAGCAGCAGCGCGTGGCCCTCGCCCGCGCCCTGGTGATCGAGCCGGATCTGCTTCTGCTGGATGAGCCCCTGTCCAACCTCGACGCCACGCTGCGCGGCGAGATGCGGGCCGAGATCGCGCGGCTGCAGAAGCGGCTCGGCATCACCACCCTCTTCGTCACGCATGACCAGGAGGAAGCCTTCGCCCTGGCCGACCGCATCGTGGTGATGGCGAAGGGCCGCATCGTCGAGGCCGCGCCGCCGCGCCGGCTGAGCGAGGCCCCCATGGCGCTGTTCACCGCCGGCTTCCTCGGCGCGCGCAGCGTGCTGCCGGGGCGGCGCGACGGTGCGGTGTTCCGCACGGAGGCCGGCCTCACCGTCACGCTCTGTGGCGAGGTGCCGGAAACACCGAGCCATGTGGTGCTGCGCGCCGCGCGGCTCCGCCTCAACCCCTTCGAGGCGGGCGGCTGCGGCCTGCCGCTGGAGGCCCCCGCCCGCATCGCCGAGGCCGCCTGGCTCGGCGACCACATCGCCTATGAGGTGGAGGCGGCCGGCACGCGCATCCGCGTGCTGCGCCCGACCACCGAAGCCGCCTTCGCCCCTGGCACGCCCGTCCGCCTGCTGGCGGGGCCGGAGGCGATCACCTGGATCGCGCAACCTGAAACCGGGCAGCCCCTCGTGGCTGCGGGAGAGCATCGATGAGCCTGTCGTTGAACCGCCGCGCCTTCGGCCGGCTTGCGCTCGGTGCCGGCGTGCTGGCGCCCTATGGCTTCAGCCGCAGCGCCCAGGCGCAGATCAAGAAAGGCGATGAACTGACCGTCGGCATCTGGGGCGGCGCCCAGGAGCGCATCACGCGCGAATTCTGCGCCAGGCCGCTGGAAGAGAAATACGGGGTCAAGATCAATTTCGTCCTCGGCGGCACGGTGGAGCGGCGCGCCCGCGCCTATGCCGAGCGGGGCCGCCCCTCCTTTGATGTGCTCTACCTCAACATCTTCGAGAGCCGCCAGGCGGTGAAGGATGGCGTGACCCAGGCGCCGACCGATGCGGTGCCGAACTACGCCAATCTCTACCCTTCCGCGCGGCTCGGCGGCTATGGCGTGGCCTATAACCCCGTCACCATCGTCTATGACAGGCGCAAGGTCTCCTCGCCCATCACCAGCTGGAAGGATCTCTGGCGCGACGAGCTGCGCGGCAAGCTGATCTGGCCGAGCTATCCCGGCGCCGAGGGCACGGCCGCGCTGCTGATGGCGGCAAAGATCTGGGGCGGCTCGGAGAAGGATATCGAGCCCGCCTTCAGGAAGCTCGCGGAGCTGAAGCCCTTCGCCGCCTTCCAGTCCAGCCAGGACCAGCTCTTCACCATGTTCGACCAGGAAGTGGGCGCGGCCAGCATCGAGTTCGGCAGCTTCACCCGCTCCTATGCCGAGCGCCGCAACCCCAACATCGTCATCGCCGACCCGGCCGAGGGGCAGGTGATCGCGCTGAACGCCGCCTGCATCACCGTCGGCACGAAGAACCAGAAGCTGGCCGAGGAATGGGTGAACCTGCACCTCTCCCCCGCCTGCCAGCAGCGCTATGCGGAGGAAATCTACTACAGCCCCACCGTGCGCAACGTGGAACTGCCGCCAGAGCTTTCGGCCAAGCTGATCCTGGGCGACGAGGCCGTGCACAAGCTGGTGGATTTCGACTGGGATACGGTGATCGCCAATCAGTCGCGCTGGTCCAGCCGCTTCGCGCGCGAGATCGCGGGCTGATCATGGCAGCGGCGTCGCGCGGCGGCATGGCCGCGAGCTTCCCCGCCATGGCTCCGGCGGCGCCGGCCATCCCCTATCTGCTCTGGCTGGCCGCGGCCTTCGCCGCGCCGCTGGCCACGGTCTTGCTGCTCGCCTTGCAGGAAGGGGGCGATGTCTTCACGCCGCTCTCCCTCTCCCCCTCGGCGGCGCAGTTCACCGAGATCCTGGGCGATGGCTATTACCGCCGCGTCATGGCCGACACGCTGCTGATGGCGGCGGGCGTGACACTGGCGGCGGCGCTGCTCGGCTATCCGCTGGCGCTGTGGCTGGTCCGCCTGCCGCCGCGCTGGCGGCCGCTCGGCTTCGCCTGCATCCTGGTGCCGCTGCTGACCAATGTGGTGGTGCGCTCGCTCGGCATCATCCTGCTGCTGGCGCCGGGCGGCATCGTCTCCGGCGTGGCGCAGGCGCTGGGCTTCGGGCGGGTGAACCTGCTGTTCGGCTGGTTCGCCGTCGGGCTGTCGCTGCTCCAGGTCTTCCTGCCCTACATGGTGCTGGCGCTCTACGATGTGCTGGAGGGGCGCGACCGCCGCCTGGCCGAGGCCGCCGCCGGGCTGGGCGCGGGGCCGGCGCTGCAATTCCTGCGCGTCACCCTGCCACTGTCGCTCGGCGGGCTGCGGGCGGGGCTGGTGGTCACCTTCCTGATGGCTTCCACCGCCTATGTCTCGGCCACGCTGGTCGGCGGCAAGAAGGTGCAGGTCAGCGGCATGGTGGTGCTGAAGGAAGGGCTGGAACTGCTCAACCACCCGCTGGCCGCCGCCATGGCGGTGCTGATGCTGGCGGCCTCGGTGCTGGCCACGCTGGCCATCGGCAAGGCGGTGGGGTTCTTCACCCCCTGGCTGGCGCAGCGTCCTCCGCGCGCCCCCCGGCGCCTGCCGCCCCCTCTGCCGCCACACCTGCGCGCGCCGCTGGTGGCGCTGGCGGAAGCCGCCGGCCCCTGGCTGGGCCGGCTGCTGCTGGGCCTCGCCCTGGCGCTGCTGCTGTTTCCGCTGCTGCTGGTGGTGGTCGCCTCGGTGAACGACACGCCGCAGGCCACGGTCGCCGGCTTCCAGGGCTTCACCTGGCGCTGGTATGCGATGATCTTCGAGGATACGCGCTACCTCGCCGATGCCTGGACGAGCCTGCAACTCGCCCTGGCGGCGGCGCTGATCGCCCTGGCCCTGGCGCTGCCCGCCTCCTTCGCCCTGGCGCGCGGGCGCTGGCGCGGGCAGGAGCAGCTGGGGGCGCTGATGCTGCTGCCCCTCGCCCTGCCCGGCATCGCCATTGGCCTCGGCATGCTGCGGCTGCTGCAATGGTTCAACGCCCTGCCACCCTTCCTCGGCATCCTCGCCGTGCATGTGGTGCTGATCGCGCCCTTCATGCTGGCCATGCTGCGTGCCTCCGTCGCCGGGCTGGACCGGGCGCAGGAGGAAGCCGCGGGCGGCCTGGGCGCCGCGCCCTGGCGGGTGCTGTGGCGCATCACCCTGCCACAGCTTGCCCCCGCCATCGCGGTGGCCGGGCTGCTGGGCTTCCTGCTCTCCTTCGGCGAGGTGACGGTGACGGCCTTCCTCACCACGGCCCGGATGCAGACCCTGCCGGTGCGCATCTATGCCGAGGCGAGCTTCAGCCTGCAGAATACCGTCAATGCCGTCAGCACGCTGATCATCCTGGTCACGGTCGCGCTGCTGCTGCTGATCAACCGCGTCATGCCGCTCGACCGCGCCTGGCGCCGCTGAGGATTTCTGTCCGTCATGGATGATCTGAACGCCTTCGTGCCGGGGCCACAGCCGGATCTGCCGGGTGAGCCCGGCGGGCCGCTGGCCGGGCTCACCTTCGCCGCCAAGGACCTGTTCGACGTGGCGGGCTTCCCCACCGGCGCCGGCAATCCGGACTGGCTGCGCACCCATCCCCTGCCCGGCCGCCATGCCACCGCCGTGGCCGCGATGCTGGCCGCGGGCGCCCATCTGAAGGGCAAGACGCAGACGGATGAGCTCGCCTTCTCGCTGAATGGCGAAAATGCCCATTACGGCACGCCGCGCAACCCGCGCGCGCCGGGGCGTATCCCAGGCGGCTCCTCCTCCGGCTCGGCCTCCGCCGTGGCGGGCGGCGTGGTGGAGACGGCGCTGGGGACGGATACCGGCGGCTCGGTGCGGGTGCCCGCCGCCTATTGCGGGCTCTATGGGATGCGGCCGAGCCATGGCGCCATCGCCGTGGCAGGGCTGGTTCCCCTGGCCCCGCGCTTCGACACGGTGGGCTGGTTCGCGCGTGATGCCGCCACCCTGGCGCGGGTCGGCCGGGTGCTGCTGCCGCCGGCGGACCCCACCCCCATCACCCGCCTGCTGGCCCTGGAGGATGCCTTCGCCCTGGCCGGGGCGGCGGTGACGGAGGCCCTGGCGCCCGCCCTGGTGGCCCTGCCGGAGAGGGCGCCCCTCACCCTGGCGCCGGAAGGGCTGGGGGCCTGGTTCACAGCCTTCCGCATCCTGCAGGGGCAGGATATCTGGCGCACGCATGGCGCCTGGATCGCGGCCACGCGGCCGCATTTCGGCCCCGGCATCGCCGAGCGCTTCGCCTGGGCCGCCAGCATCACGGCGGCGGAGGGCGCGGAAGCCGAGGCTGGCCGCGCCCGCGCGCTGGCGCGGCTGGAGGCGGTGCTGGCGCCCGGCACCGCCCTGGTGCTGCCGACCACCCCCGGCATCGCCCCACGCCTCGCCACGCCACCGGCTGAACTGGATGGCTTCCGCACCCGCACCATGACGCTCACCTGTATCGCCGGGCTGGGCGGCCTGCCGCAGATCACGCTGCCCTTTGCCCAATCAGAGGGCTGCCCGCTCGGCCTCTCGCTGATCGGGCCGCGCGGGGCGGACCGCGCCCTGCTCGCCTTCGCCGAAACCCTCACCCCGCCGCAGGAGTAACGCCGCCATGGAGATCAATATCCCCGAGATCGTCGCCGAAGTGACAGAGGCCTTCCAGCGCTATGAGGCGGCGCTGGTCGGCAATGACGTGGCCGTGCTGGACAGCAGTTTCTGGGACAGTCCACACACGCTGCGCTATGGCGCGACGGAAAACCTCCATGGCTTCGCCGAGATCGCGGCCTTCCGCGCCGCGCGGCCCGCGCAGGGGCTGGAGCGCACGCTGGCGCGCACCGTCATCACCACCTATGGGCGGGATTTCGCCACGGCGAATACCGAGTTCCACCGCCCCGGCAATCCGCGCACCGGGCGCCAGAGCCAGACCTGGGCACGGATGCCGGAGGGCTGGCGCGTTGTCGCCGCGCATGTCTCCTTCATGGGCTGACGGCGCCGGCCGGCACCACCGGGAGCATCACGCATGACGGCGTGGCACCGCCCTGGCGCAGCGCCAGGGTGATGATGCGCTCCTCCCCGGCCGTCGCGGCCAGGGGGGGCGTGCCGGTGCCGGGATTGACCGCGAAGGCAGGGAAAGCCGCCCCGGCCACGGAGAGGCGCAGCGCATGCCCGGCCGGGATGGTGGCGCAGAGGGCGCGCATCGCCACGCGGCGCGGGCCGCCCTTCGCCGCATCGCAGCGCAGATGGCCCTGGGTCAGGTTCCAGGCGCGCCCATCCGGCGCCACCATGCTGAGCACCACGGAGAGATCGAAGCTCGGCTGGTCCGCCTCCGCCCAGAGTTCCGCCGTGACGGGGCCGCAGAGGAAGAGCGGCGCGGCGAGCGGGGCTCCGGTGAAACAGGCGACATCGGCGCGGTCATCCACGGCGCTGCGGTCCTGCATGCCACCCGGGGCACCATGATGGCCGCCCAGCGAGGGCACGGGCCGCCAGGGGTCGTGCACCCAGTGCTGCACGCCCGCCGGCCCGGGTTCCGCCACCAGCCTGCCCCCGCCGCCCGAGGCGGCCAGCCCGTCGCTCTCCAGCCAGAGCGGCGTGTCCTGCCGCGCGGGCCAGGCCAGGAGATGGTGCCAGCGATGCGCGCCGAGATCGAAGAGCGAGAGGGCGGGTTGCGCCTCCCCCTGCCCCTTCAGGTGGCGATCGAACCAGGCGAGTTGCAGGCGGTCGATGGGCGAGACCGCCTCAGGGCCGAAATCCACCGCGCCAACGCGGCGGCCCCAGGGCAGATGCGTCCAGGGGCCGACCACCAGACGCTGTTCCGCCGTGCCGCGCGCCGTGGCGGCGGCATGGCCGGAGAGCGTGCCCATCAGCATGGTGTCGTACCAGCCGCCGACATGCAGCATGGGCACGTCCAGCGGATGCGCGGCGAGGCGCGAAGCAGGGGCGATGGCCTCCCAATAAGGATCGGGGCCGGGATGGGCCAGCCAGTCCGGATAATGGCTGTGGGCGCCGTGGCGCCGCATCACCTCGGGCAGGGCGCGGGCCGGTGTGGTGAGCGGCAGGGCACGGGCTGCGGCCTCAAAGGCTTCGGCCGCAGGCTGGTCCCCCTCATGCCGGGCGCGAAGCCACCCCATCTGTGCGCCCCAGGAGAGGTTGCCGGCCAGCGGGAAGGCCCCACCCTCCCAGGCCCAGTCGGTGCGGAGGTCCCAGCCGGCCATGACCGGCGCCAGGGCGCCCAGTTTGGCTCCCCCCGCCAGGGCGAGGAACTGCGTCACCGCCTGATAGGAAAAGCCATACATGGCCACCTGCCCGTCGGCGCCCGGCAGATCGGCGGCCCAGGCCACGGCGGCGGCGCCGTCCTCCTCCTCGGTGGCGAAGAGGCGGAACTGGCCGCCGCTGTCGCCGGTGCCGCGCACATCCTGCACCACGACGAGATAGCCGCGCGCCGCGTACCATGCGGGGTGCGCGAAGACCAGGGTGGAGGCGATACGGCGGCCATAGGGCTGGCGCATCAGCAGCACGGGGAAGCGGCCCGGCACCGCGGGGCGCCACAGATCGGCGGCGAGTCTCGTGCCATCCGGCAAGGTCTGGTCCAGGCGGCGGGGCTCGGCGACGGGCAGCAGGGCAGTCACGGGTGCGGCTTCTCCGGCGGGGCTTCCCCATTAGGCCGCCGCATGGCGCTGCTTGTGAAGCAGCAAAAACAGACCATACTGCGCACTTTCCGGCAGCGCGGAGAGTAGCATGCTGCATGGGCGAATGTTGCGCTACCTCGACGAGGTGGCGCGGGCCGGTTCAATCCGGAAGGCGGCGGCACGGCTGAATGTCGCCTCCAGCGCGATCAACCGGCAGATCCTGGCGCTGGAGGAGGAGATGGGCACCCCGCTCTTCCAGCGCCTGCCGCGCAAGCTTGTGCTGACCGCCGCCGGCGAGGTGTTGCTGGACCATGTGCGGCAGACGCTGCGCGGCTTCGAGCGCGCGCAAGGCCAACTGGCCGAGTTGCGCGGCCTGCGCCGGGGCGAGGTGTCAATCGCGGTGATGAGCGGGCTGGCGGCGACACTGGTGGCTCTCGCCCTGCCCCGCTTCCGGCAGGAGCATCCGCGCGTGGTGCTGCGCGTGAGCATGCTCTCCGGCCCCGAGATCATGGCCGCGGTGCTGGAGGGGGCGGCCGATTTCGGCCTGGGCTTCGATCTGGCGGCCGAGCCACGGCTGCGCAGCACGGTGCTGGCGGATGCGGCGCTGGGCGCGGTGATGCAGCCCTACCACCCTCTGGCCTCGCGCAGCGCGCTGCGGCTGGTGGATTGCGCGGGCTATCCGCTGGTGATCGCTGACCGCTCCATGGCGATCCGCCCCTATCTCGAAGCTGCCTTCGCGCGGGCCAGCCTGCCGCTCGATCCTGTGCTGGAAAGCAATTCCATCGAGGTGATGCGGCGGGCGGCGGCCCTGGACCAGGGTGTGACCTTCCTCACGCCTTTCGACATCCTGTTGGAACGGCGGACGCGGGAACTTGTCTATGTGCCCCTGGCGGAACTGGCAGGGCGCGGGCAGTCCCTGCGGCTTGTGTGCCGTACACGGGGGAGCAGCATGGCCGCCGCGCGGATGGAGGAGATTCTGGGCCGCTTCTTGGCGGAAGAGTTGACGGCGACAGGCTGACCCCAAAAAGCAAACCCCCTGCTCTTTTGAGGGAGAGGGGGTTTTGATGGGATGCGGGGACAGGATTTGAACCTGTGACCTTCAGGTTATG
>NZ_JANFNY010000114.1 GCF_024437745.1 Roseomonas sp. GC11 | reverse complement strand
GCCTCACCCCGGCCGATCTGGAGCGCGGCGACCTGCGCGGGCCGCCCGCCGATGGCGCGGCCAGCGCCGTCGCCGCCATCCCCGCCGTGCGCGCCGCCCTGCTGGAATGGCAGCGCGCCTTCGGGCGCACCCATGGCGCCGTCCTCGACGGGCGCGATATCGGGACCGTGGTCTTTCCCGAGGCGCCGGTGAAGCTCTTCGTCACCGCCAGCGATGAGGAACGCGCCCGCCGCCGCTGGCTGGAACTCCAGGCGCGCGGAGTCGCGGCGGAAGAAAGCCAGGTTCTGGCAGAATTGCGCGCCCGCGACGCCCAGGATGCCGGGCGCAGCACCGCGCCCATGAAGCCAGCCCCCGATGCCACGCTGCTCGATACCACGCGGCTCGATGCCGAGGCGGCGTTTGCCGCCGCCTGGGCCATCATCCAGGAAAAAATCAGGTAGATCAGGGGCTCCGCCCCTGAAACCCCGCCGGGGGGACAGGGTCCCCCCGGACCCCGCCATCAGTTTGAGAGTCCCGCCTGGACGGGGGGTGGCGGCAGCCCGGAAAAAAGACTTGACGTTTCGGGGGCGGGTGGCCTAGGCGGGTTGCCCATCTCTACCACCGGTTGGTGGCGGAGAGCCTGGGAACAGGGGCTTGCCCCTTCTCCGGGCCGGGAAAGGCGGGCCGTCTCCCGCCTGTCGCAACCAGGACCGAAGGGCGCCCCAGGCGTCCGGTCAAGCCGTGCCCGCGCAGGCGGGGGCGCAGGAATCCTCCCGCGGCGCCGCCGGGGCGGATCAGGAACACTCTGCTTCATGGCTAATGCCAACAGCCCGTCCATGACCGAAGATTTTGCCGCCCTGCTCGATGCGACGCTGGGCGCCGACACCGGTTTTGCCGGGTCCGTCGTCACCGGCCGCGTGATCCGCGTCGATGACGATTTCGCGGTCGTGGATGTCGGGCTGAAGTCCGAGGGGCGCGTGCCCCTGAAGGAATTCGCTCCCCAGGGCCAGAAGGCCGAGGTCAAGCCCGGCGACGTGATCGAGCTCTTCGTCGAGCGCTACGAGGACCGTGACGGCTCCATCGTGCTCTCGCGCGAGAAGGCCCGCCGCGAGGAAGCCTGGACGAACCTGGAGAAGGCGTTCAACGCGCAGCAGCGCGTCAACGGCGTCATCTTCGGCCGCGTCAAGGGTGGCTTCACCGTCGACCTCGGCGGCGCCGTGGCCTTCCTGCCCGGCTCCCAGGTCGATATCCGCCCCGTGCGCGATGTCGGGCCGCTGATGGGCTCGCCGCAGCCCTTCCAGATCCTGAAGATGGACCGCGCCCGCGGCAACATCGTCGTCAGCCGCCGCGCCGTGCTGGAAGAGACCCGTGCGGAGCAGCGCAGCGAGCTGATCCAGGGCCTCAAGGAAGGCATGATCCTCGACGGCGTGGTCAAGAACATCACCGACTACGGTGCGTTCGTTGACCTCGGTGGCGTGGACGGCCTGCTGCATGTCACCGACATCGCCTGGCGCCGCATCAACCACCCGTCCGAGGCCCTGACCATCGGTCAGCAGGTCCGCGTGCAGGTCATCCGCTTCAACTCCGAGACGCAGCGTATCAGCCTCGGCATGAAGCAGCTGATGTCCGACCCGTGGGAGGGCGTGTCCATCAAGTACCCGGTGGGCGCCAAGTTCTCGGGCCGCGTGACGAACATCACCGACTACGGCGCCTTCGTGGAGCTGGAGCCGGGCGTCGAGGGTCTGGTCCACGTCTCCGAGATGAGCTGGACCAAGAAGAACGTCCATCCGGGCAAGATCGTCGCCACTTCGCAGGAAGTCGACGTGATGATCCTGGACGTGGACGAGCCGAAGCGCCGCATCAGCCTCGGCCTGAAGCAGGCCCAGGGCAACCCCTGGGAGCTGTTCCTCGAGGCCCATGGCCCGGGCTCCATCGTCGAGGGCGAGATCCGCAACATCACCGAGTTCGGTCTGTTCGTGGGTCTGGCTCCCGAGATCGACGGCATGGTGCACATGTCCGACCTCTCCTGGGAGATCCCGGGCGAGCAGGCGATGGCCGCCTACAAGAAGGGCGACGTCGTCAAGGCCAAGGTGCTCGATGTGGACGTCGAGAAGGAGCGCATCTCCCTCGGCATCAAGCAGCTCCAGGCCGACCCGGCCGCCGAGGTGCTGGACCGCGTCCGCAAGGGCGACGTCGTCACCTGCGTGGTGACGAAGGTCGAGCAGAACGGCATCGAAGTGCGTGTGGACGAGGTCCTGACCGGCTTCATCCGCCGCGCCGAGCTGGCGCGTGACCGCGCCGACCAGCGCCCCGACAAGTTCGCCATTGGCGAGAAGGTCGATGCGAAGGTGACCGCCGTGGATCGCGCCGCCCGCCGCCTGGCCCTGACCATCAAGGGCAAGGAAGTCGAGGAAGAGCGCGAGGCGATGAAGGAGTACGGCACCGCCGACTCCGGCGCCTCGCTGGGCGACATCCTGGGCGCGGCCATCCGCCGCCGCAACCAGATGGTCACCGAGGACTGATTTTTTCCAGGCTGCCGCCGTCTCCGGGTGAAGCGGGACGCCACATTTCCTGTGGCGTCCCACCTTCCAACCCGGGAGCGGCAGCCTGAAAAAAGAAGATGATGGGGGCCGGGGGGAAGAATTCTTTCTTCCCCCCGCTTCTTTTACTAATGATGCCGCTGCATGAGCAGCACCCTTGAGACCGACCTCCTGCTGGACCGCCGCCGCCTGAAGCGGCGCCTGCTCTTCTGGCGTGTCCTGGCGGTCCTGGCCGTCGCTGGCGCCGGCGCGGCCCTGGCGATGCGCGGCGGCGCGGTTTCCACCGCCCATCTCGCCCGGCTTTCCGTCGAGGGCACGATTTCCGATGACATCAAGCTGACCCAGGCCGTGGCCGAGGCCGCGCGCGACCCGGCCGTGAAGGGCATGATCCTGTCCATCGACAGCCCCGGCGGCACCGTGGCCGGCGGCGAGGGCCTGCACAACGCGCTGGCCCGCTTCCGCCAGAGCGGCAAGCCGCTGGTGGCGGTGATGCGCGGCACGGCGGCCTCGGCCGCCTATATGATCGCCATGCCGGCGCAGCATATTTTTGCCCGCGAATCGACCCTCACCGGCTCCATCGGCGTCATCCTGCAAAGCTTCGAGGCCAGCCGCCTGATGGAGATGCTAGGCGTGCGGGCGGAGATGCTGACCTCCGGCGCGCTGAAGGGGGAGCCGAACCCCTTCCGCCCGCTCTCCCCGGAGGGCCGGGCGGTGATGGAGGGCGTGCTGCGGGACCTGCATGGCCAGTTCGTCCGCATGGTGGCGGAGGGCCGCCACCTGCCGGAGGCGCGCGTGGCCGAGCTGGCGGATGGCCGCGTCTATACCGGCCGCCAGGCGCTGGAGCTGAAGCTGGTGGACGCCATTGGCGGCGAGCCCGAGGCCCGCGCCTGGCTGGAAAAAGAACAGGCCATCCCCCCCGGCACCCCGGTGCGCGACCTCGACCCGCGCGGCACGGCGGAGCGGGTGCTCGGCGTCTCTTTGCGAATGCTTATGAAAAGCCTTGTTTCAGAATGGGTTGCAATTGACGGCGCCCGAGCCGTTTGGCAGCTTCGCCCCTGATCGGGTAAGCATATCCATCCCCCCTCCCTCATCCGGCAGGAGAGCGTCGCGGCATGACCAAGTCCGAGCTGATCGCCCAACTGGCCGCGGCCAACCCGCATCTGCGCCAACCGGATGTGGAGCTGATCGTCGGCACCATTTTCAACGAGATCACCGCCGCCCTGGCGCGTGGCGACCGGGTGGAACTGCGCGGCTTCGGCGCCTTCTCGGCGAAGAAGCGCGACCCCCGCACCGGCCGCAACCCGCGCACCGGCGAGTCCGTCGAGGTCTCGGGCAAGGCGGTGCCCTATTTCAAGCCGGGCAAGGAACTGCGCGAGCGCGTCAATGGCGGCCCGCTGCAGGACCCCAAGCGCGCACCGCGTGGGACAGCCGCCGCATGATTCTCTTCCGTTTGATCGGTTCCCTGCTGACGGCGGCGCTGCTGCTGCTGCTGGTTCTCTTCGCCATCAGCAACACGGCGCCCGTCTCGCTGCTGCTCTGGCCGCTGGATCTCGCCTGGGAGGTGCCACTGGCCGGCGCCGTGCTGGGCGGGGCCGCCATCGGCTTCGTGCTGGGCGCGCTGATCGCCTGGGGTGGCGCGCTGCACTACCGCCGCCGCGCCCGCAAGATGCAGCGCGCCGCGCAGCTGCTGGAAGCCGAGCTGGCCGATATCCGCGGCAAGCACGCCGAAACCGTGCCCGGCACCGCCCTGGCTGTCTCCCGCTGATGCGGCAGAAGCCCAACCGCCCCGGCGTCATCGCTGCCCTCGACACCCCGAGCGCCACCCAGGCCGAGGCCTGGGCCGGTGCCGTGGCGCCGCATGTCGGGCTGGTGAAGGTGGGGCTGGAACTCTTCTGCGCCGAGGGCCTCTCCGCCGTCACCCGCGTGGCGCGGCACCGGCCGGTCTTCCTGGACCTGAAGTTCCACGACATTCCGAACACCGTGGCCGGGGCCGTGCGCTCCGTCTGCGCCGCCCGCCCGGCGATGCTGACGCTGCATGGCGGCGGCGGCACCGCCATGGTGGAGGCCGCCCGCCGCGCCGCGGAGGACACGCTGGGTGAGGATCGCCCGGCCATCCTGGCCGTCACCGTGCTGACCAGCTTCACCGCCGCCGGCCTCGCCGAGACGGGGGTGGCGGGCGGCCCGGCGCAGCAGGTGCTGCGGCTGGCCCGCCTGGCCCTGGCCGCCGGGGCGGATGGGCTGGTGTGCAGCCCGCAGGAGGTTTCCCGCCTGCGCGATGCCTTTGGCGAGGCGCCGCTGCTGGTGGTGCCGGGCATCCGCCCCGCCGGCAGCGCCGCCGGGGATCAGGCGCGCATCGCCACGCCGGAGGAGACCATCGCCGCCGGGGCGGACTGGCTGGTGATCGGCCGGCCCATCACCGGCGCCAGCGATCCGGGCGCCGCCGCCGCGGCCATCGCCGCCAGCCTGCCCTCTGTCAGCCTGCGCCATTGATGCTGCGCCCCCAGGTCAAGGTCTGCGGCATCAATGATGCCGCCAGCTACGACGCCGCCCTGCGCGCGGGGGCGGAGATGGTCGGCTTCGTCTTCTTCCCGCCCTCGCCGCGCGCGGTGACACCGGGGCAGGCCGCCAGCCTCATCGCCTCCGGCACCGCCGCGCGGCGGCCGCTCTGCGTCGGTCTCTTCGTCGATGCGACGGATGAGGAGATCGGCGCCGCCGTCTCCGCCGCGCCGATCGGGCTGTTGCAGTTGCACGGGGCGGAAAGCCCGGAGCGCTGCGCCGAGATCCGCGCCCGCTTCAGCCTGCCGGTCATGAAGGTCATCGGCATTGGGGGAGAGGGCGATTTCGCCCGGCTGGATGCCTATGTGCCGGTCGTGGACCGCTTCCTGCTGGATGCCAAGCCGCCCGAAGGCGCCGATCTGCCAGGGGGGAATGCCGTCAGCTTCGACTGGGGGCTGCTCGCCGGGCGCGCCATCCCCAGGCCCTGGATGCTGGCGGGGGGGCTGACGCCGGTCAATGTCGCCGCCGCCATCCGCACGGCCCAGGCGCCGGCGGTCGATGCCTCCTCCGGGCTGGAGCGGACACGGGGGGTGAAGGATCCCATCCTCATCGCCGCTTTCGTCGCCAACGCCCACCGGGCGCTGGAGGAAGGGTAAAAAAAACCGGGGGAATGAATTCCCCCGGGCCCCCTTCTTTTTTCTTTCGGTTAAAAGAGTCGTCCCGGGCGTCTCCGGAAGGGCTGTCAGGCCCCGATGGGTGCCCATATGCCTGCGCGCGCATCACGACGCGCAGCCTGGAGGGATGAGTGAACAAGCCTCTGCCAAATTCTCTGCGCCAGGGCCCGGATGGGCGCGGTCGCTTCGGTCAGTTCGGCGGCCGCTTCGTCGCCGAAACGCTGATGCCCGTCATCCAGGAGGTCGAGCAGGCCTATAACGAGGCCCGCAACGACCCGGCCTTCATGGCGGAGTGGCGACGCTTGCTCAAAGACTATGTGGGACGCCCCAGCCCGCTCTGGCTCTGCGAGCGGCTGACGGAACACCTCGGCGGCGCGAAAGTGTATTTCAAGCGCGAGGAGCTGAACCACACCGGTGCCCACAAGATCAACGCCGTGCTCGGGCAGATCATGCTGGCCAAGCGCATGGGCAAGCCGCGCATCATCGCGGAGACCGGCGCCGGGCAGCATGGCGTGGCCACCGCCACGGCCTGCGCCCTCTTCGGGCTGAAATGCGTGGTCTACATGGGTGCGACCGATGTGGAGCGCCAGCAGCCCAACGTCTTCCGCATGAAGCTGCTGGGGGCGGAGGTGGTGCCCGTCACCTCCGGCGCCGGCACGCTCAAGGACGCGATGAACGAGGGGCTGCGCGACTGGGTGGCCAATGTGTCGGACACCTATTACTGCATCGGCACCGTCGCCGGCCCCGCGCCCTTCCCGCAGATGGTGCGCGACTTCCAGTGCGTGATCGGCGAGGAGACGAAGCAGCAGATCCTGGCCGCCGAAGGCCGCCTGCCGGATGCGCTGGTCTGCGCCGTCGGCGGTGGCTCCTCGGCCATGGGGCTGTTCCACCCCTTCCTCGATGACGAGGAGGTGGCGATCTACGGCGTCGAGGCCGCCGGGCGCGGCCTTGAGACGGGCGAGCACGCCGCCGCCATCGGCGGCGGGCGCCCCGGCGTGCTGCACGGCAACCGCACCTATCTGCTCCAGGACAATCACGGCCAGATCACCGAGGCGCATTCCATCTCGGCCGGGCTGGACTACCCCGGCATCGGGCCGGAACACTCCTGGCTGCACGAGATCGGCCGCGTCACCTATGTCAGCGTCACCGACCAGGAGGCGCTGGAGGCGTTCCAGCTCTGCTCGCGGCTGGAGGGCATCATTCCCGCCCTCGAATCCGCGCATGGGCTGGCGCATGTGATGAAGCTCGCCCCCACCCTGGAGAAGGACAAGATCATCATCCTGAACCTCTCCGGGCGCGGGGATAAGGACATCTTCACCGTCGCCAGGCACCTGGGAGAGACGCTGTGAGCCGCATCGCCACGCGCTTCGCGCAGCTCAAGGCCGAGGGGCGCGGCGCGCTGATGCCCTTCATCGAGGCCTATGACCCCGACCCCGCCACCTCCATGGCCCTGCTGCGCGGCCTGCCGGGGGCGGGGGCGGACCTCATCGAACTGGGCGTGCCCTTCACCGACCCGATGGCGGATGGCCCGACCGTGCAGATGGCCGGCCAGCGCGCGCTGAAGGCGGGCGGCACCCTGGCCGGGGCGCTCGCCATGGTGCGCGACTTCCGCCGCGAGGATGACGAGACCCCCATCGTCCTGATGGGCTACTACAACCCCATCCTCTCCTATGGCGTGGAGCGCTTCTGCCTCGATGCCGGGGCCTCGGGGGTGGATGGGCTCATCATCGTCGACCTGCCGCCGGAGGAGGCCGATGAGGTCTCCGGCCCGGCCGCCGGCCAGGGGCTGGACCTGATCCGCCTGATCGCCCCCACCACGGACGAGACGCGGCTACCCAAGGTACTCGCCGGCACCAGCGGCTTCATCTACTACGTGGCGATCACCGGCATCACCGGCACGCGCAGCGCCTCGCGCGAGGCGCTGGCGGAGGCGATCCCGAAGGTGCGCAAGTTCACCGACCTGCCCATCGCCATCGGCTTCGGCGTCCGCACGCCGCAGCAGGCGGCGGAGGCGGTGCAGGTGGCCGATGGCGCCGTGGTCGCCTCCGCCCTGATCGACACCCTGGCGAAGTCCCTCGACGAGCAGGGCCGCGCCCGCCCGGACACGGTGCGCAAGGTGCTCGACCAGGTGCGTGACCTAGCCGAGGCGGTGCGCAACGCTCGCGTGCCGGCTTAGAGTATTGTTTGAGTTATCTTCTTTTTCTGAAGAAAAAGAAGCAAAAAGACTCTTTCAGTTTGGCGTCCCGCTTCAGGCCTGAGGCGGGACGCTTTCTGGAAAAGTTTTTTGGTTCTTTTTTTTCAAAAAAGAACGAAGACTCTTCAAGAATCCAATTTAATTCCAAGTTCCCGGATCAGCGGCCGCCATTCCGCGTTTTCCCGCGCCACGAAGTCGTTGAACTCCTGCGGCGACCAGGGCGTGCTCTCGATGCCGAGGCCGCGCATGCGCTCCTGGAGGGTATCGGAGGCGACGGCGGCGCGCAGTTCGGCGCTCAGCCGGGCGATGACGGGCGCCGGGGTATTGGCCGGGGCCGACATGCCCTGCCAGCCGAAGGCGATGGCCTTGCCGATGCCCAGCTCCGCCGCCGTCGGCACATTCGGCGCCTGGGCCGAGCGCGCCTCGGAGAGCACCACCAGCCCGCGCACCTTGCCATCGCGCAGGAAGGGGATGCCGGTGGCGCAGTCGATCAGCACGCTGTCCACCGTGCCGGAGAGCAGGTCCTGCATGGCGGCCGGCCCGCCGCGATAGGGCACATGGGTGGCGTCGAATCCGGCGCGGCGCTTCAGCATCTCCATCGCCAGGTGGTGCGGCGAGGCGACGGCGGGGGAGCCATAGGTGGGCGCTGTCTTCTTCGCCGCCGCGATATAGTCGGCCAGGGTGGCGAGGGGGCTGTCCGCCCGCACCACGAGGAAGAGCGGGAAGCGCCCGATGAAGCCGATGCCCGTCAGGTCCCTGTCCGGATCATAGGGCAGGCGGGCATAGAGGGCGGGGTTGTAGACGAGGTTGCCATTGTCGGCGTGCAGCAGGGTGTAGCCATCGGCCGCGCTGCGGGCCACCGTCTCGCTGGCCAGCACGGCGCCGCCGCCGGGGCGGTTCTCCACCACCATGTTCTGCCCCAGCCGCGGCCCGATGAAGGCGGCCACCAGACGGGCGAAGGTGTCGCTCGGCCCGCCGGCGGGGTAGCCCACCACCCAGCGCAGCGGATGGTCCGGCCAGGCGGGGGCGGAGGAGGATTGCGCGAGCGCCGGGCGCACCAGCAGCGCCGCCCCCCCCGCAAGACCGAGCACAAGGTTGCGTCGTCCCAGCATGTCGTCAGCCTCTGTCCCTGCCACCGGCTCGTGGGAAAATGGCCGGTGTGCGCCGCATCATGCGGCGTCACGCCTCATCGCGCCAGAAGCCAGACCCAGAGCGGCAGGGTGAGGATGGCGGCGGCGTGCTGGGTGGTGATCATGGCGGCGATCAGCGGCGCATCGCCGCCCATGGCGCGGGCCTGGACATAGCCGGTGGTGGCGGTGGGCTGGGCCATGAAGAGGGTGGCGATGGCCGCCGCCACCGGCTCCAGCCCCAGCATCCGGCCGAGCGCCAGGGTGAGGGCCGGCACCACCAGCAGCTTCAGCACGCCGGTCAGGAATTGCACGCGCGGCAGGGCGGCGATGGCCCCAGGGCTGAGCGCCGCGCCGACGCAGAGCAGCCCGACCGCCAGCGAGCCCTGCGCCAGCCCCTTCAGCAGGCCGGAGAGGCCGGGCGGCGGCCCGCCCGCGAGGGCCAGCAGCAGCCCCGCCGCGCAGGCGAGGATCAGCGGGTTGGTGGCGATCTGCCGCAGCAGCCGCGGCAGGCTGGGCCGCCCGCGCCCGTCCAGGGCGAAGACGATGGTGATGATGACCTGCACGCAGGGCACGATCAGCCCGGTGGCGATGCCGCCGAAGGCGATGCCGGCGCTGCCATGCACCGCCCCGGCGACGGCGAAGGCCATCAGGTTGTTATAGCGGATGCCGCCCTGCAGCACCGAGGTGGTGGCGGGGTGGCCGAGCCGCAGCCCGCGCGCCAGCAGCAGGGCGAGCGCCGTGCCCGCCAGCAGCGTGCCCCAGATGGTGCCCGCCATGCCGCCCAGCGGCAGCCGCGCCAGATCCACCGCGCCGATCGAGGACACCAGCAGCGCCGGCAGCAGCACGGTGAAGACCAGCTTCTCCATCCCCGCCCAGAGGGCGGGCTCGGGCAGCACCCTCTGGCGCAGCAAGGCGCCGAGGGCGATCATGCCGAAGGTGGCGGCGAAGGCATCGAGCCACGGGCCCATGGGCGGCCTCCCGGCGGCGCGTGCCGCTCTCAGCCGCCGACCAGCGCCTTCAGATCCGCCTGCGGGCGGGCGCCGAAATGGCTGATGCACTCGGCTGCGGCGACGGAGCCCCAGCGGCCGCATTCGGCCAGCGGCAGGCCCCGGGTCAGCGCCGCCAGGAAGCCGGCGGCATAGGCATCGCCCGCGCCGGTGGTGTCCACCACGCGCGCCGGCTCCGCCGCGATGAACAGGGTCTGCTCCCCGGCGACGATGACGCTGCCCTTCTCCGAGCGGGTGAGGGCGGCGAGGCCGACTTCCGCCCGCACCGCCTCCACCGCCTCCTCGAAGCTGTGCACCTCGTAGAGGCTGATGATCTCGGCCTCATTGGCGAAGAGAATGTCCACCTGCCCGGCGACCAGGGCGCGGAAGGCCGCGCGGTGGCGGCCGACGCAGAAGGGATCCGAGAGGGAGAGCGAGACCTTGCGCCCCGCCGCATGCGCCACCGTGGCGGCGCGGCGGAAGGCGGCCTGCGCCGCCGGCGGGTCGAAGAGGTAGCCCTCCATGTAGGTGACGGCGGCGGCGGCGATCATCGCCTCGTCCAGATCCGCCTCGCCGAAGGTGACGCAGGCGCCGAGATAGGTGTTCATCGTCCGCTGCCCGTCCGGCGTCACCAGGATGAGGCAGCGCGCGGTGGGGGCGCCGCCCTGGAGCGGCGCGGTGGGGAAGGCCACGCCCGCGGCGCGGATGTCATGCGCGAAGGCCTGGCCCAGCGCGTCATCCGCCACCTTGCCGAGATAGCCGACGCGCGCGCCCAGCCCGGCGGCGACGGCGCAGGTATTGCCGGCCGAGCCGCCGCTGCTCTCGATGCCCGGGCCCATGGCGGCGTAGATCGCCTCCGCCCGCGCGGTGTCGATCAGCGCCATGCTGCCCTTCACCATGCCCTGGGCGTCCAGGAAGGCGTCATCCGCCCGCGCCTGCACGTCCAGGATGGCGTTGCCAATGCCCAGGATGTCGAGAATGGTGGCCGTCATGGCGGGGGTCTCTGCCTTGTCTGCGCGTCGCGGGGGAGGGGAGGGAGAGGAGAGGGAAGGAGAGGGGAGGGGAGAGGGCGGCGCCGCCCCCGGCGCCGCGATAGCAGCCGCGCGGCCCGCTTCATAGGGCGGGGCGGGCGCTCACATCTGGCGGCGCGCTCTTTGCGCGGGCGGGACGAAGCCGCGCCGGCTCCTGCTGGGAAAAGGCTTTTCCGGTGGGAGCATGGTGGAAAAAGGCGTATGGAAATTAAGCTTTCCTTGTGCCCACCCCGTTGTCCCCACCCGCCCCCGCGTGATAGCCCGAGGGGCAGACGCGCGCCGCGGCCAGCGGAAAACAGCGCGAGGCTTCACCCGAACATCCAGCCGTGCAGAGGGGGCAACCCATGTCCATCTTCCGCCGCCGCGAAGAGCCCACACCGCCCGCGCCCGCGCCGGGAGGGGCCGCGGAGGCCGCCGCGCCGACCACCATGCCGGTGGCGCGTGATCCGGACCTCGCCCTTCCCCCCTACCGCCCCGCGCCCAGCAAGGAGGCTGCCGCCATGTCCCTGCCGCCGAAGCCCAGCCAGCCCCCTGCCGGTGTCGGCCTGCCGCCGCGCCCGCCCGCCGGCGCGGCCGGCCCGCGC
>NZ_JANFNY010000113.1 GCF_024437745.1 Roseomonas sp. GC11 | reverse complement strand
TTGCGGAAGGCCTGCGCCTGCAGGCTCACCGTCGGCCGCAGCGCCGACATCTGCACCTCCACCGCATCGCGCGAGGCCGCCTCGTCAAACAGCGCCGCCACCACCTGCGGGTTGTTGCGCATCGCAAGCTCCGCCGCCTCGGCCGCGCCCTTCACCGCAGCCCCCAGCGGCTGCGGCGCCACAAGCCGCTCCGGCGCAACCCCCACCACGCGGCGGAAGGTCGCGCGGCTGGTCTGCAGATTGCCCTCCGCGCTCGCCCGCGAGGCCTGCGCCCCGGCCAGACGGCTCTCCGCCTGCGCCACGTCGGTGCGGGTGATCTCGCCCACCCGGAAGCGCTCATTCGTCGCCTCCAGCTGGCGCTGCAGCACCTGCACATTGTTGACGTTCAGCCGCAGCGTCTCCTGGTCGCGGATCACCGCCACATAGGCCGAGACCGTGTCCGCCAGAACCTGCTGCTCGGTGGCCAGCAGCCGGGCGCGCTGCGCCAGAACCTGGTTCTCCGCCCGCTGCGTCGCCGCCGGCGTCCGGCCACCATTGTAGAGCGACTGCGTCACCGTCGCCGTCGCCGAGGCCGTCTGCCGATCGCCCTCCGTATAGATGCCGCGCGAGCGGATATTGCCGTTCACATAGCCCGTGGCGCCCGCCACCGTGACGCTCGGCCGCCAGCCCGCCAGCGCCTGCGGCACGTTCTCGTCCACCACGCGCAGCTGCGCCCGCGCCGCCTGCAGCGTCGGGTTGTTCGCGTAGGACTGGCTCAGCGCCTCCTGCAGGCTCTGCGACCAGCCGCTCACAGGTGCCACAACCGGCGCCAGCATCGTCGCCGCCAGCAGCACCAGACGGGTACGCAAGGGATTCATCGGGGGCATCTTTCGGGCAGGAGAAGGGCGGACGCGGACAGAGCGGGGGAGCAGGTCACCTGCCGGGCGCCGCAACAGAGGTGGGGGCGGCCGGGGTCAGGCCATCGGCCCAGATATTGCCGGGCTCGGGCCGCAGCGGCGCCGGGGCCTCGCCACCGCCGCCGCGAATCGCCTGCAGGGTACCGCCAGCGGGCACGGCCGCCGTCTCGGCGCCACCGCCCGCGGCACAGGCGGCCAGGGCGGCCAGCAGGGCCAGCCCCGCGCATCGGGTCAGGAACCGCATCGGCTTTTCTCCATCAACAACGGGGCGGCCCCTCCGCGCCCGCGGGCGCGGCGGCACAGGCCCCCAGGAAACCACGCACCGAGGCACAGACCTCCCCGGAGAGGGTGAAATCCGCATCGCCCCGCAACCACTCGTGCAGGAAACCATTGACCAGCGCGAAGAGGAAGAGCGCCGCGCGCTCCGGCCGCCAGCAGGCCGCCAGTTCCCCGCGCGCGGCGGCGGCGGTGAAGAGCTCGGCGAGGCGCGCGCGCATCCGCCCATCCGCCTCGCGCCGCCGCTCCAACGCCGGCGCCATCTCGGCCACGTATTCACAGCGCTGCAACATGATCGTCAGCAGGCGGCGGCGGCGCGGATTGTTCTCGAGTTCCTCGAGTGCTGCGCATAACGTCTCCGCCATGGCCGGCAGCACCGGGCGGTCGGGGCAGATGTCGAGGCGGCAGCACACCGCGTCCTGCAACAGCAGCAGGCGCTCATCGAGCGCCAGGAAGAGGCCGAGCTTGTCACGGAAATGCCAGTGCACCGCACCCCTGGTACAGCCGGCCACGCGGGCCACCTCATCCAGCGAGGCCCGGGCGACACCGCGCTCCAGAAAGACCTGCTCGGCAGCGTCGAGCAGCGTCACGCGCGTTTCATCCGCTTCCTGCTTGGTGCGGCGGGCCATCTCGTCCTTGCATAGGAATTAATGTATTCTATATATACATACACGAAGGTATCTTTACAAGCCGCAGCCTGCGCCGCGGATGACGCATCCTGGAGGTTTCATGCAGCTCCTGCACCGTCGCGGGATGGCCGCGCTTGGCCTGTTCCTGCTCGCCAGCCCCGCGCTGGCGCAGATGCCAGGGGGCGGCGCGCCTCCCGCCGTTGGCGTGGCGCCCGTCTCGCGCCGGGCGGTGACCGAGAGCAACCAGTTCATCGGCCGAATCGAGGCGACGCAGCGCGTCGACCTGCCGGCGCGCGTCACCGCCTTCCTGGAGAAGCGCGAATTCGACGAGGGCACGGAGGTGAAGCAGGGCGACCTGCTCTTCCGCCTGGAGCGCGGCCCCTTCGAGGCGCAGCTGCAGATCGCCCGCGCCGGCGTGGCCGAGGCGGAGGCGCAGTTGCAGAACGCCAACATCACCCTCTCCCGCGCGCAGGCGCTGCTGAACACGGTGGCCGGCCAGCGCTCCACCGTGGACACGGCGACCGCGGCCCAGCGCAGCGCCCAGGCGCAGCTGCTCTCCGCCCAGGCGCAGCAGCGCCAGGCGCAGATCAACCTGGACTATACCGAGATCCGCGCGCCCATCACCGGCCGCATCGGCCGCGCCGCGGTGACGGAGGGCAATGTCGTCACCCCCTCCTCCGGCGCGCTGGCCACCATCGTCAGCCAGGACCCGATGTATGTCACCTTCACCGTGCCGATGCGCACGATGACGGAGGTGCGCGCGCGCTATGCCGAGCGGGGCGGCCTCTCCGCCGTGCAGCTGCGGCTGCGCAAGGGCGATGGCCAGCTCTACGACCAGGTGGGCCAGGTGAATTTCGTCGATATCGATGTGGGGCGTGACACGGACAGCGTGCTGCTGCGCGGCACCGTGCCCAACCCGGTGCGCCCGGGCGGCTTCCGCGAGCTGACGGCCGGCCAGTTCACCCAGGTGGTGCTGGAGGCGGTGCAGCCGGTGCAGATGCTGACCGTGCCGCGCGCCGCCGTGCTGAGCGATGCACGCGGCGAGTTCGTCTATGTCATCGGCGAGGGCAACAGGGCCGAGCGCCGCCCGGTGCGGATGAGCAGCCAGTCCACCCCCGAATACGCCGTCATCGACGATGGCCTGCGCGAGGGTGAGCGCGTGGTGGTGGATGGCGTGCAGCGCGTCCGCCCCGGCAACCCCGTCTCCCCCGCGCCGGTGACGGATGCGGGCGGCCCGCAGACCCGCCAGGGAGGCTGAGCCCTTGCTTTCCGCCATCTTCGTCGACCGGCCACGGCTCGCCGTCGTCATCGCGATCGTCATGACGATCGCCGGCGCGCTGTCGATGACGCGCATCCCCGTCTCGCAGTTCCCGGACATCGTGCCACCGCAGGTGCAGGTCAGCGCCACCTATCCCGGCGCCTCCGCCGATGTGGTGGAGAGCGCCGTGGCGCAGCCGCTCGAAGCCCAGATCGTGGGCGTCGACAAATCCATCTACATGAAGAGCAACAGCGGCTCGGATGGCAGCTACTCGCTGATCGTCAGCTTCGAGCTCGGCACCAACCCGGACATCAACACCGTTAACGTCAACAACCGCGTGCAGGCGGCGATGGCGCTGATGCCCTCCGAGGTGCAGTCCCAGGGCATCAAGGTGGAGAAGCGCTCCTCCTCGATCCTGCAGGTGCTCTTCGTCTATGCCGACCGGCCGGAGCGCGGCTATGACCCGCTCTACCTGACGAACTACGCCACGCTGAACCTGCTGGACGAGCTGTCGCGCACGCCGGGCGTCGGCTCGGCCACGCTGTTCAGCCGGCAGAACTACGCGATGCGCGTCTGGTTCGACACGCAGCGCCTGGTCAGCCTGAACCTGACGCCCTCCGACATCGCCGCCGCCATCCGCGCGCAGAACGTGCAGGCGCCGGCCGGGCGCCTCGGCGCCGAGCCGGTGCCCTCGGACCAGCAGACGCAGATGAACGTCCGCACCCAGGGCCGCCTGACCAGCCCGGAGCAGTTCGGCAACATCGTGCTGCGCGCCAACCCGGATGGCTCGGTGCTGCGCATCCGCGACGTGGCGCGCGTCGAGATCGGCGCGCAGAACCAGGATTCGCGCACCCGCCTGAACGGGCAGGACGGCGTCGGCATCGGCATCTACCTCGCCCCCGGCGCCAATGCGGTGCAGACGGCGGCCGCCATCGCCCGCACGCTGGACCGCGTGCGCAGCCGCATGCCGGAGGGGATGCAGGTCCGCCCCGTCTTCGACACCACCATCTTCGTCAGCGACACCATCCACGAGGTCATCAAGACCCTGGCCGAGGCCTTCGTCCTGGTGGCGCTGGTGGTGTTCCTCTTCCTCGGCAACCTGCGCGCCACGCTGATCCCGATCATCGCCGTGCCGGTCAGCCTCGTCACCACCTTCGCCATCATGCTGGCGCTGGGCTACTCGGCCAACACCGTCTCGCTGCTCGCCATGGTGCTCGCCATCGGCATCGTCGTCGACGACGCCATCGTCGTGGTCGAGAATGTCGAGCGCGTGATGGAGGAGGAGCCGGAGCTCACCCCCGCCCAGGCCGCCAAGAAGGCGATGGCGCAGATCACCGGCCCGATCATCGCCATCACCCTGGTGCTGCTCTCGGTCTTCGTCCCCATCGGCTTCATCCCCGGCCTGTCGGGCGAGCTGTTCCGCCAGTTCGCCGTGACGATCAGCGCCGCCATGGTGATCTCGGCGATCAACGCGCTGACGCTCTCCCCCGCGCTCTGCGCCGTCTTCCTCCGCCACAGCGGGCCGAAGCGCGGCATCATGGGCTGGGTGATGCGGCGCATCGACAATGTGCGCGACGGCTATGCCGCCGTGGTGCGGCGCCTGCTGCGCGTCTCCGTCCTGGCCATCCTGCTCGTCGGCGTCTTCGGCTATGGCGCCTTCCATGTCGCCAGCCGCATCCCCTCGGGCTTCCTCCCCTCCGAGGACCAGGGCGCCTTCATCATCGCCTTCCAGCTGCCCGATGGCGCCTCCGTCTCGCGCACCAGCGAGGTGGTGGCGCAGATGGAGAACCGGCTGAAGCAGATGCCGCAGGTGCGCGACGCCATCGCCATCATCGGCTTCTCGCTGCTCGACAGCGGCAACAGCTCCTCCGCCGCCACCATGTTCGTGCAGCTCAAGCCCTTCGACCAGCGCACCGGCCCGGCGGACTCGGTGCAGGCGCTGATCGGCCGCATCTTCATGGAAAGCCAGCAGATCCGCGGCGCGCAGATCATCCCGATCAACCTGCCGCCGATCATCGGCCTGTCCACCGGCGGCGGCTTCGAATACGTGCTGGAGAGCCTGGAGGGCGCGGACCCGGCCTCGATGGCCGGGGTGCTCGGCGCGCTGCTCGGCGCGGCCAACCAGGACCCGGCGCTGACGCAGGTCTTCTCCACCTTCAGCGCGCGCTCGCCCTCCGTCTATCTCGACATCGACCGCGACAAGGCCCAGGCGCTGGGCCTGTCGATGAACGACGTCTTCTCCGCCCTGCAGGCCACGCTGGGCAGCAGCTTCATCAACAACTTCAACCTCTATGGCCGCACCTGGCAGGTGCTGATCCAGGGCGAGGCGGCGGACCGGCGCGACATCTCGGCGCTGTGGAAGATCGAGATCCGCAACAGCCGCGGCACCATGGTGCCGCTGCGCTCCATCGCCACGGAGCGCACCGTGGTGGGGCCGCAATTCATCACCCGCTACAACAACTACCGCGCCATCACGGTGAACGGCTCGCCGCGCCCCGGCGTCTCCTCCGGCGCGGCGATCGACGCCATGGCCCGCCTCTCGCGCGAGACGCTGCCGGGCGGCTACACCTTCGAATGGACCGGCACCTCCTTCCAGGAGCAGCGCGCGGCGGGGCAGACGGGTTCCATCCTGGCGCTCGCCGTGCTCTTCGCCTTCCTCTTCCTGGTCGGCCTCTATGAGAGCTGGGTGATCCCCATCCCGGTGCTGCTCTCCGTCACGGTGGGCGTGCTGGGCGCGGTGGGGGCGTTGCAGGTGGCGGGGATGTCGATGGACCTCTACGCGCAGATCGGCCTCGTCGTGCTGATCGCGCTGGCGGCGAAGAACGGCATCCTCATCGTCGAATTCGCCAAGGAGCAGCGCGAGGCGGGGCTTGAGATCGTCGAGGCGGCGGCGCAGGGCGCCAAGCTGCGCTTCCGCGCCGTGATGATGACCTCGATCGCCTTCATCCTCGGCCTCGTGCCGCTGGTCTGGGCCAATGGCGCCTCGATGCTGGCGCGGCGGGCGGTCTCCACCCCCGTCTTCGCCGGCATGATCGCCGCCTCGACCATCGGCATCTTCCTGATCCCCATGCTCTATGTGGTGTTCCAGAAGATGCGCGAGGCGACCCACCGCCGCTTCGGGCGTGGCCAGCATGGCGGCTCCCATGGCAGCGAGGCGAAGGCGCATGCGCCACACTGAGCGGAGGCGGGCGGGACAAGCCACCCGCGCTCCGCGGCCAGCGTGATGGAGGGGCGCCACCGCGAGGCTGGCGCCCTTTTTCGTTTCGAGTGCATGATGTTCTGGCCAGCCACTTCCCGGCACGGCCCCGCCAGGGCCCAGCAAAGGCGCGACGATGACCCCGGACGTCTCCATTCCCCCGCACCGTATCGTCATTGTCGGCGGCGGCGCGGGTGGCATTCACCTCGCGACGCGGCTCGGGCCGCAGCTGCGCGGGCGGAGTTATGAGATCCTGCTGGTCGACCGCGACGCGGCGCATATCTGGAAGCCGCGCCTGCACGAGGTGGCGGCCGGCACGCTGGATCCGGGGCAGGACCAGGTGAGTTTCGTCGTCCAGGCCAGCCGGCACGGCTTCCGCTACCTGCCCGGCGAGATGGTGGGGCTGGACCGGGAGGCGCGGCTGCTGCGCCTCGGCCCGCTGCGCGACGCGGGCGGGGCGGAGATCCTGCCGGCGCGCGATATCGCCTATGACACGCTGGTGCTGGCGCTGGGCAGCCAGGCGAATGACTTTGGCATTCCCGGCGTGCGGGAGCATTGCCGCTTCATCGACAGCCGCGGCCAGGCGGAGGAGTTCAACACGGCGCTGCGCAATGCCGTGCTGCGCTGCATGGCCGGGCCGGACGGGGCGACGCTGGACATCGCCCTTGTCGGTGCCGGGGCGACGGGGGTGGAGCTTTCGGCCGAGATCAACACGGCGCTGGATTTCGCCGCCGGCTATGGCTTCCAGGGCCTGCGCCGGCGGCTGCGGCTGACGCTGGTGGAGACGGCGCCGCGCATCCTGGGGGCCCTGCCCGAGCGGGTGGCGCAGGCGGCGCAGCGCGAGCTGGAGCGCCAGGGCGTGACGGTGCTGACCGGCGCGCAGGTGGTGGAGGTGACGCCCGAGGCGCTGGTGCTGAAGGATGGCCGCCGCATCGTGGCGCCGCTGAAGGTCTGGGCGGCGGGGGTGCGGGCGCCGGAGGTGCTGCACGGGCTGGGCGGGCTGGAGAGCGCGCGCAATGGCCAGCTGGTGGTGCAGCCCAATCTGCGCAGCACGCGGGATGGGCGCATCTTCGCGCTCGGCGACTGTGCCTTCCTGGTGCCGGAGGGGGAGGACCGCCCGCTGGGTGCCACCGCCCAGGTGGCGCAGCAGCAGGCGCAGCATCTGGCGCGGCACCTGCCGCCCTGGCTCTGCGCCGAAACCCCGGTCCCTCCCTTCCGCTACCGGCATGGCGGGGCGCTGGTGGCGCTGGGCCACTACAATGCCTTTGGCAGCCTGGGGCGGCTGGGTCTGCTGGGCGACGGCACCTTCATCGAGGGCCGCTTTGCCCAGTGGAGCTACGCCTCCCTCTACCGCCGGCACCAATTGGCCTTGCATGGTCCGGTGCGGGCGGCGCTGTTCTGGCTGGCCGATGCGCTGCGCAAGGCCAGTGCGCCGCGCGTGAAAATGGACTGACCCGACTGAAGGCGGGGTCTGGGGTGGCCCTGCCACCCCAGTACTTTCTTCCCCTTCCTGTTTTCTTCCCCTGTCAGCCCCCCGCCGCCTTCTCCAGCGCGAAGCCCTCATCGAGCCAGCCGGTGATGCCGCCGATCATCAGCTTCACCCGCCGCCCGAGCCGGGCGAGGCGCAGCGCGCCCCGGTCCCCGCCATTGCAATGTGGCCCGGCGCAATAGACGACGAAGAGCGTGTCGCGCGGCCAGGCGGCGAGGCTTTCCTCCGTGATCCGCGCATGGGGCAGATTGATGGCCCCCGGCACATGGCCGCGGGCGAAGGCATTCGGCCCGCGCACGTCGAGCAGCACGAAATCCACGTCTTCCCCCGCGAAGGCCGCCGCGACATCGGCGCAGTCGGTTTCCAGGGCGAGGCGGCGGGCGAAATGGGCGGCGGCTTCTTCCGGCGCGGCGGCGGGGATGGCGGCGACGGCGCTGGGGGCGGAGAGGGACATGGCGGTCTCCCGTGTTGCGGTGTGGCGCCACTGTGCCGCGCCCCGGGCTCCTCTGGTGAGTGGCCAGAATGCCATGTAGCCTCCGGATCATGCCAGATCGCCCTGACGGCCGTCCCGATGGCCGTCCCGCCAACCGCCTCGTCGCCGTGCTCGCCTATGACGGGCTCTGCACCTTTGAATTCGGCTGCGCGGTGGAGGTGTTCGGCCTGCCGCGCCCGGAGCTGGAACCGGACTGGTACCGCTTCGCCGTGGCCGCGCTGGAGCCGGGCCCGCTGCGCGCCACCGGCGGGGTGCGGGTGCTGGCCGATGGCGGTCTGGATCTGCTGGACCAGGCTGGCACGATCATCATCCCCGGCTGGCGCGGCGTGGCGGAGCCGGTGCCGGAGGCGCTGTGCGCCGCCCTGCGCCGGGCGGTGGCGCGCGGGGCGCGGGTGCTCTCCCTGTGTTCCGGGGCCTTCGTGCTGGCGGCGGCGGGGCTGCTGCGCGGGCGGCGCGCCACCACCCACTGGCGCTATGCCGCGGCGCTGGCCCAGGCCGAGCCGGAGGCGCGCTTCATCCCCGATGTGCTCTATGTCGATGAAGGCGCCATCCTGACCGCCGCCGGCAGCGCGGCGGGGCTGGATCTCTGCCTGCACCTCGTGCGGCGGGACTGGGGGGCGGCGGTGGCGAATGCGGTGGCGCGGCGGCTGGTGGTGCCGCCCCACCGCCAGGGCGGGCAGGCGCAGTATGTCGAGCGCCCGGTGCCGCGCGAGCGCGCCGGCGGCCACCTGCTCTCCCCCCTGCTGGACCGCATGCGCGGCGCCCTGGCCGAGCCCTGGGACATCGCGCGCATGGCGCGGGAGGCGGCGCTCAGCCCGCGCGGGCTGCACCGGCATTTCCGGCAGGCCACCGGGCAGAGCCCGGGCGCCTGGCTGCTGGCCGAGCGGGTGGCGCGGGCGCGGGAGCTGCTGGAAGCCACCACCCTGCCGGTGGAGACGGTGGCGGAGGTGGCGGGCTTCGGCAGCGCCGCCGCCCTGCGCCAGCAGATGAAGGCGGCGCTGGGCAGCAGCCCCGCCGCCTATCGCGCCCGCTTCAGCCGGTGAAGACCACCGTCTTGTTGCCGTTGAGGATCACGCGGTCCTCCAGGAAGAAGGCGATGGCGCGGGCGAGGACGCGGCGCTCGATATCCCGCCCCTTGCGGACGAGGTCCTCCGCCGTGTCGGCGTGGCTGATGCGCTCCACATCCTGCTCGATGATCGGGCCTTCATCGAGGTCGGCGGTGACGAAATGGGCGGTGGCGCCGATCAGCTTCACGCCGCGCGCATGGGCCTGGTGGTAGGGCCGCGCGCCCTTGAAGCCCGGCAGGAAGGAGTGGTGGATGTTGATGCAGCGCCCCGGCAGCTTGGCCGAGAGCCCGTCCGACAGCACCTGCATGTAGCGCGCCAGCACCATCAGGTCCGAGCGCGTTTCCTGGAAGAGGCGCCAGATTTCCGCTTCCTGCTCCATCTTCGTCGCCCGCGTCACCGGCAGGTGGTGGAAGGGCACGCCGGTGAAGTCGAGATGGGCATAGGTCTCCAGCGGATGGTTGGAGATGATGCCGGTGAGTTCCATCGGCAGCTCGCCGATGCGCCAGCGGTAGAGCAGATCGGCCAGGCAATGGTCGAACTTGCTGACCAGCAGCAGGACGCGGCGCTTGCCGGCGCGGTCGCGCAGCGTCCAGCTCATGCCGAAGCGGCTGGCGACGCCCTCGATGGCGGAATCGAGGCCGGCGCGCGCCACCTCCGGCGCCACGTCGAAGACGACGCGCATGAAGAAGCGGCCGGTGCCCGTGTCGTCGAATTGCTGGGCCTCGCTGATATTCGCCCCCGCCTCGAAGAGCGCGGTGGCGACGGCGGCGACGATGCCGGGGCGGTTGAGGCAGTTCAGCGTCAGCACATAGACGGTGCGCGCGGCGCCACGACCACCAAGACCCGCGCCCTGGCCCACACCCTGGCTGACGGCCGGGCGCTGGTCGGCATTCGCGGGGGCGGGGTGGGTTTCGGTGGCGGTCATGGAGACTCTCATGTTCCGGAAAGCGGAAAAGGGGTTAGGCGCTGCGCGCCGCGCTGCCAATGGCAAAAACGGCCCCGGCCGGGCCGGAAGGGCACGAAAGCAGGGGCGCGGGCGGGGTGGCGGACAGGGTGGCGGGCATGGCCTGCCAGCATGGAAGCCCTGGACGATCCGCGTCATAAGCGGGGGGTGCAGCATGAACCCTCTCCTCCCCCGCACCAGGCCCCTCCCCAGCCCCCTGGCCACCCCGAAACCCTGGCGGTGCTGGGCGCCGGCCCGGCCGGGCTGATCGCCGCCGAGACACTGGCCGCCGCCGGGCAGCGCGTGGTGGTCTATGACCGCATGCCCTCCGTCGCCCGCAAATTCCTGATGGCCGGGCGGGGCGGGCTGAACCTGACGCATTCGGAGCCACTGCCGGCCTTCCTCGCCCGCTATGGCGCGGCGGAGGCGGCGCTCACCCCGGCCATCACCGCCTTCCCCCCGGCGGCGCTGGCGCAATGGGCGGAAGGGCTGGGGCAGGCGGTCTTCACCGGCAGTTCGGGCCGCGTCTTCCCGCGCGCCATGAAGGCCTCGCCCCTGCTGCGGGCCTGGCTGGCGCGGCTGGCCGGGCTGGGGGTGGAGATCCGCACGCGGCAGGAATGGCGCGGCTTCGCCCCGGATGGCGCGCTGCGCCTGATGACGCCGGCGGGCGAGGTGCTGGCCCGCCCGCGCGCCACGCTGCTGGCGCTGGGCGGCGCCTCCTGGCCGCGGCTCGGCGCCGATGGCGGGTGGATGGCGGCGCTGCCGGAGCAGCCGCTCTCGCCCTGGCGCCCGGCCAATATGGGCTTCCGCATCGCCTGGTCCGAGGTGCTGCGGACGCGCTTCGCCGGCACCCCCCTCAAGCGGATTTCTTTCAGCTTCCAGGGGCGGACGGTGCGAGGCGAGGCGGTGCTGACGCGGGACGGCATCGAGGGTGGCGCCGTCTATGCCCTCTCCACCGCGCTGCGGCAGGCGCTGGAGGAGAGCGGCGAGGCCATGCCCACCCTCGACCTGCGGCCCGACCTGGACGCGGAAGACGTGGCGCGGCGGCTGGACGCGCCGCGACGGGGGCAATCGCTCTCCGCCTTCCTGCGGAAAGGGCTGGGCCTGCCGCCCGTCTCCATCGCCCTGGTGCAGGAGGCGCTGCATGGTGGCGCCACCCAGGCGGACCTGCCCGGCCTCATCAAGGCGCTGCCGCTGCGGCTGGTGGCGCCGCAGGGGCTGGAGCGCGCCATTTCCTCGGCCGGTGGGCTGGGCTGGGCGGCGCTGGACGGGCGCTTCATGATCCGCACCCGACCCGGCCTTTTCGCCGCCGGGGAAATGCTGGACTGGGAGGCGCCAACCGGCGGCTATCTGCTTCAGGCCTGCTTCGCCACCGGCCGCGCGGCGGCACTGGGCATGTTGGACTGGCTGGCCGAGCAGGATTGAGAGGGGCTTCGCCCCTCTCAAACTCTCCCGACCAAAGGCCTGAGGCCTTTGGAAACCCAACGGAAGGCGGGTG
>NZ_JANFNY010000112.1 GCF_024437745.1 Roseomonas sp. GC11 | reverse complement strand
ATAGGATCTGAGCTGGCTGGTGATGAGGCATCCCGTCCCCCAGAGAGAGTTCGCCCCCGGTTTCATTCCCCACACCAATCTTTTCAAGAGCTTATATCGGATTTTCGGTCCTCTGAACCACCCTTTCCCCCTCTGGGGATTCACTGGGGATTCAATGCCGCTCCGACATCCCCCGCTCTTCGCCTGGCTGGCCCTCCCGTTGCGGTCAATTTTTTGCGCCCCAGCCAGATGCCGCCCGCCCGCCGGCCGGTACGGGAAGAGCATCCCGTCCTCCCATCCCCATGCGATGCCTGAGGCTCCATGACCGACTCTTCCTCCACACCGCCTCCCGCTGCGAGGCAGGGTGAGATCAGCGTCGCTGATTTGGCAGCGCTCCTGAAGCGCAGCGAGGAGGAATTCACGGCCCCGCGTGACCGCCTCATCCATGACCTGGGCATTCTGGCCAACTTCCTGGAGCGCCTGCCGGACCTGACAGGGGCGTGCCGGCGGGCGGCCGAGCGCCTGATCCCGCTCTCCCTTCAATTGGAAGGTTTGAATGGTGGCCAAGTCGGCCCGCTCCTGAGCCAGCAGCGCCAAACTGGGCGCCCTGCGATCTCTGTTCAGGACAGGGAGACCACGCTCAACGCGGCTCTGCTGATGGAGGCCTGGCACCAGCAGGGTCTGACCCGGCCGCAGGCGGCGGCCAAGGTGGCCCGCACTCTGGGTGCCCGCGGCCTGCATGTTGGTGGTGAGAAGCCGCGGCCGATCACGGCCGGCATGGTCCAGCGCTGGCGCGATGACTTCGAAGCCGGCCCCAAGCCGGGGCAGGAGGCGGATCAATTCGACCGTCGTTGGGCGGAGTGGCAAGCCCAGCAACAAGCGCAAAAGGTGTTCCTGAGGCCGGATGTGGTCCCCTTCCTGCTGGAGGGCTTGCTTCGGGAAGCGGGCAATGCCGGGATTCAAATAAACCCCCCCGATTAATTTGAATCGGTCTCCCTCACTGTCTCTCCGTATCGCCCACCATCCTGAGACGGAGAGCCTGATGGAGACATCCCCCCTTCCTCCATATCCGATGCCGCAGACCCAGCTTGCTCTCAGCATCCCCGCCGCCGTCGCGGCCACGGGTCTGAGCCGCTCGGAGGTCTATCGTCGTCTGGCGCGTGGTGAACTGCGCGCGGTGAAGCTCGGCAAGCGCACGTTGATCCTGGCCGAGAGCCTGCGCGCCTTCCTGCATGCGCTGCCCGCCGCGGAGTTCCGCGGCAAGGGCTGAGGCCAAGGGCGGGGCAGGGGTGCAGACCCCCGCCCCGGCCTCTTCGACCTCCTTCCGGCGGGTGGTCGAGCATCCGTCCGTCTCTATCCTTGACATCCCAGAGTTGAGCATGACGCGAAACCTGTTTTCGTGGCCCCGCAGCCGTGCAGACATGCCGGGGCTTTCCGCATGAGCGGCCGTGATCGTCTGAAAATGGCGCGCAAGGGTAGCGTCGAGCCCTTTGCCACCCTGCGCTGCGATGCCTTGCTCCTGGCTGCCTGCACCTTGCCAGCGGCAGGCTTGCGCGCCGTGCTTCTGGCCAACGCCAACTGGGTGCCGAACCCGCGCGGTGCGCCCGGTGGTAAAGCCGTGCTGTCCTACCAGCAAATCCTGTTTCCGCGTGGCATCCGGGAGGCTTTCGACTCTCCCGCTCCGGCGGGGCTGGGGCGTAGCGCAGTCGCCGAGGGGCTCAGGCAGGCGGAGCAGGCGGGGTGGCTTATCCGCCTGCGCAATGGCACGCGGCCCGGCACGGCGGGAAGCGCCATCGGCGCCGCCACGGAATGGGACGTGCCCCATCGCCATGGGGCTGCCGCGCCCCGTCTGGTCTGGCCGTCCGGCATGCCTCGGGCACCAGAGGGAAAAATCCGCCTCCATGCCGAGCGGATCCGCCAGGATGTCGCGACCCTGACGCCCAACACGCTGCGCGTCTTCGCCTATATGCTGAGCCATGGCGACCGCACGGCCGAGGGCGCGCTGGCTGGTGGGGAGGAATTTCCTCTGTCTGCTTCCGTTCTGCAGAAACGGACGAAGCTTTCGCGCGCCATCATCCACAAGGCCATCCAGGAGCTGATCGCAGCGCGAAAGCTGTTCCTGTGTCAGGCCGGGGTGGGACGTAAGGCGGCGACTTATCGCCTGGCACGCGCCTACCAGCGCTTTTCAAAGAACCATCCGGGGAAGGGGAGCGGTGAGGAGCGGGGCGACTGATCGCCTGCCGCGAGGCGCAGGCACGCGGCTCCTGCTTATCTGGAGAGTGCCCCCCCCCGGTCCCTCAAGAGGCCGGGGGTGGGTCTGCCGAAATGGCTGGCCGGAAAAATTCTGGGGGAGGTCCATTCCCCTCCATGTGCCGTCGATCAGCCAGTCGCGGTAAGGCGGCGGCTGACATCCAGCAGCAGATTGGCGCCTGCTTCCAGCGCCGCGGGTGCGGTGTATTCGCGCGGATTGTGGCTGATGCCGTCACGGCTCGGCACGAAGATCATCGCGGCGGGGCAGAGGCGGGCGATCATCTGCGCATCATGCCCGGCGCCCGAGGTCATCCGCCGCGCGCGCAGCCCGCGGGCGGCGGCGGCATCCTCGATGGTGGCGACCAGGACTGGGTCAAAGACCACCGGCTCGAAGCGGGCCAGGTGCTCGGTGGAGATGCTCACGCCTTCTTCTGCGGCCAGCGTCTCCAGGAAGCGCGCCAGTTCCTCCTCCGCCGCGCGGAGCCGCGCCGCATCCGGGTCGCGCAGATCGACGGTGAAGACGGCGCGCGAGGGGATGACGTTGATGGCATTCGGCGTGAAGGCCATGCAGCCCACGGTGGCTACTGCCGGGGCAGCATCGCGCGCGGCACGTTCGCGCAGGAAGGTCACCACCCGCGCGGCGGCATGGCCGGCATCCTGGCGCAGGGCCATGGGCGTGGTGCCGGCATGGTTGGCCACGCCTTCGATCGTCACGCGCTGCCAGGAAATGCCCTGGAGGTTCTCGACCGCGCCGATGGGCACGCCCTCATGCGCCAGGATGGGGCCCTGCTCGATATGCAGTTCCAGATAGGCCCAGGGCCGCAGGAAACCGGGCTCATGCGGGCCGGCCTGGCCGGTGCGCGCGAGTTCCTCGCCCAGCACGGTGCCATCGGTGCCGATCGTGGCCAGGGCCGCCGCCACATCCAGCCCGCCGGCATAGACCAGCGAGCCCATCATGTCGGGCGCGTAGCGCACGCCCTCCTCATTGGTGAAGGCTGCGACGAGAAGGGGCCGCTCAGGTGCCAGCCCAGCCGCGCGCAGCGCCTCGACCACCTCCAGCGCGGCCAGCACGCCGTAGCAGCCATCATAGATCCCGGCATTGATCACCGTGTCGATGTGGGAGCCCAGCATCAGTGGCGCCGCCTGCGCCGCGCCCACACGCCAGAGGCCGAAGAGATTGCCGATGCGGTCGCGCATCACCTCCAGCCCGGCCTCGCGCATCCAGCCGGCCACAGCCTCGCGGCCCAGCCGGTCCTGCTCCGAGGCGGCAAGGCGGGTCAGGCGGCCTTCGGCATCGCGGCCGAGCGGCGCGCGCGCGCGGGCGGCACATGGCGGTGGAGGAACACGCGGGCGCTGGCCCCGGCGAAGCGCGCGGCGGCGGCGACCGCCAGGCCATGATTGCCATCGCTGGCGCAGACCAGGGCCGGCTGCCCCGCCGGGCGGCTGGTGAGCAACGTCGGGATTTCGGTGCCGGCAGCCTGCGCCAGGGCACGCAGCCCCGTATAGGTGCCGCCGAGGGATTTGAAGCTGCCCAGCATGCGGCGCCCTTTATCCTTGGCCAGCACCTGGGCCACGCCGAGGTGGCGGGCCAGTTGCGGCAGGTCGAGCAGCGGCGTGGCGGCATAGTCGGGGGAGAGCTGGGTCAGCGTGGCGGCGATGGTGTCAGGCGCGTTCATGCCGCCAGTATGGCCGGGGCGGGGCGGCGGTTTGCGCCGAAGTGCGGGCGCACTATGCCGGAATGCGTCACCCTCGACCGGTTCGATCATGCCCTGCTGGAACGCCTGCGGGTGAACAACCAGACCCCCGCGCGCGTGCTGGCGGAGGCGGTGGGGCTCTCGGAAAGCGCGGTGCTGCGGCGGCTGCGAGCCTTGCGGAAAAGCGGGGTGATCCTGGCCGATGTCGCCATCGTGCATCCCGCCGTGCTTGGGCGGCCGCTTGGCATCCATGTGCTGGTGTCGCTGGAGCGGGAGGGCACGGCGGCGCTGGACGCCTTCGAGCGGAAACTGCGTGGCCGCCCGGAGGTGCAGGGCGCCTGGTATGTCACCGGCGAGGCGGATTTCGTGCTGCACCTGCAACTTGGCGACATGGAGGAGTATGAGCGCTTCACGCGCGAGATGTTCCATGACGACCCGAATGTGCGGTCCTTCCGGACGATCATCACCCTGCGCGATGCGCTGAAGCCGCGCCGCTGACAGGTTTTTGCCGGGTCACGGCGTTGCTTTTGCGACCCGGGGCGGGGAAGGGGCTGGAATTTCGGTTTTTTCGGATTCTCTCTGGCCCATGGTTTCCTTCAAGGAGTCCTGAGGGCGAACGCAAACCGCCCGATGGCCCGGCTTCATCAGTCCCACAGGCGAACGCAAGGCCGTTGTGTCTCTCTCTGGGACTGGTGGAGGGGCGTTGCGTTCGCCTGTGGGACTGGGCTTCTGTTTCTGGCAGGGCCGTAGCCCCTGTAAAAACTGTCTCCTTAGCTCTCATGGGGGCGTGGGCTGGCTGTCGGCTTTTGGGTGGGGAGGGGGGGCATGTGGTGCCCCCCTGGGGGGCATGTGGTGCCCCCCTGAGGGGCATGTGGTGCCCCCCCTCTCCAACCCCGACGGGAGCCGCACACCTCCCAAAATCTGCCGGGGTTTCAAGAGGGACCCGGTGTTGCAGGTTGGGGTATATTGCGAGGCTGCATCTTTCTAGCGTGGCGGGAAAACGGAACGCTGGCATATCGCTCGTTGCCGTTAGACAAAACAGGAAAATTTCCTGAATAAATCCGAATTTTCAGACGAAAATTTCCCGTGTGGCGATAAGGTTATCCAGGAAAATGACTTCAAAGGCCGGTTTTCTCCCAGACGTTGTAGAAGCGAAGAGGGTAAAGAACCACAAAAAATCCGGCCAAAATCATTTCCGCGAAAAAATTTCCAGACGCCCCCAACCCGCGCTCCTGCCACCTCTAAGACCCTGAAATCGCCTCTAGCCAAGCCGTGAAGCCCCCCGCAACATAGCCCCACCGGGGCCATGCCTCCGCCGGCCCCGGCGCTTGCAGCAGGGATTTCCATGGTAACCGGCGAACTTCGCGGACAGATTGACCGCATCTGGGACAGCTTCTGGACGGGCGGCATTTCCAACCCGCTCGAAGTGATCGAGCAGATCACCTACCTCCTCTTCATCCGCCGGCTCGACGAGCTTCACAGCCTGGAGGAGCGCAAGGCCGCCCGGCTGCGCCGCCCCATGGCCCGCCGCCTCTTCCCCGAGGGCACCGACCCCAAGGATCGGCCTTATGAGGATCTCCGCTGGTCCCGTTTCCGCCACTTCGCGGCCTCCGAGATGTTCGCCGTGGTGGGCGAGCATGTCTTCCCCTTCCTGCGCTCGCTGGGTGGTGACGGCTCCACCTACTCCCACCACATGCGCGACGCCCGCTTCACCATCCCGACCCCGGCCCTGCTCTCCCGCGTGGTGGACATGCTGGAGGCGGTGCCGATGGAGGAGACGGATACCAAGGGCGACATCTACGAATACATGCTCGGCAAGATCGCGAGTGCCGGGCAGAACGGGCAGTTCCGCACGCCGCGCCACATCATCCAGCTCATGGTGGAGATGACGGCGCCGACGCCGCAGGACATCATCGTGGACCCGGCCAGCGGCACCTGCGGCTTCCTCGTCGCCGCGCAGGAGCATGTGCAGCGCCACCACGCTGAGGCCCTGCTGGACGACGCGGCGCGCGAGCACTTCCACCACCACATGTTCCACGGCTTCGACTTCGACGCCACCATGCTGCGGATCGGCAGCATGAACATGCTGCTGCACGGGGTGGAGAACCCCGATGTGCGCTATCGCGACAGCCTGGCGCAGGACCATGCGGAGGATGCCGAGCGCTACACCCTGGTGCTGGCCAACCCGCCCTTCGCCGGCAGCCTGGATGCCGAGACGGTGGCCAAGGACCTGACCGCCATCGTCAGGACGCGCAAGACGGAGTTGCTCTTCCTCGCCCTCTTCCTGCGCCTGCTGAAGCCGGGCGGGCGCGCGGCGGTGATCGTGCCGGATGGCGTGCTCTTCGGCTCCTCCAAGGCGCACAAGGACCTGCGCCGCATGCTGGTGGAGGACCACCGCCTGGAAGGCGTGGTGAGCCTGCCCTCCGGCGTGTTCCGCCCCTATGCCGGCGTCTCCTGCGGCATCCTGTTCTTCACCCGCACCGACAGCGGCGGCACGGACCAGGTGTGGTTCTACGACATGCAGGCCGATGGCTGGAGCCTGGACGACAAGCGCCTTGCTCTGTTGCCCGAAGCGAAGCTCGGCCCCGCACCGGCCGAGGCCCTGGCACCGGAGGAGCACGCGAAGAATAACCTGCCTGATGCTCTTTCCCGCTGGCGCCAGCGCGCGGGGGAGGAGCGGAACCGCCCGCGCACCGCGCAAAGTTTTTGTGTGTCGCGCGAAGATATCGCCGCCACGGGCTATGACCTTTCGCTCAACCGCTACAAGGAGGTGGTGCGGGAGGAAGTGGCGCACCGCAGTCCGCGCGAGATTCTGTCCGAGTTGCGCCGGTTGGAGGCGGAGATCAGCGAGGGGATGGCGCGGCTGGAGGGGATGCTGTCATGAAGCAGGTCCCTCTGGGCGAGCTCATCGAGATTACTCAGGGTTTTGCCTTCGACTCGACTTTGTTCGGTGACTCTGGGGATTTACCGCTCGTGCGGATCCGCGACGTGGTGCCGGGCCGCTCAACTACCTTCCTCCGAGGCGGATGCGATCCGCGCTATTTAGTGGGTGACGGCGACATCTTGATCGGGATGGATGGCGAGTTCAATCGTGCGCGCTGGCAAGGCGGTACAGCAGCGCTCAATCAGCGGGTATGCCGCGTTAAACCGATCAATGGCCACCTCGACGAGGCCTATCTGTTCCATCTACTGCCGGCAGAACTGAAGCGGATAGAAGACGAAACTCCATTTGTCACCGTCAAACACCTCTCAGCAAGGCAGCTGCGATCTGCCTTGATTCCACTTCCACCACTGGAAGACCAGCGCCGCATCGCCGCCATCCTCGATGAGGCCGACGCGCTGCGGGCGAAGCGGCGGGCGGCGCTGGCGCAACTCGACGAGATGGCGCGAGCGATCTTTGTGGAGATGTTTGGGGATCTCAGCAGCAACTCAAAGGGCTGGCCGTCAGTAAGCATCAACGATGCGTGTGAGCTCATCGTGGATTGCGTTAACCGAACTGCTCCGTTGGCCGAAGCTCCAACTGATTTCAAGATGATTCGGACGACCAATGTTCGCAACGGAACCGTCCAGTTAGAGAACGTTCGATATGTCTCCGAAGAAACCTTCCAGAGATGGAACCGGCGCGCCACACCCCGGAAGGGAGATGTGATTCTTACGCGCGAAGCTCCTGTTGGAGAAGCTGGGATTATCGAGACGGACGATAACGTTTTTCTTGGGCAGAGACTGATGCTTTACAGACCCTTATCCACAAGAATGAGCGCTGAGTTTCTACTCCGTTCGTTCATGGACCCGTTTTGCAAGGAGCAATTTGATGCTCAAGGATCCGGCTCGACTGTAAAGCACCTGCCACTGCCAGCTTGTCGCTCCTTTAAGTTACGCCTTCCGCCTTTTGAGCTTCAAAAGGTCTACTCGAAACGAATGCGAGAGTTGAAGGCTCAACAAGATCGTGCAGCTAGGTGTCGGTCAAATCTCGATTCCCTCTTTGCCTCCCTCCAACACCGCGCCTTCCGCGGCGAGCTGTAAAAAGGCAGCCCTATGTCGCAATTCGGCTTTCTCCAAACCGAGTGGCCGGATCTCCACGCCGCCGCCGCGCGCGCCGAGGCCGCGGCGCGCGGCGACCCGCGCGCCAGCCTCTTCTACGCCCGCCGCTTCCTGGAACTCACCCTTGCCTGGCTCTACCGCGCCGAGCAGCGCCTGACCCCGCCGGCCCAGGACAATCTGGCCTCGCTTCTGCAAGAACCCTCCTTCCGCCGGCTGGCGGGGGAGGCGGTGTATCGTAAGGCGGTGCTGGTGAAGGATGCCGGCAACCGCGCCGTGCACAGCAACAAACCGGTGGCCGAGGCGGAATCCCGCGCCATCCTGGCGGAACTTTTTCAAATCGGCTTCTGGCTCGCCCGCCACTATGCGCGCACCACCCCGCCGCCCGACAGCCTCGCCTTCGACCCGCAGAAAATCCCGCCCCCGGCCCTGGCCATCGCGCGCCAGAGCCTGGAACAGCTCCGCCGGCTGAATGAGGATCTGCGCCGCCGCGACGAGGAACTGGAAAAAGAACGCGCCGCCCGCGCCTCGCTCGATGCCGAACTGGCCGCGCTGCGCGCCGAGGTGGCGAAGGCCGCCGCCGCCAACGCCGCCCGCCCCGACACGCATGACTATGCCGAGGCGCAGACCCGCGACCTCTATATCGACAGCCTGCTGCGGGAAGCCGGCTGGGACCCGCAGGCCCCCGGCGTGGTGGAGGTGCCCGTCACCGGCATGCCCAATGCCAGCGGCACCGGCTTCGTGGATTATGTGCTGTGGGGCACCGATGGCAAGCCGCTGGCGGTGGTGGAGGCCAAGGCCACCCGCCACAGCCCGGCCAAGGGCCAGCAGCAGGCGAAGCTCTACGCCGATGCGCTGGAGCGCATGCACGGCCAGCGCCCTGTCATCTTCACCACCAACGGCTATGAGCATTGGCTGTGGGATGACACCGCCCACCCCCCGCGTGAGGTTCAGGGATTCTACCGGCGGGAAGAACTGGAATTGCTGGTGCAGCGCCGCACCACGCGCCGCAGCCTGGGCGAGACCGAGATCCGCGCCAGCATCGCCGAGCGCCCCTATCAGACCCGCGCCATCCGCCGCATCGGTGAGAGCTTCGAGCAGCACAACCGCCGCAAGGCGCTGGTCGTCATGGCCACCGGCGCGGGCAAGACGCGCACCGTCATCGCACTGTGCGACATGCTGATGCGCGCCAACTGGGCCAAGCGCATCCTCTTCCTGGCGGACCGCACGGCGCTGGTGCAGCAGGCGGTGAACGCCTTCAAGACGCATCTGCCCGAGGCCGCCCCCGTCAACCTGCTGGCCGACAGGGGCGGGCAGGGGCGTGTCTATGTCTCCACCTACCCCACGATGATGACGCTGATCGACGAGATCGGCCCCAATGGCCGCCGCTTCGGCCCCGGCCATTTCGACCTGATCATCGTGGATGAAGCGCACCGCTCCATCTATCGCCGCTACCGCGCCATCTTCCGCTGGTTCGACAGCCTCCTGGTTGGCCTGACCGCCACGCCGAAGGATGAGATCGACAAGAACACCTATTCTCTCTTCGACCTCGACACCGGCATCCCGACCGACGCCTACCCGCTGGAAGACGCGGTGAAGGATGGCTACCTGGCGCCGATGCGCGCCGTCTCCGTGCCGCTGAAATTCCAGCGCGAGGGCATCCACTACGACCAGCTTTCCGAGGAAGACCGCGAACGCTGGGATGAGATGGAATGGGAGGAGGAAGACGGCCCGCCCGACCGCGTGGAGGCGGAGGCCGTCAACCAGTGGCTGTTCAACCAGGACACGGTGGACAAGGTGCTCCAGCACCTGATGACCCATGGCCAGAAGGTCGAGGGCGGCGACCGCATCGGCAAGACCATCATCTTCGCCAAGAACCACCGGCATGCCGAATTCATCCAGCAGCGCTTCGATGCCAATTATCCGCAGCTCAAGGGTAGCTTCGCGCGCGTCATCGACTTCCAGGTGGATTACGCGCAATCGCTGATCGATGATTTCTCGAATCCCGCCAAGGTGCCGCACATCGCCATCAGCGTGGATATGCTGGACACCGGTATCGATGTGCCGCAGGTGATGAACCTGGTTTTCTTCAAGCTGGTACGCTCCAAGACAAAATTCTGGCAGATGATCGGCCGCGGCACGCGCCTTTGCCCGGATGTCTTCGGCGCAGGCCAGAACAAGGAATTTTTCTACGTCTTCGATTTCTGCCAGAACCTGGAATTTTTCAGCCAGGACGTGCCGCGCATTGAGGGCAGCACGGCGGACAGCCTCTCCGCGCGGCTGTTCCGCGCCCGGCTGGAGGTGATCACCAGCCTTGACGCGCGCCGCCCGGAGGATCGCGCGGAGGAAGCCGGGGCCACGCTGCGCGCCGATCTGGCCGCCCGCCTGCGGGCCGAGGTGGCGGCGATGCCGCTGGACAATTTCCTGGTGCGTCCGCATCGGCGGATGGCGGAACGCTTCTCCCGCCCCGAAGCCTGGGAGGTGCTGGATGCCGAAGCGCGTGATGCGCTTTCAGCCCAACTGGCCGGCCTGCCGGCGGCCCTGGAGCCGGAACGGATCGAGGCCAAGCAATTCGATCTTTTGCTGTTGAACCTTCAGCTTTGCGTGCTGGGTGCGCGCAGCGGCTATGATGGCCTCCGGGACAAGCTTTCCACCCTCGCAGCCGCGCTGGCGGAAGGCAGGGCGATCCCCGCCATCGCCGCTGAGATGCCGCTGATCCTCGATCTCCAGAGCGATGCCTGGTGGCAGGATGTCAGCCTCTCCGAACTCGAAGCGGTGCGCCGCCGGCTGCGTGGCCTGGTGCATCTGATCGAGCGCGCCAAGCGGCCCATCCTCTACACCAACTTCACTGATGAAATCGGGCCGGCGCAGGAAGTCGTCTTTGAAACCTTCGTCTCGGCGGATGCTTTCGCGCGGTTCCGTGAGAAGGCCCGCTCTTTCCTCCAGGCACATGAGGATCATGTCGCGGTGCACCGCCTGCGCGGCAACCTGCCTCTGACGCCCACCGATCTGGCCGAGTTGGAGCGCATGCTGGTGGAGAGCGGCACCGGCACGCCGGAAGAAATCGAGAAAGCCAAGGCGGAGAGCGAGGGCCTGGGCCTGTTCGTCCGCAGCCTCGTCGGCCTGGACCGCGCGGCGGCGCAGCAGGCGGTGGCCACCTTCATTCAGGGGCGCACGCTTTCGGCCAACCAACTCGAATTCATCCAGATCATCATCGAAAACCTGACGCGCAGCGGCGTGGTCGATCCTGGGCGCTTGTATGAGGCCCCCTACACGCGCCTGAGTGCCAAAGGCGTCGAGGGCGTTTTCCGTGAAGCCGAGGTCGTCGCGCTGATCGATATCCTCGATGAGGTGCGTCGCCGCGCCGTGGCATAAGGCCTTTCCTGCACGACAAGCTTGTGTGGCCTTGCCCTGGCGGTGGCGCTCCTCCACCCTGATAGGGCATCTCAGAGATATCAGGGCCGCACGAGACCTTGCGCGGCGCGCATCTGTTGTAATTTTTGCCTGTCCTGTGCGTCGATCTCGTACCAATTGGGGTGTCGGGCGGCATGGCAGGTTTTACACAGGGCGCGCAAATTGCTGCGGCGGTTATCCATCGTCACACTGTTCTGGTGGTGCACATCCAGAAGATGCTTGGCCTGGTTGCAGTCGACACGGCAATCCTCGCAGCGATACTGCATCGTGGCGCGGTACTTCCGGGAGATGTCGGACCAGTTCTCGGCATAGCCTAAGGCCTGTTAGAGCTTGATCCAGTCTGCGGTGGCTGCGAGGCAGAGGATGCCGAGGAATGATCGGGCGGTCTTC
>NZ_JANFNY010000111.1 GCF_024437745.1 Roseomonas sp. GC11 | reverse complement strand
ACCTTGGTCCCGAAAAACTTGATCGCGTCTATGGTTCAGGATCGGGGGCCCCCCCCCCGAACCCCCGCCGGGGTGGCAGGGCCACCCCGAACCCCGCCTTCTGTTGGGAGGTCCAGGAACCTCAGGTTCCTGGCGGGGAGGTCCAGGAGGGGCGGCGCCCCTCCTGGCCACGGCATCAGCCCTTGCGGCCGAGCAGCCCGGTCGGCACTTCCTCGTTGAAGCAGCGCTGGTAGTACTCGGCGACGGTGGAGCGCTCCGCCTCGTCGCACTTGTTGAGGAAGGAGAGGCGGAAGGCGAAGCCGACATCGCCGAAGATGCGCGCATTCTCCGCCCAGGTGATGACGGTGCGCGGCGACATGACGGTGGAGATGTCGCCGGCGATGAAGCCGGCGCGCGTCAGGTCGGCCAGGGCCACCATGGCGTCGATCTGCTTCTTGCCGGCGGCGTCGTCCGGCTTCAGGCCCATCTTGGCGGCGACGATCTGGCTCTCCTGCGCATGCGGCAGGTAGTTCAGCGTGGCCACGATGTTCCAGCGGTCCATCTGGCCCTGATTGATCTGCTGGGTGCCGTGGTAGAGGCCGGTGGTGTCGCCCAGGCCCACGGTGTTGGCCGTGGCGAAGATGCGGAAGGCGCCATGCGGGCGGATGACGCGGTTCTGGTCCAGCAGCGTCAGCTTGCCCTCGACCTCCAGCACGCGCTGGATGACGAACATCACGTCCGGGCGGCCGGCGTCATACTCGTCGAAGACGATGGCGCAGGGGTGCTGCAGCGCCCAGGGCAGGATGCCCTCGCGGAACTCCGTCACCTGCTTGCCATCCTTGAGGACGATGGCGTCCTTGCCGATCAGGTCGATGCGGCTGATGTGGCTGTCGAGGTTGATGCGGATGCAGGGCCAGTTCAGCCGCGCCGCCACCTGCTCCACATGGGTGGACTTGCCGGTGCCGTGGTAGCCCTGGATCATGACGCGGCGGTTGAAGGCGAAGCCCGCCAGGATGGCCAGGGTGGTGTCGCGGTCGAACTTGTAGGTGGGGTCGGCCTCGGGCACATGCTCGGTGCGGACCGAGAAGGCAGGCACCTCCAGGTCGCTGTCGATGCCGAACACCTCGCGCACCTTCACGGTGATGTCCGGAAGGTCGATCGCGGAAGTGGGGCGCTGATCGGAAAGGGTAGCGACCTTGGTCATCGGGCTCTCTTCGCTCTCGGCTCTGCCGCCGCGCGCCGCGCGGCCGGTCTCTGTCTCTCGCTCGTTCGTCATGCGGCCCGGCTCGCGGAGGAGGAAGCGGGTTTGGCCCCCGCGCCCTCGCCCGAGCCATCTGGCCCCGCCACATTCGCCAGCCGCTTGCGCAGCAGGCTATAGGCCCTGTTGATGTCCTTCAGACGGTCCTCGGCGGTCTTGTCGCCGCCATTGGTGTCCGGATGGTATCGCTTGGCGAGCTCTTTGTAACGTGCCCGCAACGCTTCTTCCTCGAGCGGCCAGCCGAGTCCGAGCATGTCGAGCGCCGCGCGCAGTTCCGGCGGTGCCTCCTTGGCGCTCTTGCGCGGGGTGGGCGGCGCCTCGCCGAACAGGCCGAGCGGGTCGCGGAAGATCTCGGGGTTCAGCTTGCGGTTGCCGCCCAGCCGGCCGAGCGGCCAGGTCGGCCGCTGCCAGCCGCTGTCATCGCGCAGCGCCGTCTCGATCTCATCCGGGCTCATGCCCTTGTAGTAGTCCCAGGCCTGATTGTAGGCCCGGACATGCTCGAGGCAGAAATGGTAATAGTCGCGCAGGCGTGACCGGTCACGCGGAGCACGGAACTCGCCCGCGGCTTCGCAACCCGGCGCATCGCAGGGCGTGAAGGGGGTGGAGCTGTCGGATCGGGGACGTTCGCCGCGACGGGCCATTTGCAGGTTTATGGGCCTGGACCGCGGGGGCCGCAAGGCGGCAGATCGCAAACCTTTCGCTTGGCAGGCGACGGCGGGCGTGAAAAATCTCCTCTCCATGCTGACACGCGCCCAACGCATGCGGGACATCCTGGGCGCGGCCTTCGCCGCGGCCGAGATCACCATCCAGGACGACAGCCACCGCCATGCCGGCCATGCCGGCGCCCGGCCGGGGGGTGAGACCCATTATACCATCGCCGTCACCAGCCCGGCCTTCGCCGGGATGAACCGCGTGGCGCGCTCCCGCGCCGTCCACGCGGCGCTGGAGGCGGAGTTCGGCAGCGGGCTGCACGCCCTGTCGCTGCGCCTGCAAACCCCGGAGGAGGCGGGGCGCGCGGGCTGACGCCCCGCCCCGGCACGGCCCATGACCAGCCATATCCTCTATGAGGACGAGCATCTCCTGGTGGTCCACCACCCGGCGGATGGTCCCTTCACCCTCATCACCTTCGCCGATATGAGCTTCCGGCCGAAGGAGCACGTCATCTGGGGCCAGGATCCGGCGGGGAAGCTCGGGCTCAACGCCATCGGCTTCGTGCCGAAGGCGGAGAACTGGTATCCCACCGCCTCGGTCGAGAAGGCGGCGCCGGCGGTGCGCGCGGCGCTGCGTGGCCCGGCCATCACCTATGGCTACAGCATGGGCGGCCATGGCGCGCTGAAGCACGCGGCGCGGCTGGGGGCGGAGGCGGTGCTGGCCGTCTCGCCGCAGGACAGCATCGACCCGGCCGAGGTGCCGTGGGACACCCGCTTCCACAAATACCACGACCCGGCGCTGCATGCCGGCATGGCGGTGCGGCCGGGCGAGGCCGGTGCCTATGCCGTGGTGATGGCCGACCCCTATCTGCCCGAGGATCACGGCCAGACCACTCGCCTCTGTGAGCGCCTGGGCGCCCACTGGGTGCGCGCGCCCTTCATGGACCATGCCGCCATCTGGCGCCTGGCGGACCACAATGTCCTGGGCGAGGCGCTGCGCCTCGCCCTGGCGCAGGACGCGCCGGGGCTGTTCCAGATGCTGCGCGGGCGGCGGCGCGTCAGCCGGCGCTGGGTGCGGCAGATGGCGGCGGCGGCCATGCGGCGCGGCCATCTGCGCATGGCCAACCGGCTGTGGCGCCATGGCCGGCGCATCGGCATCCCGGCCAACATCACCTCGACCGACGTGCAGCGCCACACGGTGCTGCGCATCCAGGCCCTGCGCGCGCAGAAGCGGCAGCGCAAGGCGCGCGACCTCGCCCTGTTCCAGCCCCGCGCCTGGCCGCAGGATACCACGCTGGGCCTGCGCCTCGCCGCCATCCTGCACAACATGGGCGAGATGGCCAGCTGCGAGCGCCTCTATCGCGAGATCCTGGGCCGCCACCCGCAGCTCGTCGCCGCCTATGAGGCGCTGGGCAAGCTGCTCGTCTCGCAGAAGAAGCAGGATGAGGCCGTCGCGCTTTGCCTCGAGGCGCTGGAGCATATGCCGGAACAGGCGGAGCTGCGCCTCTACCTCGCCCGGCTGCTGCTCGACCTGGGGCGGGCGGAGGAGGCGGAGGCCCAGTTCCGCACCCTGCTGGAGCACACCCCGCACCACCCGCAGGCCCTGCTCGGCCTGAGCCACAGCATGGCCGCGCGCGGCGAGCGCCAGGCCGCCGCCGAACTGGCGCGCGAGGCCGTGCGCGAATTGCGCGACGACCCCGAGGCCTGCCTCTGGCTCGGCCAGCTTCTGCTCTATCTGGGCGAGCCCTATGAGGCGGAACCCATCTTCCGCACCGCCGTCCAGGGGCTGCCGGAGCGGGCGGAGGCGCATATCGGCTGGGCCCGCGCGCTGGAGCGCACCGGCCATCACGCGGCGGCCCAGCGCGTCGCCGCCGCGGCCAGCGCCACCATGCCGGAGGACCTGCGCCTCCAGGCCCTGACCCGCCGCCTCGGCCCGCCGGAGGAGGAGGAGAGGGAAGAACAGGGGCCGCCACCCTCCCGGCTGCGCCTCTGGCTGCGGGAATTCTTCTCGCCGGATCCGGTTTGAGATCAATTCTTGTTCTTTTTTAGAAAAAAAGAACCAAAAAACTTTTTTCAGTTTGGCGTCCCGCGTAAGGTCTGAGGCGGGCCGCCAAACGGAAAGAAAGTCTTTTTGTTTCTTTTTCTTCAGAAAAAGAAAATTCTTATAAATTTCCGTCTTCCTCTGGACATTTCGCGTTGCCTTCCCTCATGCGAAGGCATGCGGAACGATCCGGTGATCCAGGCCGAGGGCCTGACGAAGCGCTATGGCGACACCACGGCGGTGGAGGGGCTGAGCTTCCGCCTGCCGCGCGGCGCCACCTGGGGGCTGCTGGGCGGCAATGGGGCGGGCAAGAGCACGACCATCGCCATGCTGCTCGGCCTGCTGGTGCCGAGCGCGGGGCGCGTCACGGTGCTGGGGCACGACATGGCGCGGGACCGCTTCGCGGCCCTGGCGCGGATGAACTTCTCCTCGCCCTATGTCGCCCTGCCGCACAAGCTGAGCGTGGCCGAAAATCTGCGCGTCTATGCCCATCTCTACGGCGTGGCGCGGGCGGAGCGGCGCATCGCCGAGCTGGCGGCCGAGCTGCACCTGGAGGATATCCTGGAGCGCCCGGCGGGCCAGCTCTCGGCCGGGCAGAAGACGCGGGTGGCGCTGGCCAAGTCGCTGATCAACGAGCCGGAGCTGCTGCTGCTGGACGAGCCCACCGCCAGCCTGGACCCGGATACGGGGGATTGGGTGCGCGGCTGGTTGGAGCGTTACCGGGCGCGCAGCGGCTGCGCCATCCTGCTGGCCAGCCACAACATGGCGGAGGTGGAACGCCTCTGCGGCCATGTGCTGATGATGAAGCGGGGGCAGCTGGTGGCCGAGGGCAGCCCGGCGGAGCTCGTCTCCGGCTTTGGGCGGGACAATCTGGAGGATGTCTTTCTCGATATCGCGCGCGGCCGGCAGGCCGGCGGGGAGGCGGCGGCATGAGCGGCGCGCAGCTGGCGGCCCGGCGGGTCTGGGGCCTCGTCTACCGTCATCTGGCGCTCTACCGCCGCTCCTGGCCGCGGCTGATCGAGCTGATGTACTGGCCTGTCTTGCAGATGCTCGTCTGGGGCTTCGTCACCGCCTATCTGGCGGGGGTGCAGCAGAACACGGGCACGGTGGCGGCGGGGGTGCTGCTCGGCGGCGTGCTGCTATGGGAGGTGGCGCTGCGCAGCCAGATGGGCTTTGCCCTCTCCTTCCTGGAGGAGGTGTGGAGCCGCAACCTGGGCCATCTCTTCGTCAGCCCGCTGCGCCCGCGCGAACTGGTGGCGGGGCTGGTCGTGATGAGCACGCTGCGCATGCTGGTGGGCGTGCTGCCGGCGGTGGGGCTGGCCTGGCTGCTCTATGGCTTCGGGCTTTTCGCGCTGGGGCCGGTGGTGGTGCTGTTCTTCGCCGCGCTGATGATGATGGGCTGGGCCGTGGCGCTCGGCGTCACCGCCCTGATCCTGCGGCACGGGGCGGGGGCGGAGCCGCTGGCGTGGTCGGTGCTGTTCGGGCTGACGCCCTTCGCCTGCGTCTTCTACCCGGTCTCGACGCTGCCGGTGCCGCTGCAATGGGTGGCCTCGGCGCTGCCGGCGGCGCATGTCTTCGAGGGCATGCGCGCGGCGGTGCTGGAGGGGCGGGTGGAGACGGGCCACCTGCTGGCGGCCTTCGCGCTGGACGGGCTGTGGCTGCTGCTGCTGGGCCGCGTGTTCCTGGGCCAGTTCGAGGCGGCGCGGCGCAGCGGTGCGCTGAGCAATATCGGCGAATAGGCGTCAGCCGAACCAGAAGCGGTCCGGCCCATCCTCCTGGCTGCGCAGCAGGCGGGCGAGGGCCTGGATGAGTTCCTCGGGCGTGGGCTCGGGGTTCTGGCCGGGCGGGCTCTCCTGGAGCACGGCGGCGGTGTCGAAGCCGATGCCGCCTTCCACATGCAGGGTGAGGCGCAGGGCCATGGCGGCGGCGAGCGAGGCCAGGGCGCCGGCCGGCGGCGTCTCCGCCCAGCCGGGCAGGCGCATGGAGAAGGCGAGCCGCGCGGCGTGCTCGGCCAGGGCAGCGGTGTGCACCGGAGCCTGCGGCGGCTTGGGCGGCGCCTGGCTCAGCGCGGGCGGGTTCAGCGGCGCCTGGGGCGGGGGCGGCTGATTCAGCGCGGCCTGCTTCAGGGCACCCTGGTTGAGCAAGGCCTGCTTCAGGGGAGCCGCGTTCATCTGCGCGGCCTTGATCGCGGCGGGGAGGGGGGAGGGGGCGTTCTCGCCAGGGGGCGCCGTGGCGGCGGGCGTGCGGTCGTGGAACGGGGAATCGGGCGTCGGGCCGGGCATCCTGCACTCCTTTGGCCCCCGGGGCGGGGGGCGGTTCCGGGACAAGGCGGCCGGCGCGCCCGGGCAAGCGGCCCGCCGGAAGGCCCGCAGCATCCGCCGGGTCGGGTAAAGGCCGCGTAAAGCGTGGCCTGCCCCTCCACCCGGCCCAACCCGGGGCAGGGGGGAGATTTCCCCATGGCGGGATCTGCTTTAAGCGGGGGGGCGTGACCCAGACGACCCGCTTCTTCCTGATCCGCCACGCCATCGTCGAACCCTCCGCGCGGGTGCTGATGTATGGCGACATGGACGTTTCCGTCTGCGCCCTGACGATGGCGCAGGAGGGCGCCGCCTATCGCTGGCTGGCCCAGCGCCTGCCGGAGGGGGCGCGCTGGTTCCACACGCCGCTGTCCCGCACGCGGGCAACGGCGGAGGCGATTTTCGCCGCCGGCTACCCGCCTGTGGCGATGGCGGTGGAGCCGCGTTTCGCCGAGCAGCATCTGGGCCAGTGGCAGGGCATCACGCATGAGGCCTTCAGCGCGCTGCTGACCGAGCCGCCGCACCCCTTCTGGCCGCATGCGGCGGGGGAGCGCCCGCCGGGCGGCGAGAGCCTGGCGGATGTGACCGCCCGCGCCGGCGCCGCGCTGGAGGAACTGGCGGAGCGGCTGGAGGGTCACGATATCGTGATCATTGCGCATGGCGGTTCGATTCGCGCCGCGGTTTCGCATGCGCTGGGGCTGGATGCGCATCAGGCCTTCCAGCTTTCGGTGAAGAACCTGTCGCTCACCCGGCTGGAGCGGCAGGGGGGGCACTGGCGGGTGACCTCGATCAACGAGGAGCCGCCGGCGGGCGCCGCCACCTGACCCTGGCGCCGGCGGGCGCCCCTGGCCCGCGGGCCGTGTGTCGGTGCCGTATGTCCGTGCGGGGCGCCAGCGCCCCCGGACTGCCCGCCCAGCCTGCTCCCAAGCCTGTCTCCCAACCTGTCTCCCCCTGGCCTTGCCGGGGCTTCTGCGCTAGTGGCGGGGCCGCGCCTGCCGCCTCTTTTGCGGTGCTGTGACAGACGGGATTGCGATGCGCCACTTCCTGGACTTTGAGAAGCCGCTTGCCGAGCTGGAGGGCAAGATCGAGGAATTGCGCCGCACCACGGATGCGGGCGGGATCGACGTGGCGGAGGAAGTCGGCCGTCTGTCGGACAAGGCGGAGAAGCTGCTCCAGGCCACTTACGCCAAGCTGACGCCGTGGCAGAAGACGCAGGTGGCGCGCCATCCAGAGCGGCCGAAGTGCCTCTCCTATGTGCGCGGGCTGATCGAGGGTTTCACGCCGCTGGCGGGCGACCGCGCCTTTGCCGATGACGCGGCGGTGATCGGCGGCATGGGCCGTTTCCGGGGCCGTGCCGTGATGGTGCTGGGCACCGAGAAGGGCACGGACACCGAGAGCCGGGTGAAGCACAATTTCGGCATGGCCAAGCCCGAGGGCTACCGCAAGGCGCGCCGGCTGATCGAGCTGGCGGGCCGCTTTGGCCTGCCCATCATTTCCTTTGTCGACACGTCGGGCGCTTTCCCGGGCATCGAGGCGGAGGCGCGTGGCCAGGCGGAGGCCATCGCGCGCTCCATCGAGGCCTGCCTGGATGCGCCGGTGCCGATCGTCTCCACCATCATTGGCGAGGGTGGCTCGGGCGGCGCGATCGCGCTGGCGGCGGCGGACCGGGTGCTGATGCTGGAGCACTCGATTTATTCGGTGATCAGCCCCGAGGGTTGCGCGAGCATCCTGTGGCGCGATGCCGCGCAGGCCAGCACCGCCGCCGATGCGCTGAAGCTGACGGCCGAGGATCTGCGCCGCCTCGCCCTGATCGACCAGGTGGTGGCGGAGCCGCTGGGTGGCGCGCACCGCGCCCCGGAGAAGGCGGTGGAGGCGGTTGGCGCGCAGGTCTGGGCCTGCCTGGAGCCTTTGCTGGCCTTTGACTCCGGCACGCTGAAGGCGCGCCGCCGCGAGAAGTTCCTGGAGATGGGCCGCAACGGCGTCGCCTGATTTTTTTCAGTCAGCGTCCCGCCAGGGAGCTGAGGCAGGACGCTGACTGAAAAAGTCTTTTTGCTTCTTTTTCTTCAGAAAAAGAAGTCCCTGACTTCCCCCCCCTATTCTTCCTCCTCCTTCGGAGCCGGAAAGCTCAGCCGGCAGGCTGTGCCACGCGGCAGGGGGTGCATCTCGAAGCGCCCGCCGATCTGCTGGGCCAGGGCGCGGACGATGCGCAGGCCGAGGCTGTTGCTGCCCTCCAGGGTGAAGCCCGGCGGCGGTCCCGCGCCATTATCCTCGACATTCAGTTGCAGCGTTTCCTCCTGGCGGAGGAGGGTGATGGTGATGTCCCCTCTCTCGCGCCCGGCGAAGCCGTGTTCCACCGCGTTGGCGACCAGCTCGGCGACGATCAGGGCCACGGGCACGGTCTGTTCGGGCGGCAGGGTGATGGGGTCGGCCTCGATGGTGGCGGCGACGCCGCGGGCGCCGCTGGCGACCAGCACATCGCCGCAGAGGCTGCGCAGCAGGTGGTGGAAGGGCAGGCCGCCGCCCTGGGGCTGCTGCAGGTTGCGCTGGATGCGGGCGATGAGTTCCAGGCGCTGGGCGGCGGTGTCGATGATGCGGCGGGCCTCCGGGTCGCGCACCGCGCCGCGTTGCAGCAGCATCATGGCGGCGAGCATCTGGAGGTTGTTGGAGACGCGGTGCTGCACCTCCTGCAGCATCACCTCCCGCGTGTGGGCGAGCTGCTGGCTGAGTTCGCGCTCGCGGGACTGGCGGGCGCTTTCGGCGCGCAGGCGGCGCAGGGCGCCGCGCATGGAGGCGATCAGCAGCACATCCACCGTCACCAGCGAGGCGAAGAAGGTCATGGCGGTGGCCTGGTTCATCAGGTAGCCGCCCTGTGGCTGAATGAAGAGGAGCCAGGCGCAGAAGCCCGAGGCGAAGGTGACGGCCATGCCGTACCAGAGGCCGCAGACCAGCGTGGTGAGGACCACCGCCGGCAGGAAGGTGATGAAGGGGAAGCCCTGCGGCAGCAGGCCCTGCAGGGCGAGGCGCGCGAGCAGGGCGGCCAGGAAGAGGGTGAGGCTGATGACCCAGTTCCAGCGTGCCGGGCGCTCGCGGAGGCACAGATCCAGCAGGGCGTGCGTGCGGTTCAGCATGCCGGGGGCACGATCGGGCTGATCTCCTCGGGTGCCGTGGGAGTGGTAACAGGAATGTGGATTGAAGGCCGCCTTGCCGGATGGGGCAAGGGGGCTGGGCGGCCGATTCCGTGCGGGTTCGCCCTGGCCCGCCCTGGGACCGCCCTGGCTCGTCCCCGGGCCCGCCCGGCCGGCATTGCGTGGCCTGAAAGCAGCGGCCGCACGGCGCGGCCTGAGGAAGCGGGCCGCCCCGCGCGGGGCGGCCCCGGTGCCCTCAGGAGCGGTAGGAGCCGTTGATGTCGATGTAGCCGTGGGTCAGGTCGCAGGTCCAGGCGGTGGCCTTGCCCTTGCCCAGGCCGAGATCGACGGCGATCTCGATCTCGCGGCCCTTCATGTGGGCCACCACCGGGCCCTCGTCATAGCCCGGCACCACGCCGCCCTCGCGCGCCATCCAGGTGCCGCCGACGGCGACCGAGAGCAGGTCGCGCTCCGCCGGCTCGCCCGCCTTGCCGACGGCCATGACGATGCGGCCCCAATTGGCGTCCTCGCCGGCGATGGCGGTCTTGACCAGCGGGGAATTGGCGATGGCCATGGCGATCTTCTGCGCCGAGCGCGTGGTGGTGGCGCCCGTCACGTCGATGCGGACCAGCTTCTGCGCCCCCTCGCCATCGCGCACCACCTGGAGCGCGAGGTCGAGCAGCAGCGCGTGCAGCGCCTTGGCGAAGGATTTCAGCATGGCGCCGCCCTCGGCGGGGACGCGCGGGTGCTTCACCTGGCCGGTGGCGAAGACCAGCACCGTGTCGCTGGTCGAGGTGTCGGAATCGACCGTGGTGCGGTTGAAGCTGGCATCCACGCCCTTCTTCAGCACGGCCTGGAGGGCGGCGGCGGGGATCTTGGCGTCGGTGGCGATGAAGCAGAGCATGGTGGCCATGTCCGGCGCCACCATGCCGCTGCCCTTGGCGATGCCGGCAATGGTGACCTCGACGCCGCCGATCTCGGCCTTGCGGACGCAGGCCTTGGGGAAGGTGTCGGTGGTCATGATGCCGCGGGCGGCGCCTTCCCAGCCATCTTCCGACAGCTTGCCGTGCAGGGCGGGGAGGGCGGCGGTCAGCTTCTCATGCGGCAGCGTCTCGCCGATGACGCCGGTGGAGGCGAGGAAGACCTCCTTCGGCTTGCAGCCGACCAGGGCGGCGGCGGCATCGGCCGTGGCCTGCACCGCGTCCCGCCCCGGCTTGCCGGTGAAGACATTGGCATTGCCGGCATTGACCACCAGGGCGCGGGCCTTGCCGCCCTTCAGCGCGGTGCGGCACCAGTCCACCGGCGCGCCCGGGCACTTGTTGCGGGTGAAGACGCCCGCCACCGTCGTGCCGGGGGCGAATTCCATGAAGGTGAGGTCGTTGCGCCCCTTGTAGCGGATGCCCGCCGCCGCGACGCCCAGCTTCACGCCGGCGATCGGCGGCACGGCGGGCAGCGGCACCGCGAGGGGAGAGACGGGAAGATCCTTGCCAGCCATGCGGGCGGTCCTTTGCCGGGTCGCTACAGGCGGCGCGGAGAACAGCCCCGCGCCGCGATGCCCCCCCTTTTAGCGGGATGGGGGGCGGCGTCCATGCGGCGCGGGGATGGGCAGGAAAGCAGAAGAAAAATGTTCTTTTTTGTAAAAAAGAACCAAAAAACTTTTTTCAGTTGGCGCCCCGCCCTGGGCCTGAGGCGGGACGCTAAGCTGAAAAAAGTCTTTTTGCTTCTTTTTCTTCAGAAAAAGAAGATTTTCTGAAACTTCAGCGCGGCGTGGCGGGGGAGCCGTCGAGGTTGAAGCGCTCGATCTTCGCGGCGGCCTGGATGCGCTCGACGGCGGCGTTGACGGCTTCCTCGAAGGCGGCTTGGCGCAGGCTGTCCTGGCTTTCCTCGAAGCTCGGCGGCGGGGCGGCGCGGCGCTCCTCCACCTTGATGACGTGCCAGCCGAAGGCGGTCTTCACCGGGTCGCGGCTGATTTCGCCGGGCTTGAGGGCGAAGGCGGCCTCGGCGAATTCGGGCACCATGTCGCCCTTCTTGAAGAAGCCGAGGTCGCCGCCCTGCTGGGTGCCGGGGCCGGTGGAGCGCTGGCGGGCGATGGCGGCGAAATCGGCGCCGGGCTTGCGCACCTCGGCCAGGGCGGCGCGGGCCTCGGCCTCGGTGGCGGTCAGGATGTGGCGCGCATGCACCTCTTCCTCGCCCGGCTTGCCGGCGATTTCCCTGTCATAGCGGGCGCGCAGGGCCTCGGGTGTCAGGGCGGGGGCGATCTCGCGGCGCAGCAGGGCCTGCTGGAGCTGCTCATCCTCGGCGCGGCGCATGGCGGCCTGGACGGCGGGGTCCTTGTCCAGCCCCTGGGCGCGGGCGGCGTTCACCAGCGCCTGCTGGGCGATGAGCTGGTCCAGCACCAGGGGGAAGAGCATCTGCTCCGGCGCGGCGCGCAGCTCGGCGGGGAGCTGGGCGAGGGCGGCGCTGATGTCGGAGCGGCGGAGTTCCTTCCCATCCACGCGGGCCACCACGGGGTCCGGCACGGCGGCGGGCACGGCGGCGGGCGCGGCGGCGGCTGGGGGCGCGGCGGGGGCGGGCG
>NZ_JANFNY010000110.1 GCF_024437745.1 Roseomonas sp. GC11 | reverse complement strand
CCTGGCCTCGGCCTCGGCCAGGGCGGCGGCGGCGCGGGCGGCCTGGGCATCCTTCTGCGCCGCGTCGGCCAGTTCGGCCAGGAGTTGCCCCTCGGCCACCGCCTGCCCTTCCTCCACCAGCAGCCGGCCGAGCCGGGTGACATTCATCCCCCCCGGTGCGGCGAGGCGGCGGATGCGCGAGGCCGGCTCGATCCGCCCCAAGGCACCAACTCCGAGGGCACCGGCCCCCAGCTCGGCCATGCCGGGGGAACCCATGCCGGGGGAGGCGGGCGGCTCGGCCGCGGGGAGCGGGGCCACCGGCAGGGCGGCCAGCAACACCAGGAAAAGGGTGGGGAGAAGAGCGGGGCGAAGCGGCGTCATGGGGAAGGGTGACAACCTCCTGTGGGCACCGCGCCTGCATCTGGCCTGGGAGTATGGCGCGACAAGGGCGGCCTGAACCAGCGCGCCCGGCCGTTGACAGCTGTCAACGCCTGCCGCGGGGGCCGCGCCCAGGCGCCGCCATTGACAGCTGTCAACGGCCAGACAGGCAGGACAACGGGCGGGATGCAATTCGACGCCACTCTGCTATTCTAACGCCAAATCGCCTTATTGCCGGAGAAAAGCGTCGGCCATGCCCATCTCCTCCGCCCCGCCGGAACCGATCGACCAGCGCATCGGCGCCGATGCCCAGGCCCTCAGCGCCCAGCTCGCCCTGCTGCGCAACCGCATTTTTCCTCCAGCCGCCCAAAAGACCCTCCGCCGCTTCTCCAGCGGCGAGGCCGCCACCCTGCTCGGCATCAGCGATTCCTACCTGCGCCAGCTTGCCCTGGCCGGCGAAGGGCCGGTGCCGGAAAAAGGCCCCGGCGGCCGCCGCGCCTATACGCTGGAACAGATCCACGCCCTGCGCGGCCTGCTCAAAGGCAAGGGCCGCCCGGCCTCGCCCCAGCGCCAGGGGCAGGACCACCTCCAGGTCATCGCCGTCGCCAACTTCAAGGGCGGCTCGGGCAAGACCACCACGGCCGCCCATCTGGCACAGTACCTGGCCTTCCAGGGCCACCGCGTCCTCGCCCTCGACCTCGACCCGCAGGCCAGCCTCTCCGCCCTCTTCGGCTACCAGCCGGAACTCGACATCGGCGAGAACGAGACCCTCTACGCCGCCCTGCGCTACGACAAAAAACGCCGCCCGCTGCGCGAGGTGATCCGGCCGAGCTATATCGCCGGGCTCGACATCGTGCCCGCCAACCTCGAACTGCACGAGTTCGAGCACGATACCCCCCGCATGCTCGCCCAGTCCGAACGCGCGCGGGAGACCCTGTTCTTCACCCGCCTGACCGAAGCCCTGGCCACCGTCGAGGCGGATTACGACATCGTCGTCATCGACTGCCCGCCCCAGCTCGGCTTCCTCACCCTGGCCGCCCTCTGCGCGGCCACCGGCGTGCTCATCACCGTGCACCCGCAGATGCTCGACATCGCCAGCATGTGCCAGTTCCTGCTGATGACGGCCGACCTCCTCGCCGTGGTGCGCGAGGCCGGCGGGCGGCTGGACTACGACTTCCTGCGCTACCTCGTCACCCGCTACGAGCCGCAGGACGGGCCGCAGACCCAGGTGGTCGGCTTCCTGCGCAGCCTCTTCGGCGAACGCGTGCTGACCAACCCCATGATCAAGTCCACCGCCATCTCCGATGCCGGACTGACCAAGCAGACCCTTTATGAGGTGGGGCCGCAGAATTTCAGCCGCGAGACCTACAACCGCGCCGCCGAGGCCCTGGACGCCGTGAATGGCGAGGTGCGCCAGCTGGTCGCCCAGGCCTGGGGCCGCGCCGCCCGATGAGCCGCAAGGACACGCTCCGCCGCCTGCTCGGCGCCGCGCCGGAGGCCGAGGACAGCCCGGCCACCCCCGCCGGCCAGCGCGTGCCCTCCGGCGCCGTGCGCGCCATGGGCCTCAGCCTCGGCCAGCTGCGCGAGGAGGCCGAGGCCCTGCGCGCCCGCGTCGAGGCCGGAGAGGCCGTGGTCTCCCTCGACCCCGCCCTGGTCGAGGCCTCCTTCGTCAGCGACCGCATCGCCGGGGATAGTGAGGCGGAGCTGGGCGAGCTGGTGCAGAGCATCGCCGAATCCGGCCAGCAGGTGCCGGTGCTCGTCCGCCCGCATCCGGAGAAGCCGGGCCATTATCAGATGGCCTATGGCCACCGCCGGCTGATCGCCGTCCGCCGCCTCGGCATCCCGCTCAAGGCCGTCATCCGCCCGCTCAGCGATGCCGAGCTGGTGGTGGCCCAGGGCAAGGAGAATATCGAGCGGCGCAACCTCACCTTTATCGAGCGCGCCCTCTTCGCCGCCCATCTGGAGGCGCGCGGCTTCGACCGGCCGACCCTGCATGCCGCCCTCGCCGTGCAGTCGGCGGAGATGACGCGCTATCTCCAGGTGGTGCGCGCCATTCCCCGCCCGGTCATCCTGGCGATCGGCGCCGCGCCGCGCACCGGGCGGCCGCGCTGGCTCGAGATGCAGCGCCTCTTCGCCCAGCCGGAAGCCGCCGCACTGGCCGGGCGCGTCATGGCCAGCCCCGGCTTCCGCGCCCTGAACAGCGATGCCCGCTTCCAGAAGATCTTCGCCGCCCTGCGCGACGGCAAGCCGGCGGCGGAGAGCGACCCCTGGTGGCGCACCCCGCAGGGCGACCCGCTGGTGCGCGTCGAGCCTGGCCCGCAGGGGCTGCGCCTGACGGTCAATGAGCGGCTGGAGCCGGAATTCGGCCGCTTCCTGGTGGGGCAGCTCGATGCGCTCTACGCCGCCTTCCGGGCCCAGGGTGAGTAAAGGCAGGGGCGGGTGAGGGCAGGGGCCACCGCCCGCTGCCACGCCGCCCCCTTCCACAAGGCCCCTTCCACAAGGAACGCGGGCGCGTGGACTTTAGCGACCACCCTGCGGCGCATGGCCCACCCTGCGCCGCAGGGGTGTGGACTCTGGCGACCAGGGCCAAGCGATTGATCCGAACGGCCCTTGCCAGCACGCACCACGGCCGGAACGGGTCGGCAGAGTCCACACCTGCCCTTCCCGGGGCCAGCGGTGGAGTCGGCCACAGCCACCAGCGTGGACTCTGGCGGCCAAAACGTGGACTCTGCCGCCCAGGCAGGAGGAGGAATCAAGGGCTTAAAGAAATTGTCCCGAGGACTCTGACGGCACAGAGCAAATAGTAGAAACAAATACCTTCAACTAGTTTTCGGTCGGCAGAGTCCACATCGACAGCGCGGCGACATCGCGCCAATCTCCGCCGGCAATCGCAAATGGATGGTCATGGCCACGGTCCATACCCTCATCGAGACACACGGGCGGCAGGCCAGCCGGGAGCTGGTCGAAGGGCGCCGTGGGCCGCGCATTGTCGAGGCCGCCGCCTCCTGGGCGGCCGATGAGGATATCGGGATCGGCTACATCCACTCCGGCTGGTGCCAGACGGCGCTGCCACACCGCCGGCCGGAAGACGACGCCGCGATCTGGAAGCTGGAGACGGATAGCCTCACCCTCCTGGTCGAGCCGGGTGTACGTCTCGCGCAGGATGGCACGCCAACCCATGTGGGCGTGCCCTTCGGCGCCATCGCCCGGTTGATCCTGATCTATCTGCAATCCGAGGCGCTGCGGACCGGCTCGCGCGATGTGCAGTTGGGGCGTTCGCTGCGAGACTTCCTGGGGCGCCTCGGCGTCTCGGTGGGCGGCAAGACGACCAAGCTGGTGCGCGAGCAGGCGGACCGCATCAGCCGCTGCCGCCTCTCCTTCCACTTCTCGCGCAATGGCACCAGCGTGCTGGTGAACCAGAACATCGTTGATATCGCGATGTTCGTGGATGATCCAGGCGGGGCAGGAGGGCAGGGGGATCTCTTCGTCGAGACAGCCCGCCTCTCCGAAAGCTTCTTCCAGCAATTGCGCCAGCACGCCGTGCCGCTGGATGAGGCCGCCATCCGGCACATCCGCAACTCCTCGATGGCGCTCGATGTCTATTGCTGGCTGGCCTACCGCCTGCATTCGCTGAATGATCGCAAATTGATCAGCTGGGCCGCCCTGGCCACGCAGTTCGGCGCCGGCATTCGTCTGCGCAAGCATTTCAAGGCGGCTTTCACCGAGAACCTGCAACTGGCCCAGGCCGTCTACCGCGATGCCAAAGTGGAATTGACGCCGGAAGGGCTGGTCATGCATCCCTCACCCCCGCCTGTGCGAAAGCTGTTGAAGTAAAAGGCAGGGTTCTTTTTTGTAAAAAAGAACCAAAAAACTTTTTTCAGTCGCATGGGGCACAGAAGGGGAGGTGGCTTTCTGCACCGGCGATGCAGGTCGGCAGAGTCCACACCCCGCCCCGCGGTATCCTTTTCCGGCCATGGCGCGTTAGCCCGGCGCAAGAGTGCCGGAGAATCCGCGATGCCTGATTCCGCCCCGCGTGCCGCGCTTCCTCCGGGGGGACAGGCGAAAATCCTGGCCGCCGAGACACCAGACCTGCGCAGCCTGACAACCCTCGCCGGCGGCGTCGTCGTCGTGGCGGGGCTCTATCTGGGGCGGGAGGTGCTGATCCCCGTCACCCTCGCCATTCTGCTGAGCCTGGTGCTCTCGCCGCTCACCCGGCTGCTGCGGCGGGCCAGAATAGGCCGGGTGGCGGCGGTGCTGGTGGCCGTCCTGGTGGCGGTGGGCATCATCCTGGCCGCGGCCTCGCTGATTGGCGCGCAGCTGGCGGATCTGGCGCAGAATGCACCGCTCTACCAGCACACGGTGATGCGCAAACTGGAGGCCATCCGCGCCATGACCATCGGCCGGGTGGATGGGCTGGTGGAACGCCTGGGGGGCGGGCTGGGCCACAGCCCCCCGCCCTTGCCTTCGGTCACGCCCCCCAGCGCCGCAACGGTGGCACCACCCTTGCCGGTGGAAATCCACAGCCCCGACATGACGCCGCTGGAAATGGCGCGCACCCTGCTCGCCCCGCTGGCCGGCCCGCTGGCGCAGGCGGGCATCGTCCTCATCGTCACCACCTTCATCCTGCTGCAGCGGGAGGACCTCAGGGACCGGCTGATCCGCCTCTTCGGCTCCACCGACCTGCACCGCACCACCGTCGCCATGGACGACGCGGCCGACCGGCTGAGCCGCTTTTTCCTGGCGCAGCTTTGCATCAACCTGGGCTTTGGCGCGGTGATCGGCTTCGGCCTGCTGGTCATCGGCGTGCCGAGCCCGCTGCTCTGGGGGCTGGTCGCGGCCTTGCTGCGCTTCGTGCCCTATATTGGCGGCGTGCTGGGGGCGGTGCTGCCCATCGGCCTCGCCGCGGCGGTGGACCCCGGCTGGTCCATGGCGCTGTGGACGGCGGCGCTCTTCCTGGCGGTGGAGCCCGTCGCGGCCCATGTGGTGGAGCCCCTGGCCTATGGCCACAGCACCGGCATGTCCCCCGTCTCGGTAGTGGTCGCCGCCATCTTCTGGAGCTGGATCTGGGGGCCCATCGGCCTGATCATCGCAACCCCCGTGACGCTCTGCCTCGTCGTCCTGGGGCGGCATGTGGAGCGGCTGGAATTCCTCGATGTGCTGCTGGGGGACCGCCCGGCCCTGACCCCGGTGGAGAATTTCTACCAGCGCGCCCTCGCCGGCGACCCGGATGAGGCGCTGGAACAGGCCGAGGCCCTGCTGAAGGAGCGCGCGCTCTCTTCTTATTATGATGAGGTGGCGCTGAAGGGCCTGGCCCTGGCGGCGGCGGATGTGCGGCGCGGGCTGGTGACGCCGCTGCAGCTGGAGCGCATCCGCGACAGCGTGGCCGAACTGGCCGAGGCGCTGGACGAGCATGACGATGCCGAGCCGCCCATCCCCCAGCCGGGCCCGGCCGGGCGGATGCTGCGCCTCTCCCCGGCGGAGCAGCGCCTGCCACGCCCGGCCGCGCTGCCCTGGCCCGACCCCGCCGTGATCCCCGAGGCGTGGCGGCGCGATGGCGCGGTGCTGTGCGTCGCCGGGCGCGGCCCGCTCGACGAGGCCTCGGCCCTGCTGCTGGCGCAGATCCTGCGCAAGCACGGCCTGGGGGCGCGGGTGGTGCCGCATGCCGAGGTTTCGCGCCGCCTGGCCGGGCAGTTCGTGGCACCGGGGGCGCGCATGGCCTGTGTCTGCGCCGTGGCCATGGGCGCCATGCCGGGGAATGGCGCGCCGGTGCATCTGCGCTACCTGCTGCGCCGCCTCCGCCAGCGCCTGTCGGGCACGCCGCTGATGGTGGGGTTGTGGACCGCGCCGGAGGCGCTGCTGGATGATGCGCTGCACCGCGCGCTGGAGGTGCCGCTGGTCGTCGCCTCGCTGCGGGAGGCCGTCCTGGCCTGTGCCCGGGCCGCCCTGCTGGCCGATGCCGCAAACAGGGGCGCGGAAAACGAAGGCGCCGAAAACGAAGGCACGGGGGGTGAAAATGCCATTCCCGGCCAGCATGGCGGGGAAGCGATTGCGTAAGGGCAAGACTGCGGTTTTTTTACACAGTGCTGGAACAGCATGCTAAACACCCCGCCGCGCTGGCCGCAGGGGAGCGGCGGCGCGCGCCATGCGCAGGCCTGATGGGCCTGATAATCGCGCAGGGGTGTTTGGAGCCGGTCAACCTTCCTAAATGAATGCGCGGCCACCCTGGTGTGGCGCTGATCCCTTTTTGACCCTGCTGTCCCAGCCACCCCGCCCCGGTGTGGCAAGGGGTTGTGGCCGGCATGAGGCTGGCGGCAGGACGTGGCATGGACGCTCTGGGGCCGCAAGGTCCCCAAGCACGAACGAACAGGTGAATCGATGGACGGGATGTTTACCTACGGCGCGGCGGACCAGGGCGATGCGGAGGGCGGCCCCCTCAAGCCGCGGACGGCTGCGTTTGGGGACATTCTGGCGCGCGAGGTTCCCGAGGTCGATCGCCCCACCGGGCTGAATCCCGGCCGCAACTGGCGCCCCGACTATGGCGACGAGTTCGAGAGCCCGGAAACGCTGGACGTCCGCACCGAGGAAGCCGAGGAAGCCGCCGCCGCCGAGGAAGAGGACGAGGAAGTCCGCGAGGCCGAGCCCGACGCCGAGGGTGAGGCGGAGGAAGTCGCCGAGGGCGGCAATGTCAACGAGGCCAGCCTCGCCCGCTCTGACGACCCCGTCCGCATGTTCCTGCGCGAGATGAGCGGCACCGACCTGCTCTCGCGCGAGGAGGAAATCGCCCTCGCCCAGCGCATCGAGGCCGGGCGCGACGCCATGCTGGCCGGCCTCTGCGAGAGCCCGGTGACCTTCACCCACATCGCCAGCTGGAAGGCCGCGCTGGAGCAGGGCCAGATGCCGCTGCGCGACGTGGTGGAGCTGGAGGCCATGGCCGCCGATGCCGCCGCCCCCACCACCGCCGCCGAGGCGGAGGAGGAGCCGGTGGAGGGCGAGGTGGTGCCCCACGCCACGCTCGACGAGAAGATGAAGCCCGAGGTGCTGGCGGCCTTCACCGCCGCGCTCGAGGCCCATACCGCGCTGCGCGCCCTGCCGCTGGGCAGCGAGGCGGCACGCGCCGCGCGGGCCGAGATGGTGGGCCTCTTCGCCGCGCTGCGCCTGCGCCCGGCGCGCCTCGACCTGCTGGTGGGCGAGATGCGCGATCTGCAGCGCCGCCTGCTGGCGCTGGATGGCAAGGCCGTGCGCCTCGCCGCCGCCGCCCGGCTGGAGCATGACGAAATCCGCCGCCTGTGGGATGGCAGCGAGGCGGGGGCCCGCGCCCTGGCCGATGCCGCGCTGAAGGTGCGCAGCAATGCCGCCCGCCACGCCCAGAATGTGCGTGAACTGCGCGACGGCCTGCCCGAGATCCGCGCCGCCGTCGTCAAGCTGGAGGAGGCCAGCGGCCTGCCCGCCACCGAGCTGCGCCGCGTCTGCGCCGAGGTCGGCCGTGGCGAGCGCGACATGCGCAAGGCCAAGGAAGAGCTGACGCGCGCCAATCTCCGCCTCGTGGTGCATATCGCCAAGCGCTACCGCAACCGCGGCCTGATGTTCGGCGACCTGATCCAGGAGGGGAATATCGGCCTGATGCGCGCGGTCGATAAGTTCGACTGGCGCCGCGGCTTCAAGTTCGCCACCTACGCCACTTGGTGGGTGCGCCAGGCCATCACCCGCTCCCTGGCCGACCAGGCGCGCACCATCCGCGTGCCCGTGCACATGACGGAGACGGTGGGCAAGGTGGCGCGCATGAGCCGCCGCTTCGCCCAGAAGGCCGGCCGCGAGCCGACGCCGGAAGAACTGGCGGCTGAGCTTGGCATGTCGGTGGACAAGGTCCGCGCCGTGCAGCGCCTCGCCCGCGAGCCGGTCAGCCTGGAAAACCCGATCGGCGAGGATGATGACGGCCGCCTGGGCGACTTCATCGAGGACGAGAACGCGGTGATGCCGTTCGACGCCGCCTCGCGCTCCGCGATGCGGGACGCCACCATGCGCATCCTCTCCGACCTGACGCCGCGCGAGGAGCGTATCCTGCGCATGCGCTTCGGCATCGGCGGCGAGAACGACCACACGCTGGAGGAAGTCGGCAAGACCTTCAACGTGACCCGCGAGCGCATCCGCCAGATCGAGGCGAAGGCGCTGAAGAAGCTCCAGGTCTCCAAGCGCGGCAAGGCGCTGCGCAGCTTCCTGGCCTGATTTTGTTCCTTGGGGAGGCTCCGCCTCCCCAAACCCCTCCGCCGGGGTGGCGCGGCCACCCCGGACCCCGCGTTCCGTTGGCACAAAACTGATGGCGGGGTCCGGGGGGACCCTGTCCCCCCGGCGGGGTTCCAGGGGCGGAGCCCCTGGGAGGCGACCATCAGGCGATGGTCGTCTCGACCGTGCCGAACCCCTCGAACACCGCCTTCACCGCCGTCCCGGCCGGGACGTGCAGCAGCCCCGTGCAGCTGCCCGTGGTGATGACCATGCCGGCCTTCAGCCCGCCATAGCGGTGCGCCCCCCCATTCGCCAGCCAGAGCAGCAGCCGCACCGGATCCCCGGCGGCGTTGCCGCCGACATGCTGCACCGCCACCTTGCCGTTGAAGCTCAGCGTCACCGGCAGTTTCGGCGGCTCGATGCCGTGCCAGTCGGCCACGGCGGGGCCGACCACCAGCGCGCCATGATTGGCCTGATCCGCCGTGTGGCTCAGAGGCTCGCTGACGCCGAGGGCGGTGAAGCGCGTGTCCACCACCTCGATGGTCGGGTGCAGGGTGGCGACGGCGGCCAGCACCTCCTCGCGCGTGTAGGGGGTGGCGCGGGGCGGCAGGTCGGCGCCCAGGCGGTAGCCCACCTCCGCCTCGATGGCGGTCACATTGAAGTCAGACGCCGCGTAGGGGGTGGCGTCAAAGCGCAGGTCGCGTTCATGCAGGGGCACGCCGGAGGGGGTGCCCTCCGGCGACGGCGCGCCGACCTTCCAGCCGGCGATGGGGCCGAGCTGCGCGGCCACCAGGGCCTGGATCTCCACCACCTCCTCGGGGGTCTGGGGCCTGGCGCCCTCGGGCAGGGCGCTCAGCCATTGCCGCGTGCGGCGGGCTTCCAGCAGGGCATGGGCGGCGGCAGCATAGTCGGTGGCCATGATGGCGTCTCTCTCCGAATCCGGGGCGCCATCCTGGCCGATCCGCTCCGGCGGGGGGAGGGGGGCGCGTCGCCCCCGGAGGAAAGGGAGTGCGCGCGTGCAGGATGCCGCGGGGGAGGCCTATCTGCTGTTCCGGCTGGGAAGCCGGCGCTGTGCCCTGCCGCGGGCCTCGGTGCGCGAGGTGCTGCCGCTGCCGCGCCTCTGGCGCCCGCCCGGCCTGCCGCGCCCGCTGGCCGGCTTCCTGAACCTGGGGGGGGAGGCGCTGCCGGTGCTCGACCTCGCCCGCCTCTTCGCCCTGGAGAGCGCCGCCCTGGCGGATGAGGCGCTCTACCGCCACATCCTGCTGCTGCCGGGTGGCGCCGGTCTTGGTGGTGCCGGTCTTGGTGGTGCCTTGGGCCTGCTGGTGGACCGGGTGCTGGATCTGGCGCGCATTCCCGCAGCCCGGCTGCGCCCGGTGCCGCCCGAGGCCAGCCTGAATGGCTGCGCCGTGGCGGAGATCGAGACGCCGGAGGGGTTTCTCCACCTGCTCGACCCCGGGCGCATCCTGCTGGCGCAGGAGGCCGCCGCCCTGGCCGCGCTGCGTGAGGGCGCGGCGGCGCGCCTGGCCGAATGGCCCGCCCTGGCTGCGGCGCATGGCCCGGCGGATGGCGCATGAGCCTGCCCCGGCCGCTGGCCTTCCTGCCCGATGCGGATTTCCTGCGGCTGAAGGATGCGGTGATCGCCCGCACCGGCCATTTCTACTACCAGGACAAGGAGGCGCTGCTGTGGGAGCGGCTGGCCCGCCGCCTGCGCGCCACCGGCCTGCCCGGCCCCGGCGCCTATCTGGCGCGGCTGGCCGAGCCGGAGCGGGGCGCCGCCGAATGGGCCGCGCTGGAAGCCGAGATCACCATCGGCGAGACCTTCTTCTTCCGCTATGCGGAGCAGTTCGCGGCGCTGGAGGGCACCATCCTGCCCGAGATCCTGGCGCGGCGGGGGGCGGAGCGCCGCCTGCGCGCCTGGAGCGCCGGCTGCGCCAGCGGGGCGGAGCCCTATTCCCTGGCCATCCTGCTGCGCCGGCTGCTGGGGGATGGCCTGCCGGACTGGCGGCTCTCCCTGTTGGGGACGGATCTGAACGAGGCGGCGCTGGTGGCGGCACGGGCCGGGCGCTTCAGCCGCTGGGCCCTGCGCGGCCTGCCGGCGGAGGAATTGGCGCGCGACTTCACCGCCGAGCCGGATGGCCGTTCCTGGCTGCTGCGCCCGCAGCACCGCGCCCTGGTGCGCTTCGAGCGGCAGAACCTCCTCTCCCTGCTGGCGCCGGATGCGCCGCTGGAACTCGGTGGCTTCGACCTGATCCTGTGCCGCAACGTGCTGATCTATTTCCACCCGGAGGTGGTGCAGCGGCTGGTGGCCGCCCTGGCCGCCCGGCTGGCGGAAGGCGGCTGGCTGCTGCTGGGCCATGCGGAGCCGAACCCGGCCTTCGCGCGCATCCTGGAGGTGGTGAACCTGCCCGGCACCGTGGCCTATCGCCGCCCGGGCAAGGTTGAGGGGGCTTTGCCCCCTCAAACGCCCCTTTCTTTCCCTTGGGCGGGGGACGGGGTCCCCTGCACCCGCCATCAGGGGGAACCCACGAATGGGTTTCCAAAGGCCTCAGGCCTTTGGTGGGGAGAGTTTGAGAGGGGCGAAGCCCCTCTCAAGAGCGCGGCGCCGCTTTCCCAACAGCCCCCGCCGCTGGAGGCGGCGGCCACGGCCACCCCCCGCGCCCTGGCCGATGCGGGGGATCTCGCCGCGGCGCTGGCGGCCTGCCGGGAGGGGCTGCGCCAGGCGCCCACCGATCCGGCGCTGCACTATTACGAAGGGCTGGTGCGGCGTGGCCTGGGCCAGGGGGAGGAGGCCGCCGCCGCCTTCCGCCGGGCGCTGTATCTGCGGGGGGATTTCGTGATGGCGCAGTATCAGCTGGGCCTGCTGCTGCTCGATGGCGGGGCCGTGGGGCCGGGGCGCCGTGCCCTGGCCGGCGCGCTGCGCCTTGCCCGCCTCCTGCCGCCCGGCGCCGCGCTGCCTGAGGGCGATGGCATCACCGCCGCCGCCCTGGCCGAGGCGGCGCGCCTGTCTCTCGACCTCCCGCCGCCCGTTTCCCCGCTGGGGGGGCGGTGATGCCGCAGCGCGCCAGCCTGCCCTCCCTCGCCGCCCAGGCGGAGCGGCTGATCGAGGCCCGCACCCGGCTGCTGGCCGGGCGCGGCGCCGCCCCGCCCGTGCCGCCCCTGCCCGCCGTGCTGGCCTGCCGGGCGGGGGGCGAGACCTATGGCATCCCCCTCGCCGCCGTGGCGCAGGTGGTGCCGGAGGGGCCCTGCACCCCGCTGCCCGCCGCCCCCCTGGCCGGGGCGCTGCCGGCGCTGCTCGGCCTCTGCGCCCAGGGCGGGCTGGCCTATGCGGTGATCGACCTTGGTAGTGCCCTGGGGGGCAGTGCCCTCGGCGCCGCCGCCCGTGCCCCGGAGGCCGGCCATTTCCTGCTGCTGCGCGAGGCGCCGCGCCGGCTGGCCCTGCGGGTGGACCGCGCCCTGGCCGTGCTCCACCCGCTGCCCCTGGCC
>NZ_JANFNY010000010.1 GCF_024437745.1 Roseomonas sp. GC11 | reverse complement strand
TCCGTGAAAACCTGATTGTCGCTGCTCTCCACCATGCCCAGAACATGGGAACAGCATTCAAGCTCTAACAGGCCTTAATCCGCGATATGATACCCGCCATCGACATAGAGCGTCTGCCCGGTCATGGCGGCGGCGGCATCGGTGGCCAGGAAGGCGGTGGTGGCGCCCACCTCCTCGATGGTGGCGAGGCGGCGGATCGGCGCCAGCGCCGCCGCGTTTTCCGCCAGGGTCTCGAACTGCGCGATGCCCGAGGCGGCGCGGGTGCGGATCGGCCCCGGGGAGATGGCATGCACGCGGATGCCCTGCCCGCCCAGTTCCGCCGCGAGATAGCGCGTGGCGGATTCCAGCGCCGCCTTCACCGGGCCCATCAGGTTGTAGTTGGGCACCACCTGCTCGGCGCCCAGGTAGGTCATGCAGAACAGGGCGCCACCCTGGGGCATCAGCGGCTCAGCCAGCTTCGCCATGCGGATGAAGGACCAGCAGGAAATCTCCATGGCCTGCAGGAAGCCCGCGCGCGAGCAATCGGTGACGCGGCCCTGGAGATCCTCGCGCGGGGCATAGGCGATGGAATGCAGCACGGCATCCACCCGGCTCCAGCGGGCGCGCACGGCCTCGAACACGGCCTCCAGCTGCCCCTCCACCGTGACATCCAGCGGCAGCAGCAGCGCGGCGCCGAGGCGCTCGGCCAGCGGCGCGACATGCGGGCGGGCGCGGTCGTTCAGATAGGTCACGGCCAGTTCGGCGCCGAGGGCGCGGAAGGCCTGGGCGCAGCCCCAGGCGATCGAGCGGTCATTGGCGATGCCCGTCACCAGCACGACCTTGCCGGCGAGGCTCATGGCGGGGATGCTGCTCATGCGGTGGTCTCCAGCACGTCCAGCACATGGCGGGCCACCATGCGCTCCTCATTGGTGGGAATGACGTAGACGGGCAGGCTGCCTTCGGCGCTGATGCGGGGGCCATGCGCGGCATTGCGCGCCGGGTCGAGGGCAAGGCCCAGCCAGGCGCAGCGCGCGGCGATCATGGCGCGCACCGGGGCGGCATTCTCCCCCACCCCGGCGGTGAAGACCACGCCATCCAGCCCGCCCATCGCCGAGGCCAGGGCAGCGATGGCCTGGGCGGTGCGATAGGCGAAATAGGCCAGCGCCAGGGCGGCCCGGGGCTCTGTGCTGGCCAGCAGGTCCCGCACATCGGCGGAAATACCGGAGAGGCCGAGCAGCCCGCTCTCGTGATACAGGATGTGCTCGATCTCGGCGGGGCTGCGGCCCTGCTGGGCGAGGTAGAGCACCACCCCGGCATCCAGCTGCCCCGGGCGGGTGCCCATGGGCAGGCCGTCCAGGGCGGTGAAGCCCATGGTGCTCTCCACGCTGCGCCCGGCCAGGAGGGCGCAGGCTGAGGCGCCGGAGCCGAGATGCGCCACCACGACGCGCCCGCCGGCGATCTCCGGCGCCACCTCCGGCAGGCGGCCGGCGATGTATTCATAGGACAGGCCGTGGAAGCCATAGCGCCGCACCCCGGCGGCGTGCAGTGCCTCGGGGATGGCGAAGCGCTGCGCCAGTTCCGGCATGCGGGCGTGGAAGGCGGTGTCGAAGCAGGCCACCTGCGGCAGCTCCGGCCGCCGCGCCAGCACGGAGCGGATGGGCGCCAGGTTGTGCGGCTGGTGCAGCGGCGCCAGGGGCACCAGGGCCTCCAGTTCGGCCAGCACCGCGGCGTCCACCCGCACGGGGCCGGTGAAGCGCGCCCCCCCATGCACCACGCGGTGGCCGATGGCGGCGGGCAGCCCGCCCATATGCCCGGCGATCCAGTTCCCCAGGGCAGCCTGGGCCTGCTCGCCCTCGGTCACCTGGGCGGGGTCGAGGGCGACATCATCCAGCGGCGCATCCCCCGCCCCCCAGGCGAGAAGCCGGGGGTGCGGCGTGCCGATGCCCTCCACCCGCCCCTTGAAGCGCCGCGCCAGGGCGCCGCCCGCCTCGTCGTAAAGCTGGAACTTGATACTGGAACTGCCGGCGTTCAGCACGAGGATGGCGCGGCTCATGCCCGCTCTCCCGCCCTGTTCCGATGATCCGTGGCGACCATTCTGCCTGCCTCCCGAAACGCGGGGCGATCTGGCCGCGTTTCGCTGCGCCGCACAAGCCCCCCTGACAGCGGGGCCTGGGGTGGCCTTGCCACCCCAGCGGATGGGTCCAGGGAAGGCGGCGCCTTCCCTGGCCGCGCGTCACGCCGGCGCAACTTCCCGGGCGAGGCGCGGATGCCGCCGGTGCCAGGTGGTGGCCGCCTGATACGCCGCCCCCGCCCGCGCCAGCAGCGCCTCCGCCCAGTGGGCGCCGATGATCTGGAATCCCACCGGCATCCCCTCGGCCGTGGTGCCGCCGGGCAGGGTGAGGGCGGGATGCCCCGTCATGTCGAAGGGGCAGGTGTATTGCAGCAGGCTCTGCATCAGCGCCGGATCCTCGCCCAGCTGCCCCATCCGGGCGAGGCTTGGCGCGGCGAAGCCCTGCACCGGCACCAGCAGCAGATCCACCCCGGCGAAGAGCGCGCTGACCCGCGCCGTGAGGGCGAGGCGGCGCAGATGGATGGCGTGCAGTTCGAAGGCGGTGACGGCGTGGCCACCCTCGATCAGGCTGGAGAGGATGGGGCCATATTCGCCGCGCCGCGCCGGCCAGGTGGCGGCATGGGCGGCGGCGACCTCGACGGCGCAGAGGGGGAACCAGTCCAGCACGCTCTGCGCCGTGTCGGGGAAGCGGATTTCTTTCAGCGTGGCGCCGAGATCGGCGAACTGCGCGGCGGCGGCGGCCACGACGCGCTGCGTCTCGGCATCGGTGCCGGCGCTGTTCCACAGTGGATCGACGCCGATGCGCAGGCCCGCCACCCCGGCGCCGATCCCCCCGAGATAGTCGGGCACGGGCTGGTGGGCGGCGGTGGGGTCGAGCGGGTCCGCCCCGGCGATGGCGCCGAGGAGGGCGGCGGCATCGGCCACGCTGCGCGCCATCGGCCCGACATGGTCGAGGCTGGGGGCGAGGTCGAAGACGCCGTGGCGGCTGACGCGGCCCCAGCTGCCCTTGATGCCGGTGAGGCCATTGGCGGCGCAGGGGAAGCGGATGGAACCCCCGGTGTCGGAGCCGAGGGCGCCGTAGCACAGCCCCGCCGCCGTGGCGACGCCGGAGCCGGAGGAGGAGGCGCCGGTCCAGTAGGCGGCGTTCCACGGGTTGACCGGCGCCGTGATGGCCGGGTGATGGGCGGAATAGGCGCCCTCGGTCATTTCCAGCTTGCCGAGGAGGATGGCGCCCGCCTCGCGCAGGCGGCGCACCACGGTGGCATCCTCGGCGGGGCGGAAATCGCGGTGGATCAGGGTGCCGGCGGCCGTCGGGTGGCCGGCCAGCCAGCAGAGATCCTTCACCGCGATGGGCGCGCCATGCAGCGGGCCGCGCCAGTGGCCGCGCTGGATCTCCGCCTCGGCCTCCCGCGCGGCGGCCAGGGCCTCCTCCTCCAGCACCAGGGCGTAGCTGTGCAGCGCGCCATCGAGGGCGCGGATGCGGGCGAGCTGTGCCCGCACCGCCTCGACCGGGGAGATCTCCCGCGCACGGATGCGGTGGGTGAGCTCGAGAAGCTCCATCTCATGCAGGTCGCTCATCGGCTGATGGCCTCCCTTTCCTCGCAGGTGAGCAGGGTGACGGGGCCATCGAGCAGCGGCCCCGCCGCGGCGAAGAAGCGGGCGACGGCGGCGGAGCCGTTATGCGCCGCCATCGCCGCGCGGTCGGCGAAGCGCTCATAGGTGGTGAAGCGCAGCGGTTCTTCCGCGTCCTGGGCGATGAAGAAGCCGAGCGTGCCCGGCTCCGCCGCCCGCACCTGCGCGGCGACGGCGCGGAGGGCGGCGAGCAGCGCCTCCCCCTGCCCGTCCTTCGCGCGCAGGATGGCGGTGATGGTGAGCACGCTCAGAAACCCTTCCAGTCGCCATCCGCCTCGAAGGCGGCGGCGGCGGCGTAGAGGGTGCTCTCCCCCCAGCGCGGGCCGATCAGCATGGCGCCCACCGGCAGCCCGTCCACCAGGCCGCAGGGCAGGCTCATCGCCGGGTGGCCGGTGACGTCGGTGGGGGCGGTGTTGGCGATCATCTCGAAGGCGCGCTGGACGTAGAGGGAAAGCGGCGCATCGGCGGGCGGCAGGGGCGTCGCCACCATCGGCAGGGTCGGCATCAGCAGCAGGTCGAAGCGCGACAGGGCCGCGTCATAGGCGGCGGAGAGGCGGCGGGCGATGTTCTGCGCCTTGCCGTAGTAGCGGCCGCGATACTGGCGGGTGAAATACTCGCCGACGAACATGCAGAGCTTCAGCGTGTCGGAGAGATCATTGGCACGCTCGCGCCAGGGGGCATGGGCGTCCATCAGGCTGACGGTGTAGAAGCCCTTCCAGTTGAAGCCCATGCCATTGCCGCGCATCATCTGCGCCTGCAGCCCCTCATTGCCGATGGGCGCCCAGATATCCTTGCCCACGCGGTGCAGGGGCAGGCTGACCTCCTCCACCACCGCGCCCATGCGGGCGAAGCGCCCGGCGGCGGCGCGGACCTTGGCATCCACCTCCGGCTGTGAATTGGCCCAGCCGAAGCCCTCCTGCACCACGCCGATGCGCAGGCCCCGCGCGCCCTGGCCCAGCGCCTCGGTATAGCGGGCGGTGCGCGCGCCGCCCTGGCGCGGGTCCAGCCCGTCCGGCCCGGCCAGCACCTCCAGCATCAGGGCGTTGTCGGCGACGGTCGCGGTCATCGGGCCGGTGTGGTCGACCGTCGCCTCGATCGGCATGACGCCGGTATAGGGCACGAGGCCCCAGCTCGGCTTCATGCCATAGATGCCGCAGAAGGAGGCGGGGATGCGGATGGAGCCGCCCTGGTCGCCGCCGATGGCCATGTCCACCGCCCCCGCCGCGACCAGCGCGCCGGAGCCGGAGGAGGAGCCGCCTGCGGAATAGCCGTGGCGGTGCGGGTTGTGCACCGGCCCGAGCGCCGAGGTGTGGCTGCCGCCCGACAGACAGAAGCTCTCGCAATGCGCCTTGCCGAGGATGGTGGCGCCGGCATCGAGCAGGCGGGTGACGATGGTGGCGTCGATCTCGGGCACATAGCCTTCCAGCGTGGCGGCGCCGTTCATCATCGGCACGCCGGCGAGGCAGACATTGTCCTTCAGCACGACGGTCTTGCCGGCGAGCGGGCCGGAGGGCGCGCCCTTCACCTCGGTGCGGATGTACCAGGCGTTGAGCGGGTTCTCCTCCGGCCCCGGCTGGTAGCCCGGCGTGCGCGGATAGGCGACCCGCGGCTTCTCATCCGGCATGGCATCGACGATGTCGTAGGAGGCGACGGCGCCGTCCATCAGGGCCTGGAACTCCGCCAGTTTCTCCGGCGCGAGGTCGAAGCCCAGATCGAGGGCGATATCCTCCAGCTGCGCGAGGGTTGGCTTCGCGACACTCATGGGTCTCTCCTGTTTTTTTGGGGACGTCGTGGCGGCTTCAGGCAGCCATGCCGACGAACTCCGCGATCAGGGCCGGGTCCTGCACCGCCTCCGGCGTGGTCTCGCGCGTGATCGCGCCCTTCTGGATGATGAGGATGCGCTGCGCGAGGGCGGCGATGAAATCGAGCTTCTGCTCGACGAGCAGGATGGTGATGTCGCGCGAGCGCCGCAGGGCCAGCAGCGTCTCGACGATTTCCTCGTTGATCGAGGGCTGGATGCCCTCCGTGGGCTCGTCGAGCAGGACGAGGCGCGGGTCGCCGCAGAGGCAGCGGGCGAGGGCCAGCAATTGCTGCTCGCCGCCCGAGAGCGCGCCACCGGCGCGGTCCAGCAGGCGGTGCAGGCGGGGGAAGAGGGCCAGCACGGCTTCGATCGTCTCCGCCTCCGGCCGTTTCGAGAGCAGGCAGCCCATGCGGAGATTCTCGCGCACCGTCAGCGCGCCGAAGATCTGCCGCCCCTGCGGCACATAGCCGAGGCCGAGCCGCGCCCGCGCGGTGGGGGAGAGGCGGGTGATGTCGCGCCCCTCCAGCGTGACGCTGCCGGCGGTCGCGGGCAGGTAGCCCATCAGCGCCTTCAGCAGCGTCGTCTTGCCCATGCCGTTATGGCCGAGGATGCCGACGAACTCCCCCTGCGCCACGGAGAAGCTGGCCCCGGCCAGGATGGGGATGCGGCCATAGCCGGCGCGGAGGCCCTGCACCTGCAACATCATGCCGCCTGCTTCCCCAGATAGACATCGCGCACCGCCTGGTTGGCCAGCACGGCTTCCACGTCATCCTCCACCAGGATGCTGCCCTGGTTGAAGACGGTGACCCTGCGGGCGATCATGCGGATGAACTGCATGTCGTGTTCCACCACGATCAGCGCCTGGCTGCGGTTGATCTCGCGGATCAGCTCGGCCGTGCGCAGCACTTCCTCATGCGTCATGCCGGCGGCGGGCTCGTCGAGCAGGACGAGTTCCGGCTCCTGCGCCAGCACCGTCGCGATTTCCACCCATTGCCGCTGGCCATGGGCGAGCTGCCCCACCACGCGCTGCGCGATGCCGGTGAGGCGGGCGCGGGTGAGCGTCTCCTCCGTGATGCGCCGCGCCTGCTGCACCGACTTGCCGCGCGCGGCGGCGATGGCGATGTTCTCGCGCACCGTCAGCCCGTTGAAGACGTTCGGCACCTGCGTCTTGATGCCGATGCCGAGGCGGGCGATCTCATGCGGCGCGGCGCCGGTGATGTCACGCCCGCGGAAGAGGACGGCGCCGCTGCTCGGCACCAGCTGGCCGGTGAGCATCTTGAAGAAGGTGCTCTTGCCCGCGCCATTGGGGCCGATCAGGCAGCGCAGTTCCATCTCGCCCAGGGTGAAATCCACATGGTTGACGGCGGTGACGCCGCCGAAGCGCATGGTGGCGGCCTGGGCCTGGATCAGCGGCGTCATGGCTTGGCCTCCACGCCCGCCGCGTCGGGCAGGCCGTTGCCCGGCTTCGCGCGCGGGTGCGAGGGGGGGCGCAGGCGCGCCAGGGCATCGCGCAGCACCGGCACCACGCCCTGCGGCACCAGCAGCACGAAGGCCGCGAGGATGACGCCGAGCACGAGGTTGGCGTTGATCACCTGCTGCGCGCCGAGCAGGCTGATGAGATACTGGATGGCGATGGCGCCGAGGATCGGCCCCAGCAGCGTGCCCAGCCCGCCGACCAGAACGTAGATCAGCACCTGCGCCGAGGTGGCGAGGGAGAAGACCGTGGGGCTGATGAAGCCGCCCCAGTTGGTGAAGAGGCAGCCCGCCGCCCCGGCGATGCCGCCGCCAATGGCGAAGACGAGCAGCTTGTAGAGCCGCGTATCGTAGCCGAGAAGCTGGGCGCGCGTCTCATTCTCGCGGATGGCGACGACGACGCGGCCGAAGCGGCTGGCGAGGATGCCGCGCAGCAGCCCATAGACCAGCACCAGGCAGCCCATGCTGGCATACCACAGCTGTTCCGGCTCCAGCGGCAGATCCGGGCGGCCGGGGATGTTCAGCGGCGGCACCGCCGGCATGCCGTTGAAGCCGCCGAGCGGCGCATTGCCGATGGTATAGGCGTCGCCCGCCGTGGAGTTGAAGACGCTGAAGAGGATGATGGTGACGGTCAGGGTGATGACGCCGACATAGGCATCGCTGATCCGGCCATAGAACATGAAATAGCCGAGCAGCGCGGCGAAGAGCGTGGGCAGCAGGATGGCGAGCAGGACGGCCCCCGTGCTGTCCCCCGCGTTCATCGCCACCACGGCATAGGTGTAGCCACCGAGACCGAAGAAGGCCGATTGCCCGAAGGACATGATGCCGCCATAGCCCCAGATGAAGCCCTGGCTCAGCGCCAGCACCGCCATGGCGACGAAGACGGTGACCTGGAGCAGGGCGAAGAGGTCGAACACCATCGGCGCCCCGACCAGCAGCGCGAGGCCGATGGCCAGCATGGCGAGGAAGCTGGCGGTGCCGGAAGAGAGGCTCATACGCTCCTCCTCAGGAAACGGCCGGTGATGCCCTGCGGCAGCAGGCGGATCATGATGATCGCCGCCAGCAGCAGCGCCACCTGGCCGAAGACCGGCGTGGTCTGGAAGCTGGCGAGTTCGCTGATGGTGCCGAAGAGGCCGGAGGCGAGGCCGGTGCCGGTGATGATGGCCGGGCCACCGCCGAGCACGGTGATGAAGGCCTTGGCGATGAAGGCCGCGCCCATGCCGGGGGAGACGCCGGAGACCGGCGCCAGCACGCCACCCGCCAGCCCCGCCAGGGCGGCACCGAGGGCGAAGGTGGCCATGTAGATGCGCGGCGGCGCGACGCCGAGGGCAGCGGCCATGTCCGGGTTCTGCATCGTCGCCCGCAGGATCAGGCCGAAGCGCAGATAGCGCAGCCCGGCCCAGAGCAGCCCGCAGACCGCCATGGCCAGCAGGATGACGAAGACGCCATAGAGGCTGGTCTGGTACGGGCCGATGGTGAAGCCGCCGAGCGGGTTGGAAACGCCGCGCACGGTGTTGCCGAAGAGCGTCGTCACCAGCCCGATCAGGCCGAGGCTGAGGCCCCAGCTGGCCAGCATGGTGTCGATCATGCGGCCATAGAGGAAGCGGATCAGCCCGCGCTCGACCACCAGCCCGACCAGCCCGCAGAAGAGCGGCGCCACCACCAGCATGGCCAGCCACAGATTCACCCCGGCATCGGCGCAGAGCACGGTGGCATAGGCCCCGAGCATGACGAACTCGCCATGCGCGAGGTTGATGACCTTCATCATCCCGTAGATGACGCCGAGGCCGAGGCTGAGCAGCACCAGCAGCGCGATGCTGTTCAGGATGTTGAAGGTGAGCAGCCCTGTCAGTGCCATGGCGCGGCCGTCTCAGTTCGACACGTCGATGACGAACTGCTTGCTCATGCGCGGATTGGCGACGAGGTCGCAGACGGCGGCGGTATCGGCCGGCGGCTGGTCGGGGTAGGAATGCAGCACCTTCCAGCTCCTGTCACGCGCCTCGGCCAGATAGGCATTGCGCACGGCGTGGTGGGTCTGCCTGTCCATCGTCACCTTGCCGGAGGGGCCATCGAAGGAAATGCCCGTCTCCAGCGCCTCGCAGACCTTCACGCGGTCGAGCGAGCCCGCCTTGCGCACACCCTCCGCCCAGAGCATGAAGCCCTCGTAGTTGGCGCAGGCGAGTTCGCTGGTATAGGGCATGTTCGCGCCATACCTGGCGCGCAGCTTGGCGACGAAGCCGCTGCTCGCCGGCGTCGTGATCTCCTGGTAGTAGCCGTAGCTGGTGACGATGCCGTTGCTCTCCGCCGGGTCGAGGCTCGCCACCTCATTGACCAGACCGAAGGTGGTGGAGGCGATGGGAATGCGCGACTTCATCCCCGCCGCCGCCCATTGGCGGTAGAAGGCCGTGTGGTTGGCGCCCACCAGGGCGGAGAGCACCATGGCGGGCGCCGCGCGCTGGATCTTGCTGATGGTGGCCGAGAATTCCGTGACGTCGAGGGGGAAGAACTCGATCGCCTCGACCGAGCCGCCGCCATCCCTGACGTATTTGCTCATCCACTTGGCGGTGATCTGGCCGTAATTGTAGTCGGCGGCGATGATATAGGCCTTCTTGCCCCAGCTCTCCATCGCATAGGGCACCAGCTTGTTCACCGTCTGCGCCGGGGTGGTGCCGGTGCAGAAGGTGTCACGGTCGCAGACGCCGCCCTCGTAGAGCACGTTGTAGAAATAGGGCATGCGGTAGCGGTTGAAGACGGGGCGGATCGCCTCGCGCGAGGCGGAGGTGATGCCGCCATGCACCACCGCCACCTTGTCGCGGAGCGCGAGCTGCTGGGCATATTGCGAATAGAGCTGGATGGTGGACTGCGTGTCGTAATTCACCAGCTCCACCGGCCGGCCGAGCAGGCCACCCGTGGCGTTCACCTCCTCCACCGCGAGGCGGAAGGTGTCATACATCGCCTGGCCGGAGGAACCGATGGGGCCGGAGAGGTCGAGCAGGCTGCCGACCTTGACCGGATCGGCGCCGAGCGCGTGGCGCGCCACCAGCGGCGAGGCCAGCGCCCCGCCCGCCAGGGCAAAGCCGGAGCGCAGCAGCGACCGGCGGGAGAAAGTCCCATGAGGCATCATGCGATCCTTTGCGTGGTCAGGGTGTGCGGGGTGGGGGCCTCGGCCGGCTGGCCGGCCATCCAGGCCTCGCTGTAATCCTCGATGCTCATGCGCGCGCGCATCGCGGCGCGGCGCAGGAGGTCATAGGCGGCATCGTCATCCAGCGCGTGCTGCTGCATCAGCCGCAGCGTGGCGCGGATCAGCATGCGGCGGCCACGGCGGCGGCGCTCCTGCTCGGCCAGCAGGGCGGCGCCGTGCTGGCGCGCGCGCTGCGCGTTGACGCCGAGGACGAGCGCGGCATAGACGGCCGAGCCATGCACCGGCTTGCGCAGGAAGGCCGTGGCGCCCGCCTGCAGCAAAGCGCGCAGCCGACCCGGCGCCTCCACGCCCACCAGGCCGATGATGGGCAGCCGCGCCAGCCAGTCAGGCGGCAGCGGCGCCAGCAGCGTGGCCAGGTCGTCATCGCCATCGAGCACCAGCAGCTCGCAGGGCTGCGGCGCGGCGGCGGCGAGCGGCGCCGCCACCTCCTGCCGCTGCAGCGTGACGCCCAGCCGGCCCAGCGCCGGGGCCAGCATCCGCGTGGCCTCGCCATCCTCCGCCGCCGCGGTCAGCAGCACGGCGCGCAGGCCACGGAAATTCTGCACCATGGCGGGCGGGTTCACGACACCACCTTCAGCCGCGCCGCCGGCAGGCCGTGGCGGGCGGAGACGCCCACCAGATAGGGGTCCGGCGCCACGGGCCGCTCCGCCTCCCAGATGATGTCATAGGTGCCATCGGCGCGGGAGCGGCCGATGCGCGGCGTCAGCGCGGCGTGCAGCGTGTCGGGGTCGATCCACACCTCGCCCTGCGGGGCGGAAAGGCGCTGATGCTTCACCGCCTCGCGCACCGCCTCCACCGCCTCGCCGCCGGCGGCGGCCAGGGCCTGGGCCAGCAGGCGGATGGTCAGATAGGCCGCCTCGGTATCGGCCGAGGGGTTGCCGCCAAAGCGCGCGCGGTAGGCGGCGACGAAGGCGCGGTTGGCCGGCCCGGCCACGGTGGAGAAATAGGCGCTGGAACTGACATGCCCCTCCCCGCTTTCCGGCCCGGCGGCGGCGATCGTCACTTCCGAGATGTTGCAGCCCAGCACGGGCAGGGTGGCGGGCTGGTCGATGCCGGCGGCGCGGCAGGCGGCGCGGAGCGCGCGCAGGAAATGGTGGCTCGACTGCCCGACCAGCGTGCTGAAGACGAAGGCCGGCCGCAGGCGCAGGATCTCGGCGGTCATCTGAGAAAAATCCGTGTCTTCCAGAGGCACGTAGCGCTCGGAGAGGATGCGGCCGCCGCGCGCCAGCAGCGCCTCGCGCAGCACCCGGTTGCTCTCCCAGGCCCAGACATAGTTGGAGCCGACGCAGCAGGCGCGCAGGCTGTAGCTGCGCGCGGCGAAGTCGATCAGCGGCACCACATGCTGGTTGGGCGCGGCGCCGGTGTAGACGACATTCGGCGAGGCCTCGAAACCCTCGTAATGCGCCGGGTACCAGAGCAGGGCATCCCGCTTCTCGATGAGCGGGATCACCTCCTTGCGGCTCTGCGAGGTGTAGCAGCCGACGATGTGACGGATGCCCTGGTCCAGCAGGCCGCCGCAGAGGGTGGTATAGCCGGCGAGGCTGCCCGAGGGGTCGGCCATCACGGCGGCCAGGCGCGGCCCGCCGGGGATGGCATTGGCATCCTCGATGCCGAGGCGCGCGCCCTTCAGCATCTCCGCCGAGGGGCCGCCATAGGCGCCGCCGGTCGAGAAGAGCAGGCCGATCCTGTGCAGGCTGGATTGCATCCGCGACGCGATCCCCACCGCGCCCTTCCCTCAGGAGGGGCGCGGCATGCTGTGGCTCCGTTGCCGTTGCCGGTTCAGCCGAGGATGGCGCACAGGTGAGCAGCGTTGCTCTTCGCCTAAAATTCAGCCTGTCAGGGCAGGGAAGCGAAGTCAACAGCCCTTTTTAGCGCGAAATAAAGGCGAAGTGCCGCATTCCCACGCAGCGCAACGCCCATGCCGGGTGCCCAGGCGACTCCTCCGCCCGCCCCCGGCATCCGGCCGGCAGGCGGGACCGGCCTGATGGGGGGTTGGCCTGATGGGGAGTTGGATGATCTGCCATGTTCCAGAGATCGAAGATAACCCGTATCGTTATCGGGCCGGGCCAGTTCCATCCGGCGCCGCCGCCGCCCTTCCATCCCCCGCCCGCGAAGCGCCGCACCGTGCTGATGCTCCTCCCCGCCCTCATGGCCGGTGGCGCCGCCCTCGGGCGGCACGCCGTGCCGGAGACCGCGCCTTCCCTGCCGGAAGGGCCGGAGGCCACGGCCTGTGACTGCGCGCCGCGCCGGGTGCAGCATCTGCAGGGCAAGGAAACCCTCACCGGCCGCGCCGCCGATGCCGCCTTCCTTGAGGCGCTGGGCCTGCTGGAGGGCCATCTGATGATCGGCCGCGCCCTGGTGGAGGGCGGCGAAGGGCGGCTCGGCCAGCCGCTCTTCGGCCATCCGGTGCGCGAGCTTTATGCCTGGCTGGAACCGCATCTGGCCGGGCGCCGGGTGGCGCCCTTCGGCGCGGCGCTGACACGGCTCGACCAGGTGGCGCGCGAGGGCGCCAGCGGCGCCGCGCTGACCGCCGCCTATCTCCCCGCCCAGTCCGCCCTCGCCGCCGCGCGCGCCAGCGTGGCGATGGACGAGGCCTTCCGCCTCGCCCATATCGCCACCATGGTCGAGGCCGTGGCAGCCGAATATGGCGGCAGCATCGACCGCGGCCGCATCGTCAACCTGCTCGAATATCATGAGAGCGCGGGCTTCCTGCGCTATGCCATGGCCCAGGCCGCGCAGGGCCAGGGACGGGTCTGGCGCAGCGTGCAGGCCGAGCTCATGGCGATCCGCGACACCGCCTATCCCGGCCTGCTGCCGCCCTCCTCCCCGCCGGTGTCCATCACCGCCCTCCGCCGCCGCGCCGACAGCGTGCGCGCCCTCGCCGCCCAGGTGGTTTCATGACGCGCAAGCTGCTGTTCCTGCCTGCCCTGCTCCTCCTCCCCCTCGCCCCGGCCCGGGCGGAGGACGAGGTCCGCCTCCAGGCCGGGGAGTTCGCCCTGGCGGGCGAACTCACGACGGAGCTGGACCTCGACCGCCATGGCCGCCGTGGCGGGCGGGCCGCCTATAGCGATCTTTACAACAAGACGGAGCTCGGCCTGGCGCTGAGCCTGCCGCAGGGCGCCACGCTGCGGGGCGTCTTCAAGAGCGAACCGGCCGGGCGCGAGGCCGATGGCAGCAACCGCGCCTTCTACGGGCAATCCGCCTGGGTCGACCAGCTGACCCTGAACTGGAGCCATGGGCCGCTGGAGCTGTTCGCGGGCAAGCTGCATCCGCGCTTCGGCTTCGCCTGGGACAAGGCGCCGGGCCTCTATGGCACCGACTTCGCCGAGGGCTATGAGCTGTCCGAGAAGATCGGCTTCGGCGCCAACCTGTCGCTCTCCGACCTTGCCGGGCTGGACAGCGAATTCGGCGCGCACAGCCTTCAGTTCGAGATGTTCCAGGCCGACCGGACGGGGCTGTCCTCTTCACTGCTGGCGCGGCGCCATGCGGTGCTCGATGCGGAGGGGCGGCTGCGCTACACCGCGCGCAACCGCCGCGCCTATGGCGGGGCGGATAATACGCGCGGCTACCAGAACGCCGTTCTCTCGCTGGAGGGCAAGGGCGTTTCCCTGCCGCTCGGCACGCTGGATTATACGCTGGGCTATTCCTCACGCCGCGCCGGGCTGGACAGTGTGGAGGCGGGCACGGCGGCGACGGAGCGCGGCAGTGTGGCGGGCCTGGCCTGGGAGGTGGGCCTGCCGATGAACATCACCCTGACGCCGCTGGTCGAATGGCTGCGCCAGCGCGATGCCGATGGCATTGCCGGGCTGCGGCGTGATGTGCTGACCGCCGGGGTGGAGTTCGGCCTCAACCCCGTCAGGCTGGCCTATACCTATGCCTGGCTGAAGGAGGCCGGGGTGGCCCCCAACCAGGCGGCGCAGAATGCCGCTTCCGCCACCTATGACCTTGGCCATGCCGTATCCTGGCTGGATGGCTTCGAGTGGACGGTGGGCTGGCGCCGCCTGCGCGAGGATGGCACTGCCGCCAACGACTATGGCACGCAGCTGAAATACGGCCTGCGCTTCTGACGAAGGTGGGGGTCTGGGGGAATTCAATTCCCCCAGCGGGGTCCGGGGCGGAGCCCCGGAGCGCCCGGCCCGCTTACTCCGCCGCCTGACGCAGGCTCGCTGCATCGAGGGCCTGGGCCAGATCGGCCAGGATATCCTCCTCATGCTCCAACCCGATGGAGAGGCGGATATAACCCGGCGTGACCCCCGTGGCGCGCTGCTCCTCGGCCGTCAACTGCGAATGGGTGGTGCTGGCCGGGTGGATGGCCAGGGAGCGCGCATCGCCGATATTGGCGACATGGTAGAACAGCCGCAGCGCATCGATGAAGCGCCGCCCTGCCTCCACGCCGCCGGCCAGTTCGAAGCCCAGCAGCCCGCCCTTGCCGCGCGGCAGGTATCTGGCACTGCGCGCCGCGGCCTCCCCCGTGTGATGCTCGGGATGGATGACGCGCGCCACCTCTGGCCGCCCGGCCAGGAAGCGCGCCACGGCGGAGGCATTGCGGCTGTGCTCGCGGATGCGCAGCGGCAGCGTCTCGATCCCTTGCAGGATCAGGAAGGCATTGAAGGGGCTGAGCGCCGGGCCGAGGTCGCGCAGCAGGGTGGTGCGCGCCTTCAGCACATAGGCGATCGGCCCGAGCGGTTTGGCTGCCTCCACCCATTTCGCGCCGTGATAGGAGGGGTCGGCCCGGTGCAGCGCCGGCTGGCGCGCCGGATGCGCCGCCCAGTCGAAATTGCCGCCATCGACGATGATGCCGCCGATGCTGCTGCCATGCCCGCCGATATATTTGGTGAGCGAATGCACCACCACCGCCGCGCCATGCTCGAAGGGGCGGATCAGCAGCGGCGCCGCGGTGTTATCGACGATCAGCGGAATGCCGAGCGGCCGGCCGATGGCGGCGACCTCAGCGATGGGGAAGGGCACCAGCTTCGGGTTGGGCAGCGCCTCGGCATAGTAGGCGCGGGTGCGGTCATCGGTGGCGCGGCGGAAATTCTCCGGCTCTGCCGGATCGACGAAGCGCACCTCGATGCCCTGGTCCTTCAGCGTATTGGCGAAGAGATTCCAGGTGCCGCCATAGAGATCGGTGGAGGCGACGATATTATCCCCCGCCACGGCGAGATTCTGCACCGCCAGCGCCGAGGCCGCCTGTCCCGAGGCGAGCGCCAGCGCTGCCACGCCGCCTTCCAGCGCGGCCACGCGCTGTTCCAGCACGTCGGTCGTCGGGTTGCCGATGCGGGTGTAGATATTGCCCAGTTCTTCCAGCCCGAAGAGGCGGGCGGCGTGCCCGGTATCGTCGAACTGGTAGGAGGTGGTCTGATAGATCGGCACCGCGACCGCCTTGGTGGTGGCATCGCGCCGCCAGCCGGCATGCAGGGCGAGGGTTTCGGGGTGGCGCTGGGTCATGCTGGCTCTCCATGTGACGGCGGGGTGTGGTGGTGGGCGGTCCCGCTTTGCCTTTTCGGCTTCGTGTTTTGATCAAATCACGATCCTGAATCGCGCTCAAGCCCTTCCCCGCGAGTCCGCTCCCCCTCCTCCCCCCCTCCCCCTCCCCTGCTGTGCGCCGCGCGCGCGCGGGCCTACACTCCCGCCATGCCCGAAGCCGAGCCCCCCCGCCCCGATCCCGATGCCCTGCTGGCGCTCGCCGCGAAGGAGGGGCGCGGGCGGCTGAAAGTCTTCCTCGGCGCCGCGCCGGGGGTCGGCAAGACCTTCGAGATGCTGGTCCAGGGCCGCCGCCGCCGGCTGGGCGGGGCGGATGTTCTGGTGGGCCTCGTCGAGACGCATGGCCGGGCGGAGACGCAGGCGCAGCTGGCCGGCCTGCCCGTGCTGCCGCGCGCGGCCATGGCGCATCGCGGCCAGGCGCTGGAGGAGTTCGACCTCGACGCCGCCCTGGCCCGCCGCCCGGCCATCCTGCTGCTGGACGAGCTGGCCCATAGCAACGCCCCCGGCAGCCGCCACCCCAAGCGCTGGATGGATGTGGAGGAGCTGCGCGCCGCCGGCATCGAGGTGTGGACGACGATGAATGTCCAGCACCTGGAAAGCCTCTCGGACGCCGTGGCGCGCATCACCGGCGTGCGGGTGGCGGAGACGGTGCCGGATGACGTGCTGACCGGCGCCGATGCGGTGGAGCTGATCGACATCCCCCCGGCCGAGCTGCTGGAGCGGCTGCGCCAGGGCAAGGTCTACCAGCCGGAGCAGGCGCAGCGCGCGCTGCGCGGCTTTTTCCGCGAGGGCAATCTGGCAGCGCTGCGCGAGATCGCGCTGCGGCGCACGGCGGAGCGGGTGGAGGCCGATGTCACCGGCTATATGCGCGCCCATGCCATTGCCGGCCCCTGGCCGGTGGGGGAGCGGGTGATGGCGCTGCTCGGCCCCGACCCGGCCGCGCCCACGGTGCTGCGCGAGGCCCGGCGCATCGCCGATGCGCTGAAGGCGCCGCTGCTGGCCCTGCATGTGGAGCGGCCGGGGGCCGAGGCGGGGGACCCCGCCCCGGCGCTGCGCCTCGCCGCGCAGCTGGGGGCGGTGGTGGAGACGGTGGTGGCCGCCGACCTGCCCGCCGCCATCGCCGCCCAGGCGCGGGCGCGCAATGCCACGCATCTGGTGATGGGGCGTGGCGCGGCGCGCGGCTGGCGGCGGCGGCTGGGGCGCGGGCTGGCCACGGCGCTGCTGCGCCAGGCCGGGGATTTCACCCTGCATCTGGTGGCGGATCCGGCCGGCCCGGCGCCGCGCGCCTCCTCCTTCCCCCCCTCCCCCGGCGCGGCGCCGCTGCCGCGCTGGGCGGGCTGGGCGGCGACGCTGGCGCTGGTGGGCCTTGCCACGGGCATCGGCGCGGCCACGGATGGCGTGGTACCGGAGGGGGCGCTGGGCATGGTCTACCTGCCCGCCATCGTCGCCGCGGCGGTGGCCTTCGGGCCGCTGCACGGGCTGGCGGGGGCGGTGCTCTCCTTCCTGTCCTGGAACTTCCTCTTCCTGCCGCCGCGCTACACCCTGGCCATCGCCGGGGCGCAGGATGTGGTGGGCGTCGTCGTCTTCTCGCTGGTGGCGCTGCTGATGACGGGGACGACGGGGGGGCTCGGCCGCTCGGTGCGCAGCGCGCGGGCGCGGCTGCACGCGCTGCGCCGGCTGGTGGAGTTCAGCCGCCGCCTGGGCGCGCCGGGCGACATGGGGGACCTGATCGGGGCCGTGGCGCAGGAGGCGGCGCGGGTCACCGGTGTGCCGGCCTGCGTGCTGATGCCGCTGCCCCCCGCGCCGGGCGAGACGGCGCCCGAGCCGGTGCTGCGCGCCGCCGAGCCGGTGGAGGCGGAGCCGGACGAGGCCGCCATGGCCGCGGCGCGCTGGGCCATGGCGCATGGCGTGCGCACCGGCCAGGGCACCGACACCCTGCCCGCCGCCCCCTGGCAGTTCCGCCCGATGCGCACGGCGCAGGGGCTGGTGGGCCTGGTGGGGCTGCGCCTCGCCGCGCCGCTGGAGCCGGAGGCGGACCGCACGCTGGATGCGCTGCTGGACCAGGCGGCCGTCGCGCTCGAGCGCGCGCGGCTGATGGAGGAGAATGCCCGCAACGCCGCCCGCGCCGAGACGGAGCAGCTGCGCACCGCCCTGCTCACCTCGCTCGGGCATGACCTGCGCACGCCGCTGACCTCGATCCGGGGTGCGCTGGAGACGCTGCGCCACACCGGGCCCGCCCTGTCCGAGGCGGTGCGCCAGGACCTGCTGCTGACGGCCGAGGAGGAGACCGCCCGCCTCTCGCGCTATCTCAGCCACATCATCGACATGGTGCGGATCGAGAGCGGGCAGATCACGCCACGGCGGGAGCCGGTGGACCTGCCCGGCCTGCTGGAGGCCGCCGCCGCGCGGGCCGGGGGGCGTGTGGCGCTGGATCTTCCCGCCGGCCTGCCGCAGCCCCGGCTGGACCCGGCGCTGCTCGACCAGATCCTGCGCAACCTGCTGGACAATGCGCTGAAATTCTCCGCCCCCGCCGGGATGGCGCGGCTCTCCGCCCGGCGCGAGGGGGCGGAGGTGGCGCTGCTGGTGGAGGATGACGGCCCTGGCATCCCGGCGGAGGACCTGCCGCGCATCTTCGACCCTTTCCACCGGGCGGGGCGGACGGACCGCATCGCCGCTGGCACCGGGCTGGGTCTGGCGATCTGCCGTGGCCTCGCCGCCGCGATGGGCGGGCGGATCGCGGCGGAAAGCCCGCTCCCGCCCGGCGGGCGCGGCACCCGGATAACAGTCCGCTTCCCCCTCTGATTCCCCCAACCCGGCGCCCGCCTCCCCCCCCGAAACGCCACTAAAAAAAGTTTTTTGGTTCTTTTTTTCAAAAAAGAACCCGCTCCCTCCCCTTCACTGAATCCGGATATTCCGTTCCTTCAGGAAGACGCGCCATTTGTCGCTTTCCGCCCTGGCATAGGCGGGCCAGGCCTCGATCGGCTGCGCCTCGACGGTCACGGCCATGGATTGCAGGCGCGGCTGCATCTCCGGGGCGCGCAGGGCGGCGGCGCAGGCGGCGTTCAGGCGGCGCAGGATGGGCTCGGGCGTGCCGGCGGGGGCCAGCATCGCCACATGCTCCACCACTTCGAACCCCGGGAAGCCGAGTTCCTGGAAGGTCGGCACTTCCGGCGCCAGCGGGCTGCGCGCGCGGGTCGTCGCCGCCAGGGCGCGGAACTCGCCGGACTGGATATAGGCCATCACCGCCGCCGCCGGCATGAAGAACATGCCCGCCTCGCCGGCCAGCACCGCCTGCACGGCCGGGCCGCCGCCGCGATAGCCGACCTCGGTGACGCTGATGCCCGCCATCTGCATGAACATCTCGGTCGCCAGGTGGGAGGTGGCGCCGACGCCGGCATTGGCGTAGTTCAACCCCTTGTTGTCCTTCTTCGCCAGGGCGACGTAGTCGGCCACGCTGGTGACGGGTGAATTGCGCGGCACCAGCATGAAGAGCGGGCTGGACACCAGCAGGCCGACGCCGACGAAGGCGCGCTCCGCGTCATAATTCACCGGGTAGAGATGGGGCGCGACGGCATAGGTGCTGTTGGGCGCGATGATGACGGTGGCGCCATCGGGGCGGGCGCGGGCGGCGCTGGTCATGCCGATGGTGCCATTGGCGCCGCCGCGGTTCTCCACCACGAAGTTGCGGCCGAGATCGCCCGAGAGGCGGTTGCAGAGCAGGCGGGCGAAGGCGTCGGTCGGGCCACCTGCCGGCCAGGGCACGACGGCCGTGACGGTGCGGGCGGACCATTCCTCCTGCGCGCGGGTGGCGCGCGGCAGGGCAAGGCTTGCGGAAGCCAGGGCCAGGGGCCCCAGGGACCGGCGAGTCAGCATGGATTGTTTTCTCCCTTGGTGGCGACGCGGCTTTTGCAGCCTGTTCTTCATCTTGACCCCCCCCGATGCGGGCGGGGCGGCGGCGCGGCTCACGCCGCGCCGGGAGGCCGGTCAGACGTCGATCTCTTCCAGCGGCGGCGTGCCGTGGGTGTGGAAGCTCTCGATGGTCTTCAGGCCCCAGGCCTGGCCTTTCTTCCGCTCCGTCTCCGTCCAGGTGATGGCCGGCCAGTCGGGCGCGAGCACGAGGCGGGCGCCGGCATTGGCCACCTCCACGCGGTTGCCGCCCGGCTCATAGACATAGAGGAAGAAGGTCTGCTGCACCGCGTGCTTGTGTGGCCCCGTCTCGATATGGATGCCGTGCTCCAGGAAGATGTCGGCCGCCTGGAGGATGGCCTCGCGGCTGTCGAGGGCGAAGGTCACGTGGTGGAAGCGGCCGGGGACGCCGTGCGCCTCCTTGGTGAAGGCGAAGTCGTAGGACTTGTTGGTGGCGGTCAGCCACATGCCCGCTTCCTCGCCGCTGTCGAGCTCGATGCGCTCGGTGCAGCGCAGGCCGAGATGAGCCTGGAAGAACTCGCGGCAGCCCCGGACATCCACGGCGAGGCAGTTGAAATGGTCTAGCCGCCGCACGTTCACGCCGCGCGCCGGGAAGCGCTGGGCCTGGTTCTTCAGCGCGGGGCGGAGTTCGGCCGGCGGGGCATACCATTCCGTCTCCCAGTACAGCTCGAAGACGTGGCCATCCGGGTCGCGGAAGCGCCAGCCGGTGCCGTGGCCCAGTTCATCCTCATGCGCCCAGACCTCATGGCCGGCGGCGCGCAGGGAGGCCAGGCGGCGTTCCAGGGCCTGGACGCTGCGGGTGCGGAAGGCGGCGTGGCCGAGCCCCGCGCGGGGGGCCGCGGTCAGCTGCAGTGAATAGCGCTCATAGTCATCCCAGCCGCGGAGATAGACGCTGTCGCCCTTGCGGCCGCTCTCGGTCATGCCCATGACATCGACGAAGAAACGCAGTGACTCCTCGATGCGGGGGGTCAGCAGCTCGACATGGCCCAGATGGGCGATGTCCATGATCGGTTCCGGCGCGTGCATTCGCGTTTCTCCCCCTTGGTCTGGGTCACGGCAGCCTAATGGCGGCGGGGCCCCCGGTCCTATCGCTTCTGACGGCAGAGATATTCCCTTCTGGAATAGGATGACTCCCGCTGTTTTTCTGCTAGGCACCCTGCCCATGACGTTCCGGCGCTATCTCGACCAGCGGCTGAAGATGCAGCACCTGCGGGCGGTGGAGGCGATCGCCGCGCAGCGCAGCCTGCTCAAGGCCTCGGCCCTGCTCGGCATCAGCCAACCCGCCCTGACCAAGACCTTGCAGGAGCTGGAGGACATCCTGCAGCAGCGCCTGTTCGACCGGCTGCCGCGCGGGGTGCGGCCGACCGAGGCGGGCACGCTCTTCGCCGAGGTCAGCCGCCGCATCCTGGCCGAGCTGCGGCGGCTGGACGAGGAGCTGGACCGCCTGGCCGGGCCGGATGGCGGGACGGTGGCGCTCGGCACCCTGCCGGTCGCGGCGACGGGGGTGCTGCCCGGGGCGCTGCGGCGGCTGAAGGCGCGCCACCCGGCGCTGCGCGTGCGGCTGGAGCAGGGGCGGACGGAAGATCTGCTGCCCAAGCTGGCGGCGGGCGAGATCGACCTGATCGTGGGCCGCCTCTATGAGCCGGCCCTGCCGGATGGCTTCCTGCGCGAGCCGCTGTGGGAGGAGCCGATTTCCCTGCTGGCGCGGGCCGACCACCCGCTTTTCGCCCTGGCCGAGGTGACGCCGGCGCTGCTGCGGCAGCAGGAGCTGGTGCTGCCCACGGTCAGCCAGCGCGTCGGGCAGGAGATCGAGGCCTTCCTGGCGCAGCACGCGCTGATGCCCACCGCGCCGCTGCGCTCCAGCTCCTATGGCTTCATCCGCGAGATGCTGCATGGCACGGATATGATTTCCGCCATGCCGCGGCTGATGATGGCGGGGGACTTGCTGCGCGGCACGCTGCGGGTGCTGCCGTTGCATTGCAGCGCGCCCCCGCGCCCGGCGGGCATCATCCTGCCGCCGGCGCGGCCCTTGCCGCCGGGGGGGCAGGCCTTCCTCGCCGCGCTGCGCGCCCATGTCGCCGAAATCGGCGAGCGGGGGCTGGCCGCTATAACCATGCCTGATAGTTCCGGCCCGGAAAGCGATTGGTCGCCCACCTCCCCCCCGGTGTAGGCAGCCAGGACAGGCCCGAGGGGGCAGGCACCAGGGGGCATGCCCCCGGCAGGACCGCAGGCCGCGCCAGGCGCGGCGGCGGCCCGGCGGCCCGCACCCCGGATGGCGGGCCCAGATGGGGGGACGGCAAAGATGATACCTTTCCTCGCCCGCGCCATGATGCGCGCGCGGCTTCCGGGCGCGGCGGGCTGACGCCGTGGCCGGCCTCGACCACCCGCCCGCCCTGCTGCGCGCCGCGATCGGCAGCTATCCCGCCACGCGCGCGCTGAGGGAGGGCCGCCTCACCTCCCCCCTGCTCCGCCTCGACATCGCCGAGATCCCGGTGATCAGCCGGGCCTTCGCGCCGATGGTGCGGGAGGGGCGCTTCGACGTCTCGGAAATGGCCATCGCCACCTTCCTGCAGGCGCGGGCGATGGAGCGGCCGCTGGTGCTGCTGCCGGTGGTGCTGGCGGCGCGCTTCCAGCAATCGGCCCTGCTCTGCCGGGCGGAGAGCGCGATCCGCGGCCCGGCCGACCTCGCCGGGCGGCGCATCGGCGTGCGCGCCTATAGCCAGACCACCGGCATGTGGCTGCGCGGCATCCTGGCCGAGGAGGGCGGGCCGCGCCCGGAGGAATGCCGCTGGATCACCTTCGAGGACGCGCATGTGGCCGGCATCGCCGATCCGCCCTGGGCGGAGCGCGCCGCCCCAGGGCAGGAGATGATGGCCATGCTGCGCGAGGGCGCGCTGGATGCCGTGATCGTCGGCAATGACGTGCCGGATGACCCGGGGCTGCGCACCGTCTTCGCCGACCCGGCGGCCTCCGGCCAGGCCTTCTGGCAGCGCCATGGCTTTGTCCCGGTCAACCATGTGCTGACCGTCTCGCGCGATCTGGCGGAGCGGCGGCCGGAGCTGGTGGCGGAAGTGCTGCGCCTGATGCGCGCCTCCGCCGCCGGCGCGGCCCCCAGCGCACCGGGTATCCCACCGGGTATCCCACCGGGTATCCCACAGGGCGGCCCGCACGGCGCGCCCCCCGCCAGCCGCGCCGCGCTGCGCCCCGTTCTGGCGCTGGCGCTCCGCTTCATGGCCGCGCAGGGCATGCTGCCCCGCCCCCTCACGCTGGACGCGGTGTGGGACGGGCTTCCCGCCGGCCTGGAATGACCACAACGAAGAATACGGGAGAAACCGCCATGACACGCTTCGCGATCATCGGCTTTGGCGAGGTGGGCGGCATTTTCGCCCGCGACCTGCGGGCGGGCGGCGCCACGGCCATCACGGCCTATGACATCGCCCCGGCGGCGCTGGAGCGCGCCCGCGCCACCGGCGCCCAGGTGGCGGAAAGCGCCGCCGCCGCGGCCGCCGCCGCCGATGTGGTCTTCGTCTGCGTCACCGCCGGCAGCGTGCCGGCGGCCATGCGCAGCCTGACCGGCGGGCTCGGCCACGCGCCTTTCGTGGTGGATGTGAATTCCGTCTCCCCCGGCACCAAGCAGGCCGCCGCCGCCACCATCACCGCCCAGGGCGGGCGCTATGTCGAGGCGGCGGTGATGGCCAGCGTGCCGCCCAAGGGGCTGCGCTCGCCCATCCTGCTCGGCGGGCCGGAGGCGGGGGCATTCACCGCGCTGATGGCGCCCTTCGGCATGGACCTCACCCTTTTCCCCGGCCCGGTCGGCAAGGCCTCGGCGGTGAAGATGTGCCGCAGCGTCATGGTGAAGGGGCTGGAGGCGCTGACCACCGAGAGCATGCTGGCCGCCCGCCATTATGGCGTGGAGGAGGAGGTGCTGCGCTCGCTCTCCGACACGCTGCCGCACCCGGACTGGCGCGGCCTCGCCCGCTACGTCATCAGCCGCGCGCTGATCCATGGCCGCCGCCGCGCCGAGGAGATGCGCGAGGTGGCGCGCACCGTGCAGGAAGCCGGGGTGGAGCCGCTGCTGAGCGCGCCCATCGCCGAGCGGCAGGACTGGGCCGCCGCCCGGGGCCGCGCCATGCGCCCGGAGGAGCTGGCGACGCAGGATCTCGATGTGCTGCTCTCCGGCATCATCCATGCGGTGCCGGCGCAGGCGGCCGAATGAAGCAACCCAGGCCGCCCCGGTGAGAGGCGGCCGGGACGGGAGGACCATGCCATGACGATCACTCGCCGGCTCCTGCTCGGCGGCGGCGCCCTCGCCTGTGCCGCGCCGCGCGGCCCTGGCGCGGCCCGCGCCCAATCTGCCGCCACCCAGCCCATCGCCACCCTGCCGGACAAGCCCATCCGCCTGCTCGTGCCGAATGCGGCGGGCGGCGTGGCCGATCTCGCGGCGCGCAGCGTGGGGCAGGGCCTGTCCGAGCGGCTCGGCCGCCCGGTGGTGGTGGAGAACCGCCCGGGCGCCGGCGGCACCATCGCGGCGCAGGCGCTGCTGGCCGCGCCGGCCGATGGCAGCACGCTGATGGTGGCCACCAATGCCCATGCCATCAGTGTCTCGCTGTTCCGCAGCCTGCCCTTCGATCCGCTGCGCGACTTCGCGCCGGTCGGGCTGATGGGCAGCTTCGGCATCGCCATCCTGGTCGCGCCCGGCTCGCCGCTGCGCGATGTGGCGGCGCTGCTGGCGCAGCTCAGGGCCGCGCCGGAACGGCACCCGATCGGCACCATCAGCGTCGGCAGCACGCAGCACCTGGCGGCGGAACTGTTCAAGGCCAGCGCGGGGGTGGATGCGCTGACCGTGCCCTTCACCGCCACCCCCGCGCTGCTGACCAGCCTGATGCGCGGCGATGTCGCCGTGGCGTTCGAGATCGTCGCGCCGGTGATGGGGCAGGTGCGCGACGGGGCGCTGCGCGCGCTGGCCGTGACCTCGCCGGAGCGCTCGCCCAGCCTGCCGGAGGTGCCGACACTGCGCGAGGCGGGGCTCGCGGGGTTCGATGTCACCTCCTGGAACGCGCTGGTGGCCCCGGCGCGCACGCCGCCCGCCATCATCGCCCGGCTCAACCAGGAGCTGAACGCCGTGCTGGCCGAGCCCGGCCTGCGCGCCACGCTGCGCGCGGCGGGGGTGGAGGCCGGCGGCGGCACGCCGGAGGCACTCGCCGCCCTGCTGCGCGGCGAGACGGCGAAGTGGCGCGCCGCCATCGAGCGCGCCGGCATCGAAAAGCAATGAGAGGGGGAAGACGCGCATGAAGACCTGCAAGGCACCGGACCCGAACCCGCGGCGGCCCGGCCTCACCCTGCCGCCCGGAGCCTGCGATGCGCATTGCCATGTCTTCGGCCCGGCGGCGGCCTTTCCCTATGCCGAGGACCGCTCCTACACCCCGCCGGACGCGCCGGTGGAGGATCTGCGCCGGGTGCACGCGGCCATCGGCGTCAGCCGCGCGGTGATCGTCCAGGCCAGCTGCCACGGCACCGACAACCGCGCCATGCTGGATGCCATCGCGCGCAGCGGCGGCGCCTATCGCGGTGTCGCCATCGTCGATGGCGGGATCAGCGATGCGGCGCTTGAGGCGCTGCACCAGGGCGGCATCCGTGGCGTGCGCTTCAACTTCGTGCAGCATCTGGGCGGCACGCCGGATCTCGACGTGTTCGACCGCGTGCTGGACCGGATCGCGCCGCTGGGCTGGCATGTCGTGCTGCATCTCGATGCGGGCGACATCCTGACCCATGCCGGGCGCATCGCGCGCATCCGCGTGCCCTTCGTCATCGACCATATGGGCCGCGTGCAGGCGAAGCACGGGCTGGAGCAGGAGCCCTTCCGCCGCCTGCTGGAGCTGATGCGCAACCCGCTCGCCTGGGTCAAGATCTGCGGGCCGGAGCGCGTCTCCTCGGCCGGGGCGCCGTTCCACGATGCCGTGCCCTTCGCCCGCCGCCTGGCCGAGGCGGCGCCGGAGCGCACGCTGTGGGGCACCGACTTCCCCCACCCCAACATCGCCGGCGACATGCCGAATGATGGCGACCTCGTCGATCTCCTGGCCCTGGCGGTGGAGGACGAGGCGCTGCGCCACAGGATCCTGGTGGACAACCCGGACCGTCTCTACTGGGCTGAGTAAGAGGAAGAACCCACGATGTCTGATACGCCGAAATCCGGCCTGGTCGTCACTGCCCATCCCGGTGATTTCGTCTGGCGCGCGGGCGGCGCCATCGCCCTGCACGCCCAGCGCGGCTACCGCATGAAGATCGTCTGCCTCTCCTATGGCGAGCGCGGCGAGAGCCAGGGGGCCTGGAAGCAGCCGGGCATGACGCTGGAGGCCTGCAAGGCCGGCCGCCGCGCCGAGGCCGAGGCCGCCGCCGCCATCCTCGGCGCGGAGATCGAGTTCTTCGATGCCGGCGATTACCCGCTGCGCCTGACAGAGGCGATGCTCGACCGCCTGATCGACATCTACCGCGAGGTGCGGCCCTCCTTCGTGCTGACGCACCCGCTGGCCGACCCCTACAATGTGGACCACCCGGAAGCCTCGCGCTTCGCGCAGGAGGCGCGCATCATCGCCCAGGCCGCCGGCCACAAGCCCGGCCCCGGCGGCGTCGCCTATGCCGCGCCGCAGGTCTTCCAGTTCGAGCCGCACCAGCCCGAGCAGTGCGACTTCAAGCCCAACCGCATCCTCAACATCACCGAGGTGTGGGAGACGAAGTGGAAGGCCTTCGAGCAGCTGCCGGCGCAGAAGCACCTGTGGGAATACTACCACCGCGTCGCGCTCAACCGCGGCATGCAGGGCGGCCGCAATTCCGGCAGGCCGATGACCTATGGCGAGGCCTACCAGACCATCTTCCCCGACGCGGTGGAGGTGCTGGCGTGAAGACCGTCGTCGTCACGCGCAATCCGCGCGCCGATCTCGCCCTGGTGGACCGCTTCGCGCCGCTCGGCGTCTCGACGGTGCACGAGGCCTCGGGCCGCGCGCCCAACCTGATGAAGCCTTCCCTGCGCCCGGCCTGGCCGGGGGCGGCCGTGGCGGGCTGCGCCGTCACCGTGCTGGCGCAGCCGGGTGACAACTGGATGCTGCATGTCGCGGTGGAGCAGTGCCAGAAGGGGGATATCCTCGTCGTCGCCTGCACCACGGACTGCACGGATGGCATGTTCGGCGACCTGCTGGCCACCTCGCTGCAGGCGCGCGGCGTGCGCGGGCTGGTGATCGATGCCGGGGTGCGCGATGTCGCCACGCTGCGCGAGATGGGCTTCCCCGTCTGGTCGCGCGCCATCTCGGCGCGCGGCACGGTGAAGGCGACGCTCGGCGCGGTGAATGTGCCGGTGGTCTGCGCCGGCGCCGCGGTGCGGCCGGGCGACATCGTCGTGGCCGATGATGACGGCGTCGTCATCGTCCCCGCCGCCGACATCGCCACCACCCTGGCAGCGGCCGAGAAGCGCCAGGCCAATGAGGGCGAGAAGCGCGCGAAGCTCGCCGCCGGCGTGCTCGGGCTTGACCTCTACGGCATGCGCCCGGCGCTGGAGAAGGCCGGCCTGCGCTACGTCGAGACGCTCGAGGAATAGCGCCGCGCCGGCAGCGGCGCGGAACGGTCCAGGAAAGACAAGAAAGGAAAACCCATGATGCAAGGGCTGATCCGGCCCGCCCGGCGGCGCGCCCTGCTGCGCGCCGCGGGCGCCGCCCTGCTGCCGCTGCCCTGCTGGTCCGGCGGGGCACGGGCCGCCGCGCCCTGGCCGGGCGACCGGCCGGTGCGCATCATCGTCCCCTTCACCCCGGGCGGCTCCACCGATATCCTGGCCCGTGCCCTGGCGCAGCGCCTGGGTGAGGAGCTGCGCCAGACCTTCGTGGTGGAGAACCGCGGCGGCGCCGGCGGCACCATCGGCACCGAGGCGGCGGCGCGCGCCACGCCGGATGGCTATACGCTGATGATGGGGCATATCGGCACGCTCGCCGTCAATCCTGCCCTCTACAGCAATCTTTCCTTCGATACCGCCACGGCCTTCGCGCCCATCGCGCTGGTGGCGACGGTGCCGAACATCCTCGTGGTCAACCCGCGGCGCGTGGCGGCGCGCGACGTGGCGGAGCTGATCGCCCTGGCGAAGCGGCGCGGCGGCCAGCTCACCTATGGCTCGGGCGGCAATGGCAGCGCGGCGCATATCGCCATGGCTGCCTTCACCATCACCGCCGGGGTGGAGATGGTGCATGTGCCCTACAAGGGCACCGCGCCGATGATGAGCGACCTGATCGCCGGGCAGATCGACCTGACGCTGACCGGCGGCCCCCCGGCCCTGCCACCGGTGCGCAACGGGCTGCTGCGCGCCCTCGGCGTCTCCAGCCTGACGCGGCTGGAGAGCGCGCCGGAGATCCCGACCATCGCCGAGACCGCCCTGCCCGGCTTCGAGGCGGTGCAATGGTATGGGCTGGTGGGCCCGGCGGGGATGCCCCGCGCGGTTATCGGGCAGTTGCACGAAGCCAGCCAGCGCATCCTGCAGGAGCCCGCGCTGCGCGCCCAGCTGGAAGCGGAAGGCGCGCAATTCTCCCCCCATACGCCCGAGGCTTTCGGCAGCTTCATTGCCGCCGAGCGTCAGCGCTGGGGCGCGCTGATCCGCCAGGCCCGGCTTCAGCCAGACTGATAGGGCCGGGCGTGGTCTTGAGAGGGGCTTCGCCCCTCTCAAACTCTCCCCACCAAAGGCCTGAGGCCTTTGGAAACCCATCTGTGAGTCCCCCCTGATGGCGGGTGCAGGGGACCCTGTCCCCTGCTGGGGGTTGAGGGGGCAAAGCCCCCTCAACTTTCCACGGCACCTGTCTTGCGGGCGGCGGCGGTTTTGGCTCCGATGCGGCCGCGGGTTCGCCCGCGGGACCACCGGAGGAAACGACATTGCACCACGACACAGCACCCGTCGCGCTCGTAACCGGCGCGGCGCGCGGCATCGGCCTCGCCACGGCGCGGCGCTTCCTGGCCGAGGGTTGGCGCGTCGCGCTGCTGGACATCGACGCGGCGGGGCTGGACGCCGCCGAGGCCGAGCTGGCGGCCCCCACCCGCACCCTCGCCCTGGCCTGCGATGTGGCGCAGAGCGGCAGCGTGGCGACGGCCGTCGCGGAGCTGGGCCGGCGCTTCAGCCGGCTGGACGCGCTGGTCAACAATGCCGGCACCGCCGTCTTCAAGCCGCTGCTGGAGACGACCGAGGCCGAATGGCAGCGCGTGATGGCGGTGAACCTCACCGGCCCCTTCCTGCTGACACAGGCGGCCATGCCGCTGTTCCGCGCGGCGGGGGGCGGGGCGATCGTCAACATCACCTCGATTTCCGGGCTGCGCGCCTCCACGCTGCGCGTCGCCTATGGCACCAGCAAGGCGGCGCTGGCGCATCTGACGCGGCAGATGGCGGTGGAACTCGGCGAGGAGGGAATCCGCGTCAATGCCGTGGCCCCCGGCCCGGTGGACACGGCCATGGCCAAGGCGGTGCACTCGCCCGAGATCCGCGCCGATTATCATGACGCCATCCCGCTCAACCGCTACGGGCTGGAGGAAGAACTGGCGGAGGCCATTTTCTTCCTGTGCGGCAGCGGGGCGAGCTACATCACCGGGCAGGTGCTGGCGGTGGATGGCGGCTTCGACGCGGCGGGGATCGGCCTACCGACGCTGCGCCGCGCCCGCGCGGCCGCCGCGCAATAGGCCTCAGCCGCGCAGCGCCTCGGCATAAACCGCCTGGGCGCGCAGGATATGCGCGGCCATCAGGCCGCGCAGCGCCGGCAGGTCCGCCGCCGCGAACGCCCCGATGATCTGCCCGTGCTCGCGGAAGGACAGATCCTGCTGGTCGCTGCGCGGCACGGAGAGATGCGCGCGCAGCGCCGCCACCCGCCCGGCGATGCCGCGATAGGCATGCGCCAGATGGACGTTGCCGCAATGGGTGAAGAAGGCGGCGTGGAAGGCGGTGTCGGCCCGCGCATAGGCCTTGCCATCCCGCGCCGCGCGCGCCGCGCCCATGGCGGCGAAGGCGGCGCGCAGATCGGCCAGCGTCGCCGCCGCGTCGCCCTCCAGGCAGCGCTCGACCGCGCCATTCTCCAGCATCAGGCGGAAGGAGGCGAGCTGCCCGACATCCTCCAGCGTCGGGCGGAAGACGAAGCTGCCCTTCTTCGGCTGGATGACCACCAGGCCCTGCTGCTCCAGCCGGGTCAGCGCCTCGCGCATCGGCGTGCGGCTGACGCCGAGGGAGAGGCCCACGGCATCCTCGCTGAGCGCCTGGCCGAAGGCGAGTTCGCCATTCACGATGGCCTCGCGCAGCCGCTCCTCCACCAGGGTGGAGAGGGTCTTGGGCAGTTCGACCGTCAGCGGCGGCAGCATCCGTGGGTCTCTCTCCTGCGGCGGTGGATCATCGCGCCTCTCATATGGGCTGGCGGGGAGCCGGTCAAAGCGCCCCCACCCTTTCTGTATCCAAGATACAGCATCTTGCACACAAAGAGACGCTGGCCTAGGAAGGCAGCAAGGCTGGAACAACCGGCCGGAGGAAACGCGACCGCATGGACAGCCTCACCCTGCCGCCCGCCGCCCCTGTGGCGGAGGGCCTGCCGCCGGCCCTGCTCGCCGGGTTGCGCGCCTTGCTCGGCCCGCGCCTGAGCTTGAACGCGGCGGAGCGCGAACAGCATGGGCGCGGCGAATCCTACCACCCCTCCTGCCCACCACAGGCCGTCTGCCACCCGCGTTCCACCGCGGAGGTGGCGGCCATCCTGCGGCTCTGCGCCGCCGCGGGCACGCCCATCGTGCCCTTCGGCGCTGGCACCTCGCTGGAGGGCCATGTCGCCGCCCTGCGCGGCGGTGTCTGTATCGATCTCCGTGGCATGGACCGCATCCTGGCGGTGCGGCCGGACGACCTCGACGTCACGGTGGAGGCCGGCGTCACGCGCCACCGGCTGAATGAGGAGTTGCGCGCCACCGGGCTGTTCTTCCCGGTCGATCCCGGCGGGGAGAGCACGCTGGGCGGCATGGCGGCCACGCGCGCCTCGGGCACCAATGCCGTGCGCTACGGCACGATGCGCGACAATGTGCTGTCCATGACTGTTGTCACCGCCACAGGCGAGATCATCCGCACTGGCAGCCGGGCCCGCAAATCCTCCGCCGGCTATGACCTGACGCGGCTTTTCGTCGGCTCCGAGGGCACCCTGGGCATCATCACCGAGGTGACGCTGCGCCTCTATGGCATCCCGGAGGTGGTGGCCGCCGCCATCTGCCCCTTCGCCACGGTGGAGGAGGCGGTGGCCGCGGTGGTCTCCGTCATCCAGTGCGGCATTCCCGTCGCGCGGGCGGAGCTGATGGACCGGCGCACCGTCCAGGCGGTGAACCGCTATTCGAAAACGGAATATCGCGAGACACCCACACTGTTCTTCGAATTCCATGGCCCGCCCGCAGCCGTGGCCGAGCAGGTCGCGCTGGTGGAGGAGATCGCGCGCGGCCATGGTGCCCTCGCCTTTGACTCCGCGCGGGAGCCGGAGGCGCGCGCCGCGCTGTGGAAGGCCCGGCACAGCGTGCATTATGCCATCCAGGCCATGCGCCCCGGCGCGCGGGTTTGGAGCACGGATGTCTGCGTCCCGGTCTCCAACCTGGCCCGCTGCATCGCCGAAACGCGGGAGGATACGGAGCGCGCCTCCTTCTTCATCTCGCTGGTCGGGCATGTGGGGGATGGCAATTTCCATCTCGGCCTCGTGGTGGACCCCTCGGATGCCGCCGAGATGGCGGAGGCGGAAGCGCTGAACGACCGGCTGGTGCGCCGCGCCATCGCGCTGGACGGCACCTGCACGGGCGAGCATGGCATCGGCTATGGCAAGGTGAAGTTCATGGAACTGGAGCATGGCGCGGCGCTCGGCGTCATGCGCGCGCTCAAGCAGGCGCTGGATCCGGCGAACCTGCTGAACCCTGGCAAGATCCTGCCCGGCTGAGGGAAAGATGCGCATGAACGCTGCCCAGACCCTCCGCGCCCGCCTCGGCCTTGGCGAGGGCGGCCGCCGCCCCATCCTGATGGCGCCCGGCGCGCCCGATGCCCTGGCCGCGCGCCTTGTCCAGCAGGCGGGGTTCGAGGCGGTCTACATGACCGGCTTCGGCGCCACGGCCTCGCGCCTTGGCCGGCCGGATATCGGCCTGCTGACCCAGACGGAGATGACGACCCATGCGCGCGACATGGTGCGCGCCGTCGCCATTCCCGTCATCGCCGATGCCGATACGGGCTATGGCGGCCCCGCCAATATCGCGCGCACCCTGGAAGAATATGCCCAGGCCGGCGTCGCCGCCGTGCATCTGGAGGACCAGGTGGCGCCCAAGCGCTGCGGCCAGCTCGCCGGGATTCGCCTGATCCCGGCGGAGGAAAATGTCCGCCGCCTGCGCTGCGCCCTGGCCGCGCGCGGGGCGGCGGGGCCGCTGGTGATCGGCCGCACCGATGCGCTGCCGGCACTCGGCCTCGACGAGGCGGTGCGCCGCGCCGCGCTCTATCGCGATGCCGGGGTGGACCTTGTTTTCGTCGATGGCGTCAAGACCGTGGCGGAGGTCGAAGCCATCGCGCGGCGTGTGCCGGGGCCGAAGGTCGTCAGCATTGTCGATGGCACGGAGGCCGTGGCCCTGAGCGCCGCCGCGCTGGAAGAAATGGGCTTCGCGCTGGTCTTCCACGCCGTCACCGCGCTGTTCGCCGCGGCGCGGGCGATGGCGGAGGCGCTGGCCACCCTGCGGCGCGACGGCACGCCGGCCGCTATCCCCGGCATGGGCTATGCCGATTTCAGTGCCCTGGTCGACCTGCCACGCTTCCAGGCGCTGGACCAGGAATTCGGCTGGGACCCGGCGGGCTGAGCACTCCCGCAGGGTTCTCCGCACAAACACGCGTAATACAGAAGAAAAAAACGGAGGACGTCCCCATCATGACCACGCGTCGCCATCTGCTGCGCGGCCTCGCCGCCAGCGGCACCCTGCTCGCTCCCAGCTTCGCCGGCGGCATGGGTACGGCCCGGGCGGAAGAAGCCTGGCCAAGCCGCCCCGTCAATGTCGTCGTTCCTTTCGGCGCGGGTGGCTCGACCGATGCCTTCGCCCGCGTGGTGCTGCAACGCCTGGGCGCTGATCTCGGGCGGCCCTTCACGGTGGACAACCGCAACGGCGCCAATGGCACAATCGGCGCCAATGCCGTGGCGCGGGCGCGGCCGGATGGCTATACCCTGCTCATCACCACCATCACCTCCTATGCCATGGCGCCGCACCTGATCCAGGTGCCCTATGACAATGCCCGCGCCTTCGCCAGTGCCGGCCTCGTCGCCAATATGCCGATGCTGCTGATGGTGGGGCGCAACCACCCCGCGCGCAGCTTGCAGGAGTATGTGGCCCTGGCACGCGCACGGCAGGGCAAGGAGATTTTCGCCAACCCCGCCGTCGGCTCCTCCGCCCATCTCGCCGCCGAATTGTTCTTCCAGCAGGCACGGCTCGAGGTGCATGACGTGGTCTACCGCGCCACGGCGCCTGCGGCGCAGGCGGTGATCAGCGGCGAGGCCGGCATGACCGTGGCCGCCAGTTCCGCCGTGATGGGGCTGGTGCGCGATGGGGAATTGCGCGTCCTCGCCGTCGCCGCACCGCATCGGGTCGCCCTGCTGCCCGATGTGCCGACCTTCGAGGAAGCCGGCTTCCCCGGCGTGGTCATCAACGAGGATATCGCCCTGCTCGCGCCGGCTGGCACGCCCGAGAGCATCCTTGACCGCATCAATGCCACGATGGCGGCGGCGATGAAGGCCCCCGAGGTGAGCGAGCGCCTGACGGCGCTGGGCGTCGAGCCAGGGGTGAGGCCACGTGCCGAATGGCCCGCCTATTTCGAGCGCGAATATACCCGCTGGGGCGAACTGATCCGCGCCAAGAATATCCGCATCCAATAGCAGCGGCGGCGCTCAGGGCGTGGAGGGGGCGGTCAGGCCGGCCACCAGGAAATCGGTCAGGCGGCGGACCACCTCCTCCGTATCGTCGGAATTGTAGAGCCCACCAGATAGATCGGCGAGGCGATCGAAGCCAGAGAGCATGTAGAGATAGGTGCCGACGGCGAAAGTCATGCGCCAATGCGCATCGGCCGCATCCAGCCCCGGCACAAGCTGACGCAGGGCCGCGATGTAATTGCGCGTGGCGTGGTCATAAACCTCGCGCCGCAGGCGCAGGGCCAGTTCATCCGGCTCATGGTGCAGCCGCGCCTGCATGCGCACAAAGGCGAGGCTGCCCGCCCCGCCCTGGCGCAGCGCGAATTGCGGAGCCAGATAGGCACTGACCAGCTCGCGCACCGTGGGCGGCTCTGCACGCTGCAACAGGGCATCAAGAAGTTCCTGCCTGCGGCGGGAAACTTCCAGGCCACGCCGCTTGAACAGCGTTTCGAACAGCGCCTGCTTGCTGCCGAAATAGTAGATGATGAGGGCCTGCGTCACATCCGCCCGCGCCGCGATCTCGCGCAGCGAAGCCGCGACATAACCATGTTCGGCGAAGACCGCCTCCGCCACGGCCAGGATATTCTCCTGGGTCGGCACGCCATCGGGGTCGGCCGGGCGGCGGCCATTGCGGCGGCGGGCCGGAGTGGCGGAGACGGACATGCTCAGGCCGCCACCCGCGCTGGCTCGACCAGCTTCACATTGAAGACGTCATAGCCGAAGACCCAGGCGGGATCCTCGTCGGTGCGCAGCCAGGTGTTATCATGGGAGACCTTCTGCACGCGCGAGGCACGCTCGATGCGATTGGCGCGGTAGAGGGCGAAGGCCGTCTCGTAGTCGTCGCCACCGACAAGGCGGAAGCAACGGGCCAGCATGGCGGCATCCTCGATCGCCATGGCCGCACCCTGCGCCATATGCGGCTTCATCGGGTGGCAGGCATCGCCCAGCATCACCATGCGGCCACGGCTCCACAGCGGCAGCGGGTCACGCTCCAGCAGCGGCCATTTGGTGATGTCGTCACAAGCATCGATCAGCGACTGCACCATCGGGTGATAACCCGCGAAGGCCTCGCGCATCTCCTCCTGGCTGCTCTGTACCCAGGCCTTGCTCATATCCCATTCCGCCTGCGGCACGCCGGTGACATAGTAATATTCATCGCGCTGCTCGGTGACATAATAGACCATCATGTGGCGATCCTCGGACCACCACTTCACGCACTGATCGAAGTCGAAGCCATATTTCGCCAGGGCCGAGGCCGGAAAGACGGCACGATGCGCGACATAGCCGGTGTAGCGCGGTGCCTCAACCCCCAGCATGTGTTCGCGGATCACGGAGTTCACGCCATCGGCCCCGATGACGATTTCCGCCTCCGCGCTGGTTCCATCGGCAAAAGCGAGATGCACGACGGAACCGCGATCCTCGATGGCAACCAGGCGCTTGTCATAGCGGATGGCACCTGCTGGCGCGGCCTCCACCATCAAGCGGTGGAAGTCACCGCGGTGCACGGTGAGATAGGCAGCCCCATAAGTGCGGCGGGCATAGTCGCCCAGCGGAATCTGCGCCAGCACCGCGGCATCATCCCAATTGCGGCTGTACCAGTAGTCCGGATGCGAGCCCATGCTCTCCATCGCTTCCTCCAGGCCGAGGCGACGCATGATCTTCATCACATTGGGGCCGACATGGATGCCGGCACCAAGGCGTGTAAAGGCCGGTGCCTGCTCATACAGCGTAGCCTCGAAGCCTTCCTGGCGCAGCAGCAAAGCGGCGGCGATGCCGCCCAGGCCGGCCCCGACAATGGCGATACGCGGCTTGCTCATGCTCGGATCTCCTGCTGACCTTCCGGTCATTGAAATGCTCGTTCTGTTGAACCCAAAATGTTCTTCAGGACGCACGCCGAAGCCGGGCGATGGCCTGCGGCAGGCCATCCCAGGCGGGGCGGGCGGGGGCAAAGTGGCCGCGCAGGAAGACCGCCAGACTCTCGATCTGACGCTCGCTCAGACTGTCGCGGAAGCCGGGCATCTCGCCATGGCCGGGCAATCCTGGCCGCACGCCTTCGAGAATGACGCGCAGCAGATTGTCCGGGCGGTCGCTGTGCAGGCTGGTGGTGAGGCCAAGCGCAACCTCTGGGCCTTCCTGCATGCCACCGCCATGGCAGGCGCCACAGGCGGCCTGAAACAGCCGTGCACCAGGGTTCAACCCTGGCGGCGGCGATGTGAGGGCTGGAATATTCTGCGCCTGCAAAGGAACGTCACGGGGTGGCGGATTCAGCGTGGCCAGATAATGCGCCATGGCACGGATATCGGAATCCGGCAGGCTCTGGAGTTCCTCCACCACCGGGGCCATCGGCCCCATTGCCACGCCATGCCGCGGTGAATGCCCGTGTCGGAGATAGGCATAGAAATCTTCTTCCGTCCACGGCAAGGGCGCGCATGACAGGGCGTTCAGCGCCGGCGCCTCCCAGCCTTCCACCATGGCACCGGAGAAGCGTGCGCTCCCCCCCTTCTCTGCCCCCAGCGCATTGCGCGGCGTGTGGCAGGCGCCGCAATGGCCCAGGGCATTGACGAGGTAGGATCCACGATTCCACAGACCAGAACGTGCCGGATCAGGCGCCTCCGGACCTGCGCGATGGAAGAGCAGTTTCCACCCCGCGAGCAGAGGCCGCAGGTTGAAGGGGAAAGACAATTGCGTCTCTGGCACCGTGGTGTGCAATGGCGCCTGCGCCATCAGAAAGGCGTAGAGCGCCAGAAGATCCTCATCCGTCATCCGCGTATAGGCGGTATAGGGAAAAGCCGGATAGAGGTGCCGCCCATCGCGCGCGATACCGTGGCGCATGGCACGCTCAAAGGCAGCGAAGGAATAGCTGCCGATGCCGGTCTCCATATCGGGCGTCAGATTCGTGGTCCAGATCGTGCCAAAGGGAGTTTCCAGAGCACGACCACCGGCATAGGGCGCGCCACCCTGCGCCGTGTGACAGACGGCACAATCTCCCGCCGCCGCCAGCAGGCGCCCACGCTCGATCTGCGTCGGGGAGAACACATCCGGCGCGGGGGGCCGCGCTGGCGGCATGGCTGAGGCCAAGCCCAGCGCTGTCATGACTCCCCCGGTCAACGCGCCTAATCCTGCAAACCAACGACGCCGGCTTTTGCGTGTTTCCTTCTGCTGCAAAGGCTGCAGGCCAGCGCGAATGACTTCCGGCGTGAAAGGCACGCTACGAAATCGGACACCTGTGGCATCAAAAATGGCATTGGCGATGGCCGCAGCACTCGGGACAGAGGCGGATTCACCAGCACCCAGCGGAGGTTCATCCGGGCGTGGCATCAACAGCACCTCGACCGCCGGGACCTCGCGGAAATCGAGAATGGGATACCCCCCCCATTCGCGCGGTGCGGGCAGCCCTTCCTCGAAGGTGACGCGTTCCTTCAGCACGCGGCTGGTAGACTGGAGGACATTACCATGCACCTGGTGGCGCACGCCCTCCGGGTTGATCATCAAGCCCGCATCATGACCCGTGACAATGCGCGTGGCGGTCACAACCCCAGTGCGCCGGTTGACCTCAACCTCCGCCACCCAGGCTGCCCAGGCCGCGCCATACCCAGGAAATTTGCTGTGCACATAAAGCGCGTAAGCGAAACCCTGGCCGCGCAGGATATCACCCTCAGCCTGCATACGCGGGCCTGTACGCTTCTGCCATCCGGCACGCTCGGCCACCGCGCGCACCAGCTCTGCGGCACGCGGTTCCTTCAGGTAGCGCAGGCGATACTCAACCGGATCGACCCCCGCCTCCGTCGCCAGTTCATCGATATAGGATTCATGGGCAAAAGTGCTGGGTAGCGCAGAAACGCCCCGCATCCAGGAAGCACGCACGATCGGCGGCATATCTTCGACCGCAATGCGCAGTGCCGGGTAGTCATAGGGCGGGATAGCGGTACGGTCGCCCATCTGCAGCACGGCCGGTTGCGCCGGCAGCATACCTGTCAGCAGCAAGGCCAGCAGCGGTGCATCATTCGAGGGGTAGCGCGAGACAAAATCATAGGCAGCCACGTCACCATCGGCATTGAGTCCGCCATCGATATCGATGAGTTGTGCGGCGCCCTTGGGTTCCCATTGGTGTTCCTGCTCGCGGGTCAGCTGTACGCGCACCGGGCGACGGACAGCCCGCGAGAGCAAGGCGGCATCACCACAGACATCATCGGCACAGTTGCGGCCATAGCAACCGGCCGCCTCCATGCGGGTGATGGCAATCATGGCTTCCGGCATATTCATCAGCTGCGCCAGGGCAGCACGCAGCATGTGCGGATTCTGTGTGCCAGACCAGAGTTGCAATCGGCCTTCAGACCAATCGGCCACCGCGCAGGAAGGACCGATGGAACCATGCAGGTGATAAGGCCACGAATAGCTGCGCGTCAGTCGCTTCGCTGCTCCCGCCAGCGCGGCATCAACATCGCCTGTTTCTTTCAGGAGGCGGCGGGTGGAAGGATTGAGGCGCAGCGCCTGCTCGACATCCTCCAACCCGGCAGGAGCGGTGAAAGCCTTCCAGGAAACACGCAACTCCCGCGCGGCGCGCGCTGCTTCCTCCTCCCGCTCGGCAACGACGCCGATGAAATCGCCGATAACAACAATATCAACGAGGCCTGTGATATGCGCAACGGAATCACGATCGACTGCCAGAAGGCATTTCCCGATAAAAGCGCCAGCATCAAGGCCTGCATAGGGCGGGCGCACAACGCGGCCATGCAGCATGCCGGGTACGCGCATGTCGTGCACAAAGGTCAGGCCACCGGTCGCCTTGGCTGGAATATCGACACGCGGCACGGGCTGGCCAACGATCCGGTACGCAGAGACGGACTTCAGCGGCGCATCCGGCATGAAGGGCAGGAATTCACGTCTTCCGCGCAGCAAGTCTGCATAGGTACAAGAGCGTGCGTGATCCTCGGCATCGTAGACAACGCCGTCCACCACGGCGAGCGCTGTGGTGCCCAGCCGTTCGGCAGCAAGACCCAGCAGCGCCTGCCGCGCCTGGGCCGCCGCCTGGCGCAGTGGAATGGCGGCAATCTGGATGGTTTCGCTGGCAATGGTCGGACCCTGGTCAGGTGCGCGCTCCGTATCGCCGAGCACCATATGGACAGCGGCGAAGGAAACATCCATTTCTTCCGCGACGATCTGCGCCAGCGCCGTACGGATTCCTGTGCCGAGATCAACATGACCATTATAGGCAGAAACACTGCCATCATCGAAGACCACGACAAAAATATCGCGTGTGTCCTGATGGTTATCTCCGGGAGCCGTGCCAGGAATCGGCGGGCGTTCGCGCAGGATGGCCAGCAGGCCCTCCTGCTCCAGCACTGCCCTACGTGATAAGGCAAGAGCAGCACGTGATGTCATACCATCCCCTCCGCCGCGGCACGGCGAGCCGCCGCCAGAATCTCCAGATGGGTGCCACAACGGCAAAGATTATGCGCCAGGGCAGAACGGATCTGTGCCTCATCCGGATGCGGATTACGTGACAGCAGGGAGACAATCGTCATGATCATCCCATTCAGGCAATAGCCGCATTGAGCCGCCTGCTCTGCGATAAAGGCCGCCTGCACCGGATGAGGCGCCGCGATCGTGCCGAGCCCTTCCAGTGTCGTCACCTGCCGCCCCGCCGCGCGCGACAAGGGCAGCACGCAGGACCGCACCGCACGCCCATCGAGCAGCACGGAGCAGGCTCCGCATTCGCCCAGTCCACAGCCATATTTAGGGCCGTTCAGCGCAAGGTCATTGCGCAGAACCATCAGCAGTGGCGTATCAGGATCGAGCGCAAGCTCATGCCGAACGCCATTCACCACGACGGTCACGGGCGGCCGCGGCATCATACCGCCAGATACTGGCTGCGGGCAGTTTCATCGGCCCGCAATGCCGCGATACTGCCGGACCAGACGACACGGCCCTTTTCAACCACCGTTGCGCTATCAGCGACGCGACCCGCGAAGTGCAGGTTCTGCTCGGCCAGCAGGATGGTCAACCCTTCCCGCTTCAACGCCAGGATAGCATGCGCCATCTGCTCGACGATCACCGGCGCCAGCCCCTCGCTCGGTTCATCAAGCAGCACGAGGCGTGGATTGCCCATCAGTGTGCGCGCGATGGTGAGCATCTGCTGCTCTCCGCCACTCATGCGCCCTCCTGGCCGGTGACGCATGAGGCCAAGATTGGGGAACAACTCGAACAGCCGTTCCGGCGTCCAGGGGCGCATACCATCGCGTGGCGTTTGGCGCCCAACCTCGAGATTTTCCATCACCGTTAGATCGGCAAAGATCCGCCGTTCCTCGGGCACGTAGCCAAGGCCACGACGGGCAATGCGATGAGGCTCCTGGCCGGCGATGGGCTGTCCTTCAAAAAGAATCGCGCCACTGCTCGGCCGCACCATGCCGATGATGGACTTCATCGTCGTGCTCTTGCCGGCACCATTGCGGCCGAGCAGCACCATCACTTCACCACGCCCAATGCTCAGTGCCATATCCTGAAGGATATGGGCGCGACCGTAATGCGTGTTCAGACCTTCGACCGAGAGCATGTCAATGACCTCCGCTCGTCGCGCCGCTACCAAGATAGACCTCCCGTACCGCCGGATTGGCACGGATGGAGGCCCCATTGCCCTCAGCCATGAGCTGCCCACGGTTGAGCACCAGGATGCGGTCCGAGACATCAAAAACGACATCCATGTCGTGCTCAGTGAAGAGGACGGCCATGCCACGTTCTGTCGCCAGGCGGCGGGTGAGTTGCATGAGGGCGACGCGCTCGGCGGGTGCCATGCCGGCGGTCGGCTCATCCATCAGCAGCAGCCGGGGCCCGTTGCCAAGAGCAATGGCAAGTTCCAGGCGCTTCAGATCACCATAGGCCAGTACGCTGGTTGCACGGTCAGCCTGCGCGGCGAGGCCGACCTGATCGAGCAGCGCATCAGCCTTATCCGCGTGACGGCCGGCAACGGGGCGCCAGAACTGCCAGATCTCACGCCGGTGGGCGAGCAGCGCCATCTGGACATTCTCGCGTACCGTCATCGAGCCGAAAGTGGCGGTGATCTGGAAGGTTCGGCCAACACCACGATGGGCGATGGCGCGCGGCGAAAGCCCTGTGATCGGCCTGCCTTCCAATAGCACTGTGCCCGCATCCGGCGGAAGCTGACCACCAACCATGTTGAAGCAGGTGGATTTTCCGGCACCATTCGGGCCGATCAGTGCCAGCATTTCGCCCGGCGCGACATGGAAAGACACATCGGAAACCGCGCGCACGCCACCAAAGGATTTGCGCAGCCCCTGCACCACCAGCGTGCTCATGCCTCGCGCCCCCGGAGCCAGAGACGACGTACCGCACCAGCGATGCCCTCCGGAAAGGCGATGACCAGCACGACGATCACCGCGCCCAGCACCAGGCGCCACAGATCGGTCGAGCGGACAAGAAGATCGGCAAGGCCGGTATAGATCAGCGCGCCGACAATCGGCCCTGCCATGGTCTGCAAACCACCGAGCAGCACCATCAGCAGCGCCTCGACCGAATGGGCGATGCTGATATAGGTCGGGAACACGCCACCCTTGGCGTAGGAGAAGAGCGCACCGCCCAGACCACAGGACGCGCCAGCGATGACCAGCGCCACCATGCGCAGCCTCGGCACATCAAGACCGATGGACTGGGCACGCGGCGAGGAATCCCGTGCTGCCCGCAGCGCATAGCCATAGGGCGCGTAAAGGACACGGCGAAGAAGCAGCGCCACACCGGCCGCGAGCCCCAGGGCGAGCCAGTAATAGACACGCGGGCTACGGGCCCATTCCGGCGGCCAGACACCAAGCAGGCCATTATCACCCGCCGTCACCTCGACCCACTGGAAGGAAATGGCCCAGGTGATCTGCGCGAAGGCCAGGGTGAGCATGGACAGATAGACACCGGAAAGCCGTACCACGAACCAGCCGAACAGCGCGGCGAAGAGGCCACCCGCCAGCGGCGCGGCCAGCAGGCCAAACGGCATGGGAGTGCCCAGCCAGTGCAGCAGCAGGCCTGCCGCATAAGCACCGATGCCGAACCATGCGGCATGCCCGAAGCTTGCCATGCCACCCGGCCCCATCATGAAATGCAGGCTGACAGCGAAAAGAATCGCGACACAGGCATCGGTCAGCACGGAGAGCGCATAGTCGCCTGCCAGGAAAGGCGCGGCCGCCGCCAGGAGAAGAACGGCCAGGCCCAGCAGGCGCAATTCACGCGGCGCGGCACGCACCACGGGGGCAGGCAAGGCAGCCTCGCGCGCCTCGGCCTGCGGCCGGCCGAGCAGACCATTCGGGCGGAAGACCAGCACCACGGCCATCACCAGGAAGACCAGCACCAGCGTGATCTTGGGCAGCAGCATGATACCGAAAGCCTGCAGCACACCAATCAGCAGGCTGGCAACGAAGGCCCCCGTCAGGCTGCCAAGGCCACCAACCACGACAACCACGAAGGCATCGGTGATCACCGAGAGGTCGATGCCCAGATTGGCCGAGGAATTCGGCAGAGACAGCGCGCCGCCCAGCCCCGCCAGCCCGGCGCCAAGCGCGAAGACGGAGGTGAAGAGCAGGCGCTGGTCAACACCCAGCGCCGCGACCATGCCACGATCCAGCGTGGCGGCACGCACCAGCGTCCCCCAGCGCGTGCGGTGCAGGGCAAGCCAGAGCAGCCCGAGCACCAGCGGCCCGATGCCGATCAGGATGAGGTCGTAGAGCGGCAGGCGGCTACCGGCGATCTCGACGAAGCCACGCAGCCAGCGCGGACGCGGCAGGGGCAGTTCCACCGCGCCCCAGAGCCAGAGCGTGACATCCTGCAGCACCAGAACCACGCCGAAGGTGGCAAGCAGCTGGAACAATTCCGGTGCGCGATAGACACGCCGCAGCACGGTGATTTCCAGCACCACGCCGATCGCCGCCGTTGCCAGAGCCGCAGCCAGCACACCCAGGACAAACCATTCCGGGTCGCGCGGCAGGCGGGTGAGGATGCTCCAGCCAATATAGGCGCCGAGCATCATCAGGCTGCCATGCGAGAAGTTCACGATCCGCGTGACGCCGAAGATGATCGTCAGGCCGGAGGCGATGAGGAAGAGGGACGAGGCTCCGGCGAGCCCCGTCAGCAACTGCGGGATCACGATCTCCATGGCTGGGGCGCGGCCTGGATCAGCTCGCGCTGGCCGGGCGCAGGCTGCGCACCACCGCTTCCTCCGGCAGCAGGGCCTCGCCGGGGATGTAGCGCCAGTCCTGCATCACGCCCGCATTGCCCTTCAGCGCCGTGCGGCCGACGAAGACGCCGAGCGTCCCCTGCTGGTCGAGTGCGCGGTAGCTGGCGGGGCCAACCGGCGTGTCGAAGGTGACGCCGCGGAAGCCCTCGACCATCGCCTCCGTCTCCACCGAACGCGCGCGCGCGATGCCAGCGGCGATGGAGCGGATCAGAGAATAGCCCACGAGGGAGCCACACATCGGCTTGGCATTGAAGCGGGCGCGATAGGCGGCGGCATAGGCCTTGTGCGCCGGCAGGGCGATATCCTCGCCCGGATAGCCGGTGACGATCCAGCCCTCCGGCGCCTCGTCGCCCAGCGGGTCAAGATATTCGGGTTCGCCGGTGAGCAGGGAAGCGACGGCGCGCTTCTCGAACAGGCCGCGCGTATTGCCCTGGCGGACGAAATTCGTCAGGTCCGGGCCGAAGAGGACGTTGAAGATGGCATCCGGCTTCAGCTGTTCCAGCGCCTGCACCGTGGCGCCGGCGTCGACGCGCCCGAGCGCGGGCCATTGCTCGCCGACGAACTGCACATCCGGCCGGCGCGCGGTCAGAAGCTGGCGGAACCACTTCACCGCCGACTGGCCGAATTCATAGTTGGGCGCCACCGTGACCCAGCGCTTCGCCGGCAGCTTCGCCGCTTCCTCCGCCAGGATGGCGGCCTGCATATAGGTGCTGGGGCGCAGGCGGAAGGTGTAGCGGTTGCCCTTCTCCCACACCATCGCATCAGTCAGCGGCTCGCCGCCAACATAGAGCTTCCTGTTCTGCGCGGCATATTCTCCGAGCGCCAGGCCGACATTCGAGAGATAGGCCCCGGCCAGAACATCCACCTTCTGGTCGTTCACCAGCTCACCGGCGAGGCGGACGGCATCCTGCGGGCGGCCGGCATCGTCGCGGGTGATCAGTTCCAGCGGGCGGCCAAGCACGCCACCTTCGGCATTGAGCTGCTCCACCGCCAGTTGCATGGCATTGCGGTAGGGCAGGGTGAAGGCCGGGTTGCTGGTGTAGCTGTTGATCTCGCCAATGCGGATCGGGCTGCTGCCGGACTGGGCGTGCAGCAGGCGCGGCATCGCGAGCAGGCCAGACGCGCCGAGGACAAGGCGCCGTGTCATAGGCATGGGGCTACTCCGGGACAGAGGTTGCGATGCCGCGCCGTCACGCGGCGGCGGCGGGCAGGTCGGCCACGACCTTGCCATCCAGCGTCACCGCCTCGCCATCGAGGCGCACGGTGCAGTGGCGCAGCGGGATGTCGATATGGCAGGGCGTGTTGCGCGTGCCGCCAGCTTCCGTGTTGGGGCCGAGCGAGAACAGGAAATTGCCGGCGAAGGCACGCGCATCCATGCCGATCGTCTGCTCCCGGTCATAGAGGGAGAGCACGGACCAGCGGGCGCGGTCCTGCAACCCCCAGCCGATATGCGAGATGGCATAGGCTTCCGGGTCGCCGAAGGAATCGATGTAGTCCTTCAGAAGATCGGCATCCAGGCCGCCCTCGATGGCGGTGACATAGCCATCCTTCACCGTCATCACGATCCTGTCCTGCACATAGGATTTCTGGGGCAGCAGGATATCGCCGCGGTCGATGACGATGGTGCCGTTCGACTGGCCCTCATTCGGCCAGGTTGCGAGGAAGCCGCTCGGCCAATGGTCCCAGCGGCCCGGCCCGTCGACGAAGCCATATTCCTCCAGCAGTGGATATTGCCCGAGGGCACAGCGCAAATCCGTGCCGGCGGCGGAGGTGACATGCATCTCCCGCGCGGCCTTCAGCTTCAGCCCGGCGGCCTTGACGCGCGCCTTGTCGGCCGGCGTGGGCACCAGCCGGGCCAGCACCTCGGGCGGCTCCACGGCCAGCAGCATGCGGGTGCCAGACTCCAGGATCTCGCCCTGCTCGGGGGAGAAGAGCAGCAGCATCAGGTCCAGCACGAGGTCGCTCGCCTTCAGCGCCGCCATGCCAGCGGGGTTGCCGGTGAGCGGCGTGTCGCCCACGAAGGCCAGGGCATCGCGGCTCAGCGAGGCCTCGCCATTCACCGGCGGCAGGTCCAGGCGGTTGACGATGGCGCCCATGCCGCGCGCCGCGATCATCGCGGTGGACAGCGTCTGCGGATGGGTGGAGGGGCCGGTGAGGACGGTGACCACCTCCCCCGGCTTCAGTTCAGAGAGGGTAAGGACCTGCTTCCAGGCCGCGATCATATCCGCGTCGCTGATGGGCATCGGCTGCGCTCCCGCTGAAACTAACTGAGCGTACAGTTATTCAAAGCCGGCGCAGAAGCAGGAGAATGGCTGTTTTTTAGCTTTTGCTTATATCATCCCACAAATATCGATCAAAAAAAGTGCAATCTTCGCATATATGCACAAAAAATATGCTATCAGCTAGCAGCCATCCGCCGCTCCAGCAGATCGAGCAGCGCCCGCGTCGCGGGGGCAGGGCTGCTGCCGCGCCGCAGCACCAGCCCCGTCGCCCGCTCGATGCGCGGCGCCTCCAGCGGGCGCGCCACCAGCACCGGGTGCGGGCTGCGCGGCAGGGCCAGGCGCGGCACCACCGCCACCCCCAGCCCCGCCTCCGCCAGGCCCAGGCTGGTCGAGAGGTGCTCCGCCTCGTAATGCCAATTGGGCCGGATGCCCTGCGGCAGCAGCGCCCGGTCGAGGATCAGCCGGTTGCCGGAGCGGCGCGAGACGCCCACCAGCTTCTCCCCCTCCAGATCCGCCCAGCGCAGCCGCCGCCGCCGCGCCAGCGGGTGATCATGCCGGCAGGCCAGCACGAAGGGGTCGCGCCGCAGCGGCTTGAACTCCACATCCGGGTGCATCGCCCCTTCCATGCCGATGCCGAATTCCGCGCCGCCGCTCGCCACCATGTCGATCACCCCATCGGCGGAGAGGTCCATCACCCGCACGCGCACGGCCGGAAAGCGCCGGGCGAAATCGGCGATGGTCACGGGCAGGAAGTAGTAGGCGGCGGTCGGGATGCAGGCGAGAGTGATGAGCCCGCGCCGCCGCGCCGCCGTCTCACGGATGCCCAGCAGGCTTTCCTCCAGCTCGTCCAGCAGCCGCCGCGCGCGCGGCAGGAATTCCCGCCCCGTCTGCGTCAGCGCCACGCGCCGCGTGGTGCGGGTGATCAGGGTGATGCCGAGTTCTTCCTCCAGCGCGCTCAGCCGGCGCGACACGGCGGGCAGCGAGAGATGCATCAGCTCCGAGGCGCGCGTCAGGCTGGAGGCCTCGGCCACGGCGACGAAGGTGCGGATCTGGTCGAGGTCGATGGCCATGCCGGGGGCCTTTCTTGCTTGTGTTGCAAGTATTCTACCATTCTTTGCACTTCTTTCCGCATCCCGCCGGGCGCAGAACCACGGCGAACACGAAGATGGGAAGGAAACAGCGATGCAGACACGCATCCCCTGCGTGCTGATGCGGGGCGGAACCAGCCGCGGGCCGTTCTTCCTCTCCGCCCACCTGCCGGCCGATCCGGCGGCGCGGGACGCCGTGCTGCTCGCCGCCCTCGGCTCGCCCCACCCCATGCAGGTGGATGGCATCGGCGGCGGCACGACGCTGACCAGCAAGGTCGCCATCGTCGGCCCCTCCACCGAGCCGGGCGTGGATGTCGATTATCTCTTCGCCCAGGTCGCGGTGGAGCGGAACAGCGTCGATACCCGGCCGAACTGCGGCAATATGCTCGCCGCCGTCGGGCCCTTCGCCATCGAGGCCGGGCTGGTGGCGCCGGGCCACCCGCAGACGCTGGTGCGCATCCGCAACCGCAACACCGGGCAGCTGGTGGAGGCGGTGGTGCGCACCCCGGGCGGCCAGGTGACCTATACGGGCGAGACCGCCATCCCCGGCGTGCCCGGCACCGCCGCCCCCATCGCGCTGCGCTTCCGCGATGTCGCCGGCAGCAAGACGGGGCGCCTCTTCCCCTCCGGCGCGCGCAGCGAGGCGATCGGCGGCGTCACCGTCACGCTGATCGACGGCGCCATGCCGATGATGCTGGTGGCCGCCGCCGATCTCGGCACCCGCGCCGATGCCCCGCCCGAGGCGATCGAGGCCGATCCCGCCCTGCGCGCGCGGATCGAGGCGCTGCGGCTGGAAGCCGGGCGGCGCATGGGCCTTGGCGATGTGTCGGACAGCGTGGTGCCCAAGCCCGCCCTGCTCGGGCCGGGCACGGGCGGCGCCACCCTCACCGCGCGTTACCTGACGCCGCACAGCGTCCACCGCGCCATGGCGGTGACGGGCGGCATCACTCTGGCGGTGGCCGCGCGCCTGCCGGGCACCGTGGCCGCGGCTCTCGCCACCCCCCCGGCCCGGCCGGAGGGCGGGGAGGACAGCATCAGCATCGCCCACCCCGCCGGCCTGATGGAAATCGGCCTGTGGCTGGAGGAAGGCAAGGTCCGCTGGGCCAGCGTGCAGCGCACGGCGCGGCGGATTTTCGAGGGGCACCTGCTCCTGCCCGAGGAAACCGCCCGGGCGGTGGCCATGGCGGCACCGCCGCTGCTGGCCGCCGAGTAGAGCCAGGGTCCATAAAAAAGAATCGGAGGAAACGAGACATGATCTCGCGCCGTTCCCTGCTGGCCGGCCTCGCCGCCGGCACCGCCGCCACCCTGGCCGCCCCACGGCCTGCCCTGGCCGATACCGGCGCCTGGCCGCGCCGCCCGATCCGCCTGCTCGTCGCCTATGCGCCGGGGGGCGGGACGGACAATGTCGCCCGCGTCCTGGCCGCCCAGTTGCAGACCGTGCTGGGCCAGCCGGTGGTGGTGGAGAACAAGCCCGGCGCCGGCGGCAATCTGGCCACCGAGGCCGTCGCCCAGTCCCGCCCCGATGGCTATACGCTGCTGATCGGCAATCAGGGGCCGATGACGGTCAACCAGTCGCTCTTCCCCTCGCTGAAGATCGACCCGCTGAAGGTGCTGGAGCCGGTGGCGCTGGTGGCGGATGCGCCCCTGGTGGCGGTGACCGGCCCCGGCAGCAAGGCCACCGACCTGCGGAGCCTGCTGGCCGAGGCGCGCGGCAAGCGCGGCGGCTTCAGCTATGCCTCGGCCTCCAACGGCTCGGCCAGCCACCTCGCGGCGGCGCTGATGTTCCAGATGGCGGGGGTGGAGGCGGAGCACCTGCCCTTCCGTGGCGCCGGCCCGGCGCTGAACGATGTGGTCGCCGGCCATATCCCCTTCATGGTGACGACGCTGCCCTCCGTCGCCGGGCTGATCCAGGGCGAGATGGTGCGCCCCCTGGCGGTGACCGGCACGCGGCGCATCGCCGCCCTGCCCCAGGTGCCGACGGTGGCCGAGGCGGCGCTGCCGGACTACCACGCCTCCGCCTGGTACGGGGTGGTGGCGCCGCGCGGCCTGCCGGAGGGCATCCGCGCCCGCCTCGAAGCCGCCATCGCCGACAGCCTCGGCGTGCCCGAGGTGGCGAAACGCCTCGCCGAGGAAGGCGCCGTCCCGGCCCGCATGGGCGCGGATGACTTCGCCCGCTTCATGGCCACCGAGCGCAGCCGCTGGGCCAGGCTGATCGCCGAGACCGGCATCCGCGCCGACTGAGAAAGCGTTGCGCCTTGAGGGGGCTTCGCCCCCTCCGATACCTGCCCCCAGAAAGGGTTTCCAAAGGCCTCAGGCCTTTGGTGGGGAGAGTCTGAGAGGGGCGAAGCCCCTCTCAGCACCCCATGGACGGCCTCAACACCCCTCCCCTCGCCTTCTCCGCGTGGCGTGAAAGCCCTGCATATGCCGCAGGGCAGCAATCCCCGCTGCCGCCCGCGCAGCGGCAAGGATTGCGAATGAAAATCACCTTCACTATTGAAGCCACGCCAGGGATGCCGAATGGAGAGACCGGCCATGAACATCATGTTGCGCGGGGCCACCCAGGAACAGGCCGGGGGCGCACCGCTTTTCGCCTTCCGCTCACGCCATGGCCTGCTCTGCGGCCAGGGCGAGGCCGCCGCCCTGCCCCCCGGCCCCGCCGAAACCCTGGCTGCCCGCGCCGAGGCCTTCTTCCGCGCCGCCGGGCCGGAGGCGGTGCTGGCCGGCGCCCTGCCCTTCGACCGCGCGGCGGCGGACCACCTGATCCAGCCACGCCGCCTGCTCCCTGCCCTGCCCCCCGCGCCGGAGGAGGATGCCCCGCCGCCCGGCCAGGACTGGCGCCTGCGCCACGAGCCGGATGCCGCCGGCTATGCCGCCGCCGTCCGCCGCGCCCTCGACATCATGGCCGGCGAGGCCGGGCCAGACCGGCTGGACAAGATCGTGCTGGCGCGCAGCCTGCTGGCCCATTCCGCCACGCCGATCGACACCGCCCGGCTGCTGCACCGCCTCTCCGCCGACCCGGCGGTGACCGCCTTCCTGGTGCCGCTGCCGCCGCAGGAGGGGCGCCCCCGCCTGCTGATGGGCGCCACGCCGGAACTGCTGGTGTCCAAGACGGGGGAGGCGGTGGTCTCCCACCCCCTGGCCGGCTCCGCCCGGCGGCAGGCCGATGCCAGCGCCGACCGCGCCGCGGCCGAGGGCCTCGCCCGCTCGGAGAAAGACCAGCGCGAGCATGCCATCGTGGTGGAATACATCCTCGACACCCTGGCGCCCTTCTGCCGCGACCTCGCCACACCTGAGGGCACGACGCTGACCAGCACGCGCAGCATGTGGCATCTTGGCACCCGCATCGAGGGGGTGGCGAAGGAGCCGGGCCTCTCCGTGCTCGCCCTCGCCGCCGCGCTGCACCCGACGCCGGCCGTCTGCGGCCTGCCGCGCGCCCGGGCGGCGACGCTGATCGGCGAGATCGAGCCCGCGTCGCGCGGCTTCTATGCCGGTGCCGTCGGCTGGGGCGATGGGCGCGGCGATGGCGCCTGGCATGTCGCCATCCGCTGCGCCGAGATCAGCGGCCATACCGCGCGGCTCTATGCCGGGGCGGGCATCGTGCCCGGCTCCGACCCCTGGCAGGAGGCTGCGGAAACCGGCGCCAAATACGGCGCCATGCTCGCCGCGCTGGGCATCGACCCGCGCGGGGTCGATGCCCCCGCCCCCTGACTGCCTTCTTTCTCCCTGCCAAGGACGACCCGCCCGATGAGCCAGAAGGGCCTGCCCACCATCGCCCCCTATGCCCTGCCCGAGGCCGCGTCACTGCCCGCGCCGCGCGGCGGCGGCTGGCCGCTGGAGCCGGGGCGCGCAGCCCTGCTGGTGCATGACATGCAGCGCTATTTCCTCCGCCCCTACCCGGCGGGCGAGGCGCCGCTGGCCCCGGTGGTGGCGCATATCGCGCAGCTCCTGGCGGCCGCGCGGCGGGCGGGGGTGCCCGTTTTCTACACCGCCCAGCACGTCAACCAGGACCGGCGTGACCGTGGCCTGCAGGCCGATCTCTGGGGCCCGGGCATGAGCGATGCCGGGGCGCACCAGCCCATCCTGCCCGAGCTTGCCCCCACGCCGGAGGATTTCGTCCTCACCAAGCACCGCTACAGCGCCTTCCAGCGCAGCAACCTGGAACGGCTGATGCGCGCGCGCGGGCGGGACCAGCTCATCATCTGCGGCGTCTACGCCCATATCGGCTGCATGCTGACGGCGGCGGATGCCTTCATGCGCGATATCCACCCCTTCTTCGTCGCCGATGCGGTGGCCGATTTCTCCCGCGCCAAACATGACATGGCGGTGGAGTATGTCGCCGCCGTCTGCGGCGTGCCCTGCGCCACGGCCCAGGTGGTGGCCCGGCTGGAAGGCCAGGGCTGATGCGCCTCACCGGGATCGAGGGCCGGCTGGCCCTGCTGACGGGCGCCGCCGGCGGCATCGGCCGCGCCGTGGTGGACACCCTGCTGGAGGCCGGCGCCCGCGTGGTCGCGACGGACCGGGTGGTGGACGACCTCCCCCCCCGCCCCGGCCTGCGCGCCCTGCCGCTCGACGTCTCGGACGCCGCCGCGGTCGAGGCGCTGGTGGCGCGGGTGGAGGCGGAGGAAGGCCCGGTCGATTTCGGCCTGTCCGTCGCCGGCGTGCTGGAGACGGGGCTGGTGACGGAGACGGAGGATGCCGCGTGGCGGCATGTCTTCGCCGTCAATGCCGATGGGGTGTTCCATCTCGGCCGGGCCCTGGCGCGGCGGATGGTGCCGCGGCGGCGCGGCGCCTTCGTCACCGTCAGTTCCAATGCCGCCGGGGTGCCGCGCCACGGCATGGCGGCCTATGCGGCCTCCAAGGCCGCGGCGACCATGTTCACCCGCTGCCTCGGGCTGGAACTGGCGCCGCATGGCATCCGCTGCAACATCGTCGCCCCCGGCTCCACCCTGACGCCGATGCAGACAGGCATGTGGGCCGATGACCAGGGCGCCGCCCGCGTGATCGCCGGCTCGCTGGACAGTTTCAAAACCGGCATCCCGCTCGGCAAGCTGGCCACGCCGCAGGATGTGGCCCATGCCGTGGTCTTCCTGCTCTCCGATCAGGCGGGGCATGTGACCATGGCCGATCTCTATGTGGATGGCGGGGCCACGCAAAGAGCCTGAACAAGAATGTCCTTTTTTTCAAAAAAGGACCAAAAAACTTTTTCCAGTTGGCGTCCCGCCTCAGGCCATAGGCGGGACGCCAGACTGGAAAAGTCTTTTTGCTTCTTTTTCTTCAGAAAAAGAAGATTCCTTCCTTACTGGGGCCTGTGGCTGACGAGGGCCACAAACTCTTCCAGCAGGGCGGGCATTTCGGCGGGGGGCACGGGCAGGCGCTCCGCCTCCAGCCGGGTTTCGTCGAGCAGGCGGCCAGCGCGGGTATAAAGCGTCAGGTGGAGTTCCTCCGCCGTGGCGCGCGGCAGGCACAGCACGTCTTCCCCCCGCGCTTCCTCCCGCGCCACCTCGATGAAGTCGCGGATCTCGCGCAGCGCGCCGCCGCCCTGTTCATCCGCCTCTTCCAGGAAGTCAGCGATTTCAGCCGCCGTCTCGGAGAGCGGCACAAGGGCCAGCGGCACGCAGCCACCCTGCGCCTGATACGCCAGGGAGCGCCAACGGTCGAACGCCTCGGCCCGGGCCTCTTCCTCCGGGGTGGCGGGCGCATCCTCGGCCGGGGGCTCCGGCAGGCCAGAGACGGCGATCTCCTCCCAGAGCGGCACATCCCAATCGAGTTGCAGCCCGATCAGCACGGCGAAGCTGCCCTGCCCCAGCACCGCGGCCTCGGCGGGCGGCAGGGCGGCGGGCGGCTGCCCGGCCAGCATCTCCAGCAGGACCTGCCGCGCCTGCACCGGCGTCAGTTCCGCGATGGCCTCGGGCGCGCGCCATTCCGGCAACAGATGCAGGGCGACGCCCTCAGACAGGGCACCGGAGGCCAGCAGCCCCTCGACCAGGGCCAGGGGGTCGGGCAGGGCACCGGGCGACAGGGCCACCGGCAGCGCCACCAGCCCGGCCCAGCCAGAGGGGCCAGCCGGCGCAGCCTCGGCCAGGGTCAGCAAGTCCTGCGCCAGATCATCCGCCGCCTCCTCGCCATAGCGCTGCGCCACCTTGCGCACCGCCTGGTCCAGCACGCCATCCCGCCCCTGCTGGATCAGCGTCTCGGCGAGGGTCTCGAAGGCCAGGCGGTCCTCCCCGGCGAAGAGGCGCATCAGGCGCTCGGCCGGGGTGCCGCTGCCCTTGTCGGCGCGGGGGGCGGGGGCCTTGGCCGGGTCGAGGCCGAGCAGGCGCAGCGCCTCCGGCCCCTGGCGCAGGGCCTCGCGGTCCCTCCAGGCGCGGCCGCCGCCGGGATGGGCGTCCAGCCAGCGGCGGGCGGCGGCGCGATCGGGCTGCTGCACCAGCACGGCCACGCCCTGGCGCAGCATTTCCGCCGCCACAGCACGGTTGGCGGCCTGACGCTCGGCCAGCGAGGCGGCCTCGCCGGGGCGCAGCAGGTCCAGCGTCTCGGCATCGGGGTAGTGGGTCAGCACCACGGAACGCAGTTCCGGCGCCAGGGTACGGGCCAGGGCTTCCGCCTCCGCCCAGGATTCATCGGCTGGTGCCATCGCCCTACTCCTCGCATCGGCCACAGGGGCGCAGGAGTAACGCCAGCGGGCGCCGCGCGCCATGTGGTGGCGGCGATCCTCGGGCCAACCGCGCCGCCGCGGACCCGATGATCGATTTCGCCCATAAAATTTATCGAAAAAACTCGTTTCCCTCGATCATGGCCAGAGCATAGCCTTCCTGCCAATCAACCAAGGGAGGAATACGTCCATGGATACCAATCCTGGCAGCCAGATGGGCTGCCCGATGAAGAAGGCGGGGGGTGTGCGCGCCCTGCTCGGCCGCACCAACCGCGACTGGTGGCCGAACCAGATGGCCCTCGACATCCTCCACCAGCGCGGGCGCAGCGGGAACCCGATGGGGGATGGCTTCGACTACGCCAGGGAATTCCTCTCCCTCGACCTCGCCGCGGTGAAGCGCGACCTGCACGCGCTGATGACCGACAGCCAGCCCTGGTGGCCGGCCGATTACGGGCATTACGGCCCCTTCTTCATCCGCATGGCCTGGCACAGCGCCGGCACCTACCGCACCGGGGATGGGCGGGGCGGCGCCTCCGCCGGCACGCAGCGCTTCGCGCCGCTCAATTCCTGGCCGGACAATGCCAATCTCGACAAGGCGCGCCGCCTGCTCTGGCCGGTCAAGCAGAAATACGGCCGCAAGCTCTCCTGGGCGGATCTGATGATCCTGGCCGGCAATGTCGCCATCGAGTCCATGGGCGGCCCGGTCTTCGGCTTCGGCGGCGGGCGGGAAGACGTCTTCGAGCCGGAGAAGGACATCTATTGGGGCACGGAAGAGCAATGGCTCGGCCAGACCCGCATCGACCCGGCGAAGAACATGGTGCTGGAGAGCCCGCTGGCGGCCATCCAGATGGGCCTCATCTATGTCAACCCGGAGGGGCCAGGGGGCGTGCCGGACCCGGCGCAGTCGGCCCGCGACATCCGCGAGACCTTCGCCCGCATGGGCATGAATGACGAGGAGACGGTGGCGCTGACCGCCGGTGGCCATACCTTCGGCAAGTGCCACGGCGCGGGCGATGCCGCCCATGTGGGGCGCGAGCCGGAGGGGGCGGATATCGCCCTGCAGGGCCTCGGCTGGCACAGCACGCATGAAAGCGGCATGGGGGACCACACCATCACCAGCGGGCTGGAAGGCGCCTGGACGCCCAACCCGACGCGCTGGGATGGCGGCTATTTCCACATGCTGCTCGATTATGAGTATGAACTGGTGACCAGCCCGGCGGGGGCGAAGCAGTGGCAGCCCATCAACCCCGCCCCCGAGGACATGGCCCCCGGCGCCCACAGCCCGGAGCGCCGCCTGCCCACGATGATGACCACCGCCGACATGGCGATGAAGGTGGACCCGGCCTACCGGGCCATCTCCGAGCGCTTCCGCGCCCATCCGGAGCAGTTCGCCGATGCCTTCGCGCGGGCCTGGTTCAAGCTCTGCCATCGCGACATGGGGCCGAAGGCGCGCTATCTCGGCCCCGATGTGCCGGCCGAGGACCTGATCTGGCAGGACCCCATTCCGGCAGCGGATTACGCCCCGGTTGACGCCGCCGATATCGCGGCGCTGAAGGCGCAGATCCTCTCCAGCGGGCTGAGCACCGCCGAGCTGGTGGCGACGGCCTGGGCCTCGGCCTCGACCTATCGCGGCTCGGACCACCGGGGCGGCGCCAATGGCGGGCGCATCCGCCTTGCCCCGCAGAAGGATTGGGACGTCAACGAGCCGGCGCGGCTGGCCCGCGTGCTGGGGGTGCTGGAGGGGATCAAGGCCCGCTTCGACGCCGCGGCGGGCGGCGGCAAGAAGGTTTCCCTCGCCGATCTCATCGTGCTCGGCGGCAGCGCGGCGGTGGAGAGGGCCGCCCGCGAGGCCGGGCATGACGTGGCCGTGCCCTTCACCCCGGGCAGGACGGATGCCAGCGCCGAACAGACGGATGCCGAGGGCTTCGCGGTGCTGGAGCCGAAGGCCGATGGCTTCCGCAATTACCTCCAGGTGCCCTTCACCGTGCCGACGGAGGAATTGCTGATCGACCGCGCCCAGCTGCTGACATTGAGCGCGCCGGAAATGACGGTGCTGCTCGGCGGGCTGCGCGTGCTGGGGGCCAATCATGGCGGGCGGAAGGAGGGGGTGTTCACCCATCGCCCGGGGCTGCTGACCAACGACTTCTTCGTCAACCTGCTCGACATGGGCACGGCCTGGAAGTTGATTGATGGCCATGCCGATGAGGTCTTCGCCGGCACCTGCCGCAAGACGGGCGCGGCGCTCTGGACGGCGACGCGCACGGACCTCGCCTTCGGCTCGAACTCCCAGCTGCGCGCCCTGGCCGAGGTCTATGCCGCGGCCGATGCGGGGGCGATGTTCGTCACCGACTTCATCGCCGCCTGGGTGAAGGTGATGAATGCCGACCGCTTCGACCTGACCCGCCCCTGATCATGGCCTGGCCACGGCGCCCGCGCGCCGTGGCCCGGACAGGATCGGGACGGGGGGACAATGCCATGCATCGGCGCGATATCGATCAACTGGATACGGCCCGCCGCTACTGGGTTCCGGTGGTGGTGTCGCCAGAACGCAACTGGGCCGCTGCCCCGGGCTGCCGCAAAGGGGCGCGCTACCTCGTGAACTGCCGCACCCTGCGGGTCAGCCGGGACGAATTCGAAGCCTTCGAGACGGAATTCGGCTGCCTCGGCTGGATCACCCGCAACCGCGCCTCGCTCAACCGGCTGTTGCCCGGGGCGAAGGTGCGGGCGGTGCCCCTGGAGCGCTGGCTGCTCGGGCTCGACTGAGCCACGGCTTGGATGCATCCCATTGGATGCATCCAATCTGGCCGCTCCCCCTCCCCGCCGCGCGGCGGATTGGATGCATCCAAGCCACACTCGCCACCCTTCGCACCACCATCGCCCGGCGCCCCTTTGCGGGAAGGCTCCGTCTCGCTTATGGAGAAATCACCTGCGACCGGAGGAGTTCATGGATCAGGCCGAGAGTTTCCGCCAGATCGCCGAGGTGCTGCGCGCCGCGCAGCGCACCGCGATCGAGGTGGAGAACGCGCCCGAAAAGCGCAAGCGGCTGCGCAGTTTTTCCGTGCAGGAAGCCGCCGCCCTGCTCGGCACCACCCCGCGCCAGCTGCGCCAGGCCGCCGGCCTCGCGCCGGAGGGCAAGGGCATCGCCCCCCGCGCCCGCCTCGACTTCCCTGAGCTTCAGGCCGCCCGGGCCGCCCTCGGCCGCATGCCGCGCCGCGACCCCGCGCGGGGCGAGGCCCTGGCCACTGTCGTCTTCACGAATTTTAAGGGCGGCTCGGCCAAGACCACCAGCAGCGTCCATTGCGCGCAATATCTCGCCCTGCAGGGCTTCCGCGTCCTGCTCGTCGATCTCGACAGCCAGGCCAGCAGCACCGCCCAGTTCGGCCTCGATCCGGCCACGGAGGTGAAGGCCTCCACCTGCTTCACCGCCTGGCTCCGGCGCGGCGCTGGCGCGGCACCCGATCTGGCGGCCTCGCTCTGCCAGCGCACCTATTGGCCCGGTATCGACCTGCTGCCCGCCGGCGCCGCCCTCGCCGAGGCGGAGGAGACCCTGGCCCGTCGCGCCGCCAGCGGCGAAGCCGAGGAAATCCTCTATTTCGACGAGCTGGCCGCCTTTCTCTCCGCGGTCGCGCCGCGCTACGACGTGGCCGTCATCGACACCCGGCCGGACGTCAACATGCTGATGACGACCGCCCTTCACGCCGCCACGGGGCTGGTCATCCCGACCCGCGCCACCATGACGGACCTCGCCTCCACCGCCGAGTTCTTCGCCCATCTGGCCAGCTATACGGCCGATTACCATGCGGCTTTCGGCCATGGGCTGGACTTCGCCTTCGCCCGCATCCTGGTCACCGCCTATGACCCCACGGACCGTAGCCAGGAGGCGCTGCTGGCCCTGCTGCGGGAGCGCTTCGGTGCCCGTGTCCTGCCCGAGCCCTTCCTGCATTCGCGCATCATGGGCACCGCCGGCTTCGGCAAGGAGACGCTCTATGAATATGAGCCGAGCACGGACCGTGCCGCCTATAACCGTGTCATCGCCAGCGCCAATGCCGTGAACCAGTCCATCGAGGACGAATTGCGCCGCCATTGGGGGAGGGCCGCATGAAGGCCCCCGGCTCGCGCTTCGGCGCCCTGGCCCAGGCGGTGCGCGACCGCACCGCCGAGGCCGCCACCCAGCCCGCCCCCCCGCCCGAGGCGGAGAAGCCCGCCCAGCACCGCCCCGCCGCCGCGCTGGGCCTCGCCGCCGAGGGGCTGCGCGAGCGCATCGCCCGGCTGGAAGCGGAACTGGCCAGCGCCACCACCGCCAACCAGGGGCTGGAGCGCCAGCTGTCGCAGGCGCGCAACCTCGCCGCGCGCAGCGGCGAGAACGGGGAGGAGTTTCTCTTCGTTGATCCCGCCCTGGTTGACGACCCCCTGCCACGCGACCGTCTGCCCGGCGCCTTCTCCGGCGCGGAGTTCGAGGCGTTGCTGGCCGATATCCGGGCCAATGGCCAGAACGATGCCATCACCCTGCGGCGGCGGGAGGGTGGGCGGTTCGAGATCGCGGCGGGGCGGCGGCGGCTTGAGGTGTGCCGGCACCTGGGCCTCGCGGTGCTGGCCCGCGTGCGCGCCCTGGACGATGCCGCCATGCTGCGCGTCCAGTTCTCCGAGAATGAGCGGCGCGAGGATATCTCGGCGCTGGAGCGGGCGCGCTGGTTCGCCGAGGTGCGGGCGCGCCTCCAGGGGGCCGGGCGCGATATCGCCGCCCAGTTCGGCATCGATCCCTCGACCTTCAGCCTTTACCTGCGGCTGGCAAGGTTCCCATCGGAGATCATCGAGCGCCTGGAGGACCCGCGCCGCCTCTCCATGCTGCGCGCCCGCCGCGTCATGGAGGCGGTGGAAGCCAATGAGGCCATCCTGCCGCGTATCCTGGAGGCGCTGGAGCAGCAGGGGAGGGGGGTGGAGGCGGAGGAGCAGATCAATCTGCTGCTGCGCGTGGCCGAGGGCCGGGAAATGCGGTCGCCGGCGGGGGCCGCTCCGCCTGTGGAGCGCCGGCATATCGTGCATGAGGGGCAGAAGCTGGGAACTCTCACACGCAATGGCGGGCAATGGGTGTTCCGCTTCGCCACCTCGCTGAGCGATGAGGTGGTGCAAGGCATGGTGGAAAGCCTGCCGGAGCTTTTGCAGCGCCACGCCAAGGGGTGAGGGTGTGAACCTTGCAAGCCAGGGTCAGGCCCTGGTGGCAAGGTTCACAACAGCGGTGAGGTATAGGAAGAATCTTCTTTTTCTGAAGAAAAAGAAGCAAAAAGACTTTTTCTAAAAGAAAGTTTTTGGTTCTTTTTACAAAAAGAACACTTAAACCCGGATCGGCGGCGGCGAAGGTTCCAGCAGAAGGCCCCGATCCGTCACCCGCACCTTGGCGTTCTTGTAGGTCGAGAGCGCCAGATGCAGAGGCCCCTCGAACTGTGTCTTGAAATTCTTGAGGGCGCCAACCTTGGAACCGAATTGCCGCCACAGCCTGTCCCAGCCGATCGGCGTTTCCTTCGGCAGCGAGTGCAGGCGGTAGGCCAGCCACAGATAGATATCGATGGCCAGGGGGGAGGTGGTGAGGTCGCGCACGGCGGCGCGGTCCACCAGCACCGGATGGCGGCGCAATTCCTCGAAGAAGGCCTGGGAGAGCAGCACACGCTCCACCAGCCGGTTTGTCTTGGTCGAGCGCGGGTCTGGCTCGCCGACATAGCTGAAGGCTTCGACAAGGCGCTGGTTGATGATCACGCCCTTCTTGTCGCTGCCGAAACTGAAATCCACGGCGCAGCTGGCGAGGCGTTCCAGCTGTTCTGTCACCTTGGCATTGCTGGGGCCGCCGCGGTTGATGCCCAGCCGCGCCACCACGGCGCTCGCCGAGCGGCCCATATGGATCTCGCGTGAGCCACGCTCCAGGGCTTCCGTCTGCCAGTCGATCAGCAGCAGGCGGGCATAGCTGCCGAAGGGGACACCGATATATTCCTGGCTGTTGTCATCGCGCAGCCGCACGCCGGGGCGCACCAGGAGGCGGGCGAAATCCGTCTCGATCAGCCAGTTCTGGTCCTTGGGCTGGTCGCGGTGTGGCAGGCCGGCGAGGCACCAGGCGGAATAGGAATAGCCGATCTCGCTGCTGCCTTCGAATTCGCGCACGATGGCGGTGGAGGCCGTATCGGCGATCTGGCGGCCCATGCGCCCGGCCAGCGCGCGCGAGAGGCTGGCAGGCTTCGCATCCAGCACGGCCAGCTGCGCGGCCTTCACGGCTCCCTTGGCGCCTTTTGCCTCCACCAGCCTGTGCACGCTGGCGGTGTCGCCGAACAGGTCGCCCTGGTCATCCTGGGGTTCGGGATTCGTCTTCGGCTGCACCATGAACGGCAACCTGCAACGTCCGGCGGGGGGCCGTCGATGCGAACCTTGCAAGCCACCCCTTCCAAGCGCTGCGAACCTTGCCAGCCCAGGGCAATGCTAGGGGTTAAAGAGAGATTGTTATTGTTAAAGGGGCTGGCAGGGTTCGCGTGGATAACCCGGCAAGCCATTTATTATAAAAGAAAATCCGCGAAATCGCCGTGCTGGCAGGGTTCACATCCGGAGGCATCCGGGCGGGGTTTTCCGGCTGGCAAGGTTCACACCGCAGCACCATGGGGGCCTCTGGCCCTGGCTGGCAAGGTTCACAGCCGCCCTCCGAATCGCTTCGTTGCGCAGGCAGGAATGGCTGGCAGGGTTCACATCCCTGGCAAGGGGCGCAGGGCCCGTTCCATCAGCGCGGCGGCGGCGCTGTCGAAGACATGGTCCCAATCCTCCTCATGCCGCGGGCGGAAGAGGCGGAGGGAGGGATACCAGGGGCTGCCCTCGCCCGCGCCGTTCCACAGCCAGTGGGCATTGCGGCCGAGCAGCACCCAGACCGGCCGCCCCAGCAGCCCGGCGAGATGGGCCACGGCGCTGTCCGTCATGATGACGAGATCGAGCTGGGACACCACGGCGGCGGTGTCGGCGAAGTCGCGCAGCAGAGGGGCGAGGTCGGTGATGCCGTGGCCGGGCAGGGTGTCGAGCTCCGCGCGGGGGGAGCCCATCTGCAGGCTGTAGAGCCGCACCCCCGGCTGCTCGAAGGCGAGGCGGAAGCGGCTGAGCGGCTGGGCCCGTTCATGGTTGCGGCGGAAGGTGGTGTTGCCGGACCAGACGAGGCCGACACGCAGTGCATCGGTGGCCAGGAGGCCGCGGAAGCGTGCCTGCCGGGCAGGGTCCAGGGGCAGGGGAGGGCAGGGGGGAATGGCGGCCGGGCCATGCGTGAAGAGGCCGGGCAGGCTGCACTGGTGGATGTGCCACTCCACCGGGGGCAGGGGCGCGCCCAGGGGCAGCACCGCATCCACGCCCGGCAGGCCGGCGAGCAGGGGCAGCAGTTCGGGCTGGCATTCCAGCAGCACCGTGCCGCCGCGCGCCTTCACCAGGGGCAGGTAGCGGCAGGCCCAGAGGGTATCGCCAAAGCCCTGCTCGGAGAGCACCAGCAGGCGCTGGCCGCGCAATTCCTGCCCGGCCCAGGGGCGGCCCGGCAGCGGGCGGCGGGGCACCAGGCCATTCTCCAGCCGCACGGCGTAGTCTGCCCAGCCCTCGGCCAGCCGCCCCAGGTGGAGCAGGCTGCGGCCCCTGTCCCAGCGCGCCATGTCATGCCCGGGCTGGCGAGCCAGGGCGGCGGTGAAGGCCTGCACCGCGGCCGCGTGCTGCCCGGCCTCGGCCAGCGAGATGCCGGCATTGTAGTGGTGGCCGGCATTCTCCGGCGCCAGGGCAATGGCGCGGGCGTGGCAGAGCCGCGCCGTCTCGTGCTGGCGCAGCTGGGTGAGGGCATTGCCGAGATTGGTCCAGAGCGCATCGATGCCGGCGGCGCCCCGCATGGCGCGGCGGTAGCAGAGCAGGGCTTCGGCCGGCTGGCCCAGGCCCGCCAGCGTCACGCCGAGGGCATTCCACAGGAAGGGGTCGCCCGGCCGCTGCCGCAGGGCTTCGCGCAGCAGGGCCTCGGCGCGGCCGAAGCCGCCCGCCTGATGCAGGCGGATGACCTCTTCCAGCAGGGCGGGGGTGGTGTCGATGGGAGGGGGTTCGGCGGTGAGGGTCACGTGAGGCTCAACATTACAATTTTGTCATGCTTAGGGGATTGCTCAACCCTGGCAGGCAGCTTGCCCCGTGTCGTTCATGGTGCGTATTGAAATGCCAAGGGGTTTCGGTACCTCCGCGCGATTCTCAACCAGGACGTTGACCGTTATGGTTGATAGACTAATCTGAAGCGTAACGAACGGCCAGGATGGCCACGGCTTGGGGAGCGCTTGCGGGTGCCGACATTGCTCGATCGTCTGTGCCGGACCCTCAGCCCCAGGACCCAGGGCCCCCGCCCCGCACCGCGCTGGGAGGCCGCGCGCCTTCCCGTCATCGAGGGGCTGGAGCCCCGCCTGCTGCTCTCCGGCACTGCGCTGAATGCCGCCGCCCTGCAGGCCCTGCATGACAATCTCGAGCATATCGAGACGGTGCTGTCCGGGCTGGAGGGGGAGGGCGTCTTCGCCCACAGCATCCCGCTGATGAACCTGAACGACACTTCGACGGCGGGCGGGATGCTCGCCTTCTCGAAGGTTTTCGCCAGCGACATCGCTGATCCGGTGCAGGCGCTGATCAGTTCGGTGCCTGCCGATTCGGGGGCGCTGGCCACGGCGCTGCAAAGCGCGATCAGCGGCATCATCGGCAGCGGCGCCGGTGAATCGGTGCAGGTGACGGATATTTCCTCCGGTTCCGTGCTGGGGCTGACCATCCAGGTTGCCGACACGATCAAGCAGAATTTCTCGATCGACCTCGGCACGGTGGCCGATACCTATGGCATCCGTTTCCCGACCGTCGCCGGCACGGTCGATCTCAGCTATGGTTTCGCCTTCACGGTGCGGCTCGACACGGCCGCGCTCGGTGCCTCGCCGACGGATGCGCAGGAGGCGGCGGCCTTCAACCTGTCCTCTGCCAGCTTCACCACCGGCCTGCATGCCACGGCCGACCTGACGGGGGCGCATTTCAATTTCGGCCTGCTGACGCTGACGGTCGCCGCCGGCGGCTCGGGAATCGACCAGCAGGCGAGCTATTCCGGCGCCTTCACCAATTCCACCGGCACGGCGCTGCGCAGCGCGGCGACCGCCATCGATGGCGGGGACACCTCCTCCCTGGGCAGCCTGGTGGCCGTCAGCCTGACCGGGCAGACCAATGGCACGGTGACGCCGCTGCTGGACCTGCCGGTGGTGCTGAGCGGCGACCACACGATCCCCGGCATCACCGCCTTTGACACGCCGGTGCATCTGACGGTGACGGGGCGCAGCGCCTCGGGCAGCGTCACGGTTGACATCGACCCGCTGCTGGATGCGCTGCGCGACGCGGTGGGCAACCCGGATTTCGACCCGCGCAGCTTCAACACCTTCGGCGCCGCCGACCTGGTGACGCAGCTGGCCAAGGTCGGCACCTATATCGACTCTCTGTCTGGTGGCTCTGATCTCGACCTCGAGATTCCCTTCACCGATGGCGTGACGATCGGCGATGTGATCGACATCGCCACGGCCTTCAAGACCGGGCTGATCGACCCGTTGCAGGCGGTGGCCGCTGTGCTCGGCTTCACCGAGGGCCAGCACAATGCCAGCGGCGCCAACTTCATGGAAGGCGCGGTGCTGACGGCCGAGCAGATCGAGAATCTGCCGGACACGCTCTCCCTGCTGGTGACGCTGGACAATGGCAAGTCCACCACGCTGAGCTTCGCGCCCACCTATGTCGATTCCGACAAGGTCTCGCACCGTGTCGCCAGCGTGGCGGATCTCGCCACGGCGATGAACCAAGCGATCGCCGCCAGCGCGCTGGCCGGCTATCTCCAGGCGGGCCAGGATAGTGGCCGCCTGACACTCACCCTGGCCACGCCCTCCTCCGGCACGGCGGCGACGAAGGTGACGGTCTCCAGCGGTTCGGGCGCCACCATCTTCTCCAATCTGCGGGATTTCGGCATCCAGCTGGCCCGCATGCTGCATCTGCCCGGCTGGGACGATACCACCTCCGACCAGACGGAAGTGGGCGACCTGCTGCTGGAGGGGCTTGGGCTGGCCTATGATTCCGGCACCAATGCCATCACCCTCAGCATCTCGAAGGAATTCGCGGCGGCGGACCTGCTGACCGATGTCTCCTTCGACCTCGACCTGAGCGGCATCGCCGGGCTGTCGATCAGCAATGCCAGTTTCCACCTGACCAGCAGCGTGCTGCTCAACCTGACGGTGGGCTTCAGCCTCGACCCGCTGGGCAGCGACCTCAACCAGGATGGCGGGCCGCAGATCGGCGACGGGCAGAATGGCACGCCGAGCACGACGATCGGCGCGCTGCCCGTCTATGTCACCGCCGCCAGCGGCGGCAGCGTGCCGCTCACCGCCAACCAGATCGCCGATGCGCGCGAGAGCGGTGTGACCCATACCAGCCTCGCGGATCTGCAGATCATCAGCCGCGACGGCACGGTGAAGAGCTTCGTGCTGACGCCGGGCATGACGCTGGCCAATCTGGAGAGCGTCATCTCCAACGCCTTCGGCGGGGATGTCGAGATCCGCTTCAACGCGCTGGGCAATGCGGAGCTGGAGATCATCGACGAATCCACCGCCTATTCCGGCCCGTCCCCTGCCTCGCTGGGGTTGACGGTGGGGAGCATGGCGGAGGCCGCGGCGGTGGGCAGCAGCGGCAATTACCAGGCCGTGCTGGCCGGCACCGTGGTGGATGGCGCGAGTTACGCGGCGGCCTCGAAATTCATCCTCACGGTCGGCAAGCTGCCGCCGGTGGTGGTGGAGGTGGCGGGGGGCGCCGGCAGCATCTCCGCCTATGCCAGCGCCATCAACTCGGCGCTGGCAGGGATCACACTGGATGGCGCGCTGATCGGCCTCTCCGGCGAGACGCTGCATTATTCCGACATCGTGCGGGCCAGCATCGGCAGCAATGGCGCGGTGCAGCTGGCCACCACCCTCTATGACGCCATCACCGCCACGCAGGGGGAGGCGCCCTATCTCTCCACCCAGCGCAGCGCGGTGCGCTATGGCCTGCAGGTGGATGCGGTGGGGCTCATCGCCTCGGCCCTCAACAACTCGCTGCTGCCAGGGCTGCTGGGCCTCACCGGCAAGGACATCAATGACGGGGATGGCGACCAGGGGCTGATCATCGGCGCCGCGCTGCATGGCGAGACGCTGGTGGACCGCTTCCTGCTCCAGGATACCGGCCTCTCCGCCACCATCGACATGGAGCTGGTGCCGACGGATGACAGCGAGGCTGTCACCGTCACCGGCACGCTGGGCGGCTTCGAGTTCACCGCGACCCTCTACGACCCCGAGGATGCGGCGGAGATCGACGCCTATGTCTCGCTCAGGGCCGCGCTGCTGCTGAATTACGATGGCAATGCGGAGCCCAACACCATCACCTTCCGGCAATTGTCGGAGGCGCTGTCGAATGGTGATTTCACCGATGTCTGGGCCTTCAACCTTGGCTCTGGCCGTGGCGAGGATGAGCCTTTCGCGCGGCTGACCATCACCGGCATCACGATGAGCGCCGGCGATGTGACGCTGGGCTCGATCGCCAGCCCGGAGGTGGTCATCACGCTGGATGACGCGTCGCAGCTTCTCACCCTCTCCGCGCCCACCGCGCATGTCGAGGTGAGCGAGTTCGACAGCAAGCTGGTGGTGGCCGATGTGGTGGAGGCCGTGCGCCAGGCCTTCCAGAGCATGAACTCGGATCTTGCGAATGCCACCATCCCGCTGGTCAATGTCAGCCTGGACGATATTCTCGGCTTCAGCAGCAAGTTCCTGGTGGCGCTGAGCGAGGCCGAGGCGGATCCGGATGGCGCCATCAGCGGCATCGAGACGGCGATCAACGAGGCGCTGGGCGGCGACTATGTCGATTTCCGCATGGATGGGGCGGATACGCTGCTGCTCTCCATCGCCTATCACCCGGTCGATGTGGAGACGCAGCTTCCCTTCTCGCTGGACCTGGAGAGCCTCGCGGATTTCCTCGGCAGCGATGGCAATGCCCTGGCCGATCTGGTTGATGCCATTGGCAGCATCGCCAGCGTCAGCGCCAATGGCACGCTGGATGTCTCGGCTGGTGTCAGCCTGGCGCTGACGCTGGGGATCAATCTTGGCGCCAATACCCATCAGGCGGCGCTGGGGGAGCTGCTCTCCAACCTGAATGGCCGTACCGGGCTGCGCACCGGCACGGCCGGCCAGCCGGACCTGCAATTCACCCTGGGCAATGGCCGCGTCTTCACCGTCTCGGTGGGTTCGCTCGGCGCCAATGCGACGGTTGAGACGCTGATCGACGCCATCAACACCGCCGCCGGGGATGACAGCTTCGCCAGCTATGACGAAGACACCGGCGCCATCGTTTTCCACGACAGCAGCACCAGCCCGGCGGAGGGGCTGGACGATCTCGGCTTCCAGGATGGCCAGACGAGCGTCACGAGCGGTTCGCGCTCTGTCCTGATCGCCGGCACCGCCGTCACCGATCCGAGCCAGGCCTATCGCTTCGCCCTGTCCATCGGCGCCGATGTGACGGCCGAGATTTCGGTGGAGGCGGATGCGGACCGCACCACCCTGGCCGGGCTGGTTTCCGCCATCCGCACGGCGCTGGCCGATACGATGGTCTCGGCGGCCGATCTGCTGGGCGAGAATGTCCGCCTGCCGGGCAGCGCCGGCACGCTGGATGGCGATTTCGATATCGCCCTGGGGCAGATCCTCTCCGTCTCCAGCCAGAGCGGCAAGCTGGTCTTCAGCGCCAAGAATGCCGTGCTCGGCACCGATGCCAGCGGCAACCTGCTCAACACCCTCAGCATCGCCGAGGCGACGCCGCAGCTGACGCTGACGGTGGAATCCATCAACGGCTCGCATATCGCCGAGGATCTTGGCCTCGGCGGCTCGGTCATCAGCCAGTCGCACACGGTGGATGGCGTCCGCACGCTGAGTGGCGAGCTGAGCGCACCGAACTCAACCAGCGAGCGCTTCTTCCTGAAGACGGGCGAGGACCCTGACACGCATGAGCTGCTGACCGGCATCCGCGCGACGCTCGGGATCGAAGCCACCAACCTCAATTTCACCGCGGCGCTGGGCCCGCTCAGTGCCAGCATCATCGGTGGCCATGCGGTGCTCGGCGCTGATGTCGGCCAGGTCGAGGCGGGGGAGGATGGCTTCGCCGTCGGTGAACTGGGCGAGGATCCGGCCACCTTCCTGATCACCCTGAATGACGGTTTCGGCGGTGGCCCGGCGGATGATGGCATCATCACCTTTGCCGAGCTGGCGGAACTGGGCAGTGCGGGTAACAGCCTGGGCGATCTCGTCCAGTTCATCGCCGATGCGGCGCTGGAAGTGTCGCTGCCGGTGGTGGTGCTGGGGCAGGAGCTGGGCACGATCGACCTGCAGATCGGCAATCTGTTCGGCAATTCGACCCTGCCGGATCTGCCGGCGCGCAGTGTCTACACCGCTTTCCCGAGCTTTGACGGCATTTCCGTCGGCAGCATCCTGAACGACCCGCAGACGCTGATCGACGGGCTGGACGCGGTCCTGTCCAACCTCGCCTATGGCAGCTTCGCCCAGGCGCTTTACGGGCTGGACCTGCCGCTGATCGGTCCGGCGCTGCAGGGGATCGGCAGCTTCTTCGCGACGCTGCACGACAGCGTGATCGGCACGCTGCAATCGCTGCTGGATGACTTCAAGGCCTCCCATCCCGGCCAGCCGGCGACCAGCCAGAACATCATCACCCAGGGGCTGGAATACGTCCTCACCGACATCCTGCACCTGCCGGGCGATGTCTATTCCTATATCGACAGCATCGACTCGCCGACCGAGCTGTCCTTCCTGTGGCATTTCGACGTCACCCTGTTCCAGAGCACGATCAACCTCAGCGCCGATCTTGGCATTCCCGGCCTCGGGCTGCAGATCGACAACGGGTTGGTGAACCTGCTCGCCGAGTTGCAGGTGACGCTGGGCTTCGGCTACCTGAAGGACAAGGGTTTCTTTCTGTATGATATGGGCGTGCCCGGCGCGCTCGAGCATTTCCAGACGAACAACGACCCGAACGATGTCTTCGAGGGCGACCTGCGCGAGATCCACGCGCTGGAATTGTTCGTGGCCGCCTACCTGCCGACGGATCCGGCCTTCAGCGCCTCGCTCAATCTTGGCTTCCTGCGGATGACGGCGAGCAATGGCTCCACCCTCTCCGCCACGGTGGGCGGGCAGGAATATCTCGGCACCAGCCTGACCGGCAGCATCTATGCCGATATCGGCCCGGAGGATGATACGGGCCGTCTGCTCTTCAGCAAATTCTCCCAGGGCCCGATCCTGCGCGCGGGCATGGAGATGACGCTGAATATCGACCTGATCCTGGATTCCGGTTTCGGCATCGGCAGCACCTCCATGGCGCTGCCCTCGGTCTCCACCGAGGTCATTTTCTCCTACGCCTTCAACAAGGTCTTCACCGGGGCCATCGGCGACGAAACGCCGAGCGGCATCCTGGTGCCGCTGACCTTCCTCGATGTCACGCTCGATGTCGGCAGCTTCCTCAACACCATCCTCAAGCCGATCCTCGACACCATCGGCGATGTGATCGGCCCGATCGAGCCGATCCTGGACTTCCTGACGGCGCCGATCCCGGGCATCTCGCAGATCATCGGCTCTACCTCGGTGCTGGACCTCGCGCAGCAATTCGGCGGCTCGAAGGTGCAGAGCGCGGTGCGCTTCATCCAGCTGCTCGACGATGTGGCCGGCCTGGTGCGCAGCCTGCAGTCGATGCAGAATTCGGGCGGCATCACCATCAATTTCGGCACTTTCGTCTTCGGCGAGACCGATGACCCGGATGCCTATTCGCTCAGCAGCAGCAACCTCGATCCCTTCTCCAGCACCGTCTCCAAGACCGATATCAGCGCCGCAGCCAGCCATTTCCAGAACAGCGCGGCGGGGTCGGCCGCGGCGGATGCGGCGCTGGCACGGCTTTCCGCCCAGTCAGGCAGCAATGTCGGCAACCAGCTGAAATCCTTGCAGAGCGCCGAGGGCGCCGGTGGCAAGCCGGCCTTCGACTTCCCCATCCTGCATGACCCGATTTCCATCGTGAAGCTGCTGATGGGGCAGGTGAACCCGGTGGACCTCGTCCACGTCACCCTGCCGACCTTCGACTTCAACTTCAGCAAGGAACTGCCCTTCCGCTTCCTGATCGGGCCGGTTCCGGTGACGGTCACCTTCTATGCGTCGGTCGGCGTCGAGATCAATCTGGCCTTCGGCTACGACACCACCGGCATCATCAAGTTCATCTCGAACAACAACCCGCTGATGCTGCTTGACGGCTTCTATGTCGACAACACGCTGGGCCCGCAGCTCGATTTCTACGCCACCTTCGGTGTCACCGCCGCGATCAACCTGGCCCTGGTGGCGGCCGGTGTCGGCGGCGAGATCAGCGGCCACATCACCTTCCAGCTGCACGATGTCAGCGGAACCGGAAAGATCCATGCCTCGGAACTGCTGACGGCGCTGCTCGACAACCCGCTGCACCTCTTTGACATCGCGGGCCAGTTGGATGCGCTGATCTATGCCTTCGCCTGGGTCGGCATCGACCTGCCGCTGATCGGCAAGATCACCCTCTTCGAGGTGCAGTTCGACATCATCGATATCACCCTGCTCTCCTTCAGCTACAATTATGCCGAGGTGCATTCCACCCCCGTCCTGGCGAGCCAGGAGGATGACGGCACGCTGACGCTGAACATGGGCCGCAACGCCGACCGCCAGGAAGTCGGCGGCAATATCAGCAATCCGGATCAGACCTATGAGATCCGCCATGTTGGCGGCACCGCCGGCAATGAGGACATCGCCATCACCGCCAATGGCGTGACGACCGTCTATCATGGCGTGAGCGTGGTCGTGGCCGATGTCGGCACCGGAAACAATGTCATCCGCTTCGCCGATGGCTATGTCGGCAATGTCACCATCACCGGCGGCGGGGGAAACAACATCATCGACCTTGGCGGCGTCGATGGCGATCCGCTGATCTCCCTTGGCGACGGCAACAACATCATCTTCGGTGCCAGCATCGATACCACCATCATCGCCGGGAATGGCAACAATACCATCTTCGGCGGCAATGCGCGCAACACCATCATCGCCGGCAATGGCCGCAACACCATCGTCGGCGGCAATGCGGTGGATATCATCCAGGCAGGCACGGGCGACAACATCATCTATGGCGGCGCCGGGGATGATGTGATCACCGCCGGCAGTGGCAACAACACCATCTGGGGGGGGGAGGGCGCCAACGTCATCTCCATCACCGGTGGCGCCGGCAACAACATCCTCTTCGGCCATGGCGGCAATTCGCCGGATGACGTGGCGAGCACCACCGTCACCGCCACCCTCGTCTCCGCCAACAGCGTCAGCGCCGGCGATATCAGCAGCACCATCACCGGCGGCAGCGGTCGGGATATCATCTTCGGTGGCGGCGGCAACAACACCATCAGCACCGGGGCCGGAGCGGATATCGTCTTCGGCGCCCTCGGCAGCGTCAGCCGCACCGAGCAGGGGCAGCTGGTGCAGGCGGCCAATACTAGCGCGCTGGGCGGCAATTCCGTCATCACCGCCGGGGCGGGCGACAAGATCCTGTTCGGCGGCGGCGGCGAGAACACCATCACCGGCGGCGCCGGGCATGACATCATCCTGGCCGGCGGCGGCACGGTGGATGGCGTGGCGGGCGCCGCCTCCGGCAGTTTCACCGTCTCCGGCCTGACGCTGGGCGGGCACAGCGTCATCAATGCCGGACTCGGCAACGACCTCGTGCTGGGCTCGGGCAGCACCAGCATCATCAGCGGCGGCGGCGGGGATGACATCCTCTCCGGCCACGCCGCCATCGTGGTGCGCGATGCCGCGGGTGGGCGCAATGCCCATCTCATCAGCGTGGAAACGGCGCTGGAGGGCACGGGCGGCAATGTCACCCTCCGCGGCGAGGCCGGCAATGACATCCTGCTGGGCGGTGCCGGTAGCCACAGCCTCGATGCCGGCACGGGCGCGGATGTGGTGATCGGCCATTACGGCCAGGTCAGCGCCACCAGCTCGGGCACGAAGCTGACCATCCAGGGCCGCAACGGCGCCGCCGCCGGCAATGGCGACAATATCATCACCGCCAGCCACAGCGCCGTCATCATGGGCGGCGGCGGCAACAACACCATCACCACCTTCGATGCCACCTCGCCGGCCGACCCGGCCAATAACCTGCCCGAGATCACCGCGGCGGACCGGCAGATGGTGGTCTTTGGCGCCAATGGCTACGCGACCGCCGATCTCCTCTATTCCGGTGGCTTCAGGATCCACGCGGCCCGCACCCTGGCGGGGGAGGAGACGGTGGGCGGCGACAACATCATCACCGTGGGCGATGGCAACAACATCGTCTTCGGCGGCGCCGGCACCAGCACCATCACGGCGGGCGATGGCGACAATGTCATCCTCGGCCATATCGGCGCCGTCAGCCGGGACCGGCTGGCCGCGCCGGACCGCTCGGGCCGCAGCCCGGATGTGCTCGGCTATGTGCTGGCGCAGGATGGCACCGCCCTGCATGGCGGCGGCGCCACCATCACGGCGGGCCATGGCAACAACGTCATCCTCGGCGGCACCGGCAACAACACCATCACGGCGGGCACCGGCGCCAATATCCTCTTTGGCGCCGCCGGCGCGGTGACGCGCGATGGCACCAACGGCAATGCTCTGCTGGTGGCCGAGACGCTGGAAGAAAGCCTCGCCGGCAACAACACCATCACCGCCGGCATCGGCGGGCGGGGCGCCAATGTCGTCTTTGGCGGCATCGGGCAGAACCACATCACCGTGGGGGATGGCAACAACATCGTCCTCGGCCATCTCGGCTTCGTCAACACCACGGTCTTCGCCTATGCCGATGCGGCGCGCGCCGATGGCTCGCGCCCCGATGTGCTCTCCCGCACCGTGCCCGAGCGCGGCACGATCGACCGCAGCAGCCTCTGGCCGAACGCCACGCTGGACCAGGTGGTGTCCGGCACCGGCGCCGTCATCACGGCGGGCCATGGCAACAACCTCATCCTGGGCGGCGCCGGCAGCAACACCATCACGGCGGGGGATGGCACCAACACCGTCTTCGGCGCCTCCGGCTCGGTCACCCGCTCCGCCGCCAACCTGCGCGTCGCCTTCGCCACCACGGTGGAGGAAAGCCTGGGCGGCACGCATGTCATCACCCTGGGCAATGGCGCCAACCTCGTCTTCGGCGGGGCGGGCTTCAACCAGATCACCGTGGGCCACCGCGACAACATCGTCTTCGGCCATCTCGGCCAGGTGAACTACTCGGTGCTGACCGACTTCACCACGGCCCAGCGCGCGACCGGCTCCTATCCGGACCTCATCGGCCGCGTGCTGCCCGCCATCGGCAACCGCTCCCCGGCGACGACCGCGCCCTGGGGCGGGCTGGACCAGCCGATGGCCGAGGCCGGCTCGGTGATCCGCGCCGGCAATGGCAGCAACATCATCTTCGGCGGCGCGGGGGACAACACCATCGTCGCCGGCACCGGCTCCAACACCATCTTCGGCGCGGGCGGCGCCGTCACCCGCAACACCCAGGCGAGCGCCGTGCTCTTCGCCGAGACCACGGAAGAAAGCCACGGCGGCAACAACACCATCTATGCCGGGGACCGTTCGATCGCCACGCAGGTCGTCTTCGGCGGGCCGGGCTACAACACCATCCGCCTCGGCAATGGCGCCAATGTGGTCATCGGCCATATCGGCTATGCCGATTTCGGCTCGATGCTCTACTACAGCTCGCTCCAGCGCGCCGATGGCTCGCGCCCCGATGTGGTGGGCCGCATCGTGCCCGAGCGCGGCAACATCGCCCCCGTGACGCCGAATGGCAGCCTGGGCCTGGATCAGGCGCCCTCCGGCGGCGGCAGCGATATCCGCGTGGGCAGCGGCAACAACGTCATCATCGGCGGCGCCGGCGACAACCACATCTACACCGGTTACGGCAACAACATCGTCATCGGCGCGGCGGGTGCCGTCACCCGCGATGCGCGCAGCCTCGCCCTGCTGCACGCCACCTCGCTGGAGGAAACCCTGGGCGGCAGCAATGTCCTGACGGTCAGCGCCCAGGGCACCGGCACCTCCGTGGTCATCGGCGGGCCGGGGGACAGCCTCATCGCGACCGGTTATGGCCGCGACATCATCCTGGGCCATCTCGGCACCGTCGCCGTCAGCGTGCGCGGCACCGGGCCGCTGGACACGGTGATCGGCGAGCGCATCACCATCACCGGCCGCACCCTGCCGGTGATGGGCAATCTCTTCCCCGCCACCACCGCGCCCTTCGCCGGCCTCGGCCAGCCGCTGGCCGCCAATGGCGCCACGATCAGCGCGGGGGAGGGCGACAACATCATCATGGGTGGCGCCGGCGCCAACACCATCACGGCGGGGGAGGGTGACAACACCGTCTTCGGCGCCTCCGGCGAGGCGGTGCGCGACCGTGCCGGCGCGCTGCTCTCCGCCCGCGTGCTGGAGGCCGGGCTGGCGCGCGAGGCCCGGCTGATCCTGGGGGGCGGGGTCAACACCATCTACAACACCGGGGCGGCGCCCACCCTGGCCGGCAGCGCGGAGGCCTCCGCCGCCACGCCGGGCGGGATCTTCCTGGTCTCCGGCAGCGAAACCCTGTCGAGCGGCAGCAGCCTCGCCGACCTCGCCGCCGCCACCCAGGCGCAGCGCGCCCTGGCGCTGGAGGGCGGCGGTGACGCCCTCCTCCCCGCCTCGGCCGCGCCCGTGGCGGAGGCCGCCGGCACCGCCATTCCCGCCGGCTATGTGCTCGATGAATCCACCGGGCGCTGGGTGGCCGATGAGGGCGGGGATCCGTCCCTCTTCCTCCTACTCGCCACGGGCGGGGCCGCGCCGGAACTCGCCATCCAGGGAGACAGCACCACCCCCCGCACGCCGCGCCCGCGCCTCGCCGCCTGAGGCGGCGGGGCTTTCCCCGTCTTTGCTCAGCACCTTTGCCCGGGGCCGTCAAACGGCCCTTCAGATAGGAAAAATCCTGATGACGGATGACCGCAGCCCGCTCAAGACCACCATGTCGGGCCAGACCAAGATCAAGTGGGACGACAGCAAGCTGCGCACCACCTACGCCAATGTCTGCAACGTGGCGAGCACGCGGGAAGAGGTGATGCTGCTCTTCGGCACCAGCCAGGCCTGGATGGGTGCCACCGAGGAAGTGACCGTCGCCCTCACCGACCGCGTGCTGCTCAATCCCCACGCGGCGAAGCGCCTGGCGGCGATGCTCAACAAGACGATCGAGGAATTCGAGAAGGCCTATGGCAGCCTCGGCTGACCGGCCCGCAGCCTGAAGGGACGCCGCCATGGCCGAGCCTCTCGCCGCCTCCGATCCTTCCTCCGCCGGCCCGGCGCCCGGGGCTGCGCCTGCTGCTGCCTCTGGGGCCGCGCCCGGGGCACCACCCGGGGCGAACCCCGCCGGAGGCAGCCCGGGCCAGGCCTCCTGGCGCGCCCTGCTCGGCGCGGGGGAGGCCGGGCAGGCCGCCCAGGCCTGGCTGGACCTCGCGGTCATCCTGATCGGCCAGGCGGTGCCTGGGGGGGCATCCGGGGCGGCAGCGGAGGGCGCGGCCTCCCCTGTGCTTGGCGCCTTCGTGGCGCTGCGGCAGGAGGGCGCGCGCTATGGCCGCGCCGCCACCCATGGCGAGGGCACGGCCAGCTTCCTCCTGGCCAAGGCGGCGGAGCGCTGCCTGCAACTGCAACGCACCGTCGTGCAGAATGACGAGGCCGCCGGCGCCGCTTTCCAGCTCGCCCTGCCGCTGATGGCCGGGTACCGGCTGGAAGGGGTGGTGGCCTTCGAATTGTCGCGCGCCGCCCTGCCGCAGCTCGACCGCGTGACGCGGCTGCTGCAATGGGGGTTGGGCTGGTTCGGCCGCGGCGCGCCGGGCGAGGCCGGCACCGCCGCCGCCCCGGCGGCGGAGTGGCTGGAGCTGCTCACCGCCGGCGCGGATCTCGCCACGGCGCTGGAGGCGGTGTGCAGCCTGCTCGCCGGGCAATGGGCGGTGGGGCGGGTCAGCATCGGGCTGGGCCGGGCCGGGCGGCTGCGGCTGCGCGCCACCTCGCGCGGGCGGCTCTCCACCTTGCAGACGGAATTCATCCTGGCCCTGGCGGCGGCGATGGAGGAGGCGGTGGAGAGTGGCGCCCCCCTCTGCCTGCCCCCGCGCGAGGGGCAGGTGGCGGCCATCGGCGCGCATCAGCGCCTGTGCCGCGCGCATGGCGTCGCCTGGGCGGCCACCTTCCCGGTGCCTCTGTCGCCGCAGGGCGCCAGCCCCCCGGGCCGTGCCCCTTGGATGGCGCTGACGGTGGAAGGGGAGGGCGCGCCCCCGGCGCCGGAGCAGATGGCGCTCTGGCAGGGTGTCGCGGCGCGGCTGGCGCCGGTGCTGGCGCTGCGCGGGCAGGCGGAGCGCGGCCTGCTCGGCCATGCCGGGGCCGCGTTGGGGGCCGCGCTGGGCCGTCCCGGCCGGCTGTGGAAGCCGGCCCTGGCCCTGGCCGCCGCCGGGGCGCTGCTGGGCCTCGCCCTGCTGCCCGTGCCCTTCCGCGTCAATGCGCGGGCGACGCTGGAAGGCAGCGTGAAGCGCAGCATCGCCGCGCCTTTCGATGGCTATCTGGCCGAGGCCCTGGCCCGGCCGGGGGACCGCGTGGCCGCCGGCACGCTGCTCGCCCGCATGGAGGATCGCGAGCTGCGCCTGCAGCGGCTGGACTATGAGGGCCGCCTCGTCGAGAGCCGCCGCCAGGCGGATGAGGCCATCGGCCGCCGCGACATGGCCACCGCCGGCATCGCCACGGCGCGGCGGATGCAGGCCGAGGCCGAGCTGCGCCTGATCGACGCGCATCTGGCGCGCACCGGTTTCGTCGCCCCCTTCGACGCCATCGTCATCGCCGGCGATCCCAGCCAGTCCATCGGCGCGCCGCTGCGGCGGGGCGAGGTGGTCTATGAGCTCTCCCCCCTCGACGACTACCGCGTGACGCTGGAGGTGGAGGAGGGCGATTTCGCCGCCATCGCCGCAGGGCAGCAGGGGCGGCTGGTGCTGGCCTCGCTGCCTTATGGCGACTGGCCCATCCGGGTGACGGCGGTGACGCCGCTCGCCTCCGCGCGCGATGGGCGCAACAGCTTCCGCGTCGAGGCGCGGCTGGAGCAGCGTGACGCCGCGCTGCGCCCGGGCATGCAGGGCATCGGCAAGGTCGAGGCCGGCACGGCGCCGCTCGCCTGGGTCTGGGGGCGCAGCGCCCTGGCCTGGGCGCGGCTGAAGCTCTGGGCCTGGCTGCCATGAGCGCCAGCCTGGGCATGATGGAGGCGGCGCTCGGGCCGCTCGCCCATCTGCGCCCCCGGCTGAAGCCGGGGGTCGAGGCCTTCCGCCACTTCTACCGGGGCCTGCCCTGGTATGTCTTCCACGACCGCGCGGCGCACCGCTTCTACCGCGTCTCCCAGGGCGGGGCGGATATCGTCGGCGCCATGGATGGCCGCCGCAGCCTGGGCGAGATCTGCGAGGGGCTGGAGGGCCGGCAGCGCCCGCAGGATCCGCAGGCCGCCGCCGGCTTTGTCATGCAGCTCGGCGCCCTCGGCCTGCTGCAGCAGGATGGCGCGCCCGATACCGCCGCCATGGCCGCCCGCAAGGCGCAGGAGCGGCGGCGCCTGCTGGCGGCGCAGTTCCGCACGCCGCTCTCCTTCAAGCTGCCGCTCTTCGACCCGACGCGGCTGGTCGATGCGCTGCTGCCCTGGTGCGGCTGGATGTTCCGCCCCCTCGGCATCACCCTCTGGTTCGCCGTGGTGCTGCTCGGCGGCGTGCTCGGCGCCATGCAGTGGGAGGCGCTGACGGAGGATCTGACGGACCGCCTCTTCTCCGCGCAGAACCTGCTGCTGGCCTGGCTGGTCTATCCGGTGGTGAAGGCGCTGCACGAGCTGATGCACGCCATCACCCTGCGCCGTGCCGGGGTGGAGGTGCGCCAGGTCGGCCTGCTCTTCGCCGCCTTCATTCCGGTGCCCTATGTCGATGCCAGCGCCTCCGCCACGCTGGAGCGCAAGGGCGAGCGCATGCTGATCGGCGCGGCGGGCATCCTGGTGGAGCTGTTCCTCGGCGCCCTGGCGCTGATCCTCTGGAGCATCGCCGAGCCGGGGCTGCTGCGCGCCATCTGCTACAACATCATCATGATCAGCGGCTTTTCCACGCTGCTGTTCAACGGCAATCCGCTGCAGCGCTACGATGGCTACTACATCCTGGCCGACTGGCTGGAGATCCCGGGCCTCGGCACGCGCTCGGCCGCCTATCTCGGTTCTCTCGTGCAGCGCCACCTGCTCGGCCGCCACAGCGCGCGCGTGCCGATGGCCACGCCGGGGGAGAAGGTGTGGTTCATCCTCTACGGCCCGCTCTCCTTCGTCTACCGCTTCGGGCTGATGCTGGTGATCGCGCTGCATGTGGCGAGCTTCGACCAGTCGCTGGGCCTGCTGCTCGCCGCCTGGTCGGTGGTGGGCTATCTCTGGCCGATGCTGGCCGGGGCGGCGGGCAGCCTGCGCGGCGCGCCTGATGCGCGCGGCGGCGGCCAGGGCAGAGGCTCGGGCGGGGCGGGGCGGCTGCGCGCCCTGGGGGGCATGGGGCTGCTGGCCGCGGCCCTCGGGGCGCTGCTCTTCCTGCTGCCGGTGCCGCACCGCCTGCTGGTGCAGGGCTATGTCACCCTGCCGGAGGAGAGCATCGCCCGCGCCGGGGTGGGCGCCATGCTGGACCGTCTGCTGGTGCCCGATGGCGCGATGGTCGAGGCCGGGCAGCCCCTGGCGCAGCTCGCCGAGCCGGCGGTGCCGGCCAAGGCGGCGCGGCTGGCGGCGCGGCTGGCGGAGCTGGAGGCGCGCCACACCCGTGACCTCGCCGATGATCGCGTGCGCGCCGCCATCACCGCCGAGGAACTGGCCCAGGCCGGGCGGGAACTGGCCGATGCGCGGCGCGACGTGGCGGCGCTGCAATTGCGCAGCCCCGCCGCCGGGCAGCTCGTCATCGGCCTGCCGGCGCAGGACCTGCCGGGGCGTTTCCTCTCGCGCGGCGAGCAGTTCGCCATGGTCTACCGGCCGGAGCGCGCCCTGGTGCGCGCCCTGGTGCCGATGAGCGAGATCGACGCGCTGCGCCACGATCTGCGCGGCATCACCCTGCGCCCGGCCTATGACACGGCGGCGGAGATGCGCGCCACGCTGCTGCGCCTCGTGCCGGCGGCGAGCGACATCCTGCCCAGCCCCGTGCTGTCGCTGGAAGGCGGCGGCCCCTTCGCCGCCACCCGCGATGGCGGCGGCCAGCTCCGCATGGAGGAGCCGGCCTATGAGATCCAGATCCGCCCGGAGCAGCCCTTGCCCGTCACCTACCTGAATGGCCGCATCCATCTCCTGCTCGACCTGGGGACGCAGCCGCTGGCCTGGCAGATCTGGCGCGAAGTGCGGCTCGTTTTCCTGAGGCACCTGCATGCGTAAGCGCCTTTTCTCCGCCGTGTTCTCTGCCAGGGCCTTCCTGTCCCCGGCCCTGGGCCTGCTCGCCGCCCTGCCGGCCCCGTTCCTGGCCACAACCCCGGCCATGGCGCAGGAGCAGCGGCCGGATTTCCCCTGCCAGGTCTTCGCCGCCCAGCGCGTCGAGCTGGCCAGCCCCGTGCCCGGCGTGCTGGCCGAGGTGAAGGTGGAGCGCGGCGACCGCGTGACCGCGGGCCAGGTGGTGGCGCAGCTGCGCACCGAGATGGAGCAGGCGCAGCTCGCCCTGGCCCAGGCGCGTGCCAGCGCCGATGCGCAGCTCCGCCTGCGCCGCGCCCGCCTCGCTTTGGCCGACCGCACGCTGAGCCGCAACCAGGGCCTCAACGAGCAGCGGCTGATCTCGCAGCAGGAGCTGGACCAGATCCGCACCGAGCGCGACGTGGCGGCGATGGAGGTGGCGACGGCGACGGAGAACATCACCATCGCCCGCGCCGAGCTGGAGCAGGTGCGCGCGGCGCTCGCCATCCGCACCCTGCGCAGCCCGATCTCCGGCATCGTGACCGAGCGCGGCCTGCAGGCGGGCGAGCAGGTGCGCGACAAGCCGGTGATGGTCATCGAGAATGTCGACAGCCTGCATGTCGAGGTGGCGCTGCCGGCGGCGCTGTTCGGGCGGCTGCGCATGGGCGCGCGCGGCCGGCTGAGCTTCCCCGGCACGGGCCTCGCCTCGCTGATCACCCCCGTCTCGCTGATCGACAGCGTGGTCGATGCGCGCAGCGACATGTTCGGCGTGCGCTTCGTCCTCGACAACCGGCAACTGCGCATCCCCGCCGGCCTGAAATGCCGCGCCGAGCTGGAGCTGACGCCATGACCCGCGTTCCGGTGATGTCCTGGCGGGGCTGCGCGCCGGGCGGTGGCATGGCGCTCGCCCTTGCCCTCTCCCTGGCCCTCGCGGCGCCGGCCGTGGCGCAGGCGCCCGCCGCCCCGGCCGGGCCGGTGGCCGTGCAGGAGGCCACCGGCCTCGCCGAACTGGCCGAGCGCGCCGGCGGCGGCCATCCGCAGCTGCGCCAGGCGGAGGCGGGGCAGGATGCGGCGCGCTTCAGCCTGCGCGATGCCTATCTGGGCCTCGCGCCGCGCGCCAACATCGTCTTCGACCGTGGTGACCAGCGGCTGAACGTCATCCGCACGGACAATTACCTCTACCGTCTCGGCGTCAACAACTTCCGCAACCAGGGCTATACGCTGGAAGTGGTGCAGCCAATCTTCGACCCGCGCGTCTTCGCCCAGCTGCGCGGCGCCCATGCCTCGCTGCGCCGCGCGCGGGATGAGCTGACGGCGGCGCGCCAGCGCACCCTCTTCGACCTGATGCAGGCCTATCTCACCACCCTCGCCGCCTATGACGGCCATCAGGTCGCCAGGGCGGAGGAGGAGGTGCTGGCCCGCCAGATGGGCGAGATGCAGGCGCGCATGCGCCTTGGCCTGGCGAGCGAGGCCGACGCCAATGAGGTGGAGGCGCGGCTGCGCGCGGCGGAGGCGCAGCGCATGGCCGCCGCCTCGGCGCTGAATGAGAGCTTCGCCTCGCTCGAGCGGCGCGCGGGCTTCCGCGTCGGGCCGCTGGCGCCACTCGCCGCGCGCATCCCGATGGTGCCGCCGAGCCCGGCCGACCCGGATGAATGGGTGCGCGAGGCGCGCGCGCGCAATGCCGATCTGCGCGCGCTGGAAAGCGCCAGCACCGAGGCGCGCGCCATGGCGGAGACCCAGGCCGCGGCCCTGCTGCCGCGCCTGGAGCTGCGCATGACGCAGGACCGTTCCGACAGTGGCGGCACCGTCTATGGCGGCGGCTCCACCATCAGCGACCGCACCCTGCTCTTCCGCCTGACCGTGCCGCTCTTCAACCCGGATGGCGGCGGCTATCCGGTTTTCGCCGCGCGGGCGCGCTACCAGGCCTCGCTCTACCGGCTGGAGGATCAGCGCCTCGATGTGGAGGAGAAGGTCCGCATCGCCTTCGAGGAAGTGGTCTCCAATGCCCAGCGCGACCGCACCCTGCTGCAGGCGCTGGAGGCGCAGACGCGCAACGTCGCCGGCAAGCAGGCGCGCTACGCCGCCGGTACGCTGCGCATCAAGGAAGTTCTCGACAGCGAGAGGGATCTTTATCAGGCGCAACGAAATCTGTTGGCAGCCCGATACAATTACCTGATGAACTTCATGATGTTGAAGCGTCTGGCAGGCGATTTTGCCGAGGCCGACCTGCTCTACATCGATTCGGCGCTCGACCGGCGTGCCGCGCCTGTCCGCCGCCTGACGGGGGATGGACGCGATGGCTGACCGGATCAAGAGCAGGGCCGCGAGGAAACCGCAGACGGCGCGCGCCGCGCCAGGGGATACGCAGAGCATGACGAGTCTGGGGCAGGAGAGGGCGGGTCAGAACGCGGCGGCAGGGCCCGCGCGGCCCCAGGGTGTCGCGGCGGGCCGGGCGCGGGGCTGGCGGCTGGCGCAATGGCTGGTGCTGTTCACGGCGCTGACGCCGGTGGGCCAGGCGCTGGCCACCACCTATACCGTCACCCAGGCGGCCGACAGCGGCAACACCGCGACCTCCGGCACGCTGAGCTGGGCGATCAGCCAGGCCAATGCCAATCCCGGCTCGACCATCACCTTCAGTTCCTCGCTGGCGAATACGACGCTGGTGATCTCGGCGCCGCTGCCCATCATCAGCAGCAGTGTCACCATCGATGGCAGCGGCGCCTCGGGCCTGACGATCAGCGGCAACAACCAGAACCGCGTCTTCTTCGTCGATGGCGGCACGGTGACGGTGGAGAACCTCACCATCGCCAATGGCCGTGCCACGGGGGGCAATGGCGCCTCGGGCGGCGGCGGCGGCCTCGGGGCGGGTGGTGCCATCTTCGTCAATTCCGGCGCGCTGGCGGTGTCGAACGTCACCTTCAGCAGCAACAGCGCGGTGGGCGGCACGGGGGGCGATGTCACGCGCGGCAGCGGCAATGCCGGCGGCGGCGGCGGTGGCCTGGGTGGCTCGGGCGGCGCGCCCTCCGATGGCGCGGGCGGCGGCGGCGGCTATAGCGGCGGCGGCGGCGGCGGCGGCGCTTATGATGCGAGCGGCCTGACCGCCAG
>NZ_JANFNY010000109.1 GCF_024437745.1 Roseomonas sp. GC11 | reverse complement strand
GAAGACCGCCCGATCATTCCTCGGCATCCTCTGCCTCGCAGCCACCGCAGACTGGATCAAGCTCTAACAGGCCTTAAGGCGCCACCTGCCGCGCCATCCCCCCCGCGAGCACTTCGGCGAGGCACTGGTAGCCGAGGTCGTTCATGTGGAAACTATCCTCGGAGAGCATGAGCACCGGCTGCGGCAGGGCCTGCCAGAAGCGCATGATGGCGTAGCGCCGCATCAGCGGGACGCGCTGTTCCGCCGCCACCCGCTCGATGCTCTGGACGAAGCCCTGGTAGGTGTCCGGGTCGCGCAGCCGGGGCAGGAATTGCGGGTCGATCAGCACGAGGTCCCGCCCGCGCGCCTGCACGAACGCCACCCCCTCGCGCAGGATGCCGGCGAAGACAGCGGCCCCGATGCCCGTCATCGCGTCATTGGTGCCGAGCTGCCACAGCACCACGTCGGGCTGCCACTCCTCCACGGCGCGCTTCAGGCGGGGCAGGGTGGTGGCGGCCACCTCGCCGCCGATGCCGTCATTGCGCACCACCACCTCCGCCCCTGGCAGCAGCCGTTGCAGCGCGGCCTGGAGGCGGGGCGGATAGGCATGGGCCGGCACGCTCGCCCCCACCCCGGCGGTGGAGGAGGAGCCGATGGCCAGGATGCGCACCGGCTGCCGCGCCGCCAGCAGCGCCTTCATGCGCGGCAGGCCGTGGCGCAGGGCGCGCAGCTCCTCCGGCACGGTGCAGGCGGTGGGGATGTTGTCGGTGCGCACCGGTGGCAGGGTGGGCGGCAGGGTCTGCGCCGCCAGCGGCGCGGCGAGGGCCAGGACGAGGAGCCCGGGCGCGAGGCCCGGCAGCAGCGCCGCCCGCCGCATCAGGACAGCCGCGCCCCCGCCGGCAGCCGGGCCGGTGGCGCGGCCCGGCGCGTCTCGGCCAGGGTCACCAGCCCGGCCGCAAGCACCTGGATGCCCAGCCCCGCGCTGACATAGGTGATATCGAACATGGCGCCATCATACCCGCTCTGGCGCAGGGCCACACCCGTCATGCTGACCACGAGGCCGGTGCAGAAGACGGGCAGGGAATGCCGCCCCATCATCGCCAGCGGATGGTGGCGGGAGAGGCCGCGCGCCCAGGCCTGGAGCGGTGAATGCGCCACCACATAGGCCAGCGCCAGGGCATGCAGCAGCCGCGGCAGGGAGAGGAACTGCTTCTCCGGCACGGTGAGGAAATCCGGCAGCGGCGCCAGCCAGCCGGCGGCGGGCAGGCCGGTGCCGCGCATCACCACCAGGGCGATTGCCAGATAGGCGAGCGCCGCCCACCACAGCCCGCGATGGGCGCCGGAGGCCCGCCCCGTGGCCGCCCGCCGCGCGCCGAGGGCGAAGCCGATGACGAAGAGGAACTGCCAGCACAGCGGGTTGAAGAACCACCCGCCCGGCAGCGGCCGGGTGGGGAAATTGGCGCCGGTGAGCCCGGCCGCCAGCCACAGGGCGCCGGAGAGGCCAAGGGCCAGCCGCATATCCCGCGCCGCCACCGCCATCAGCAGCGGCAGCGCGCCGATCAGCACGCAATAGAGCGGCAGGATGTTGAGGAAGCCCGGCTGGTAGCGCAGCGTGGCGGCCTCCACCATGGCGCCGGCGGGGTCCTGCAGCAGCGGCTCCAGCGCGATGACGGACATCAGCCCGAGATCGCCATTCTTCAGCGCCTTGGTGGCGAAGACGGCGGCGCCCAGCACCACCAGCGCCAGGTGGGTGGTGTAGAGCTTCACCGCCCGCCCCAGCACGCGCAGCACGGTGCGGGTGCGCTCCCCCGCGCGGAAGCGGCCGAAATAGGCCGCCGCCGCCGCGTAGCCGGCGAAGAGGACGAAGAGGTCCGCCGCGTCGGAGAAGCCGAAATTCTTGTGCGTCACGCGCTCCAGCACATTACCCGAGACGTGGTTGATGAAGATGGTGGCCAGCGCGACGCCGCGCCAGACATCGAGCGCCGTGTCACGCCCCACGGGGATGGCGGGCAGGGCTGGGAGCGGGGAGGGGGCCGCCATGGCATTCTCCTGGCTGCGGGCGCGCGCGGCGGCGCCAGGAGGAAAACCGCCATGGCAGGGTGTGGTTTCAGCCGGGTGGTTTCAGCCGGATTGGGTCAGCCGGGCACGGTGCCGGAGGCCAGGGTGGGGGCGGTGGCGGCCCGCTGCCGCCCGTCCAGCCAGCGCGCGAGCAGCAGCTGCGCCGCCAGCCCGCCGGTGAGGACCAGCAGGTCGAGCGCCAGCCCGCCCGGGCCGAAGGGGGCGAGGCCCGGCGGGCGCAGCGCGGTGGCGAGCAGCGCCGCCGCCGTGCCGGCGCAGAAGACGGGCAGGGAGTGCCGCCCCATCAGCGCCAGCGGGTGGTGGTGCGGCTGGCGGCTCGCCCAGGCCTGGAGCGGGGAGTGGACCACCACATAGGCCAGCGCCAGGACATGCAGCAGGCGTGGCAGGGACAGGAAATGCTTGTCCGGCACGCTGAGGAAATCGGGCAGCGGCGCCAGCCAGCCGGGTTCCGGCAGGCCGGTGGCGCGCATGGCCAGCAGGGCGAGGCCGAGATAGGCGAGCCCCGCCCAACAGAGGGCGGGGTGGCGCGGCATGGCCCGCCGGCTGCGCAGCTGCCGCGTGCCCAGGGCGAAGCCGATGGTGAAGAGGAACTGCCAGCACAGCGGGTTGAAGAACCAGCCCTGCGGCCCGGGGGTGGTGGGGAGGTTGGTGCCGCTCAGCCCCGCCGCCAGCCACAGCGTGGCGGAGAGGCCCAGCGCCAGCCCCGCCCGCCCGCGCGCCGCCAGCGCCAGCAGCCCCGGCAGCAGCGGCAGCAGCAGGCAGTAGAGCGGCAGGATGTTGAGGTATTCCGGCTGGTAGCGCAGCGCCAGGAGGGGCCCCAGCAGGCCCCAGGGGTCGCGCAGCCAGGGGGCGAGGCTGGCCGTGCCATCCCGCCCGGCCCAGGCCAGCGCCAGGGCGAGCAGGAAGGCGAAGCCGGCCAGGGCGAGGTGGGCGCCATAGAGCAGGGCCTCCCGCGCCAGCAGGCGCCGCAGCACGGCGAGGGCGCGGCCCCTGGCGGGGCGGTCGGCCTGCCGCCGGGTGGGCCACCCGGCGAAGCCCGGCAGATAGGCCAGGGCGGCGACATAGCCGGCGAAGAGGACGAAGAGATCGGCCGAGTCGGAGAAGCCGAAATTCAGCGGCGTCACCCGCCGCGGCCAGCCGGCGCAGGCGTGGTTGATGAAAATGGCGAGCAGCGCGACGCCGCGCCAGATATCCAGGGCGCCGTCGCGCCAGGGCGCCAGGGCGCCGGGGAGCGGGGAGCGGGGGGCGGGAGGGCTGGAGGCAGGAGGAGGGGGCGCGCCAGGGCCGTGCCGCGGCCTCCCGCGGGCGGGGCCGCCCTCCGGTGGGAAGGCGGGGCGGGCCGGCCCCAATGTGGCTGGCTCCGGCCCGTTCGTCACGCCGGGGCGAGGTCCACGCTGACCTCCAGGCTGTGCCGCCCGCCGCCCAGGATGATGCCGCGCAGCGGGGAGATGTCGTGGAAATCGCGGCCCCAGCCCAGCACCACATGTTCCTCCTGCACCACCAGGTTGTTGGTGGGGTCGAGGTCCACCCAGCCGAAGGCGCCGCCCATCCAGGCGCCGACCCAGGCATGGGACTGGTCCGCCCCCAGCCGCGCCGCGCCGCCCGGCGGCGGCCGCGTCCGGATATAGCCCGAGACATAGCGCGCCGGCAGGCCGAGGCCGCGCAGCCCGCACAGCATCAGGTGGGTGAAGTCCTGGCAGACCCCGGCGCGCTGCGCCAACACCTGGGAGACGGGGGTGGCGATGCCCGTGACGCCGGGGCGGAAGGCGAAGTCACGCTTGATGCGGGCATTGAGGTCGATCAGCCCCTCCAGCACCGGCCGCCCGGCCGGGAAGGAGAGGGCGGCATAGTCGCGCGCGCCGCCATGCTCGGGCAGCATGGGGGAGGGGAAGAGGAATTCGGCGGCCTCCGGGTGGCGGGCGGCCTCGGCCACCACCTGCTCCCAGGGCGGGGTCAGCCCCGGCATGGGGGGCGTGGGGAAGCAGACGTCGATCTCGGCTTCCGCCACCACCTCGAAGCGGGCATGCGCGCGGTCGAGGAAGAGCCAGGTGACGCGGTTGCCGAAATGGTCGGTGTCGCTGGCCACGCGGGCCGGCTCAGGCGCGCAGGCCACGCTGTCCCACACGACGCGCTGGTGCGGCAGCGGCCGGGGGGAGAGGTGGAGCATATGGGTGGCGATGTCCACCGGCTCCGCATAGTGGTAGCGGGTGGCATGGCGGATGCGCCACTTCATGCGGCGCCCCAGAAGAGCACGGCGGGTTCCTCCGGCATTTCCTGCCCCAGCGTCTGGGCCGGCGGCAGCAGGGCGAAGTAGCGGCGGCTGATGCCGTCCGACAGGGCGGCGATCTCGCCTTCCATGGCGGCGAGGCGCGGCGCCAGCAGGGCGGCGCCCTGGGCCTGGTCCGGCGCCGCCAGCAGGGCGGGGGGGATGGCGTCCACCGTGGCGATCAGCGCATCCAGCGCCTGGACCAGCGCATCCTCCTGCCCGCCGCCGAGATCGGCCAGCCGCCGCCGCATGGCGTGCAGCTGGTAGGCGAGGCCGCGCGGATTGCCGGGGTCGGCCAGCACGAGGTCGAGCGCCGGGGCGGGTTGCAGCACGCCGAGATAGCGGCTGCGGTAGGTGATGATGGAATCGCACAGCTCGAGCGCGAGGCGCAGCCCGCCCTCGATGCGGCTGGCCGGCTGGTTCAGCGCGTGGCCGAGCTGGGCGGCGATGGCCTGGGCGCGCTCCAGCCGCCGCCCGAGGTCGAGGAAGGCATAGCCGCCGGCGCGCACCATGTTCTCCGCCGCCGCCCCGGCGACGCCGGCGGAGAAGCGCAGCACGCCGCCCAGCGTCTCCTCCAGCCCCTGCAGGCCGCGATGGGGGGAATCCGCCTGGATGCGCACGGCGCGCAGCGGCAGGGTGAAGAGGGTGTGCATATCCCCCGTCAGCCGGTCGCGCACGGATTCGACGAGGCGGCCGATCTCGGCCATCAGCCAGGCGAGCGCGCCGCCCTCGCGCAGGGCGCGCCACAGCGCGGCCTGGAGGGCGGTGTTGGCGGCGCCATTGGGCGCGTCCTCCGGCCGGGTGATGCCGGCATGGCGCAGGGCGGCGGCCAGCGCCGTCAGCTCCGCCTGCTCGCGCGGCAGCAGCGGGCCGCGGTCGAGCCGGGCCAGGGTAGCGCGCATCAGCCGGGCCGAGCCCTCCAGCCGTTCCACATAGCGGCCGAGCCAGAAGAGGTTGTCGGCCACGCGCGAGGGCAGCTCGCCGGCGGCGCGGCGGATGGGCAGGGGCGGCGCGGGCAGGGCGGCGGGGCCGAGGATCTGCGCCCCTTCCTCGCTCATCACCCAGACATCCTTGGCGATGCCCTGGCGCGGCAGGCGGCCGCCCAGCCCCTCCTGCGCGTCGGGGATGCGCGCCAGGCCGCCGGGCATGGCGTGCCATTGCCCGCCCTCCTGCACCAGGAAGAGGCGCAGCACGACGGGCTGGGGCGAGAGCACCGGGCCATCGGCGCAGGGCGCGACGGAGGGCGGCAGGTCGCGGCTGGCCACATGGTCCTGCGGCCGCTCGGCGATGCGGGCGAGCAGGGCGGCCAGCGCCTCCCCCTCCATCCGCGCCGGGTGCTGGGCGGGGATGGCGCCGTCGAAGGCGGGGCGGATCATCCAGCCGCGCGGCTCGGCCAGCACGGCGGCGCGCGCGGCGGGCTCGGCCAGCCAGTGGGTCTCCAGCATGGGCAGGCGCAGCGCCTCGCCCAGCAGGCGCTGGCAGAGGGCGGGCAGGTAGGGGGCGAGGGCCGGCGCCTCCACCATGCCGCAGCCGGGGGCATTGACCACGCGCACCGTGCCGTTGCGCAGGGCGTCCATCATGCCCGGCACGCCGGGGCCGTGGCCGCCGAATTCCAGCGGGTCCAGGCTGCGCCCGTCCATCCGGCGCAGCAGCACATCCACCGGGCGCAGCCCGTTCAGCGTCTTGAGGTAGAGCGCGCCGCCGCGCACCGTCAGGTCGCCCGGCTCGACCAGGGCGCAGGAGAGCTCGCCGGCCAGCAGCACATGCTCGAACCACAGCGGGTGGTGCACGCCGGGGGTGAGCAGGGCGACCGCCGCATTCTCCCGCCCATGCGGGGCGAGGCGCTGGAGGCTGTCCTGCCAGAGGTCGAAGAAGGGGCGCAGCGGCCGCACCTGCTGGCCGCGGAAGAGCTGCGGCAGGACGCGGCCCAGCATGCGCCGGTTTTCCTGGGCATGGCCGATGCCGGCGGCGCGGCTGGTGCGGTCGGCCAGCAGGCGCCACTGCCCGTCCGGGCCACGGATCAGGTCGGCGGCATAGGCGTGCAGCAGCGGGTGCAGCGGGCCATGCGCGGCGCTGCGGCAGGGGCGCAGGAAGGCGGGGTTGGCGAAGACCAGGGCGGGGGGCAGCAGCCCCTCGGCCAGCAGGGTCTGCGGGCCGTAGCAATCGGCCAGGATGGCCTCCAGCAGCCGGGCGCGCTGGGCCAGCCCCTCGGCCAGGGTGGCGAACTCACCGGCCGGCAGCACCAGCGGCACGGGGTCGCAGCGCCAGGCCCGGGCGGCGCGGCTGGCGCCGGGCAGCAGGGAGGAGATGCCTTCATCCTCGAAGGCACGGTCCAGGCGGCGGGCAGCCTCCGCCGTGCCGCTGCCGGCATGGTCCGGCGGCAGGTCGGCGAAGGCCGTCAGGACACCGCGCCAGTGCGGTCGCACATGGCCCCGGCCATCCACCATCTCGTCGAGCGGGGTGAGCATATTCACCCGCCCGGCGGTATCACGCCATGCGGCGCAGGTCGAGCGTCCGGCGCAGCTCCGCGGTGTCGGTGGGCTGCGGCGCGGGGCTCTGGCCCGGGCTGTGGCCGAAGGGGAAGAAGCGGGAGCGCCGGCGTGCCTCCGCCTCGTTGGCATTGACCGGGAAGCGCTCATAGTTGCGCCCGCCCGGATGGGCGACATGGTGGGTGAAGCCGCCGAGGCTGCGGCCCGTCCAGCGGTCCCACAGGTCGAAGACCAGCGGGGCCTGCGCCCTGATGCCCGGATGCAGCGCCGAGGGCGGCGACCACGCCTTGAAGCGGACCCCGGCGACGAATTCCCCCGCGCGGCCGGTGGGCGAGACCGGCAGGGCGCGGCCATTGACGCCGAGGATGAAGCGCTCCGGCGCGAAGCCGCTGGCGCGCAGCTGCAGCCGCTCGGTGCTGCTGTCCACATAGCGGGCGGTGCCGGAGCCGGTGCTCTCCTCCCCCAGCACATGCCAGGGCTCGAGCGCGTGGCGCAGCTCCAGACCCACCCCGTGCAGCGTCATCTCGCCCAGCAGCGGGTAGCGGAAGGCGAAATGCGGGGCGAACCACTCTTTTTCCAGCGGCGCGCCGAGGCTGCGCAGCTCCTCGATGGCATCGGCGAAATCCTGCTCGGCATAGTGCGGCAGCATGAAATCATCATGCAGCCGGCTGCCCCAGCGGATCAGGCGGCGCTCATAGGGCGTCTTCCAGAAGGCGGCGATGGCGGCGCGCATCAGCAGCATCTGCGCGGCCGACATCTGCGGGCTGGGCGGCATCTCGAAGGCGCGGAACTCCACCAGGCCGCGCCGCCCGCCGGCATGGTCGGGCGAATACATCTTGTCGATGCAGAACTCGGTGCGGTGGGTGTTGCCCGTCATATCCGCCAGGATGTTGCGGAACAGCCGGTCGGTCAGCCAGGGCGGGCTGGGCTGGAAGGGCCTCACCTGCTGGAAGGCGATCTCCAGGTCGTTCAGCACATCCTGCCGCGCCTCGTCGATGCGCGGGTGCTGGCTGGTCGGGCCGATGAACAGGCCGGAGAACAGGAAGGACAGGCTCGGGTGGTTGTGCCAGAAGCCGAGCAGCGACTTCAGCAGGTCCGGCCGGCGCAGGAAGGGGCTTTCCTCCGGCGTGCTGCCGCCCATCACCACATGGTTGCCGCCGCCGGTGCCGACATGGCGGCCATCCAGCATGAACTTCTCCGCCGCCAGCCCCGTCTCGCGCGCCAGGGCATAGAGCTGCTCGGTGCGCGCCACATGCTCGGGCCAGGAGTGGGAGGGGTGGATGTTCACCTCGATCACCCCGGGGTCGGGGGTGACGGAGAAATGCAGCAGCCGCGGGTCGGAGGGCGGGGCATAGCCCTCCAGCACCACCTTGCGGCCGAGGCCGGAGGCCGTGTCCTCGACCGCCGCCGTCAGCTCCAGCCAGTGCTCCAGGGCGGCGAGCGGCGGGAAGAAGACATGGATGCGCCCGCCGCGCGCCTCGACCGTCAGCGCCGTGCGCACGAGGTCGGGCTGCGGCTGGCCGGTGACGGGCAGCTCCGCCAGGGGTTGGGCGAGGGGCTGGGCCAGGGGCTGAGCAAGCGGCGGCAGCGGGCGGCGCAGCGTGGCGGCGCCGGGCAGCGTGCCGCCCGGGCCAGCCAGGCCACCGGCCGCCAGGCCGCCGGCAGCCAGGCCACCGGGCAGCCCCTCCGGCGGCGGCAGCGGCGCCGGCTGGTGGCGCACCGGGAAGCCCGGCGCGCCCTCACGCGCCGCGGGCAGGCCCTGGAGATGCGGCTGGGCGTGGTAGGCCTCGGCCGGCGGCAGCTCGGCGCGCGGGGCGAAGGGGTCGGCCTCGACCTCCTGCGGCAGGTCCTTGGGGTCGGCCCAGGGCAGGCTCTCCAGCGGCAGGCGGAAGCCGATGGGCGAATCACCGGGCAGCAGGAAGATCGGGTCGCCCTCGCGGAACAGCCAGAGGGCGCTCTCCCAGCCCGCATTGTCGGCGCGGCGGCGCAGCGGCAGCACGGAGCCCACCTCGGCGGCCAGCCCCTGGCCGAAGACCTTGGCCAGCCGCGCCCGCTCCATCGGGTCGCGCAGCCTGGCATCCTCGGCGATCACATTGGCCGGGAGGCGCTTTTCCTTCCACAGGTAGTAATGGATGTCCTCATGCGCCGGCTGGACGAAGCCCTCCGCCAGGCCGAGCCGCAGGGCGAGCGCGCGGGCGAAGGCGCGGGCCTCGGCGGCGGTGGCGTTGTCCGTGTCGTCATCATGGGCGAGCAGGCCGGGGTCGAGCCAGACCGGCTCCCCATCGGCGCGCCAGAAGGCGTTGAGCGCCCAGCGCGGCAGCTGCTCGCCGGGATAGTGCTTGCCCATGGCGTATTGCACGGCGGCGCCCGGCGCCCAGAGCGGCAGCAGCTTCTTCAGCAGCCGCCCGGCCATGCGCCGCTTGGTGGGGCCGAGGGCGGCGGTGTTCCACTCCGCCCCCTCCTGGTCGCTGGCGGAGACGAAGGTGGGCTCGCCGCCCATGGTCAGCCGCACGCCGCCGGCGGCCAGCTGGCCATCCACCACATCGCCGGCATCGAGGATGGCCTGCCACGCCGCCTCGGAATAGGGCTTGGTGACGCGCGGCGTCTCCCGCACGCGGGTGACGGCCATGGCGAAGTCGAAGGAAACCTCCGCCTTGCTCATCAGGCCGGAAATGGGGGCGGCGGAGAGCGGCTCCGGCGTCGCGGCGAGCGGGATATGCCCCTCGCCCGCCAGCAGGCCGGAGGTGGCGTCGAGCCCCACCCAGCCGGCGCCGGGCAGATAGACCTCGGCCCAGGCATGCAGGTCGGTGAAGTCGGCCGCCGGGCCCTCGGGGCCGTCGAGCGGCTTCTGGTCCGCCACCAGCTGGATCAGGTAGCCGGAGACGAAGCGCGCGGCATAGCCCAGGTGGCGCAGCATCTGCACCAGCAGCCAGGCGCTGTCGCGGCAGGAGCCCTTCCCCTGGTCCAGCGTCTCCTCCGGCGACCAGACGCCGGGCTCCAGGCGGACGATGTAGCTGATCCGCTCCGCGAGCATCTGGTTGAGGCCGGTGATCATGGTCACCGTGCCCTGCTCGCCGCGCGGCACCCCGGCCAGCAGGGCGGCGAGGCGCGGCCCCGCCGGCTCGCAGCGGCGGAAGGGCGCCAGTTCCTGCTCCAGCACGGGGTCGTAGCTGAAGGGCCAGACCTCCGCCTGCGGCTCCAGGAAGAAGTCGAAGGGGTTGATGGTGGCCATGTCGGCCACGAGGTCCACCGTCACCTCGAAATGCCGCACCGTCTCCGGGAAGACCACGCGGGCGAGGAAATTGCCCTGCGGGTCCTGCTGCCAGTTCAGGAAATGCGGCTTGGGCGAGATGCCGAGATTGTAGGAGAGGATGGGCGTGCGCGCATGCGGCGCGGGGCGCAGCCGGATCGTCTGGGGCCCGAGGCTCACCTGCCGGTCGTACTGGTAGCGGGTGCGGTGGGTCAGGGCGACGTGAATCGACATGCAGGATCCCGGGGCTCGTTCCTGCGGCGCAGCATAGCCCTGCTGTGCCAGCTTGTGGAACGCACGGGCTCAGGAAATCTTAAGGTTTGCCTGCGGTTTTGGCAGGGGGCCTGCCCAGGCGCTGGGCGCCCTGCCGGCGTCGCGGGCGGGCGCCTGTTCTTGAGAGGGGCTTCGCCCCTCTCAAACTCTCCCGACCAAAGGCCTGAGGCCTTTGGAAACCCATCTGTGAGTCCCCCCTGATGGCGGGTGCAGGGGACCCTGTCCCCTGCTGGGGGTTGAGGGGGCAAAGCCCCCTCAAGGCGATCCCCTCACTCCACGCGGTGGCGCAGTTCCGCCTCCACCGCGCGGGCGGCGGCGGCGGCCTGCGGGATGGCGGGGAGGCTGGCGAGGCGCGCCACCACCTCCGCCCCCTCCAGCCGGAACAGCGGCGGGGCCAGGGCCTCGCGCAGCGCGGCCTTGTCCCCCGCCTCGATCGCCGCCGCGGCATTGTCGAGGGCGATCACCACCTCCTCTCCCTGCGCCTCCGGGTCGATGCCCAGCCGCTCGCGCAGCACGGCGCGCGCCTCCTCCAGGCTGCGCATCACGGCGGGGGGGAAGGGGGGGATGAAAAAAGGATCCTCGCCATGCGTCTCGGCTAACCGTTCCAGCACGGCGCAGGCGCGGGCGGCGGCGGCGGGCTCGCCATTCCAGTGCGAGAGATCGGCGAAGGCGGCCGGCGCCTCCAGCCCCTGCGGCGGGGGCGTCTCCGCCGCCGGGTGCTGTGAGGGCGTCTCCGCCGCCGGGTGCTGTGAGGGCGTCTCCGCCGCCTGGGGGCCGGCCGCGCCGCCGGCGGGCTGTGCGAGGGCCGGCGGGGCGAGGCCGGGCTGGCCGAGAGCCAGCAGCAGGGCGGGAAGGGCAGGGAGCAGGGCGCGGCGCATCATGGCCGGGCAGTAAAGGACAGCGGCGGCGTGGCCGTCAGCGGGGGTGGCGCGGGGCAGGCATGGCGCCTTCGCGCGCGATCCGCCCTTGCCCCGGCGGCGCGGCGCTGCCACACACCGCGCGTTTGTCCCGCTCCCGCGCGGCCCCCTCCGGGGTGCGCGGCGCCCCGGCCCAGGAATCATGACCGAAGACCTGCCCAGCCCCGCCCTGCTGCCCTCCGGCCTGACCGACCTGCTGCCGCCCGAGGCGGCGCATGAGGCCGCGCTGGTGGAGGCCCTGCTCGCGGTCTTCGCCTCGCATGGCTATGAGCGGGTGAAGCCGCCGCTGCTGGAATTCGAGGACAGCCTGCTGGCCGGCTCCGGCGCCGCCGTGGCGGACCAGACCTTCCGCCTGATGGACCCGGACAGCCACCGCATGCTGGGCCTGCGCGCCGACACCACGCCGCAGGTGGCGCGCATCGCCGCCACCCGGCTGGCCGACATGCCGCGCCCGCTGCGCCTCTCCTATGCCGGGCAGGTGCTGCGCGTGCGCGGCAGCCAGCTCGCCCCCGAGCGGCAGATCCCCCAGGCCGGCCTGGAGCTGATCGGCACCGATTGCCCGGAGGCGGATGCCGAGGTGGCGCTGCTCGGCGTCGAGGCGCTGGCCGCCATCGGCATCACCGGCGTCAGCCTGGACCTGACGCTGCCCACCATGGCCCCGGCCCTGCTGGACGCCGCCGGGGTGCAGGGCACGCTGCGCCGCCGGCTGGCCCGCGCGCTGGACCGCAAGGACGCCGCCGCCGTGCAGGAACTGGCCGCCGAGGCCGGGCCGCCGGCCATCGGCCTGCCCGCCCTGCTCACCGCCGCCGGCCCGGCCGATGG
>NZ_JANFNY010000108.1:5364-12080 GCF_024437745.1 Roseomonas sp. GC11 | reverse complement strand
GCCGGCGCCAACGTCCATGACGTCGCCCGCGGCATGGGCCTCGATGGCCGCATCGGCCGCAAATTCCTCCATGCCGGCCCGGGCTATGGCGGCTCCTGCTTCCCCAAGGACACCCTGGCGCTCGCCCGCACCGCCCAGGAACTCGGCGCCCCCGCCACCATCGTCGAGCAGACCATCGCCGCCAACGAGGCCCGCAAGACCCAGATGGCCGAGCGCGTCATCGCCGCCTGCGGCGGCTCCGTCGCCGGCAAGACCATCGCCATCCTCGGCCTGACCTTCAAGCCCGAGACGGATGACATGCGCGACGCCCCCTCGCTCGTCATCCTCCCCGCCCTCGCCGCCGCCGGCGCCACCCTCCGCGCCTATGACCCGCAGCCCGGCCATGCCCGCCAGGTGCTGCCGGCCGCCATCCACTACGCCGCGAACGCCCTCGACGCCGCCCGCGGCGCCGACGCCCTCGTCCTCATCACCGAGTGGAACGAGTTCCGCGCCCTCTCCCCCGAAAAGCTCAAGGCCGCCATGGCCGGGTCCGTCGTCTGCGACCTCCGCAACGTCTGGGATCCCGCCACCATGCGCGAGGCCGGCTTCTCCTATTCGTCCATCGGGCGCCCGTGAGCGAGACCGCAGGAATGACCGCCTTCCACCACGCCTTCCACCCGACCTCGCTGCGCGAATACGACATCCGCGGCGTCGTCGGCAAAACCCTCTCCGGCGCGGATGCCTTCGCCATCGGCCGCTGCTTCGGCAGCATCGTCGCCCGCCAGGGGGGCAAGAAGGTCGCCGTCGGCTATGATGGCCGCCTCTCCTCGCCCGAGCTGGAGGCCCAGCTCGTCGCCGGCCTCGTCGCCTGCGGCCTGGAGGTCGCCCGCATCGGCTGCGGCCCGACGCCGATGCTCTACTTCGCCGCCTATGAGCTGGGCGCCGATGGCGCCGCCATGGTGACCGGCAGCCACAACCCGCCGGACTACAACGGCTTCAAGATGATGCTGGGGAAGAAGCCCTTCTTCGGCCAGCAGATCCAGGAAATCGGCCGCATGGCCGCCGCCGGCGACGTGGTGGCGGAAGCCTCGGGCAGCTCGACCCAGGTCGATGTCTCCGATGCCTACCTCGCCCGCCTGGTGAAGGACTATGATGGCGGCGAGCGCGCGCTGAAGGTGGTCTGGGATCCGGGCAACGGCTCCGGCGCCGAGATGACGAAGCGCCTGGTGGCCGCGCTGCCCGGCCACCACACCGTCATCAATGGCGAGATCGACGGCACCTTCCCCAACCATCACCCGGACCCGACCGTCCTCAAGAACCTCACCCAGATCATCGACCGGGTGAAGGCCGAGGGCGCGGATCTCGGCATCGCCTTCGATGGCGACGCCGACCGCATCGGCGCCGTCGATGGCGAGGGCAACATGCTCTTCGGCGACCAGCTCCTGGTCGTCCTGGCGCGCGATGTGCTGAAGGCCCATCCGGGCGGCACCATCATCGCCGACGTCAAGGCGAGCCAGGTGCTCTTCGACGAGATCGCCGCCGCCGGCGGCACGCCGCTGATGTGGAAGACCGGCCACTCGCTGATCAAGGCGAAGATGGCGGAGACGAAGTCGCCGCTCGCCGGCGAGATGTCGGGCCACATCTTCTTCGCCGACAAGTGGTATGGCTTTGACGACGCCCTCTATGGCGCCGTCCGCCTGCTCGGCATCGTCGCCCGCGCCAGCGAATCCCTGGCTGCCATGCGCGATGCCCTGCCCAAGGTGATCAATACGCCGGAACTGCGCTTCGACTGCCCGGATGAGCGCAAGTTCGGCGTCATCACCGAGGTGAAGGAACGCCTCGCCGCCGCCGGCGCCCAGGTGCAGGATGTGGACGGCGTCCGCGTCCTCACCGAGGATGGCTGGTGGCTGCTGCGCGCCTCCAACACCCAGGCCGTGCTCGTCGCCCGCGCGGAAGCCCGCACGGAAGAAGGGCTGGAGCGGCTGAAGGCGGCCATCGCCACCCAGGTCACCGCCTCCGGCCTCCAGGCGCCGGATTTCTCCGGCGAGAATGCCGGGCACTGACCGGAACGCCAGGGGCGCCGCCCCTGGACCCCGCCGGGGGGATGCGATCCCCCCGGACCCCGCGATCAGGGGGCCTCTCTTTCTCTACGGGACGCTGCTCGATCCGCGCCTGCTCGCGCGGCATGCGGGCACGGCCGGGCTGCACCGGCGGGGTGTTCCGGCCACGCTGCCGGAGCACCGGCGCGGCCGGCTGCGCGGCACGCCCTACCCCACCCTGCTGCCGGCACCGGGCCATGCCGTCCAGGGGCTGCTCATCCGGCCAGGGGCCGGGGCGCTGAAAAAACTTCAGAACTATGAGGGGGCGGCCTACCGGCTGCTGCCACTGCGCGTGCGCACCCGGCGGGGCCTGCGCTGGGCCCGCGCCTGGGTCGTGCCGCCCTGGCGCGCGGCGGCATGAGGCTTATTGCGGGTGCACCGCCGGCGCCCGCGCCCAGCCCTTCGGCTGCCGCACCTTCTCCCGCAGGAAGGTGAGAATGCCCGAGAGGATGATGATGGCCACGCCCAGCGCCATCACCGGCTCCAGCGCATCGCCAAAGACCAGGTAGCCGAAGGCGATCGCCCACAGCATCTGGCTGTACTGCGCCGGCGCCACCAGGCTGGCGGGGGCGCGCTGCGAGGCCAGCATCACCAGCACATTGGCCAGCGCCATCAGCAGCCCATAGCCCATCAGCCACACCCATTGCAGCGGCGTGGGCCAGACGAAATCCGGCAGCATCAGCAGCCCGGCCACCAGCACCGGCCCCACCAGCCCCGCCCCATAGAGCGAGAGGCGGGATTCGAGGTGGCCATAGGCCCGCATCATCACCACCGTCACCGCGCCCGACAGCCCGCCGGCCACGGCGCCGAGATGGCCGATATTCAGCTCCCGGAAGCCGGGGCGCAGCACCACCAGCACGCCGACAAAGCCCAGGATCACCGCCAGCCAGCGCCGCCACCCCACCGGCTCCTTCAGGAACAGCACCGAGAGCAGAGTGACGAAGCTCGGCATCAGGAAGATCAGGCAGAAGGCTTCCGCCATGGAGAGATGCGTGAAGGCGGTGACGCTGCCGACACTGCCGCACAGCGCCGCCACGGCGCGCAGCAGCCACATGCCGCGCCGCCGGGGGCGGAAGATGGCGCCATAGCCCTCCCCCCTCGCCTTCAGCCAGGGCAGCGCCACCACGCCCGAGAGCGCGCCGAAGAACACCGCCTCATAGGCGCTCAGGCTGCCATGCAGCAGCTTCACCGAGGCATCGCTGACCGCATAGGCGGCGAAGGCCAGGAAGGAAAGCAGGACGCCTTGCAGCGTGGAACGGTCCATGGGAAGCCCAAACAGGAAACCTTGCTGCACTGCGGTGTGACGCAGCGGGGTCTGGCCCGCCAGGGCCGGCGAGATGACAATTCAGCGTCACACCGCGCCCCAGGCGCGCGCGAAAGGCCACCCCATGCTGCAACGCCCCCCCGCCGAACCCGGCATGCGCGAGGAGGAGGTGGATACCCCCGCCCTCCTCCTCGACCTCGATGCCTTCGAGGCCAATCTGGACGCCATGGCGGCCTTCCTCGCCCCCACCGGCGCGAAGCTGCGCGCCCATGCCAAGACGCACAAAAGCCCCGTGGTGGCGCTGCAGCAGATCCGCCGCGGCGCCGTCGGCCAATGCGTGCAGAAGGTGGCGGAGGCCGAGGCCCTGGCCTGGGGCGGCGTGCCGGATATCCTCGTCTCCAACGAGGTCGTCGCGCCGCGCAAGCTGGCGCGGTTGCAGGCGCTCTCGGCCATCAGCCGCGTCGCCCTCTGCGCCGATGACGCGGCGGCGGTGGCGCTGATCGAGCAGGCCGCCGAGGCCGCCGGGCAGCGCATGACGGTGCTGGTGGAAATCGATGTCGGCGCCGGCCGCTGCGGCGTCACACCGGGGCCGGAGGCGGTGGCCCTGGCCCGGCGCATCGCCGGCAGCCCGCACCTGATCTTTGGCGGGCTCCAGGCCTATCACGGCAGCGCCCAGCATATCCGCAGCCCGGAGGGCCGCGCCGCCGCCATCGGCGCCGCCATCGGGCACACCCGCCGCACGGTGGAGCAGTTGCGGCAGCAGGGCCTGGCCTGCGCCATCGTGGGCGGCGCCGGCACCGGCACCTTCCCGCACGAGGCCGCCAGCGGCGTCTATAACGAGGTGCAGGCCGGGTCCTACGCCTTCATGGATGCCGATTACGCGGCCAATGAGGAGGCCCCGCCCTTCCGCCACGCCCTCTTCGTGCTGGCCCAGGTGATGAGCGCGCCGCGCCACGGCTTCGCCGTGCTCGATGCCGGGCACAAGGCGGCGCCAACGGATTCGGGCTTCCCCAAGGTGTGGCAGCGGCCTGGGCTGCGCTACGCCGGCGCCTCGGACGAGCATGGCAACCTCGTCGCCGAGGACGGGCCGGCGCCGAAGCTGGGGGAAAAGCTGCGGCTGGTGCCGGGGCATTGCGACCCGACGATCGACCGCTACGACTGGTTCGTGGGCGTGCGCAACGGGCGGGTGGAATGCCTCTGGCCGATCACGGCGCGTGGGGGGATGCAGTAAGTCCTGGGGAGGCTCCGCCTCCCCAAGCCCCTCCGCCGGGGGGACAGGGTCCCCCCGGACCCCGCCATCAGGGGCGGGTCAGCATGAACAGGGCCTGCTCACCGAACAGGTTGGCGAGGCGGACGGAGCGTTTCCAGGGGGCGCGCAGGCCGCGCTCATCCACCGCCAGCCAGCGCTCGATCTGGTAGCCATCGGCCGCGCAGAGGTCGAAGAAGTCCTGGATGGTGCAGGGGTGGATATTGGGCGTCTCGTGCCAGGGGCGGCCCCAGGTCTCGGTCATCGGCATGCGGCCGGTCAGCAGCAGCTTCATCCGCACTTCCCAGTGGCCAAAATTGGGGAAGGAGACGATGGCATGCCGCCCGATGCGCAGCATCTGCCGCAGCACCACGCGCGGCTTCTCCACCGCGTGCAGCGTGCGCGAGAGCACGACATAGTCGAAGGCGCCATCCGGATAGAAGGCGAGGTCGTTATCCGCATCGCCATGGACGACGGCGAGGCCCTGGGCCACGGCGGCGGTGGCCTGGTCCATGTCGATCTCGATGCCGCGGGCGTCGGCCTGCTTCTCGCGCTCCAGATGCTCCAGCAGCGCCCCGTCGCCGCAGCCGATATCGAGCACGCGGGTTCCGGGCTCGATCATCTCCGCGATCAGGCGCAGATCGAGGCGCATGTTCTTGGCGACGTAGCGGACCGGGGCGTGAAGATCGGGCACGATGTTTCCTGACCCTGCGCCGGCGGACAGCGTCCGCCGGCCCTGAAAGAAAAAAGAAGGGGGTGCGGGGGAATGCATTCCCCCCCGCTTCCTTAATCTCCCACCCTCCCCCCTGCAACGCAAACGGGGGCAACGCAAACGGGGGCCTCACGGCCCCCGCTGCACATTCCGGATTGTGCCCGGCGTATCAGGCGGCGCGCAGCGCCCGCGGCAGGTCGGCCACGGCGGCGTCGATCAGGCGGGCATCGCCCTCGGCGTCGAGCGCGGTGGCGATCACCTCGCGCGCGGCGGCGGCGGCGATGGCGGCGGCGGCGTGGCGCACTTCCGCCACAGCGCCAGCCTCGGCGGCGGCGATGCGGTCCATGGCCATGCGCTCGCGGCGCTTGGCGGCGGCTTCCGCCTCGGCGGCGGCGGCGGCGGCGAGGCGCTCGGCCTCGGCCTTGGCGCGGGCGATCATCGCCTCGGCCTCGGCCAGGGCGGCGGCGCGGTCAGCCTCGGCCTGGCGGCGCATCGCCTCGGCCTCGGCGCGCAGGCGGGCCGCCTCATCGAGCTCGGCGCGGATCTTGTCGGCGCGGGCGTCGAGGGCGTCGGTCGCCTTGGCCCAGACCAGCTTGCCGACGAGGACGGCGAAGAGAACGAAGGAGACGGCGACCCAGAACTTCGGGTCGAGCCAGAAATGGGCGTAGTGGTGCATCGCGGCCTCTCCTTACGCCTTGCCCTGGGCGGCCAGCTCGCGCTGCACGGCGGCGGCGACGGCGGCCTCGTTGCTGATGCCGGTCAGGCGATGGACCAGGGCATTCGCGGTGTCGGTGGCCACCTCGCGCAGCGCGCCCATGGCGGCGTCGCGGGCGGTGGCGATGCGCGCTTCGGCGCTGGAAATCTGCTGGGCCAGCCGCTCGTTCAGGGCGGCGGTGCGGGCGGCGGCCTCGGCCTGGGCGGCCTCCATCGCGGCGGTGATGGCGGCCTGGCTCTCGGCGCGGGCGCGGGCGGTGGCGGCCTGATGGGCGGCCATGGCGGCGTCGGCCTCGGCCTTGGCGGCGCGGGCGGCCTCGAGGTCACCCTCGATGCGGCTGCGGCGCTCCTCCAGCACGGAGGCGGCCTTGGGCAGCACGATGCCGGACAGCACGTAGTAGAAGACGCCGAAGATGATCAGCAGCCAGACCACCTGCGCCAGCATCATCGGGTTGCCGAAATCGAGCTGCGGCATCCCATCGGCCGCGAGGGCGGCGGTGGTGGAGGCGGCCATCGCCAGCGTGGCGAGCGCCAGCCGGGCGGTGAGGGTGTGTGCGGGCTTCATCATCTGCGTCCTCAGGCTGCGCATCCTGATCCGCACCCGCCGGAGGGCGGGGCGGGAAGTCCGGTGGGGCGCGGGGTTGGGCCCCGCGCCGGCCACCCACACGTGTACACGCTCAGGAAGGGGATGAGCAGCGCGAA
>NZ_JANFNY010000108.1:0-5354 GCF_024437745.1 Roseomonas sp. GC11 | reverse complement strand
CGCCGGGGGCGGGGGGGGGGGGGGGGGGGGGGCCGGGGGGGGGGGGGGGGCGCCCCCCCCCCCGGCCAGCATCAGGTGAACAGGATCAGGAAGGCGATCAGCAGCGCGAAGAGCGCCACGGCTTCCGTCAGGGCGAAGCCCAGGATGCCGATGGGGAACACGGTGTCGCGCGAGGCCGGGTTACGGGCCACGGACGCGATCAGCGTCGAGAAGATGTTGCCCAGCGCCAGGCCGACGCCGAACAGGGCGAGGACGGCGATGCCGGCACCAATGGCCTTAGCAGCAAGCACGAGTTCCATCAGAAGAATCCCTTCGCTGATCTGATGTGGTGGTCCGCTGGACGCGGCATCCGCAAGAACGTGGCCCCCTTGTGGGGACTGGCCCCGTCAGTGCAGGTGCACCGCGTCATGCAGGTAGATGCTGGTGAGGATGGCGAAGACGTAGGCCTGCAGGAAAGCGACCAGGAATTCGAAACCCACCAGGAGGACGTTCACCGCCAGCGGCAGCGTGGCGATGAAGGGCCCGACGATGCCAAGCCCGCCCAGCAGCACGACGAAGGTGGCGAAGACCTTCAGCAGCACGTGGCCGGCGACCATGTTGGCGAACAGACGGACCGAGAGGCTGATCGGGCGCGAGAGGTAGGAGACCACCTCGACCGGCACGATGATGGGGGCGAGCCAGAGCGGCGCGCCCTCGGGGAAGAAGTAGCCGAGGAACTTCTTGCCGTGCAGGGCGATGGCCACGACCGTCGTCACCAGGAACACCAGGAAGGCCAGGCCGAAGGTCACGGCGATGTGGCTGGTGTAGGTGAAGGCGTAGGGCAGCAGGCCGATCACGTTGCCGAAGAGGACGAACATGAACAGGGCGAAGACGAAGGGGAAGTAGCGCTTCCCCTCATGCCCGACCTGCCCGGTCACCAGGTTCTCGACGAACTCATAGAAGGTCTCGGCCAGGGCCTGGAAGCGGCCCGGCACCACGGCGCGGGGGGCCATGCCCATGGCCATGATCAGCACGACCACGACGCAGGCGGCCAGCATATGCGCATTGGACTGCGTGAAGTTCACCGCCGCGCCAATCGGCCCGAAGGCGTGCGTCAGCTCGAACTGGCTCAGCGCGTCGATCGTCTTGCCTTCGGCGGCCACTGCGGCTCTCCCGTTTATCCGGTGCTAACCTTGCGCGCCGCGCCGGGGATTGAACAGCCGGTAGACGTTCAATACCCCCGCGGCACCGCCAACCAGGAAGAAGACCAGGAAGAGCCAGGGGAAGCTGCCGAGCCAGCGGTCCAGGAACCAGCCGATGCCACCACCCGCGATGAGGGCAGACACGACCTCGATCCCCGCCCGCATGCCGATGCGCAAGGCGCCGCCCGGCAGCCCCGAGGGGCCGCCCTGTGCAGCGTCGCCGTCACCCTTGTCGAGGCCCCGGCGTTGCCGGGCCCGCTTCAGGCGCGCATCGAAATCGTCGCGTTCGTTCACCCTCGCTCCCGTCACGGTCCCCCCGCCGGAAGGCTGGACGGCTCGTAAGCGTGCGTTCATGGAGTGTCAAGTGGATGCCGCATTGCGAAAGGCCCGGCCCTGGCCCGGAGGCCTGGAATTGCAGGCTTTCACGCGGGGGATGGCGGATGAACCGGCGGTCATTTTTTCCCACCCCTCCCCCGGCCCGCAGCACGAATCAGAGTCCGTCAGGCAACAGGGGGCGCGGTCTTGAGAGGGGCTTCGCCCCTCTCATACTCTCCCCACCAAAGGCCTGAGGCCTTTGGAAACCCATTCGGGGGTCCTCCCCTGAGGCGAGCAAGCTCACCTTTCTAGCCCTGGGCGGCGCCATCCGGCACGCCGGCCTGGCGGGCGAGGCGGGAGAGCGCCTCCGCCGCCATCGGCCGGCCCAGCAGGAAGCCCTGCGCCACATCGCAGCCCATGCGGCGCAGCGCGGCGAGCTGCTCCGGCGTCTCCACCCCCTCGGCCACCGCCTTGGCGCCGAGGCCATGGGCAAGGCGCAGGATGGTCTCGATGATCCAGGCGCTGTTGCGCTCCCCCTCCGTCAGGCCGCGGACGAAGGCGCGGTCCACCTTCAGCACGTCGAAGGGCAGGCGCTGAAGATAGGCCAGGGAGGAATAGCCGGTGCCGAAATCATCGAGCGCCACGCGCACGCCAGTGGCGTGCAGCGCCTCCAGCGCCGCCTGGGCCGCGGCGGCGTTGCGGATGAAGACGCCCTCGGTCAGCTCGATTTCCAGCCAGGAGGGCGGCAGGCCGCTCTCGGCCAGGGCCTCGCGCACCAGGGTCACCGCCTGGTCGGAGGCGAAGAGCATGGCGGAGAGGTTGACGGCCACGGGCATGAACACCCCCTCCGCCCGCCAGCGCAGGGCCTGGGCACAGGCGGCGCGCAGCACGTAGCGGCCCAGGGTGGCGGCCATGCCCGCCTCCTCCGCCACCGGCACGAAGAGGCTGGGCGGGATGGCGCCGCGCGCGGCATGGGTCCAGCGCAGCAGGGCCTCGCACCCCTCCGGCGCGCCGGTGGCGAGGCTGAATTTCGGCTGGTAGAGCAGCACCAGCTCCCCCGCCTCCAGCCCCTGGCGCAGATCGGCCTCCAGCTGGCGCCGCTCCTGCAGGGCGGTTTCCATGATCGGGTCGAAGAGCAGGGCGGCGCCGCGCCCCTCGGCCTTGGCGCGGTCGAGGGCGACATTGGCGCGCTGCTGGAGCTGTTCGGCCGTGCTGCCATGGCGCAGGCCGATGGCGGTGCCGATGCTCGCCGCCGATTCGATGCCGTGCCCCTCCAGCCGGAAGGGGGCGCGCATCGCCCGCACCAGCCGCTCGGCCAGGCGGCGGGCATCCTCGGGCGCGCCCACATCGGCCTGGATGACGGCGAATTCGTCGCCGCCGATGCGCGCCAGGGTATCGGCGCGGCGCAGGCAGCGGCGCATCCGCTCCACCGCGGCGAGGAGAAGCTGGTCCCCCACCGCATGGCCCATGCTTTCATTGACGGCGCGGAAGCCGTCAATGTCGAGGCAGTGCAGGGCGAAGCCCTGGCTCATGCCGGCGCGGGCCTTGGCGATGGCCGCCTCCAGCCGGGCGCCGAACAGCAGGCGGTTGGGCAGGTCGGTCAGCGGGTCGTGCTCGGCGAGGTGGCGCATCCGCTCCTCGGCGGCCTTGCGCTCGGAGATGTCGAGGCCGATCAGCACCACGCGCCCCGCCCCGCCCTGCCCGTCGCGCACGGCGACGGCGGTGGACAGCACCGTGCGGTCCTGCCCCTGGCTGTCGCGCAGGGTGCGCTCCAGGAAGGGCAGCGGCCCCTGGGTGACGAGGGCCTGCTCCAGCCGCGGCCGCTCCCCCGGCGGCACGTTACCAGGGGTCACGCCACCAGGGGCCACGCCACCGGGGTTCGCTCCACCGGCGGCCGCCCCCACGGCGCCACCCGGGAGGTTGATGCCGTGGAAGCGGGCATGGGCCTCGTTCATGAAAAGCAGCTGGCCGTGGCGGTCATAGGCGCTGATCATGGCGGGCAGGCTGTCGATCAGGGCGCGCAGGGTGCGCTCGGCCTCGGCCTGCTGGCGGGCGGCCTGCTCCGCCTGGCGCTGCGCCGCGCGGGCCCGGCCCGATTCGAGCAGCAGCAGCACCACCAGCGCCCCGGCCGAGAGCGCCAGCCCGGCGGCCGAGGCCAGGAAGGTCCAGCCCATCCCGCCATCGGCCGCTTCCGCCCCCTGCTGCTGCTCCCGCAGGCTCAGGCCGCTGAGGTCGCGCAGCTCCGCCTCCAGCACGGAGAGCCGCCCGAGCAGCGCCGGCAGCGCCGCGCCCTCCCCTTCCAGCAGGCGGCGCAGATCGGTTTCCAGCTGTGGCAGCACTGCGGCCAGGGCGCGCGGCGCCTCGGCCATGGCGGCCTCGGCCTCCGTCAGCAGGAGGCAGGCGCGCAGCGCCTCGGCGAAATGAAGGAAGCGGTCCTGCAGCAGCGCCGCCGGCAGCAGGCCGACGGCATGGCGGGACAGCGCCGCCTCGAAGCGGGCGGCCTCGACGGCGGCCAGGGAGAAGCTGCCGCCCTGGAGGCTGGCGCGCAGCCGGTCCTGCGCCGCCGTGTTCAGCACTGAGAGGTTGAGGGAGAAGAAGAAGACCAGCGCCGTGGCGCCGAGCAGGGCCTGGAGCTGCTGCCGCCCCGGCCAGGACTGCGCGCACTGCGCGGGCAGCCAGCGTGCCAGGACGTGCCGGGGCGGCATGAGCCGCGCCAGCCAGGAGCGGGGGCCACCGCCCGCCATGCCTGGGCCGGCCATGCTCAGCCTGCCCCGGCCAGAAGGGCGGGGGCCTCGGCGGCATGACACCGGGCGGCATGACACCGGGCGGCGCGCCCCGGTGCGCCGGGGCCTGGGCCTGGGCCGGCGGAAGAGGTGCCGGCCAGGAGGAGGCCGGCACGCCAGCCCGCCGCCCCTCCCTCGCGCCAGGGGAAATGACCACGCGTGAAGCCGGCAAAAAGCCGCCGGACCCACAACCCAGGGATGCACCCCTGCCCCATCGCCCATCCTTCCAGATGTGGTTCTCAGGATACCACAGGTGGATTCCGCTTTAGCGAAGCGATTGTGGATGGTTTGTTAAGCGCCCCCCTCCACCATCCCAACCGCCGCGCCCAGATCCACCGAGAGCAGCCGGCTTACCCCGCGTTCCTGCATCGTCACGCCATAGAGGCGGTGCATCCGCGCCATGGTCAGCGGGTGGTGGGTGACCACCAGGAAGCGCGTCCCCGCCTCCGCCGCCATGGCCTCCAGCAGGCCGCAGAGTCGTTCCACATTCGCATCATCCAGCGGCGCGTCCACCTCGTCCAGCACGCAGACGGGGGCGGGCTGGCAGCGGAAGACGGCGAAGATGAGGGAGAGCGCCGTCAGCGCCTGCTCGCCACCCGAGAGCAGCGAGAGGGTGGCGAGCTTCTTGCCCGGCGGCTCGGCATAGATTTCGAGCCCCGCCTCCAGCGGGTCATCGCTGCCGACCAGCGCCAGATGCGCCCGCCCGCCGCCGAACAGCCGCGTGAACAGGGCGCGGAACTCGGCATCGATGCGGTCGAAGATGGCGCGCAGCCGCTCCCGTCCCTCGCGGTTCAGGTGGCCGACCGAGCCGCGCAGCTTGGCGATGGCGGCGCCGATCTCCTCGCGGTCCCGGTCGATCGAGCCGATGCGCGCCTCCACCTCGGCCATTTCCTGCTCGGCGCGGAGATTGACCGGCCCCATCGCCTCGCGCTCGCGCGCCAGCCGCTCGGCCTTGCGGCGGGCGGCCTCCTCGGCGGCCTCGGAGAGGTCCTCCGGCGGCTCGGGCAGGTCCGGCGCCTCGCCCAGCCGCTCCGCCAGCCGGGCGGCGACGGTGGTCGCGGCGGCCTCGGCGGCC
>NZ_JANFNY010000107.1 GCF_024437745.1 Roseomonas sp. GC11 | reverse complement strand
CCCCAGCAGGGGACAGGGTCCCCTGCACCCGCCTTCAGATGGGTTTCCAAAGGCCTCAGGCCTTTGGTGGGGAGAGTGTGAGAGGGGCGAAGCCCCTCTCACGAACAGGCGCCGTGTTTTCAAAGGGCGGGCGGAGCCGTCGCCCGCGCGGAGAGTCTCTGATGGTCCGCATCGTCAGAGGCCTTGACCGGGGGGGAGGGATCTGCCCCGATCTTCGCCATGTGTGACGCCAATCCTCTGCTGGCCGCCTGGGATACGCCCTTCGGCCTGCCGCCCTTCGACCGCATCCGGCCGGAGCATTTCCCGCCCGCCTTTGACGCCGCCATGGCGGAGCACCGGGCGGAGATCGCCGCCATCGGCGCCAACCCCGAGCCGGCCAGCTTCGCCAACACCATCGAGGCGCTGCAACGCAGCGGCGCGGCCCTGCGGCGGCTGTCCAACCTGTTCTCCAACCTCGTCGTCAGCCTCGGCGGGCCGGAATTCGAGGCGCTGGACCGCGACTGGGCGCCGCGCTTCGCCCAGCATGGCATGGCCGTGGCGCAGGATGAGGCCCTCTTCGCCCGCATCGGCGCGGTCCACGCGGCGCGCGATACCCTGGCCCTCGACACCGACCAGCGCCGCCTGCTGGAGCGCACTTATCTGGGCCGTGTGCGCAGCGGCGCCGCCCTGCCGCCCGAGGGCCGCGCCCGCATGGCGGAGATCTCCGCCCGCCTCGCCCATCTGCACACCGCCTTCGGCCAGAACGTGCTGCATGACGAGAAGGCGTGGTTCCTCCCGCTCTCCGGCGCGGAGCTGGACGGGCTGCCGCCCTTCCTGGTGGAGGGTGCCGCCCAGGCGGCGGCGGCGCGCGGGAGGGAGGGGCATGTCATCACCCTCTCGCGCTCGCTGATCGAGCCGTTCCTGGTTTTCTCCCCCCATCGCGCCCTGCGCCGCCGCGCCTATGAAGCCTGGATCGCCCGCGGCTACCATTCCGGCGCGCAGGATAACCGGGCGCTGATCCCCGAGATCCTCGCCCTGCGCGCCGAGCGCGCGCGGCTGCTCGGCTATGCCAGCTTCGCTGAATTCCGCCTGGCCGACAGCATGGCTGGCAGCATCGCCGCCGCCCAGGCGCTGCTCGCCGAGGTCTGGGAGCCGGCGAAGCGCAAGGCCGCCGCCGAGCGGGACCGCCTCCTCGCCGCCGCCCGCGCGGAGGGGCATGAAGGCCCGCTCGCCCCCTGGGACTGGCGCCATTATGCCGAGAAGGTGCGCGCGGCCGACTATGCCCTGAGCGAGACGGAGCTGAAGCCCTATCTCGTCTTCGACCGCATCCAGCAGGCGGCCTTCGACACTGCCGGGCGGCTGTTCGGCCTGCGCTTCGTGCCGCGCCCGGAGCTGCCCGCCTACCACCCCGATGTCCAGGTCTATGAGGTGCAGGACGCGGCCGGGCATGTCGGCCTTTTCCTCGCCGACCCCTTCGCGCGTGGCGACAAGCGTTCCGGCGCCTGGATGAGCAGCTATCGCGAGCAGGAGGCGCTGGATACGCCGCTCTCGCCGATCGTCGTCAACAACAACAACTTCGCCCGCGCGACGCCGGCGCTGCTCAGCTTCGACGATGCCGAGACGCTGTTCCATGAATTCGGCCATGCGCTGCATGGCCTGCTCAGCCGCGTGCGTTACCCCGCGCAATCCGGCACCGCGGTGCGGCGCGATTTCGTCGAATTGCCTTCGCAGATCTACGAGCACTGGATCAGCCTGCCGGAGGTGCTCGGCCGCTATGCCCTGCACCATGAGACGGGCGAGCCCATGCCGGAGGCGCTGATCCACCGCCTGCTGGCCGCGCAGGGCTTCAACCAGGGCTTCGCCACGGTGGAATACACGGCTTCCGCCCTGATCGACCTCGCCCTGCACACCCACCCCGCGCCGGAGACGCTGGACATCGCGCAGTTCGAGGCGGAGTTTCTGTCCGGCATCGGCATGCCGCCGGAAATCGGCATCCGCCACCGGCCTGGGCATTTCCAGCATCTTTTCGCCGGCGAGGGCTATGCCGCCGGCTATTATTCGTATCTGTGGTCCGAGGTGCTGGACGCCGATGGCTTCGAGGCTTTCACCGAGAAGGGGGATGCCTTCGACCCCGAGGTGGCGGCCCGCCTGCGCCACCTGCTGAGTGCCGGCGACACGGAGGACCCGATGGCCCTTTATGTGGCTTTCCGTGGCCGCCCCCCTGGCACGGCGGCGCTGCTGAAGTCCCGCGGCCTGCTGGGCTGATTTGTGAGCTGATTGTGCCCGGTGCCGCGCCCCGCTCCAGGCTATGAGCGGGACGCGGCCTGGAAAAGTCTTTTTGCTTCTTTTTCTTCAGAAAAAGAAGACTCTTCTTATCTCCTTAAATGATCTGTTGGCAGCGCGGTGGTGTATTTCACCTGATCCAGCGCGAAGCTGGAGCGGATGTTGGAGACGCCTGGGATTTGCGTCAGGCATTCGAGCATGAGTTCCTGGTAGCGCAGCAGGTCTTCCACCACGACGCGCAGCAGGAAATCGGCTTCCCCGGTCATCAGGTAGCATTCCATCACCTCGGGGCGGCGGGCGATGGAGTCGGTGAAGAGTTTCAGCGAGGCCTTGTCCTGCTGTTTCAGCGTGACGTGGACGAAGACGTTGACGGCCAGCCCCAGTTTCAGCGGATCGACCAGTGCCACGGCGCCGCGGATGACGCCGCGTTCGCGCAATTCGCTGACCCGCCGCCAGCAGGGGGAGGCTGAGAGGCCCACGCGCTCGGCCAGTTCGGCGTTGCTGATCTCGCTGTTTTTTTGCAGCGCATCGAGGATACGCAGGCTGGCTTCATCCAGGGCGGGGCGGGTTTCCGGCATATTTGACCTGAAATTTTCTTTCTAGGGAAAAATATAACCTATCTTTCGCGCCGCAGCAAAAAATGAGGCAGGTTTTTCCGCCACGCCTGGCCGAGGATTTCCCGGAACCACCCGCCCGGGATATCCGTGATGAGCCAAACCCAAGGGATCTGCGCCACCCCCGCCGTTGCCGCGCCGGTCCGCCTGTCGAGCGTGCAGTCCACGCCTTTCTGGCTGTTGGCCATGGTGGTGCTCTGGGGCCTGAGCTGGCCGGCGACGCGGATGGCGCTGGATGTCGTGCCGCCGCTCTGGCTGGCCACGCTGCGCTTCGGCAGTGCCGCGCTGTGCCTGTTCGCCTTTGTCGGGCTGCGCGGGGAGCTGCGCCTGCCGCCGCGCGGGGACTGGCCTATCGTGGCCAGCATTGGCCTGTTGCAGATGATGGCCTTCACCGGCATGGGCATGGTGGCGATGACCCGCACGGACACCAGCCATGCCGTGCTGCTGGCCTATACCACGCCGCTGTGGAGTGTGCTGATGGGCTGGGTGCTGTTCCGCCAGGTGCCGGGGCGGGCGCAGTTTCTGGCGCTGGCGGTGGGGTTGGGCGGGGTGGGGCTGATCTGCTCGCCGCTGGAAATGGATTGGGGGGCGCCGGGCGCGCTGTCCGGGGCGGGGCTGCTGCTGGCGGCGGCCATCTGCTGGTCGGTGGTGATCCTGCAGATCCGCCGGCACCGCTGGACGGCCAGCCCGCTGGCGCTGGCGCCCTGGCAGATGCTGCTGGCGACGCTGCCGCTGGCCGGGCTGGCCTATGCCGTGGATGGCGCGCCCACCGGCATCGCGGTGACGCCGCGCCTGCTGGAATTGCTGTTCTTCATCGGGCCGGTGGCGACTTCGGCCTGCTTTGTCATCTCGGCGGAGCATGGGCGGCGGATCAGTGCTTTCGCCATGTCCAACTTCACCCTGGGTGTGCCGCTGATCGGGATTCTTTCTTCTGTCGCGCTGCTGGGGAATGCTCTCTCGGTGGTGTTCCTGGCCGGGCTGGCGCTGGTGATGGCGGGGATGGTGCTGGCGGCCCTGGCGGTGCGGAACCGCTAGGGGCCTTGCCGCCTTCGCGCCGCTGGCCGGGGCGGCGCCGATGCCAACAGAGAAAAGCATGACGTCATAAAGCTTTTTTCCAGTCTGGCGTTCCGCTCCGGGCCATGGGCGGGGCGCCCAGGGATAAAAGTTTTTTGGTTCTTTTTTCCAAAAAAGAACATTTCTGTCGTTTCTTCCTGGCTTTGCCTTTGGCCTGCCGCCGGTGCTAGCGATGCCGCACCCGGCCCCTTGCCGCCGGGCGCGGAGGAATGAGGATGACGGCGCCGGACCCTGTCTTTTCGAGCAGACCGTTGCGCTGGCGCGCGGGAGAGCCGCCGCAGCCGGTGGAGAGCCTGCTGCCGGAGGAGACTCCTGTGGCCATGACCTATGGCCAGGCGAGCCATGCGGTGATGATGGCCACGCCGCGCGATCTGGAGGATTTCGCCCTGGGCTTCAGCCTGACCGAGGGCATCATCCAACATCCTGGCCAATTGGCGGGGCTGGAGGTGGTGCATCGCGCGGCCGGGGTGGAGCTTCGCATGGAGCTGGCGGAGGACCGGCAGGATGCGCTGCTGCGCCGCCGCCGGCACATGGCCGGGCCGGTGGGCTGCGGGTTGTGCGGGCTGGAGAGCCTGGAGGCGGCGCTGCGCCCGCTGCCGCCTTTGCCGGAGGATGGGCCCGAGGATGGGCTGCGCCTGCCCGCGGCGGCGGTGATGCAGGCGCTGGATGCGCTGGCGGAGGGGCAGGCGCTGCACCGTGCCACCCAGGCCGTGCATGCCGCCGGTTTCTGGCTGCCGGGGGAGGGGATGGTGGCGATGCGCGAGGATGTCGGCCGCCACAATGCGCTGGACAAGCTGGTGGGCGCCCTGGCGGCGGCGCGGGTGAAGGCCGGAGGTATGAAGGCGGGGAGTGTGAAGGCGGGGCGGGGCGCGGTGGTGCTGACCAGCCGCGTCTCGGTGGAGATGGTTCAGAAGGCGGCCATTCTGGGTGCGCCGGTGCTGATCGCCGTCTCGGCGCCGAGCGCGCTGGCGCTGCGCAGCGCCGAGGCCTGCGGCATGACGCTGATCGCCCGGGCGCGGGGTGGAAAGTTCGATATTTATTGCCATGCTAGAAGGGTTATCTGATTGTTCAGATTTGCCCTCCTGGCGCTTTATTGCTACGCAACATGAGGTTTCTACAAGAACGGGATAGCGCAATCGGTTTTTCAGGCCACAGGATTGTGGCAAGGCCGAGCGCGGGCGAGTAGGATCGCCCGCCCCTGCGCTTGTTCCGGAGGAATAGCATGCAACGCCGTCGCTTGTTCTCTGCCTCGCTGGCTCTGGCGGGTGGTTTTCTCTCCGCCACCACCCTGCCGCGCGCTGCCCGCGCGGCGCAGCCCGTGCCGTCCGGCTGGCGCCAGTTCGAGATCACCACGCGCATCGACCTCAGCGACACGCCGGGCGCCGCGCATCTCTGGCTGCCGCTGGCGCAGAGCGCCGGCGGGTATCAGGCCGGGCTGGGCCTGGAGGTGGAAAGCCAGGGCCAGGCGCGGCTGCTGCGCGATGCCCGCTATGGCGCCGGCCTGCTGAAGGTGGACTGGGCGGCCGAGGGGCCGAAGACGGCGGTGGTGGTGCAGCGCGTGGCCACGCGGGACCGGCTGGGCTGTGATGCCAGCCTGCCCGTGACCGCGGCGGAGCAAGCCTTCTGGCGCGCCGGCACGGAGAGCGTGCCGCTGGAGGGCATCGTCACCACCACGGCGCAGCGCATCGTGGCAGGCCGGGACACGCCGCGGGCCAAGCTGCGCGCCCTCTATGACTGGGTGGTGGAGCACACCGCGCGCAATCCGGAGACGCCGGGCTGTGGCTTTGGCGATGTGCGCGGCATGCTGGAGAGCGGCAACCTCACCGGCAAATGCGCCGACATCAACGGGCTGATGACGGCGCTGGCGCGGGGCGCCGGCTTCGCGGCGCGCGATGTCTATGGCATCCGCGTGGCGCCTTCCGCGCAGTTCCGCACCATGGGGGCGAGCGGCGCCATCTCCAAGGCGCAGCATTGCCGCACCGAGGTCTTCCTGGAGGGCGAGGGCTGGTTCCCGCTCGACCCGGCAGATGTGCGGAAGGTGGTGCTGGACCACCGGCTGGCGGTGGACAGCCCGGAGGTGATGGCGCTGCGCGACCGGCTGTTTGGCGGCTGGGAGATGAACTGGGTCGGCTATAACAGCGCGACCGACATCGCCCTGCCGGAGGCGGGCGCTGCGCAGAAGCCGAACTTCGCTTTCCTGATGTATCCTTGCGCCTTCACGGCGGCGGGGCAGCAGGATTGCCTGGACCCCTCGCGCTTCCGCTACGAGATCACGGCGCGCGAGGTCGCGGCCTGATAGGGGCGCGGGCCGCCGCGGATGGTGGCGGCCCGTGACCTGCCATTAACCAAAGCCTCAGCTTATGGAGCTAGGCTTTTCTTGACGCTGACGGTCGGGAACCCCTAGTTACCGAAGGTTAGCAAAGGTTTACTCTCAGGGACGGGAGGGCCAGTAATGAATATGGAACTCTCGCGCCGTGGCTTTCTGAAAGCCGCAGGCGCGGGCGTCGCAGCAACGTCGCTGGGTGCCATGGGATTTGGGGAGGCGGAAGCCGCCATCCAGGCCCATGTCAGGGGCTTCAAGCTCGCCAGCACGACTGAAACGCGAAACACCTGCACCTATTGTTCGGTCGCCTGTGGCATCATCATCTATTCCAAGGGTGATGTGCGGAAGGGCGAGAAGGCGGAGGTCGTCCACATCGAGGGCGATGCCGACCACCCGACCAATCTGGGCACGCTCTGCCCCAAGGGCGCCGCGCTGAAGGACTTTGTCCAGGCGCCGACCCGGCTGCGCCAGCCGATGCACCGCAAGCCCGGCTCCGACAGGTTCGAGCCGATCTCGTGGGATGCCGCGCTGGACCGCATCGCGCGCCTGATGAAGGACGACCGCGACGCGAATTTCGTGGCGACCAACGCCGCCGGCGTGCCGGTGAACCGCTGGGCCACGACCGGGATGCTGGCGGCCTCCGCCACCACCAATGAAACGGCCTGGGCCACCTTCAAGGTTGCCAAGGCGCTCGGTATCGTCGGATTCGATAACCAGGCTCGCGTCTGACACGGCCCCACGGTGTCCAGTTTGGGCCCGACTTTTGGCCGTGGCGCGATGACGAACGCCTGGACCGATATCAAGAACACCGACCTCGTTGTCGTCATGGGCGGCAATGCGGCGGAAGCGCACCCCTGTGGCTTCAAGTGGGTCACGGAAGCGAAGGCGCATCGTGGCGCCAAGCTCATCGTGGTCGATCCGCGCTTCACGCGCACGGCCTCGGTGTCGGACGTCTATGCCCCGATCCGCCAGGGCTCGGACATCGCCTTCCTGCTCGGCGTGATCAACTACTGCATCCAGAACGATAAGGTGCAGTGGGAGTATACCAAGGCCTATACCAACGCCTCCTTCATCGTGAAGGAAGGCTTCGGCTACAGTGACGGGCTCTTCTCGGGCTATAGCGAGGAGAAGCGCGACTATGACCGTTCGAGCTGGGACTATGAGTTCGACGAGAACGGCTTCGCCAGGGTCGACCCGACGCTGGAGCACCCGCGCTGCGTCTGGAACCTGCTGAAGGCGCATGTCGCGGCCTATACGCCGGAGATGGTGGAACGCATCTGCGGCACGCCCAAGGCCAAGTTCCTCCAGATCGCGCAGATGATCGCGGAATGCTCTTCGCCGACGAAGACCATGACCTCGATGTATGCGCTGGGCTGGACGCAGCATTCGCATGGCGCGCAGAACATCCGCGGCATGGCCATGCTGCAGCTGATCCTGGGCAATATCGGTGTCCGTGGCGGCGGCATGAACGCGCTGCGCGGCCATTCGAACATCCAGGGCCTGACCGATATGGGCCTGATGTCGCACCTGCTCACCGGCTATCTGAACATGCCGACGGAGCGGGAGCCCGACTACGCGACCTATATGCGCAGCCGGCAGTTCAAGCCGCTGCGGCCGGGGCAGACCAGCTACTGGCAGAACTACGCGAAGTTCATGGTGAGCTTCCAGAAGGCCATGTGGGGCGATGCCGCCACGGCCGAGAATGACTGGTGCTACCACCACATCCCCAAGCTCGACGTGCCGGCCTACGACATCCTGCGCATGTTCGAGCTGATGAACCAGGGCAAGGTCAACGGGTATATCTGCCAGGGCTTCAACCCGGTGCTCGCCTTCCCCAACCGGGGCAAGGTGGTGGCCGGCCTGTCGAAGCTGAAGTTCCTGATCACCATGGACCCGCTGGAGACGGAAACCGCCCGTTTCTGGGAGAACCATGGCGACTTCAACGACGTCGACACCAAGTCCATCCAGACCGAGGTCTTCCAGCTCCCCAGCATCTGCTTCGCGGAGGATGAGGGCTCGCTGACCAATTCGGGCCGCTGGCTGCAATGGTTCTGGCCGGCCGCGACGCCGCCGGGGCAGGCCCGCGCGGATACCTGGATCATGGCGCAGATCTTCCTGCGCATGCGCGAGCTGTACCGGAAGGAGGGTGGCGCCTTCCCCGACCCGGTGCTGAAGCTGTCCTGGAACTACCATAACCCGGGCGAGCCGGAGCCGGAGGAGCTGGCGCGGGAGATCAATGGCCGGGCGCTGACGGACCTGCGGGACCCGAACGACCCCTCCAGGATCATCCTCGCCGCCGGCAAGCAGGTGGTGAACTTCTCGCAGCTGCGGGATGACGGCTCCACCATGTGCGGCTGCTGGATCTATTCCGGCTGCTTCAACGAGGCCGGCAACAACATGGCCCGCCGGGACAATTACGACCCGGACAACACCGGCACCCATCCCAACTGGACCTATTCCTGGCCGCTCAACCGCCGGACGCTGTACAACCGCGCCTCGGCCGACCTGGACGGCAAGCCGTGGGATCCTTCCCGCAAGCTGCTGGAATGGGATGGGACGAAGTGGACGGGCTATGACGTGCCGGATATCGCGCCGACCGCCAAGCCGCGCGATGTCATGCCCTTCATCATGAACCAGGAGGGGAGCGCCCGCCTCTTCGCCCGGGGCATGCTGCGGGACGGCCCCTTCCCCGCGCATATGGAGCCTTTCGAGAGCCCGATCGCCAACCCCTTCAACCCGAAGCTGCGCGGCAATCCGGTCGCGCGCATCTTCGCGAGCGATGTGGCGCAGTTCGGCACCTCGGAGGAATTCCCCTACGCGGCCACCTCCTACCGCCTGACCGAGCATTTCCACTACTGGACCAAGCACAACCGGGTGAACGCGGCGCTGCAGCCGGAATTCTTCGTCGAGCTCTCCGAGGAGCTGGCGAAGGAGAAGGGCATCGCCCCGGGCAGCTGGGTGCGCGTCTGGTCCAAGCGGGGCTCGGTGCGGGCCAAGGCGGTGGTGACCAAGCGGATCCGGCCGCTGATCTGCGACGGCAAGACCGTCCATGTCATAGGCATTCCGCTGCACTGGGGCTTCATCGGCGCGGCCAAGAAGGGCTTCGGCCCGAATTCGCTGACCCCCTTCGTGGGCGAGGCGAATATCGAAACGCCTGGCTACAAGGCCTTCCTGGTCAATATCGAACCCAGCACCGCCCCCAAGGGCGGGGTGGTGGCGTGAGGAGGGTGGCATGATCGACAGCCCGCGCACGGCGGTCAGCAACCCGCCGACCCAGCCCCTGGCCAGCAATCTCGGCCCGGGGGACGTGGTGCGCCGCTCGGCGACGGCAGATCTGCCGCCGCCGGGCCGGCAGCTCACCGAGGTGGCCAAGCTCATCGATGTCTCGAAATGCATCGGGTGCAAGGCCTGCCAGTCCGCCTGCATCGAGTGGAACGACACCCATCCGGGCGTCGGGGAAAATGTCGGGATCTATGAGAACCCGCATGACCTGACGGAAAACATGTTCACCCTGATGCGCTTCACGGAATGGGTGAACCCGGAGACGGACAGCCTGGAATGGCTCATCCGCAAGGATGGGTGCATGCACTGCGCCGATCCGGGCTGCCTCAAGGCCTGCCCGGCGCCCGGCGCCATCGTGCAGTATTCCAACGGCATCGTGGATTTCATCCACGAGAACTGCATCGGCTGCGGCTATTGCGTGAAGGGGTGCCCCTTCAACATCCCGCGCATCTCCAAGGCCGATCACCGTTCCTACAAGTGCACCCTGTGTTCCGACCGCGTGGCGGTGGGGCAGGGGCCGGCCTGCGCCAAGGCCTGCCCCACCCAGGCCATCGTCTTCGGCACCAAGGAGGACATGAAGAAGCATGCCGCCGGCCGGATCGCCGATCTGAAGTCGCGCGGCTATGCCAATGCCGGGCTCTACGACCCGCCGGGGGTGGGCGGCACGCATGTCATGTATGTGCTGCACCACGCCGACAAGCCGCATATCTACGCCAACCTGCCCGACGACCCGAAGATCTCGCCGCTGGTGCAGAGCTGGAAGGGCGTGACCAAGTATGTCGGCATCGCCGCCATGGGCTTCATGGCGGTGGGCAGCATGATCCACGGCGTCTTCGCGCGCGCCAACCGCGTCTCGCACGAGGATGAGGCGCATGCGGAGCAGCTGGTGGAAAACCCGGCCAAGGCGCCCCCGCCGCCGCCGGAGGAGCGGGTGTGATGGCCGAGCCGAACAAGCCCCGTTACGCCCAGCCCGGCGACAAGGTGCTGCCGGGCAAGCCCGTCACCGTCAACCGCTATGGGCCGGGGGCGCGGCTCAACCACTGGATCACCGCCAGCAGCCTCATCCTGCTGGCCTTGTCCGGCCTCGCCCTCTTCACCCCGGCGCTGTTCTTCCTGACCGGCCTCTTCGGCGGCGGGCAGAACACGCGGGCGCTGCACCCCTGGTTCGGGGTGGTGCTCTTCATCAGCTTCTTCGTGTTCTTCTTCCAGCTCTGGAAGGCGAACCTGCCGGAGCGGGTGGACTGGGTCTGGCTGAGGAAGCTGCGCGACGTGGTGGGCGGGCATGAGGAGAACCTGCCCGAGCTCGGCAAGTACAATGCGGGCCAGAAGATCGTCTTCTGGGCCATGGCCGGGCTCATCCTGGTGCTGATCGGCAGCGGGGTGGTGATCTGGGAGCAGTATTTCTCCGCCTACTTCACCATTCCGCAGATGCGCGTGGCGGTGCTGGTGCACTCCATCGCCGCGGTGCTGATCATCTGCGTCTTCATCATGCACGTCTATGCGGCCATCTGGACGCGTGGCACGCTGCGGGCGATGACGCGGGGCACCGTCACCGGCGGCTGGGCCTGGCGCCACCACCGCAAATGGCTGCGGGAACTCGCCGGCCAGCGCAAGGCCGGCCCCGCCGAGTAACAGTCTGCGTGGCCGGTACGGCCCGACGAGGTCAAGAATGTCTGGATTCCATGGGTTACAGCCCGATCCCTCGATGATCGGGCGCCTCGTCAAGCCGGCCTTCGTGCTGCTGCCGGATCCGGGGCCGTTCTTCCGCCTGCGGGCGGAGCGGCTCGCGGTGCTGGCGGAGGGCAGCGAACTCGGCCCCTATCTGCGCTTCCTGGCCGGGCTGGCCTCGGCCCAGGCGGCGCTGGCCGAGGCGCTGCCCCCGGCCGCCCCGCCCCCGGCGGAACAGCTTCAGCGCGCGCGCGAGCACCATATGCCGCCGCTCGACCGCGCCGCCCTGGCGGCGGGGCCGGAACTCCCCGGCCTCGTCGCCCGCTTTCTCGACGGGCTGGAGGCGGTGGAGATGCCGCCCCCCGCCGCTGCCGCCCTGGCCCAGCTGCGCGGCACGTCCGAGGACCAACTCAAAGAAATGCTGGGCAATGTGGCGGTGGATGCCATTCCACCGGACAGCCTGCCCGAGCATCTCTTCCTCGCCGCCGCCTTCCAGGTGCAGGTGGCGCGCCACGCCGCCGTGCTCGACGCCGCCGCTCTGCAACCCATCGAGGTCGGGGTCTGCCCCGTCTGCGGCGGGGCGCCCATCGCCTCCGCGGTGGTTGGCCGCCCGGGGGCGGAGAATGCCCGCTACGCCCATTGCTCCGGCTGCGGCAGCCAGTGGAACGAGGTGCGGATCAAATGCCTGGCCTGCGGCTCCACCAAGGGCGTCGGCTACCAGGAGGCCGCCACGGAGGGGCAGGCGGGCGAGGGCCAGGAGGGCGGGGCGACGGTGAAGGCCGAGACCTGCGACTCCTGCGGCAACTGGGTCAAGATCTTCTACCAGAACAAAAATCCGGCCATCGAGCCGCTGGCCGATGATGTCGCCAGCCTCGGCCTCAACCTGCTGATGCGCGGCACCAAATACCGCTGCGCCGGGTATAACCCCTTCCTGATCGGCTATTGACCATGGCGGACCGCTCGGCGCTGCGCGCCCTGCCCTCGGTGGACCGCCTGCTGGGCCTGCCGGAGGCGGCGCCCCTGCTGGAACGCTTCGGCCGCGCCCCGCTCACCGCCGCTCTGCGGGAAGAACTGGCCGCGCTGCGCGCCGGCCCGCTGCCGCCCGCCCTGCCGCAGCC
>NZ_JANFNY010000106.1 GCF_024437745.1 Roseomonas sp. GC11 | reverse complement strand
AGCGTCTCGCCGACGCCATAGGTGTCGTCGGCGGGGACGGCGACGCTGCTGATGGTGGGGGCGACGCCGTCGACGAGAACGCTGGTCAGCGTCGGCAGCAGGCCGGAGAGGCTGGTTGTCGCCGTATTGCCGGCGAGGTCGGTCAGGGTGGTGCCGTTCAGGTCGATGCTGGCCGTGGCGCTGATGCCATCGGCGTCGAGATCGCCGCTCTGCACGGTGTAGCGGAAGACCAGCGTGCTGGTGCCGCTGCCCGAATGCAGCGTGGCATAGCGCGTGGCGCCGCCGACATCGAGCGTCAGCCGCGGCGTGCCGCCGGTCGCGACCACCGCCTCGCCGAAGGTCACGCTGAAATCCAGCGTATCGCCGGTGTTGTAGGTGCCGTTGGATGGGCCGCTGACGCTGGCCGGCGCCGTGCCCGTCAGATCCACCGTCACGTCATAGCTGGAGGACAGGCTGCCGGTATTGCCCGCCGTGTCGCTGGCCCGCAGGGTGAACTGCGCTACCCCCGCCGGCAGCTGCACGTTGCTGATGTCGAGCGTCCAGGCACCGCTGCCATCGGCCGTGGTGCTGCCGATGCTGCTGCCATTCAGCAGCACGGTGACGGTGGTGCTGGCTTCTGCCGTGCCGGAGAGCGTCAGCGCCTGGGCGCTGGTGTAGAACATGTTCGGCAGCACGGCGGTATTGGGCGAGATGGCCGTCAGCACCGGCGCCGCCGGCGCGGTGCTGTCCACCACGACGGTCACGGCGGTGGAATCGCTGCCCTGGTTGCCGGCCGTGTCGGTGGCGCGCGCCGTCAGGCTGTGCGTCCCCTCCGCCAGCGGCGAGCCGGAGAGGCTGACCACCCAGTTGCCCGAGGAATCCGAGGTCGTGCTGCCCACCTGCGTGCCGCTGCTGTAGAGCGTGATGGTGGCGCTGGCCGGGCCCGTGCCGGTGACGGTGATGCTCCCCTGCGAGGTGATCTTGTCGGTCGAGGAGGTGCCGGAATCCGGCGAGATGCTGGAAATGCTGGGCGCGGCCGGCGCCGCCGTATCCAGCGTCACGGCATAGGCGGTGGAGAGCACGCCGGTATTGCCGGCCAGGTCGCTGGCGCGGGCGGTGAAGCTGTTGCTGCCCTCGGTGAGCGTGGCGGCGATGGTCCAGTTGCCGCTCGCATCCGCCGTCACCGTGCCGAGCGAGGCGCCATCCTTCAGCACTTCCACCGTGCTGCTCGCCTCGGCGGTGCCGGAGACGGTGACGCTGCTCTGGTTGGTGATGCCGTCGGTCGCGCTGGTGCCGCTGTCGGTGCTGATGCCGCTCACCACCGGGGCGATCGGCGCCACCACATCGACGGTCAGGCTGAAGGTGGCCGAGGCGGCGCTGAGGCCGCTGCCGTCATTGGCCTTGGCATAGACGCTGTAGGTGCCATCGGCCAGGGCGAAGATCGAGAGCTGGGCCGTCCAGTCGCCATTGCCATCCGCCGTCACCAGCGTGATCAGCGCATTGTCCGAGGCGCGGTAGAGCCGCACCTCCGCCCCCGCCGTGGCGGTGCCGGAGAGGGTCGGGGTGTTGTCGTTGGTGATGGAGTCGCTGGCGGAACTGCCCGTGTCGTCGCTGAGGCTGTCGATGGTGGGCGCGGCGGTGACCGTCAGCGTGCCGCCCCAGGCGAGGCTGGCGGCGCGCTCCAGGATGGTGGTGTCCACCTCGCCGATCAGCGTCTCCAGCACGAAGTCGCCGCCGGCGCCGGTCATGTTGGTGGAGGCGGCGATATCCGCCCCGGTGGTGGCGCGCAGCGTGGCGATCAGCTGCGTCCCGGTGCTGCCCTCGGCCGCCTCGCAGCTCCAGACCAGCAGGTCCGCCCCCTCGGCCAGCCCGGCCTTCCAGGCAGCGAGGTCCCCGGCCCGCGCCGCCGCCGTGGTGGCGTCCAGCAGGGTGTCACCCAGGCTCACGGCGCCATCGCGGCCATGCGTCAGGATATGCAGCGTCGCCACCGGCTGCCCCATGGCCAGCGCCGCCTGCACCTGGGCGATGCCGTCCTGCGAGGGGTCGAGCAGCAGCACATCCGCCCCCGGCGCCAATTGCTGCGCCAGGGCCAGCCCGTTCGCCACGCGCGGGTCTACCACCACCAGGCTGCGCGGCGCCTCGGCCGCCTGGGCCACGTCGTGGAACAGGTCGCTCGCCTTGGCCTGGGCCTCCGCCTGCTTCTGCTCCGCCTCCTTTGCCGTCACGGCCCCGGCGGCGTCGAACATCGCCCGTGGCTCCAGTGCCCGCAGGGTCGACACCGGGCGGGAGGGGCGCGGGGTCTGGCCGGTCGTCTGCGTCATGTTCGGGCTCCGTGGGACGTTTCTCAAAAGCCGCTTTCGCGGATCAGCACCGCGGCGGCATGGCGCCAGGCGCGCCGGAGAAGGGACTCGGCCTCGCCCTCGATCAGGGCGGTGCCGGGGGTGGCGAAGCCGGGGGCGGCGGCATCGGCCACCGCCTCGGCGGGATAGAGGGCATGGCGCGGCACCAGGCGGTTCCGCCCATCGGCATCGGCCGGCACCGGGCCGCCATGCCGCTCGGCCAGGATCTGCCAGCGCTCCAGCGCGGTGAGCGCGCCGGGCGCGATGCTCTGCAGCGTGGCGGGGATGCTGTGGCCGGGATCGCCCTCGGGGATGAAGGCCATGGCGGCGCCGGGCGCCACGCGGCGGAGATCGGCCTCGGCGAGCAGGGCGCGCAGCCGGGGCGGCGCCACCTCATCCACCACCGTGGCGAGGCGCAGGCCGCGCGGCAGCCAGCTGCCCGGCTGGGCCTGGGGCTCCAGGTCGCGCAGCCGCCCGGCCACGGGGGCGCGGATTTCCAGGGCCGCGCGCTCCGCCTCCAGCGCGGCCAGGGCGGCGCGGGCCTGCCGCACCGCCTCTTGCTGGGCGAAGCGGCGGTCCAGCGTCTCGGTCCGTGCCAAGGCCAGGCGCTGCTCATCCTCCGCCCGCGCCAGGGCGAGGCCGGCGATGGCGATGCGGCGTTCCAACTCGGGGCTTTCCAGCCGCGCCACCACATCGCCGGCGGCGAGCACGCTCCCCGGCGGGTGCGGCCATTCCACCAGCCGGCCGGGGGTGGCCACCACCGCATCGCCGCGCGCGGCGGCATCCAGCAGGGCGGGGGCGGAAATGGTGCCGCGCAGCGGCAGGAGCAGCCCGCCCAGCAGCAGCGCGGTGCCGGCCAGGGTGGCCAGCATCCGCCGGTTCAGCCGGAAGGCATGGCGCCGCCGCGCCCATTCGCGCAGCTCGTCGGTGACGGGGCGGGCCAGGAACCAGCCGAATTCCACCGCGAAGAGCGCGATGCCGAGCGGCTTCCAGAACAGGTGATAGACGGCGAAGGCAATCGCCAGATAGAGCGAGGCGCGGGCCAGCAGCGTGACCAGCCCGAAGCCGGTGAGGAAGCGCCGCAGGCCGGGGGAGAGCGCCTCCGGCGGCGCCTCGCCCAGGCCGAACAGCATCTCCCGCAGCCGCCAGCGCAGCATGGCGAAGGAGCGGCCATGCAGGTTCTCGAGCCCCAGCGCGTCGGAGAGCAGGTAATAGCCGTCAAAGCGCATGAAGGGGCTGGCATTGACCAGCAGCGTCATGCCCCAGCCGGCGGTGGCCAGCAGCACGGCCGCATCCCGCCCAGGGCCGGGCGGCAGCAGCGCCCAGGCCAGCGAGGCCAGCCCGGCCAGCGCCGTCTCCACCAGCAGCCCGGCGGCGCCGATGGCCAGGCGCGGCCCGCGCCGCGTCAGCCGCCAGGCGCCCGAGGTCTCGGTGTAGAGCAGCGGCGCGCCCAGCATGAAGGCCACGCCCATGGACGGCACCCGCACCCCGTGCGCGGTGGCGACATAGGCATGCCCCAACTCGTGCAGCAGCTTGGAGACGACGAGGGCGGCGCCAAAGGCGGCCAGCCCGCCGGCGCTGACCAGCCCGGCCGCCTCGGCCACGAAGAGGTCCAGCCGCCGCAGCACCAGCAGCAGCCCGAGCAGCGAGAGCAGCCCGAGCGCCGAGAGCGCCACCCGCCCGCCCAGCCAGCGCACCGCCGGCAGGGTGGCGCGCAGGAACCCCGCCGGCCGCACCAGCGGCACCCGGAAGAAAAGATAGCCATGCAGCAGCCGGGTGCCGATCCGCTGCCGCCGCGCCCAGGCGCCGCGCAGCCGCATCCGCTCCAGCGGGCCCTCGGTGCGCGTCAGCTCGTTGCGGGCCAGGAAATCGCCCAGCGCCGCCACCTGCTCCGGCTCCGGGCGCAGCGTGGTGCGCGCGGCCACGGCGGCGGCCACGGCCGCGGCATGGCCGCGGTGCCATTCGGCGAGGCATTCCACCTCCAGCCAGCCCAGGCGGAAGAAGCGGAAGCGGCCGGGATCCTCCAGCGTCCAGCCCGGCGTGCCATCGGCGTGGCGCGGGCCGGGATGCAGGCGCAGATCGGTGCGCAGGGCGGGCAGGGGCGGCGGGGCGGCGGCGAAGACGGCCATCACACCCCCAGCGCGCGCCGGGCCGCCGCCAGCGGCCGCCGCAGCAGGTAATAGCCCAGCGAGACGCTGGCCCCCTCCAGCCGCGCCACGCCCTGGGCGCCAAGCCGCGCCAGGGCGCCGGCCTCCAGCCCGGCGCGGGCCTGGAAGGCGAGGCCCCCGCCCGGTGTCGCCTCCGCCTCGTAATTCACCCGCTCCAGCCGCGCGGTCAGGGGGGAGAGCGGGTCGGCATCCGGGAAGAAGCGCACCCGCGCCCCCGCCGGCAGCGGCACCGCCTCCGCCGCCGGCAGCCAGGCGCGCAGCGCCAGCTCGGCCGGGTCGGCCAGGCTCATCACCCGCTCGCCCGTGGCGACGGGACGGCCAATCCAGGCCTGCGGGTCGTTCAGCAGCACGATGCCGGGGCGCGGGGCGCGCACCTCCACGCGCTCCAGCAATTCCTCCGCCAGCTTGGCCTCCAGCCCCTTTTCCTCGGCCTGGAGCCGCAGCAGGCGGATCTGGTTGCGGCTGTCGGCATCGCTGAAGCCGCGCTGCTGGGCGCGGGCGAATTCGGCCTCGGCCACGGCGCGCGCCTTCAGGGCGATGTCGCGCCGGTTGCGCAGCGTCACGTCATCCAGCCGGAACAGCGGCTGGCCCTCGGCCACCACCTCGTTCGGCTGCACCAGCACCTGCCGCACCACCCCCTCGATCGGGGCGGAGACGGGCAGGGGGGTGCGCGCCACGATCTCGGCCGGGGCCAGCACGGAGAGCGGCACCGGCAGCGCCGCCAGCCCGCCGAGCCCGGCCAGGGCCAGCGCCGCCACGGCGCCCAGCAGCCCGGCCCGGCGCAGCCGCGGCGGCCGCGCCGAGAGGGCGGCGGCGGCACTGCCATAGGCCTCGGCGAGGCGGGAGACGAGGTCCAGCTCGGCGCTGGTGAAGGGGCGGGTGCGCAGCAGCAGCAGCAGCGTGCCGGGCGGCTTGCCGCCCTGGGGCGGGGCCGCCAGGGGGGCCAGCGCGGCGAAGGGGGGCGCCAGTTCCATCCACTCGGCGCGCAGCGACTCGGGCAGGTCGGTGGGGCCGACGGCGCGGGCGGCGCCCGGCTGCGCCAGCGCCCCGGCGGCGCGGGCGAGGCAGCGCGGCAGCGGGGCCGCAGGGTCTGGCGCCACCAGCCCGGACATGGCCGCCACCCGCCACAGCCGGCCGCCCCCCTGCAGCAGCACGGCCATGTCATAGGCCACGACCTGCCGCGTGTCGTTCACCACCAGGAAGGCGAGGGCGCCGGCATCAGGCATGCGCCGCGCCTCGCGCTCCACGGTCAGCACGGCGCCGAGCAGGGCGGCGAGGTCCGGGGCCGGGCGGCGCGGCGGCTGGAGGGCGGCGCTCATGGCATCAGGCTCCGCGCGTCACGGTGTCACGGCGGCGGCGAGGCTGGCCGGCGGGGCCAGCCGCAGCGTGCCGCTCATCCCCGGCAGCAGCGTGCCGAGCGACTCGGAGAGGGTGAAGCTGGCATCGACCGTCAGCGAGGCGGTGTCCACCCGCGCCCCCACCCGCTCCAGCGTCGCGCTGTGGGTGGTGCCGGTCTCGTCCACCCGCAACTCGGCCACCAGCCCGGGGCGCAGCCAGGCCACCCAGGCGGAGGGCAGCTGCGCCCGCAGCCGCAGCGGGCCCGCCGCCACGAGGTCGAGCAGCGGCTTGCCATCAATGGCGAATTCATGCCGGCGCAGGTGGCGCTGCGCCACCCGCCCATCCCAGGGGGCGCGGATCTCGCAATAGCGCAGCCTGGCCTGGGCCAGTTCCACCGCGGCGCGGGCGCGGCCCGAATCGGCGGCGGCCTGGGCCATCTCGATCTCCGAGGCGGAGCCCAGCGCCTGCAGCCGCCCGCGCGCCGCCAGCACCCGGCCGCTGCCGGCCGCCGCCGCCTGGGCGCTGGCCAGTTCGGCCCGCTGCACCTCGCAGTCGAAGGCGACCAGCACCTCCCCGGCCTTGAAGCCCTGCCCCTCGGCGAAGGGGGCCTCGCGCAGGCGGCCGGACATCTGGGCGGAGATCTGCGCCTCCTCGGCGGCCAGGATCTGCGCCCGCGCCTCCTCCGCCGCCGCCGGGCGGGGCAGGGTGGCCAGGCCGGCCAGGATCAGAGCGGTTATTTTTCGCATGATTCTCGTTATCCCTTGGACGCCGGGTCAGGGGCCACGCTCACCGCGCCTTCCGGCACCGCCGCATCCCCCGCCGCATCCCCCGCCGCCGCGGTGCGCAGCCGCTCGGGGAAGAGGGCGAAGCGCGCGCGCACCGCCTCGGTCAGGGTGGCGATGTCATGCGCGCGCACCGCCTCGGGCAGCGGGTCGAGGCCGGTGGCCACATAGATCTGCGCCGCCGCCGTCTCGCGCTCCGCCAGGGCCAGGGCCAGCCGCACCCGGGCCAGCAGCGCATTGGCCTCGGCCACCGCCACGTCCAGGTCGTTCGCCGTCTGCGCCGCCACGCGGTTGCGTGTCTCGCGCAGCATCCGCTCCTCCACCTGCGCGGCCTCGGCGGCCAGGCCATGGGCCTGGCGCGCCACCTCATGCCGGCGCACGGCCAGGTGCACCTGCACCATCACCGCCATCCCCACCTGCATCCGCCGCACCTGGTCCAGCGCCGCCATGCGCTCCGCCTGGCGCTGCTGCGCCGGCAGGGTGAAGATCCGCATCAGGTTCCAGCTCAGCAGCCCGCCGGCCTGGAACCACTCATTGTTCTGCAGGTAGCGGTTGCTGTCGAAGGCCGGGCCGGCGCGCAGCGTCAGCGAGGGGAAGATGCTCAGGAAGGCCTTCTCCACCTCCCGGCTGGTGATGCGGCCCTGGTAGTCCTCCGCCCGCAGCTCCGGCCGCTCGGCGAAGGCCACCGGGACCAGCGATTGCGGCGGCAGTTCCGTCAGCCGCCCGCTCAGCTCCGGCATGCCCTGGGCGATCTGGTAGGTGGTGCCCGGCGGCAGGCCCATCAGCATGGCCAGCTCCGCCTTGGCGATCTCCATCTCCCGCCGCCGCTCGCTCAGCGCCTGCAGCGCCGCCAGCAGCACGCGCTGGTAGGCCAGCGCGTCCGAGGGGGCGAGCATCTTGTCCCGCTCCACCTTGCGCGAGCGCTCCAGCGCCTGATTGGCGCGGGTGATCAGCCGCTCCAGCTCGGGCAGCAGGTGCTCGGCCGCGACGGCGCGCCAATAGGCGTTCTGCACATCGGCGGCGACGGTCTGGATCGCCTTGCGCCGGCGCTCCCCGGCCAGCAGCGCCGCATCCTGCGCCTGCTTCGTCCGCGCGTAGTTGATGCCCAGCTCCAGCAGGTCGTAGCCGGCATTGAGCTGGCCGCGCAGCACGCTCTTTTCCTCGGCGATCGAGGCCTGGGGCGAGAGCTGGCCGGTGGTGGCGGAGCGCGAGCTGGTCGCCCCCTCCTTCGAGCGCCAGGTATAGGCGGCATCGGCGCCGATGCGCGGCAGCAGGTCCAGCCCCGTCAGATCCGCCTGGCCCAGGGAGAGGCCCTCCTCCGCCAGCTTCACCCGGTGGTCCAGGTTGTATTTCACGGCGCGGGCGATGGCCTCCTCCAGCACCACCGGCCGCTCGGCCGGCTCGGGCATGGTCATCAGGGCCTGGAGGTCGGCCGTGGCGCGGGTGGAGATCTCCTCCCGGCTGAGGGGCCTGGGCTGGCCGCAGGCGGCCAGGCTCAGCAGGGCGGCGGAACAGAGCAGGGTGGAGCGGAGCGACATCGGCGCCTCATTGTCGTTTTTTCGCATGGGCGCCGAGGCGCCTCCGGTCTTCTGTCCCTCTGGCATAGACCGGTATCCCCTAACTCACGATGAAATTTCGCATCACTTGGCGTCGCCACGACCCCCATGCGGCCATTGCAGCCGGGGCGGTGGCGGGAGAATGATACGTCCTCTTTTTTTTGTGACCGGACCGATGCGATGTGCCGTTTCCTGGCCTACCAGGGTGAGCCGATCTTCCTCTCGGAGATGGTCTGCGCCCCTGCCCACTCGCTGATTCACCAGTCCATGCACGCCGATGAAGGCAAGACCGTCACCAATGGCGACGGCTTCGGCCTCGGCTGGTATGGGGAGCGCGAGGAGCCGGGCCTCTACCGCGAGATCCGCCCGGCCTGGTCGGACGAGAATCTGCGCTCCCTCTGCGCCCAGGTGCGGTCCCGGCTATTTTTCGCGCATGTGCGTGCGTCCACCGGCACCTCGACGACGCGGGCCAACTGCCATCCCTTCGCCCATGGTCGCCATCTTTTCATGCACAATGGCCAGGTGGGGGATTATCTGCGGGTGAAGCGGCGGATCGAGGCGCTGATCCCCGATGCGCTCTACGTCCACCGCCAGGGCACGGGGGATACCGAGGCGCTGTTCCTGGCCGCCCTGGCCGATGGGCTGGCGGAGGAGCCGGTAGCGGCGATGGCGCGCACCCTGGGCCGCGTGCTGGCGCTGATGCGCGAGGCCGGCAGCCGCCAGCCCCTGCGCTTCGCCGCCGCCTATAGCGATGGGGAGGCGCTCACCTGCTTCCGCTGGTCCTCGGACAGCCTGCCGCCCTCGCTCTATTATCGTGAGGGCTGCGGCGGGGTGATGGTGGTATCCGAGCCGGTGGATGAGCGCGAGTCGGGGTGGCAGCGCATCCCCGCCAACACGGTGCTGGAGGCGCGGCCAGGGGCGCCGGTGGCGCTGCGCCCCTTCGAGGTGCCGCGGCCCCAGGCCGAGGCGGCCTGAGCGCGGCCCCCTGCGGGGGCGGGAGGCGCGGGCAGAAAGCACGGGCCGGCGTGGCGGACAGGAACGGAGGAGCGGCGGCGGGCGTGGCACATGCGGGGGCGGAGGAGGGCATGGCGTTCTCCCGGTGGCTGGAACTCCACCGGCGGGACTGGGCCGATTCGCCCCTGGGCGAGCCGGAGTCCTGGCCGCCCGCCCTGCGCATGGCGCTGGAGGGGCTGCGCGCCGCGCCGGGCCCGGCGCTGCTGCTCTGGGGGGAGGAGGGGTTTTTCTTCTACAATATGGCCGGGGCGCCCCTGCTGGGGGCCGCGCATCCGGCCGCCTTCGGCCGCCCCCTCGCCGCCGCCGGGCCGCTGGCCGAGGCGCTGCTGGCCCCGGTCCTGCACCATCTGCGCGAGGGCCGGGCGGTGCCGGCCCTGCCGGGGCTGCGCGCCGTGCCCCTGGCGGGGGAGGGGGGAGGGGTGGCGGGCATGCTCTGCCACATGGCCGCGCCAGCCCCGCGCGGCGCGGCGCCGCCGGCCGAGGAGGGCGCCACCCGCCTGCGCGCCGTGCTGGACAGCATGGGCGAGGCCTTCGTCCTGCTCGACCCGGCGCTGCGCGTCTGCGACATCAATGCCGAGGCGCTGCGCCGCGATGGTCGGCCGCGCGCGGCGCTGATCGGCCTGTCCATCACCGAGGCCTGGCCGGACCTGCCGCAGGTGGCGCCGCTCTGCCGCCGCGTGCTGGCGACGCGGCGTGGCGGCGGGATCGAGCTGGAGCACCGCTTCCTGAGCGGCCGCGAGGGCGTGTTCGAGCTGCGCGCCTTCCCGGTGGAGGAGGGGGTGGCGCTGTTCTGCCGCGACATCTCCGCCCGCCGCCGGGCCGAGGAGATGCTGCGCGAGGAACAGCGCATGCTGGAGACGCTCAACCGCACCGGCGCCGCGCTGGGTGGGGAGCTGGAGCCGCGCCGCCTCGTGCAGATGGTCACCGATGCGGCGGTGGCGCTCTGCGGCGCCCGCTACGGCGCCTTTTTCTACCGGGAGACCGACGGGACGGGGCAGGACTATATCCTCTACGCCCTCTCCGGCGCGCCGGCCGAGGCTTTCGCCCATTTCCCCCTGCCGCGCGAGACGGCGCTCTTCAGCCCCACCTTCCGCGCCGAGGGGGTGGTGCGCTGCGATGATGTGCGGCTGGACCCGCGCTACAGCGGCGCCCTGCCGCCCGGCCACCTGCCGGTGTGCAGCTACATGGCGGTGCCGGTGGTCTCGCGCGGGGGCGGCTCGCTCGGCGGGCTGTTCTTCGCCCATGACGAGCCGGCCCGCTTCACCGCCCGGCATGAGCGGATGCTGGTGGGGCTGGCCGGGCAGGCGGCGGTGGCGCTGGACAATGCCCGGCTCTACCAGGCGGCGCAGCGCGAACTGGCCGTGCGCCGCACCGCGGAGGAGGCGCTGCGCGTCAGTGAGGAGCGCTTCCGCGTCATCGCCGACGCGGTGGACCAGATGATCTGGTCCACCGGGCCGGAGGGAGAGGCGGATTATTTCAACCAGCGCTGGTACGACTATACCGGCCTGCCCTCCGGCAGCACCCATGGCGATGCCTGGCTGGCCGCCTTCCACCCCGAGGACCGGGCCCATACCCGCCGCCTCTGGCTGGACTGCGTGACGACCGGCGCGCCCTATGAGGTGGAATACCGGCTGCGCCATCATTCGGGGGAATATCGCTGGGTGATCGGCCGCGCCCTGCCGCTGCTGGGCGAGAACGGGGTGATCCGCCGCTGGTATGGCACCTGTACCGATGTGCATGCGCTGAAGCTGGCCGAGGCGGCGCTGCGCGACCTGACGGCGACGCTGGAGCAGCGCGTGGCCGATGCGGTGGCCGAGCGCGTGCGCGCCGAGGAGACGCTGCGCCAGGTGCAGAAGATGGAGGCGGTGGGCCAGCTCAGCGGCGGGCTGGCGCATGACTTCAACAACCTGCTGACCGGCATCCTGGGCGCGCTGGAGCTGCTGCGGCAGCGGCTGGAGCAGGGCCGGCCGGAGGAGGCGGCGCGCTATATCACCGCGGCGCAGGGCGCGGCGCGGCGGGCGGCGGCGCTGACGCAGCGGCTGCTGGCCTTCGCCCGGCGCCAGACCCTCGACCCCCGCCCGACGGATGTGAACCGGCTGGTGGCGGGGATGGAGGAGCTGATCCGCCGCACCGTCGGGCCGCAGGTCGAGATCGTGGTGCGCGCCGACCCGGCGGCCTGGGCCGTGCTGGTGGATGCCAACCAGCTGGAGAACGCGCTGCTCAACCTCTGCATCAATGCGCGGGACGCCATGCCGCGCGGCGGGCGCATCGAGATCGAGACGGCCAACCAGGAGCTGGGGATGATGGCGGCCCGGGCGGCCGACCTGCCGCCCGGCCCTTATCTGATGCTGGGGGTGCGCGACAGCGGCACCGGGATGACGCCGGAGGTGGCGGCCCGTGCCTTCGACCCCTTCTTCACCACCAAGCCGCTGGGGGAGGGGACGGGGCTTGGCCTGTCGATGGTCTATGGCTTCGTGCGGCAATCGGGCGGGCAGGTGCGGATCCACACGGCGCCGGGGGAGGGGACGGCGCTGCGCCTCTACCTGCCCCGGCACGGCGATGCGGCGGCGGTGGCGGCGGAGGCCGAGCCGGCGCCCCGCGCGGCGATGCCCGCCGCCCCCGGCTGCACCGTGCTGGTGGTGGAGGATGAGCCCTCCGTCCGCATGCTGATGGTCGATGTGCTGCAGGCCCTGGGCCATGTGGCGCTGGAGGCGGCCGATGGGGCGGCAGCGCTGTGCCTTTTCGACTCGCTGCGGCCGGTCGACCTGATGATTTCCGATGTCGGGCTGCCCGGGGGGATGAATGGCCGCCAGCTGGCCGAGGCGGCGCGGGGCCGCCAGCCTGGCCTGCCCGTGCTGCTGGTGACCGGCTATGCCGAGAGCATGGTGACGGGGCAGGGCCAGCTGCCGCCCGGGGTGCAACTGCTGACCAAGCCCTTCACCATGGACCTGCTGGCGGAGCGGGTGCAGGCCCTGCTGGCCATGCGGGGCGCCGCGGGGCGAAATGCGGGGGCAGGGGAGGGGGTGGCGCGCTGCTGAGCCGGGCCATGCGCAAGTGCCAGGGGCTGGGGGGCGGAAAAATCATTCGCCCGGCTGGCCGGGCTGCCAGGCCAGGAAACACCGCGAGTCGCGCCGCCATGCCGGTGGGCGGCGCGGCGGGGCGGCCCCAGAATCGGTTTGACACTGAGGTTCTGAGGTCCTAGAAGGCGCGCCCCTGCTGGTGGTTTGGGCGATGAGCCTGGGTTGTTGGTGGGGCTGCTGAAGAAAAACTTCGGTGGTGGTGTTGACGGGCAAAGTAATCGCCGCTAAACACCGC
>NZ_JANFNY010000105.1 GCF_024437745.1 Roseomonas sp. GC11 | reverse complement strand
GTGCCGGCCAGCCCGGCCGCCACCAGCAGCCCCACCAGCGCGGGCGCCAGCGGTTCCGCGGGGCCGCGCAGCAGCACGGCGCCGCCCAGCGCCAGCAGCGCCGCGGGGCCCAGCAGCACCAGCCAGGGCGAGACCAGCCAGCCCGGCCCGCGCGGCATGCCTCCCTCCTCCCTCTCCTGCGGCCCGGGCATTCCTCAGGCGCCCGGCAGGACCTGCCGGATGACCTGCTGGAGCTTGTCCGGCGCCACAGGCTTCACCAGCCAGCCGGTCGCCCCGGCGGCACGCGCCTCGTCGCGCTTGCGTTGCTCCGATTCGGTGGTCAGCAGCAGCATCGGCGTGAAGCGCGCCGCCGGCAGCTTGCGCGCGGCGCTGATCATCTCCACCCCGTTGATGCCGGGCATGTGGTAGTCCGTAATGACGATCGCGAAGCTGCCCTTCTGCATGCAGGACAGGCCTTCCTCGCCCGTGGCCGCCGTGGTGACGGCGAAACCCATCCGCTCCAGGATTCCGGCCATGGTCATCAGCATGGTCGGCGAATCATCGACGAGCAGAGCAGTCTTCATCTGAACATCCCTGGACCTTCCCCACCCGCGGGGCCGGGCGGGAGGCACCCGCCAGGATCGCCGCGACCGGATCGCCGCGCCGGGGCCTCACGGCTCCGTGCGCGGATGGCGGACTGTGGCATGCCGGTTTTTCGCCCGCCAACCGGCAATGCGATTTCCTGTGCCTCGCCAGCGCCGGCGCCGCCGCTGCGCCACTCGCCTCACGCTTTTGAGAAATTCTAAGGAAGCATTCCCTAGGATGAGCGCCGCATTGCGGTGGAGAGACCGATGTCCGATCGTCTGGCGCGGCCCGCGGGCTGGCTCCCCGGTGCAGCCTGCGGGGCAGTCCCGGGGGCCTGCCCGGATGCCCGGCACCATCCGGCCAGCCCCGGCCAGGACGCCGCCGGGCCTGAGGCAACCCGTCCAGGCGCAGCCCTTCCAGGCGCCGCGCGCCATGGCAGGGGCGCGGGATGCCCGGCCTGATGCGGCTCTCCTTCTCCTCCGGCCGCGCCACGCCACCCCCGCCGCCCGCCGCCCTCCCCCCACCCGGCCCGGACCCCGAGGCGGAGGAAGCCCGCCGCCAGGCCGAGGCCGTGCTGGCCCGCTGGCACCGCCTGGGCGAGACCCAGCGCCGCGCCTTCCAGGCCATCTGCGCCGAGATCGCCGACACCAACCATGAGGTCGAGGACAATGTCTCCGGCCTGATCCAGGCCTTCCAGCGCCTCTCCGACAGCGCCCAGGCGCAGACCAACCGGCTCGAGCGCACGCTGCGCCTCGTCGATACCCTGGAGGCGGGGGATCAGGTGATCAGCCTCGACGAGCTGGTGCGGCTGATGGAAGGCGCCCTCGGCGGCGTGGTCGAGCGCGTGCTGGACATGTCCAAGCAGGCCATGGTCATGGTCTATGCGCTGGACGATGTCGCCGCCCATCTCGGCCGCGCCGAGCACTGCGTGGGCGATATCGAGCGCATCAACCGCATGACCACCATGCTGGCCTTCAACGCGCGAATCGAGGCCGCCCGCGCCGGCGCCGCCGGCCAGGGCTTCGCCGTCGTCGCCAACGAGGTGCGCGACCTCGCCATCTCCACCGGCAGCATGGCCGAGACGATGCGCACCGAGATCGCCGCCATCGGCCGCGTGCTGGAAGGCAGCCGGCACCGCATGGCCGAGGTCGCCACGGTGGATATGAGCGCCAGCCTCGACACCAAGGCCACGCTCGACGCCATGCTGGAAGGGCTCCAGCGCCGCCGCGCCGAGGTCGCCGCGCTGATGCAGGACATGACCAGCTCCGGCACCGCCATCACCGACGACATCGCCGCCTTCGCCGCCCGCATGCAGTTCACCGAGGGCACGCGCAACCGCCTGCGCACGGTGATCGCCGCGGCCGAGGCCCTCTCCGCCGCGACCGCCGCCGCCATGGCCGCCCACCCCCCACCCCCCGGCACCGAGGCCGCCCGCACGGATGCCGACTGCGTCGCCCGCGTGCTCGAAGCCTGCAACCAGGGCGATGTCCGGCACCGCTTCGCCGGCTGGCTGGAGCATGGCGCCGCCCCCACCGCCGCCCCCGCCAGCAGCGATATCGAGCTTTTCTGAACCACCGCCCGGCGGGCGGCCGGGCGGCAGCCACGCGGCCCCCCCCGCAACGCCGGGCGGGAAAAGACCGCAGCGGAAGGACAGCGCCATGGAACGACGCCCATGCAGGTGAAGCTCACTCCCGGCCTCGGCGGTGTCGAGGTCGCCGTCTCCGGCACCCTCACCTTCGACGCCCACGCCGCCTTCCGCCAGGTGGTGATGGCCCAGGTGGACCAGCCCGGCGCCCAGCCCGTGCTGCTCGACCTCGCCGGGCTCGACTATATCGACTCCGCCGGCCTCGGCATGCTGCTGCTGGCGCGCGAGGCGGCGGAGAAGCGCGGGCGCGGCATCATCCTGCGCGGCGCGCGCGGCCAGGTGGCGCGCATCCTCACCGTGTCGAAATTCAACCAGCTCTTCACCATCCAGCCGTGAGCCCCGCCGCCCCGCCGCCGGAGGAGGCCGAGATCCTCGCCGCCCTGCTGGCCCCCGCCGGGCGGCTGGTGGAACCGGGCTGCGACCCCGCCCCCACCCTGCCCGAGCAGGCCCTGCTCGCCCTCGCGCTGCGCACCATCACGGCCTGGCGCCTGCCGCTCACCCCCCTGGTGACGGAGGCGCTGCACCACCGCATGGGCCTCGGCCAGGAGCGCAGGCTGGATATCCACATCGCCCTCCAGGAGGCGCTGACCAACGCCCTGCTGCACGGCAATCTCGGCCTCGGCAGCGAGCTGCGCGGCAGCTTCGCCGGGCTCGGCCTGCTCCAGGAGAAGATCGAGACCGGGCTGAGCGACCCGCTGCGGGCCAACCGCCCCGTCGTCGTCGTCGCCCGCCCCGCCCCGCCCGCCCATCTCTGGCTGGAAGTGCGCGATTACGGCCAGGGCTTCTTCCCGTCCGGGGCCTTGCCGGAGGGCCCCGCCGCACCGCACGCCCCGCGCCCCGGCACGCCCCTCGGCACGCCACCCCCCCCGCATGGCCGCGGCCTCGGCCTCATCCGCTGCCTGACCGAATCCTGCGAATGGCGCCAGGAGAGCCGCACCCTCGCCATGCTCTTCCCCCTGGCGGAGGCCGGCGGCGCATGAGCCCGGGGCCCGCCGTGCCCGAAGCCCTGCGCAACGCCGCCCTGCTCGTCGTCGACGACGCGCCGACCAAGCGCGCCCTCGTCTCCGCCCATCTGCGCCGCGCCGGCTTCCACAACATCACCCTGGCCGAGGATGGGCTGCAGGCCCTGGAAGCCCTCGGCCAGGCCAGCTTCGACCTCGTCCTGCTCGATATCCTGATGCCCGGCCTGGATGGCTTCGAGACCTGCCGCGCCCTGCGCAGGGACCCACGCTGGGCCGAGCTGCCCGTGCTCGCCATGACCGGGCTGGAGGAATCCGAGGAACGCGCCGAAATCTTCGCCGCCGGCGCCACCGACCTCATCCTGAAGCCGATCCACCAGGCGGAGCTGATCGCCCGCATGGTCAGCCACCTGCACAACCGCCAGCTCATCCGCGGCCTGCGCGACTTCGCCGAGCGCACCAATGCCGAGCTGGCGGCGGCGCGGCAGATGCAGGAGGCCCTGCTGCCCGGCCCCGCCCTGCTGGCCGAGATGGAGGCGCGCTACGGCCTGCGCGTCGCCTCGCGCTTCCTGCCCTCCGCCGAGCTGGCGGGGGATCTCTGGGGCCTCTGGCCGCTGGATGGCGCGCGCTTCGGCCTCTTCGCCCTCGACGTGGTGGGGCATGGCACCATCGCCGCCATCAACGCCTTCCGCCTGCACACCCTCTTCGCCCAGGACCGCAGCGCGCGCGACGAGCCGGGCCTCTTCCTGGAGGGGCTGAACCGCCGGCTGCGCCCGCTCTTCAGCACCGGGCAATTCGCCACCATGTTCTATGCCGTGCTCGACGTGGCGCGCGACGCCATCGCCTATGCCGCCGCCGGCTATACCAGCCCCGTCCTGGCCGGCCGCGGCGGCACCCGCCTGCTCGATGGCAGCGGCCTGCCGCTGGGCATCTCCGGCAGCGCCCGCTACGAGACGCGGCAGGCCACCTGGCGCCAGGGCGAGGCCCTGCTGCTCTACAGCGACGCGCTGAGCGAGGCGACCACCGCCTGCGGCAGCCTGCTGGGCGAGGAGGGCGTGCGCGACCTCTGCGGCGCGGCCTTCGCCAGCGGCAACGGCGCGCATGGCATGGCCGACGCTCTGGCCCAGGCCGCCAGCGGCGCCCATGGCCCGGCCGATGACCTGACCCTGGTCTGCCTGCTGCGCTGATGCCCGGCACCCTTCCCCCCATCGCGCAGCGCGGCTGGCGGCGCCACTGCCCGCCCTGGCCCTGGCTGCTCGCCGCCCTGGCCGGCCTCCTCCTCATCGGCACCGCCACCCTGCTGCACCTGCGCCAGAACCGCGAACAGGCCTACCGCGCCGAGTTGCAGGACCTCGCCACCCTCGCCCGCGTCGCCGCCGAGCATTTCACCAGCGAGGTGCGCGCCCTCGACCGCACCCTGCTGCTGCTGCGCACCGTCCTGGAATCCCAGCAGGACAGCTTCGACCTCTCCGCCTGGACGCAATCCCCCTCCTTCCGCAACGAAATGATCGTGCAGGTGGCGCTGATCGGCCCCGATGGCCTGCTGCGCGCCACCAATGTGGGGCCCACCACCCAGCGGATGGACCTCTCCGACCGCGAGCATTTCCGCGTCCATCTGGGCGACAGGCCGGATGCGCTCTTCATCAGCCGCCCCGTGCTGGGCCGGGCGACCGGGCGCTGGACCCTCCAGCTCACCCGCCGCTTCGCCACGGTCGAGGGCGGGTTCGGCGGCGTCATCGTCGCCTCGGTCGATATCCGCGGCCTCGCCGCCTTCTACGAGGCGGTGGGGGCGGAGGGCGAGACGACGCTGCTGCTGCTCGGCCAGGATGGCGCGGTGCGCGCCAGCACGCCCTTCGAGGCCGCGCGCCTCTCCGGCGAGGCCCCCGCCCCCGCCGCCCTGCTGGCCCGGCTGGGGCCGGAGGAAAGCGGCGCCGCGCGCCTGCCGGAGGAAGCCGGCGCCAACCGCCTCATGGCCTTCCGCCGGCTGGCCGACCTCCCCCTCACCGTCGCCGTGCTGCGGACGGAGAGATATCTGGCGGGCGAACTCCACACGCATGAAAGGCTGGTGGGGGGCGGGGCCGCCGCCCTCGGCCTGCTCGGCCTCCTGCTGCTCTTCGGCTCCCACGCCCTGCAACGGCGCCAGCGCGAGACCGCCCGCGCGCTCGATGCCATGCTGGCCAGCATCTCCCAGGGCCTGCAGGTGACGGGGCCGGACGGCATCGTCCTCGTCACCAACCCGCGCACCGCCAGCCTGCTCAGCCTGCCGCCCGATCTCGCCCGCCCCGGCGTGGAACTGAAAGAAATCCGCGACTGGCTGGCCGGGCTGGCCGGGCCCGGCGCGCCCCCCCTGCCCGCCCCCGGCGAGGAAAAGGTGATCCAGCTCTCCCGCCAGGGCGGCCGGGTGCTGGAGGTGCGCGCCAGCCGGCTGGGCGGCGGCGGCGTGGTGCACACCTTCACCGACATCACCGCCCAGCACCGCGCCGCCGCCGCCCTGACCGAGGCGCGCGACGCGGCGGAGGCCGGGCTGCGCAGCCGCGCCCGCTTCCTGGCGACGATGAGCCACGAGATCCGCACCCCCATCAACGGCGTCATCGGCCTGGCGGAACTGCTGCTGGGCAGCCAGCTCGACCCCCAGCAGCGCCTTTGGGTGGACCGGCTGCAACTGGCGGCCGACCACCTGCTGCGGCTGGTCGATGACGTGCTGGACTTCACCCGGCTGGACCAGGGGCGCATGCCCTTCGAGCAGGCCGCCTTCCACCCCGCCCGCGTCGCCGAGGAAGCCTTCCGCCTGCTGGAATCCCGAGCCCAGGCCAAGGGCCTCGCCTGGACGCTGGACATGCCCGAGGCGCCGCCGCCCCCCGTGCTGGGCGATGCCGGGCGGCTGCGCCAAGTGCTGCTCAACCTGCTCGGCAATGCGCTGAAATTCACCGAGGCCGGCAGCGTCAGCCTCACCCTGCGCGCGGTGCCGGTGGAGGAAAACAAGCTGATGCTCTCCCTGGCGGTGCGGGATAGCGGCATCGGCATTCCCGCCGCCGCCCTGCCCGCCCTGTTCCAGGATTTTTCGCAGGTGGATGGCTCCATCTCCCGCCGCTTCGGCGGCAGCGGGCTGGGGCTGGCCATCTGCGCCCGGCTGGTGGCGCAGATGGGCGGGCAGATCACGGTGGACAGCCAGCCCGGCACGGGCAGCTGCTTCCGCCTCCAGCTCCGCCTGCCGCTGGCCCCGGCCGAGGCCGCCGCCGCACCGGCCCCGACGCTGGCCCCGCCGCCGGCCGAGGCCGCGCCCGGCCCGCCGCTGCGCATCCTCCTGGCCGAGGACGACCCGACCAACCGCATGGTGGTGCTGGCCATGCTGGCGCGCCTCGGCCACGCGGCCCGGCCGGTGGAAAATGGCCGGCTGGCGGTGGAGGCACTCCAGCAGGAGCCCTTCGACCTCGTGCTGATGGACCTGATGATGCCGGAAATGGACGGGCTCACCGCCACCCGCGCCATCCGCGCCCTGCCGCCGCCGCTGGACCGGCAGCGCATCGTGGCGCTCACCGCCAATGCCCTGCCTGAGGATGCCCGGCGCTGCCGCGAGGCGGGGATGGATGACGTGCTGACCAAGCCGCTGCGGCTGGCCGCCCTGCAGGCGATGCTGGCCAGGCAGGGCGGCAGGGTAGCAAGCGCCGCGCCCGCCCCAGCCACGCCTGCCCCAGCCGCGCCCGCGCAGCCGGAATTCGACCCCCGCCCGCTGCGCGACATGGCCGCCGAGCTGGGCGAGGAAAGCTGTTCCGCCATCCGCGCCGAATTCCTGCGCGAGCTGGAGGAGCGCATGGCACGCCTGCCCGTCCTCGCTGCCTCCGGCCCGGTGGAAGCCCTGCGGCGGGAGGCGCATTCGCTGAAAAGTGCCGCCGCGGCCTTCGGGCTGGTGGGGCTTTCACGGGCGGCGGCACAGATAGAGAGCAGCGCCGCCAAGGGCAGCATGCCCGACCTCTCCGCTCCCCTGGCGGCGCTGGCCGTGCTGGCGGCGCAGGGGCGGGAATGGCTGGATCAGCAGGTGAGTGGGAAATAGAAACAGGAAGAAAAGTTCTTTTTTGGAAAAAAGAACCAAAAAACTTTTTCCCGTCAGCGTCCCGCCTCAGGCCTGAGGCGGGACACCAGACTGAAAAAAACTTCAGAAGCTGCGGCTCAGCGTCAGCACCACGCGGTTGTCGCAGACCTTCTGCCCGCCATCGGCGCGCCCGGCGGCGGGGCTGCAATCCTTCTTGCTGATATCCGTGCCATACCAGCCCAGCGAGGCGGTGACACCGGCATAGACCTCCCGCGACAGGCCGAGCGAGTAGGAGAGGTAATCCGGCGTGCCGAAAGCGGTGTTGCGGTCAACCCACTGGTAGCCCATGCGCGCCGAAGCGGTGAAGGCCAGCGGCAGCGTCACATCGGCGCCACCCTCCAGATAATAGGCCGAACCCGAGCGCCCGGCGAAGTTGGGCGAATAATAGACGGAGGCCAGGAACTTCGCCGGCTCCAACGTGTAGGACGCCTTCAGGGCGAGTTCCTGATACTCGCCGATCTGCGTGCCCGGCGCCTTGTCCTGGCCCGGGTAGAGATAGGCGATATAGCCGGCATCGAGGTTCAGCCCGCCGAGCGAGAAGCGATAGCCCGCGAGAAGATCCAGTTCCTGGCGCGAATCATTCCACGGGCTGCCGAGGAACTGCGCATTGCTGAGGAAGGCACCGACATAGGCACCGCTCTCGTGCTGGATGTCGAGCGTGCCCTGGACAGCAGGGCGGCCGCGCGTCTGGCTGATGCCGCGTGAGACATAGTCGCTGGTGATGGCCGGCGTGGCGGTGACGGTGAGGCCGGCGGACTCCACCTCGAAAGCCTGGGCGGCCGGGGCGGCGGCCAGCAGGACGGCACAGAAAGCAGGGGCAAGGCGACGCATGAGATCGATCCTCAGTGGAATTCGTCGAGCGCGAGATTGAGGCGCAGGACATTGACGCGAGGCTCGCCCAGAAGGCCGAGCTCGCGCCCCTCTATCATCGCTCCGACGAGGGCTTGCAAGCGGGCTTCGGGCAGGCCGCGCGCGGCGGCGACGCGCGCCACCTGGCGGCGCGCATTCTCCGGGCTGATATGCGGGTCGAGACCGGAGCCCGAGGCGGTGACGGCATCGGCCGGCACCGGAGCCGCGCCCTCGGCCGCGATGCGTTCCCGCAGCGTCTCCAGCAGCGTCGCGCTGGTCGGGCCAAGCTGCGAGGCGGCGGAAGCAGCGGCGTTGTAGGGATGCGGGCGCGTCGCGCCCTCCTTCTCCGGGTCCGGCTCGGTGGTGGCGGAGGGGCGCGGGTGGAAATAGCGCGCGGAGGTGAAATCCTGGCCGATCAGCGCGGCCCCCACCACCTTGCCGTCGCGTTCGATCAGGCCGCCATTGGCCTGGGCGGGGAAGAGGAGCTGCGCCACACCGGTCATCGCCAGCGGCGCGGCGAGGCCGGTGAGCAGGGTGAAGGCGCCCAGCGTGACCAGGGCGGGACGGATCAGGGCGAGCATGGCTCAGGCGATCCCCAGGAGTTGCAGCAGCAGGTCGATGATCTTGATTCCGGCGAAAGGCGCGATGACGCCACCCACGCCGTAGACGAGCAGGTTGCGCCGCAGCAGCGCCGCCGCGCCAACGGGCGAGAAGCGCACCCCGCGTAGCGCCAGCGGCACCAGCGCCACGATGATGAGCGCGTTGAAGATGACGGCGGAGAGGATGGCGCTCTCCGGGCTGGCGAGGTGCATGACGTTCAGCGCCTGCAATTCCGGATAGCTGGTCACGAAGATCGCCGGCAGGATGGCGAAATACTTGGCCACGTCATTGGCGATGGAAAACGTGGTGAGCGCGCCGCGCGTGATGAGCAGCTGCTTGCCGATCTCCACCACCTCGATCAGCTTGGTCGGGTCGCTGTCGAGATCGACCATGTTGCCGGCCTCGCGCGCCGCCTGGGTGCCGGTCTGCATCGCCAGCCCGACATCGGCCTGGGCGAGCGCCGGGGCATCGTTGGTGCCATCGCCGCACATGGCGACCAGCCGGCCCTCCGCCTGCGCCTCGCGGATGTAGCGCAGCTTGTCCTCGGGCTTGGCCTCGGCGATGAAGTCATCCACCCCGGCCTCTGTGGCGATGGCGGCGGCGGTCAGGCGGTTGTCGCCCGTCACCATCACGGTGCGGATGCCCATGCGGCGCAGCGCGGCGAAGCGCTCGCGGATGCCGGGCTTGACGATGTCCTTCAATTCGATGACGCCCAGCAGACGATCATCGCGCGACACGGCGAGCGGCGTGCCACCCTGGCGCGCGATGCGCTCCGCCGCCTGGGCCAGCGCCGGCGGCAGCGCGGTGCCGAGCGCCGCGGCCAGGCTCTCCACCGCGCCCTTGCGGTAGCGCTGCCCGGCGAGATCGAGGCCGGAGAGGCGCGTCTGCGCCGTGAAGGGCACGATCACCGCGTCTTCCGGCAGGGCGGGCGCGGTGAGGCCATGCCGCTCCCGCGCATAGGCCAGCACGGAGCGGCCCTCCGGCGTCTCATCCGCCAGGGAGGAGAGCAGCGCGGCCTCGGCCAGTTCCCGCTCGCCCACGCCGGGGGCGGGGATGAGGCCCGCCGCCTGCCGGTTGCCGAGCGTGATGGTGCCCGTCTTGTCGAGCAGCAGCACATCGACATCGCCCGCCGCCTCCACCGCGCGGCCGGAGGTGGCGAGCACGTTGAAGCGCACCAGCCGGTCCATGCCGGCGATGCCAATGGCCGAGAGCAGGCCGCCGATCGTCGTCGGGATCAGCGTGATCAGCAGCGCCGCCAGCACCGGCACGGAAGGCGGCTGGCCATTCCACGAGGCCAGCCCCACCAGCGTCGCCACGGCGATCAGGAAGATGATCGTCATCCCCGCCAGCAGGATATCCAGGGCGATTTCATTGGGCGTCTTCTGGCGCGAGGCCCCCTCGACCATGGCGATCATGCGGTCGAGGAAGGTGGCGCCGCTGGCGGCGGTGATGCGCACCACCAGCCAGTCCGAGACCACCAGCGTGCCGCCGGTGACGGCGCTGCGGTCACCGCCGGACTCGCGGATCACCGGCGCGCTCTCACCCGTCACCGCCGCCTCGTTCACCGAGGCGATGCCCTCCACCACCTCGCCATCGGAGGGGATGAGGTCGCCCGCCTCGACCAGCACGAGGTCGCCCACGCGCAGCTCCTCGGCGGAGCGCGGCTGCCACAGGCTGCGGTCATCGCCGCGCAGCAGCAGCTTGGCGCGGGTGGTGCCGCGCGCCTGGCGCAGGCTGTCCGCCTGGGCGCGGCCGCGGCCCTCGGCCACCGCCTCGGCGAAGGTGGCGAAGAGCACGGTCAGCCACAGCCACACGGCGATGCCGGCCTGGAAGTGCCAGGGCTCCCCCGCCAGCGCCGCGCGCAGCGCCAGCGCGGTGACAAGGGCCGAGACCGCCTCGGTGACGAAGATCACCGGGTTGCGCAGCAGCGCCACCGGGTTGAGCTTGCGCAGCGCGTCCAGCGCGGCGCGGGAGAGGATGGCCGGGTCCACCAGGGTGGAGGCGGCGCGCAGGCCGCGCCGCGCCTCCCCCTGATGCGAAGGGGATGAAAAAAGGTCGGGCATCGGGAGCACCTCAGAAGGTCCGGCCGGCGAGCATCACGACATGCTCGGCGATCGGCCCCAGGGCCAGGGATGGCAGGAATTGCAGCCCGCCGAGGATGAGGATCATGCCGGTCAGCAGCCCGGCGAAGAGCAGCGTGTCGGTGGGGAAGGTGCCCGCGCTCTCCGGCAGCTTCACCTTGGCGGCGAGGCTGCCGGCCATGGCCAGCACCGGCACGACATAGGCGAAGCGGCCGAGCAGCATGGCCAGGCCCAGCGTGACGTCGAGCCAGGGCGTATCCGCCGTCAGCCCGCCAAAGGCCGAGCCATTGTTGCCGGCGGCGGACGTATAGGCGTAGAGCATTTCCGTCAGCCCGTGCGGCCCGGCATGGGCGAGCGAGGCGGTGGCCGCCGGCAGCACCATGGCCACGGCGGTGAAGCCCAGGATGGTGGCCGGCAGCACCAGCACCGCCAGCATCGCCAGCTTGATCTCCCGCGCCTGCACCTTCTTGCCGAGGAATTCCGGCGTGCGCCCCACCATCAGCCCGGCGATGAAGACCGAGAGCAGCACGAAGACGAGCATGCCATAGAGGCCGGAGCCGACGCCGCCCGGCAGCACCTCGCCCAGCTGGATCAGGAAGAGCGGGACGAAGCCGCCCAGCGGGGTGAAGCTGCTGAACATGGCATTCACCGCGCCGCAGGAGGCGCCGGTGGTCGTGGCGGTGAACAGCGCCACCAGCGGCAGGCCGAAGCGCAGATCCTTGCCTTCCATATTGCCCTGCGCCGGGTCGAGCCCGGCGGCCAGGTGCAGCGGGTTGCCCGCCGCCTCGGCGGCATAGACCGCCGCCGTCGCCGCCACGACGAAGGCCAGCATGACGCCGAGCAGGACGGCACCCTGCCGCCGGTTGCCCACCATCTGCCCGAAGGTCAGGCAGAGGCCGAAGGGGATCACCGCCTGCGCCCATATCTGCAGGGCCGTCACCAGGGCGGAAGGGCCTTCATAGGGGTGCAGCGAATTGACGCCGAAGAAGCCGCCGCCATTGGTGCCGAGATGCTTGATGGCGATCTGGAAGGCGACGGGGCCGAGCGCGATGCTCTGCGGCGCGCCCTCCAGCGTCACCGCCTCGGCATGGGTGGCGAGGGTCTGCGGCATGCCAAGCGCGACAAAGGCCAGCCCCAGCACCAGGGACAGCGGCAGCAGCAGGTAGAGGGTGACGCGCGTCAGGTCGGCCCAGAAATTGCCCAGGCTGTGCAACCCGCCGCCGGTGAAGGCGCGCGCCACGGCGAAGGCCATGGCGATGCCCGAGGCGGCAGAAAGAAAGTTGTGCACCGTGAAGCCCGCCATCTGGCTGAGATACGAGGCCGCCGCCTCGCCGCTATAGGCCTGCCAGTTGGTGTTGGTGACGAAGCTGATGGCCGTGTTGAAGGCCAGCGGCGGCGCCATGCCCGGAAAGCCCTCCGGGTTGAGGGGCAGCACATCCTGCAGGCGCAGCAGCGCGTAGAGCAGGAGGAAACCCGCCGCGCTGAAGGCCAGCATGGCCAGGGCATAGCCCTTCCAGCCCTGGCCCCGCGCCGGGTCGATCCCGGCGGCGCGGTAGATCAGGCGCTCCACCGGGGCCAGCACGGGGTGGAGAAAGGTCCGCTCACCCGCCGCCAGCCGCGCCATGTGGCGCCCGAGCGGCACCGCGGTGAGCAGGATGGCCGCCAGGACCAGGGCGATCTGCACCCATCCGAGGAAGGTCATGGCTCACAGATCCTCGGGGCGCAGCAGGGCCCACAGCAGATAAAAGAACAGGCCGGCGGCGACGAGGCCGCCCAGGAGAAGGTCCAGCGGCATGGCGCTCACACCCGGTCGCAGGCCGCGGCATAGCCGGCCAGCAGCGCGAAGCTGCCAAGGCCCAGGGCCAGCAGATAAATATCCAGCATGGGGTCATATCCTGCAGAGGACAGAGATCATGCCCAGGCACGCGGCATGGGCAGTCCCCGCAGGCTAGGTGCGCACCGCGTAAAGGCGCCATGCGAGTTGCGGCGGCGCCGTATAAAGGGGGTATAAAAACTGGCAGAAAATCTTCTTTTCCTGAAGAAAAAGAAGCAAAAAGACTTTTTCAGGGGGAAAGGAGATTAAGGCCTGTTAGAGCTTGAATGCTGTTCCCATGTTCTGGGCATGGTGGAGAGCAGCGACAATCAGGTTTTCA
>NZ_JANFNY010000104.1 GCF_024437745.1 Roseomonas sp. GC11 | reverse complement strand
GGGCGGAGGCGCTGGCGCTGCGCCCCTTCCTCGATGCGCTCTATGCCCCGGCGCCCGAGGTGCTGGCGCCGCGCGCCGAGGAGACGGTGGTCTGCCGCTGCGAGGAGATCACGGCCGGGCAGGTGCGCCACGCCGCGCGGCTGGGCGCCACCGGGCCGAACCAGGCCAAGGCCTATCTGCGCACCGGCATGGGCCCCTGCCAGGGGCGGATGTGCGGCACCACCGTGGCCGCGCTGATCGCCGAGACGCGCGGCATCACGATGGAGGAGGCCGGCACGCTGCGCCCGCGCGCGCCCTACAAGCCCATCACCGTGGGCGACCTCGCCAACCTGCCGGCCGGGGAACTGGCCTGAGAGACGGCTGAGAGACCGTTTGAGAAGACCGGGCGGGTCGGTTCCGCGGGTCTTTTCCGCCCTTGTGTCGTTGGCCGGCTTGAGGGGGCCTTGCCCCCTCGAACGCCCCCCCTTTCCTTCCCCGGGCAGGGGAGCGGGTGCGCCGCGCCCGCCATCAGAAAGGGTTTCCAAAGACCTCAGGCCTTGGGTCGCGCGCGGGGTCTTGAGAGGAGCCAAGCCTCCCGCAAGGCCACGCGCGCATTGTCAAACGGCCTCTCAGGTGTTGGGGCAGGCCTTCGCCCGCATCAGCTCGTCCAGCCGGGCATTGCGGCGTTGCAGGGCTTCCGCCTCGCGCTTCTCCGTATCGTTGAGGTTGAGGAAGACCACGCCCGTCGCCAGGAACATGCCGACATTGTTGGCCGTGGCGGCCTTGCGCTCCCCGGTCAGTTCCAGGATGCGGGTTTCATTCACCTGCCGCTCTCCCTGGAGATGTTCACAGGTTAATTTCGCGTCAAAATCGGAGTGTTCCGAAACGATTCGCGCCTCCCGGCCGCCACAGCCGGAGAGCAGGATCGCCAGGGCAGAAAACGCCCCCAGGGCAACGCACAGACGCAAGGCAGCCTCCCCATCATGATCGCGCAGTCGAACGCAACGATCCGCAACGAAATGGCCCAGGTCAAGCGCCGCCTCCTGTCCGGCCAGCGCTGGCGGGCGCTGCTGCTGGCCAGCCTGCTGCCGCTGGCCGCCTGCGCCGCCCCCGCCGACCCCGGCGCGATGACGGCCCCGCTCAGCGAGGCCACGCTGCTGCCGGCGGCCTCCGGGCTACGGCAGGCGGTGCAGATGGGCCAGGTGGCCGGCGGGCGGGAAACCCACCCGCTGTGGAAGTCCGACGTCTCCAGCACCGACTTCGCCGAGGCGCTGCGCCGCAGCCTGCGCGCCCATGCCATGCTCGGCAGCGGTGCCGGGGCCTACCGCCTGGATGCCGAGCTGCTGCGCGTCGACCAGCCCTTCGGCGGCATCAACCTGGAGGTCTCCGCCGAGGTGCGCTACCGCCTCGTGCGGCTGAGCGACAATGCCACGGTGTTCGATCAGGTGATCAACAAGGCCTATACCGCCAGCTTCGGCTCCAGCCTCGTCGCCGTCACGCGGCTCAAGCTGGCGAATGAAGGGGCCATCCGCGAGAATATCAGCGCCCTCATCGCCGCGCTGGTGGCGCAGGAGAAGGCGCAGCCCGGCATCTTCGGCGTGCCGGTGGCGGAATTGGAGGACGCGCTGCGCCGCGCCCTGCTGCCCGCCTGAACCCGGCCCTCACGACAGCATGCGCGTGTCGCCATCAATGCTGATGGCCTGGCCGGAGATGGTGCGGCCGCGCGGCGAGGCCAGGAGGAGGATCTGGTCCGCCAGCTGCTGCGGCGTCACATACTCCTTGATCGAGGTGTAGCCGAAGGCGATCCGCTCCATCTCGGCGAAGGGCACGCCGCGCTGCTGGGCCTTGGCCTCCAGCACGCGGCGCTGCCGGTCCCCCGCGACCAGGCCGGGCAGGATGGCATTCACCCGGATGCCCGCCTCCCCCAGCTCGATGGCGAGCGACTTGGTCAACCCGAGCACCCCCCATTTGGCGGCGGCATAGGGGCCGCGCAGCGCGAAGCCGTATTTGCCCGCCGCCGAGGACAGGTTGACGATGCTGGCATTGCCGCTCTGCCGCAGAAGCGGGATGGCCAGCCGGGCGCAGTTGAACTGGCTGGTGAGGCAGACCTCCAGGCAGCGGTCCCAGTCCTCGGGGTTGATCTCCTCCAGCCGGCCGGTGGGGCCGGCGATGCCGGCATTGTTCACCAGCACGTCCAGCCCGCCGAGTTCCATCAGCGCCGCCTGGAATAGCGCCGCCACCTGGGCGCGGTCCGCCACATCGGCGCGGCGCCAGCCCACCCCGGCGGGCAGGCTGGCCAGCCCGGCCTCGTCCACATCGCAGGTGAAAACCCGCGCGCCCTCGGCCAGGAACGCCTCGACAATGGCGCGGCCAATCCCCGCCGCCCCCGCGGTGACCAGAACCCTGGCGCCGGCCAGACCCAGATCCATGATGTTCCTCCCTTTTTTGGTTTCAGTAGAAATTTCGTTCTTTTTTGAAAAAAAGAACCAAAAAACTTTTATCAGTGGGCGCCCCGCCTGGACGGGAGACGGCGGCAGCCTGAAAAAAAGCTTCTTTTTCTTCAGAAAAGAAGATTATTCTGAATAAATTCAATCTCCTGGCAAAGCCCCCTTGCCGATGATGAAATCCGCCGCCCGCGTGATGTCCTCCGCGATGGCGGCGCGCGCGGCCTCGGCATCGCCACGCCGGATCGCCTCCAGCGCGGCGGCGTGGCAATGCAGGGCATGGCCCGCCGTCAGCCGTTCCCGCGAGTGGCGCAGGTCGAGGTTGATGACCGGCCCGGCCTTCAGCCACAGCCCGCCAATCACCTCCACCAGCGTGGGCAGCCCGGCGGCGGCGTAGATGGCAAAGTGGAAATCGCGGTTGCGCGCCACCGCGGCGCCGAGGTCGGGCGGCTCCCCGGTGGCGCGGAAGGCGGCCTCGGCCGCCGCGATGGCCGCAAGCTGGGTGGCGTCGCGGCCCGTGGCGGCCAGGCTGGCGGCCCAGCCCTCGATGCCGGCGCGCACCGTGGCCAGTTCGCGGAACTGGGCGCGCGTCATCACCGGCACGCGCACGGCGCGGTTGGGCGCGACCTCCAGCGCGCCATCGGCGATCAGGCGGCTCACCGCCTCCCGCACCGGCATCACGGAGACGCCGAGCGCCTCCGACAGGTCACGCAGCGAAAGCTTCTCCCCCGGCGCGGCGCGGCCGGAGGCAAGCAGGTCCCGCAGATGGGCATAGGCCGATTCCCCGAGGGTGCGGCGCTCCAGCTGCGGCAGGGTGGCGAGGGCGAGGGTCACGCATTCCCTCTGGACAATCCGGGGTGGATGCGCAAGCCTGCCTGTGATCACAGATCACGATAAGGATCGGATCGCGGGCGAGAGGCGGAAAACCGCCCCGCCGAACGGAGGAGAGGACCCAGGAATGACCGAGCTTCCCCGCATCACGCGGCGGGGCGCGCTGCTTGGCGCCGCCACGCTGCTCGCCGCCCCCGCCATTTCCCATGCGCAGCCGGATGTCATCCGCATCGGCCACCTGACGCCGCGCACGGGCTTCCTCGGCCCGCTCGGCGAATTCGCCGTGCAGGCGGCGCAGATGGCCACTGACGAGATCAACACCGCGGGCGGCATCCTCGGCCGCAGGCTGGAAGTGCTCTACGAGGACAGCGTCAACCCGCAGACGGCCAGCGCCAAGGCGGAGCGCTACATCCAGCGCGACAAGGTCACCTGCATCGTGGGCGAGATCAACTCGGCCTCGGCGCTGGCGATCGGGCAGGTGGTGCAGCGGGAGCGCGCGCTCTTCATCAACACCGGCGCCAATTCGGACGCGCTGCGCGGCAGCGACTGCCGCAAGTTCATGTTCCACATCGAGGGCCAGAACTCGATGTATGTGAAGGCGGTGGGCCGCGCCCTGCTGCAGCAGGGGCTCATCAAGGGCAAGAAGACCTATGCCCTGACGGCGGATTATGCCTTCGGCCACGATCTGCTGCGCGTCGCCAAGCGCTTCATGGGCGAGAATGGCGGCACCATCGCCCATGAGGACCTGATCCCGACGGACCTCACCGACTTCTCCCCCTTCCTGCTGAAGATCCGGCAGGCACGGCCGGATGTGGTGGTGGCCAACCTCGCGGGCGCGCAGATCACCAACTTCCTCAAGCAGTATTCGGAATTCGGCCTGCGCTTCCCGGTGGCGGGCTTCGGCTTCGACACGGCGCTGGCCTGGGGCGCCGGGCAGGGCAACTTCCTCGGCACCTGGCCGACCATGTGGCACCACCGCCTGGACAATCCGGCGGCGCGGAAGTTCACCACCGATTTCCGCACGCGCTATGGCCGTCCGCCGGAGAACCAGGCCTGGGGCGACTACAACGCCATGAAGATCCTCGCCCGCGCCATGAACGAGGCGAAGAGCACCGAGGGCATCCGCATCGTCGAATATCTGGAGAGCGGCGCGAAGTTCGACGTGCTGAAGGGCCGCGAGAGCTATTTCCGCGCCCGCGACCACCAGATCATGACCGAGATGTACGCCATCTCCGCCCTGCCGCCGGCGGAGCAGAAGGACCGCTACGACATCTTCACCTCCTCCCCCGCCGTGCCGGGGCCGCAGGAGAGCCTGGAGGCCATCGCCTCCACGCCGGAAGAGAATGCCTGCACCTTCCCGAGCTGAGCTGACACAACCGGCCCCGCGCGCGGCATGAGGCGCGCGGGCCTCCCGGCGCAGGGAGTTCCGCCTTGGAAATCGTGTTTCTCATCGAGCAGATCCTCAACGGACTGCTGATCGGCGCCTATTACCTGCTGATCGCGCTTGGCCTGTCGCTGATCTTCAGCCTGGGCGGCATCGTCAATCTCGCGCATGGCGCCTTCTATGCTATCGGCGCCTATCTCACCGTGGCGCTGGCGCCGCATCTCGGCTTCGGCGGCGCCTTCGTCGTGGCGCCGGTGCTGGTCGGGCTGCTCGGCCTCGTCATCGAGCGTTTCCTGCTGCGGCGCTTCTACCGCGCGGACCCGATCCTCTCGCTGCTGCTCACCTTCGGCCTCGCCATGGTGGCCGAGCAATCCCTGCGCATGATCTTCGGCGCGCCGCCTTTGCCCTTCTCCATCCCGATCGCGCTGCGCGGGCAGGTCTTCATCGGCGAGTTCATCTATTCGCGCTACCGGCTGATGATCCTGGCCGTCGCGGCGCTCTGCGTGCTCGGCCTGTGGTTCCTGCTGCAACGGACGCATTTCGGCCGCGTCGTGCGCGCCGGCGTGCAGAACCCGGACATGGTGGGCGCGCTCGGCATTTCGCTCCGGCCCTATATGTCGGCGGTGGTGATGATCGCCGTGGGCCTCGCGGCGCTGGCCGGCGTCATGCTGGCGCCCGTCACCGGCGTGCATCCGGCGATGGGGGCGGAAATCCTCACCTTCGCCTTTGTCGTCGTCGTCATCGGCGGCCTTGGCTCCTTCTGGGGCGTGGTGGTGGCGGCGCTGATCGTCGGCGTGGTGCGCGGCATCGCCGCCTATGCCTTCCCGCCGGCCACCGAGGCCTCCGTCTATCTCCTCATGCTGCTCGTCCTGCTGCTGCGCCCGCGCGGCCTGTTCGGCGAGCGCATCGCCCGGTTCGAGTGAGCGCCGCCATGAGCCAACAGACCCGTTCCCTGCTCATCGCGCTCGCGGCCCTGCTGCTGCTGCCGGTGCTGCTGCCCGCGCTGGGGCTGACGCTGAAATCCGCCACCGATGTCGTCATCTTCGCCATCGCGGCGATGGGGCTGAACATCCTGGTCGGGCATACCGGCCTCGTCTCCTTCGGCCATGGCGCCTGGTTCGGCATCGGCGCCTATGCCGCCGGCATCCTCCAGCGCCATCTCTTCCCCGGCGACATGCTGCTGCCCACGCTGCTCGGGCTGGCCCTCGTCACCGTCTTCGCCACCGGGGCGGGGATGCTGATCCTGCGCCGCCGCGGCGTCTATTTCTCGCTGCTGACGCTGGCGATGACGGCGATGCTCTTCACCATCGCCTTCCGCTGGACGGAGCTGACCGGCGGCGAGGATGGCTTCGGCGGCATCACGCGCTATGCCGTCCTCGACGATGCGGCGGCCTACTACATCCTGGTCGCGCTGGTGGGCTTCGGCATGGTCTATGCGCTGTGGCGCTTCCACCACGCGCCGGCGGGCACCGTGCTCGTCGCCATCCGCGAGAATGAGCAGCGCGCGCGCTTCGTCGGCTACGACACCACGCGCTACAAGCTGCTGGCCTTCGTGCTCTCGGCGGGCGTCACGGCGCTGGCGGGCATGCTCTCCGCCTATAATCACCGCTTCGCCTCGGCCGAGCCCATCGCCATCGCCTTCTCGGGCGAGCTGCTGGCCATGGTCGTCATCGGCGGCATGCGCGGCTTCCTCGGCCCGGCGCTGGGCGCGCTCTTCTACATCCTGTTCCGCGAATTCCTCTCGATCTACACGGCCAACTGGCTGCTGGTGTTCGGGCTGCTCTTCGTGGGCTTCATCGTCTTCTCGCCGGACGGGCTGGTGGGCGTGGGCAAGCGGCTGCTCGCCCCCTTCCGCAAGGCACCGGTGGAGGATGCCGCCATGGCCGCCCGCCGCACCACCCTGCCGGAGCCGGTGCCGCCGCGCTTCATCCGCCCCGGCAGCGGCAGCGGCCCCGTCCTCGAAGCGGAGGCGCTGGCGAAAAGCTTCGGCCGCATCCGGGCGGTGAAGGGCGTCAGCTTCGCCGTCGCCGACCGCACGCTGCATGCGCTGATCGGCCCGAATGGCGCGGGCAAGACCAGCGCCTTCAACCTGCTCTCCGGCATGTTCCCGCCCGATGCGGGGCGCGTGGTGCTGGATGGCCGCGAGGCCACGGGGCTGGAGCCGCAGGCCATCACCCAGGCCGGCATCGGGCGTTCCTTCCAGATCACCAACCTCTTCCCCGGCCTGTCCATCGCCGAGAATCTGCGCCTCGCCATCCAGGCCCGGCACCCGGCGCGCTTCGGCCTGTGGCGCGGCGCGCAGGACTATGCCGACATGGCCGACGACACCGGGGTGCTGCTGCGCTGGATGGGCCTCGCCGGCATCGAGCAGGCGGAGGCCGGCGCGCTCTCCTATGGCGGGCAGCGCCTGGTGGACATGGCCGTGGCCGTCGCCACCCGCCCGCGCGTGCTGCTGCTGGACGAGCCGCTGGCCGGCCTCGCCACCGCCGAGCGCACCCGCGTGGGCGAGCTCATCAAGCGCGTCTCGGCCGATATTCCCGTGCTGCTCGTCGAGCACGACATCGACCGCGTCTTCGCCCTCGCCGACCGGGTGACGGTGATGAATGACGGCGAGGTGCTGGTGGACGGCACGGTGGAGGATGCGCGCGGCGATGCGCGGGTGCAGGCCGTCTATCTCGGCTCCGGCGCGGCGGCGATCGCGGCGAAGCCCCGCCCCTCCGCCGTGGCGCCGGATGTGCTGCTGGCGCTGGAGGACATCCACACCTTCTACGGCAAAAGCCACATCCTCCAGGGCGTCTCGCTGCGTGTGCGGCAGGGGGAGATCCTGGCGCTGCTCGGGCGCAACGGCGCGGGCAAGTCCACGCTGCTGAAAAGCATCATGGGCATCGCCCGCCCGGCGCGCGGCGAGATGGTGCTGGCGGGCGAAGCCGTGGCGGGCCTGCCCTCCGACCAGATCGCGCGGCGCGGCGTGGGCTTCGTGCCGCAGGGGCGCGGGCTCTTCGCCGGGATGAGCGTGGCGGAAAACCTCGCCCTCGGCCGGCTGAAGCGGCTGACCGGCGCCGGCCGCCACTGGGATGAGGAGAAGGTGCTGGAATTCTTCCCGCGCCTGAAGCAGCGCTGGCGCACCCCGGCCGATGCCCTCTCCGGCGGCGAGCAGCAGATGGTGGCGGTGGCCCGCGCCCTCTCCGGCGATACGCGGCTGCTGCTGCTGGATGAGCCCTTCGAGGGCCTCTCGCCGGCGGTGACGGAAGAACTCTTCGAGGCCTTCGACCGGCTGCGCCAGGAGATTTCCATCATCATCGTGGACCACAACCTGGACCTCGCCCTGGCGCTCTCGGACAGCACCGTGGCGCTGGAACGCGGCGCGGTGACCTGGACGGGCGAAAGCCGCGCCCTGCGCGACGATCTCGACCTGCGGCGGAAAGTTCTTTGGCTCTGACAGGACAGTTCTGGGGGAATGAATTCCCCCAGGCCCCCTTCTTTTTTCTGTCAGGCTGCCGCCGTCTGGCGGAGAGGCGGGACGCCACACGGATGGCGGGGTCCGGGGGGACCCTGTCCCCCCGGCCGAGGGGGTGTGGGGGAGGCGGAGCCTCCCCCAGGATAAAGGCTCGGTCTGGGGGAGGCGGAGCCTCCCCCAGGAACGAGAAGAACACGAGGAGGACAGCATGACACCCCACAGCGTCGCCATTGTCGGCAGCGGGCTGATCGGCCGGGCCTGGGCGATGATCTTCGCCCGCGCCGGCTGGGATGTGGCGCTCTACGATGCCGCGCCCGGCGTGGCGGAGGCCGCCACAGGCCTCTGCGCCCAGGGGCTGACGGACCTCGCCGAGCAGGGCCTCTGCGAGGACCCCGCCGGGGCCGCGCGCCGCATCCGCGCCGTGGGCAGCCTGGCAGAAGCCGTCTCCACCGCCAACCTGGTGCAGGAGAACGGCCCGGAGGTGCTGGAGGTGAAGCAGGCCCTCTTCGCTGAGCTGGACCGGCTGGCGCCGCCGGGCTGCATCCTCGCCTCCTCCTCCTCCGCCATCCGCGCCTCGCTCTTCACCGAGGCGCTGCCGGGCCGGGCGCGCTGCCTCGTGGCGCATCCGGTGAACCCGCCGCACCTCGTGCCGCTGGTCGAGCTGTCCGGCGCGCCCTGGACAGCGCCCGAGGTGGTGGCCCGCGCGCGCGCGATCTATGCCGCCATCGGCCAGGTGCCCATCGCCGTGCTGAAGGAGGTGGAGGGCTTCATCCTCAACCGCCTGCAGGGCGCGCTGCTGGCCGAGGCCTTCCGCCTCGTCTCCGAGGGCTATGTGACGCCGCAGGACCTGGACCACACGGTGAAGGACGGGCTGGGGCTGCGCTGGTCCTTCATGGGCCCCTTCGAGACGATCGAGCTGAACGCCCCCGGCGGCATCCCCGATTACTGCGCCCGCTACACCGGCTTCTACCGCCGGCTGGCGGCGCAGCCCCCCTCCCCCGAGGTCTATGGGGCGGAGGCGGTGGGCACCATCCTCGAACAATGGGGCGCGCCCGGCGACCTGGCGGAGAAGATGCGCTGGCGGGACCGCCGCCTCGCCGCGCTGCGCGCACACAAGCAGAGCGCCTGAACGTAAAGCCTGGGAGAGACAGAATGGCCAAGCGGAACGTCATCATCACCTGCGCCGTCACCGGCGCCATCCACACGCCGAGCATGTCGCCCCACCTGCCCGTGACGGCGGAGCAGATCGCCGATGCGGCGGTGGGCGCGGCGGAGGCGGGGGCGGCCATCGTCCACCTGCACGCCCGCAACCCCGTCGATGGCCGGCCGGACCAGTCGCCGGAAGGGTTCTCGCCATTCCTTCAGGTGATCAAGCAGCGCTGCGGGGCGGTGATCAACATCACCACCGGCGGCGCGCCGACCATGACGATCGAGCAGCGGGTGAAGCCCGCCGCCACCTTCAGGCCGGAAGTCGCCAGCCTGAACATGGGCAGCATGAATTTCGGCCTTTTCGGGATGCTCAACCGCTTCAAGGAATTCCAGCACCCCTGGGAGAAGGAATACCTCTCGGACAAGGGCATCATCTTCCGCAACAGCTTCGCGGATATCGAATACATCCTGACGAAATGCGCCGAGAACGACACGCGCTTCGAGTTCGAGTGCTACGACACCGCCCATCTCTACAATCTGAAATACTTCCTGGACCAGGGCATCGTGAAGGCGCCGCTTTTCATCCAGACGGTGTTCGGCCTCCAGGGCGGCATCGGCGCGCACCCGGATGATGTGATGCACATGAAGCGCACCGCGGACCGCCTCTTCGGCGACCAGTATCAATGGTCCGTCCTCGGCGCCGGGCGCAACCAGCTGCCGATCGCGGCGATGGCGGCGGCCATGGGCGGGCATGTGCGCGTCGGGCTGGAGGACAGCCTCTGGGCCGGCCCGGGCCGCCTCGCCGCCTCCAATGCCGAGCAGGTGCGGCTGGCACGGCAGATCATCGAGGGACTCGGGCTGAAGATCGCCTCCCCGGACGAGGCGCGCGAGATCCTGGCCCTCAAGGGCGCGGACAAGGTGGGGTTCTGAGAGGCACTGCCGCAGGGGCAGGAAAACCGGGGCGGCACGGCCACCCCGGACAGAACAGATGAGAAAACCGGGGTGGCACGGCCACCCCGGACCCCGCGATCCGTTGGCACCACGGGGGGCGGCAAGCCTCTTGCCCCCGGCGCGGCCGATCCGTATCTCTGCCGAACAGACACGCCAGACCCGAGGGAACATCATGGCCGAGGCACAGCAGCATATCGATTTCATCGAAGTGAAGGCCGAGGACATCATGGCCGAGCGCCTGCAGGGCTGGGAGCTCTTCACCCAGGCCACCAAGTGGGGCATCGGCGCGGTCATCGTGCTGCTGGCGGCGCTCTACCTGCTCTGGGGCTGAGACCCTCCCCCATCCGGGGCCTGGGCATGAAAAAGGCGGCACCCCGCGGGGGGTGCCGCCTTTCGCATGTCTGGGGCGGGGGAGCCCGCCCCGGCCGGCCTCAGCCGACGATCTCGGTGCCCGAGAAGAAGAAGGCGATCTCGATGGCCGCGTTCTCGGCGCTGTCGGAGCCGTGCACGCTGTTCGCCTCGATGCTCTCGGCGAATTCCTTGCGGATGGTGCCCTCGGCGGCGTTGGCCGGGTTGGTGGCGCCCATGATCTCGCGGTTCTTGGCCACCGCGTTCTCACCCTCGAGCACCTGCACGACCACCGGGCCGGAGGTCATGAAGGAGACCAGGTCCTTGTAGAAGGGGCGCTCCTTGTGGACGGCGTAGAAGGCGCCGGCCTGGGCCTCGGACAGGTGCAGGCGCTTCTGCGCGACGATGCGCAGGCCCTGCTCCTCGAACTTGGCGTTGATCTTGCCCGTCAGGTTCCGGCGGGTGGCGTCCGGCTTCAGGATGGAGAGCGTGCGCTCGATGGCCATGGTGGCATTCCTTCGAAGGGGTGCGTCTGCCGCCGCCGGATAGGCGGGGTTGCCCGGCGGCGCAAGGGGCAAGCGGTGCAACCCCGCCGGCCGCCGCGCTTTACCCCGGCCGCGCCCTCCTGAGCGGAGACATTCCCATGACACGCGCAACCGTCTCCCTGCTGGTGCTGGCCGGCCTGCTGCTGCTCCTGCTGTGGCTGGTGCCCGAGGTGCCGCTGCTGGTCTTCGCCGCCATCCTGCTCGGGGTGTTCCTCTATGCCGGGGCGGACCGGCTGCGGCGGCTGGTGCCGCGCCTGCCGCATGGCGCGGCGGTGGGGCTGTTCCTCCTGCTGCTGGCGCTTGCCTTCACCGCCGCCGCGCTGCTCGCCGCCGGCCCGATCGCCGGGCAGCTCAACACGCTGTGGCAGGAGGTGCCGCGCGCCGCCGCCGGGCTGGCGGAGCAGCTTTCCCGCTACCGCTGGGGCCAGGAGATGCTGCGCCGCTTCCAGCCCGGCGAGATGGGCCTGCCCGCCGGTGGCGGCACCACCGCCGTGACGGCGCTGAACACCACCCTGAGCGGCCTGGCGAATCTGGTCCTGGTGGGCTTCCTGGGCCTGTATTTCGCGCTGGACCCGGCGCTGTACCGGCGTGGGATCGAGGCGATGGTGGCGCCCTCGCTGCGGCCGCGGGCGCATGCGCTGTGCCGGGAGGCGGCGGCGACGCTGCGCGGCTGGCTGGGCGCGCAGATGGTGTCCATGGCGGTGGTGGGGGTGCTGACGGGGCTCGGGCTGTGGCTGATCGGTGTGCCGCTGGCGCCGGTGCTGGGGCTGATCGCGGCGCTGCTCACCTTCATTCCCACGGTGGGGCCGGTGCTCTCCGCCGTGCCGGCGGTGCTGCTGGGGCTGGCGCAGGGCCTGGGCGGCGCGCTCTCGGTGGCGGCGGTCTATCTGGTGGTGCAGTCGGTGGAGAGCTACCTCATCACCCCTTATGTCCAGCGCCGCAGCGTGGACCTGCCGGAGGCCGCCACCATCGTCGCCCTGCTGGGCTTCGGCCTGCTCTATGGCCTGCTGGGCCTGCTGCTGGCGACGCCGATCGCCGCCGTGCTGCTGATGCTGGTCCGGCGGCTCTACGTGGACCACTACCTCGCCCAGGAATCTTTCTGTCAGGCTGCCGCCGTCCCCCGACACAGCGCGACGCCAAACTGAAAAAAGTTTTTTGGTTCTTTTTTTCAAAAAAGAACAATACCTACCTATAAATAATATTATAATGGATCGTGAAGTTCAGCGTCGTGCTCTCCCCCTCCATTCCATAGGGGAAGGCCGGCCCGATCTGGTCGCGGAAGAGCGACATGGCCCCGGCATCGAGCCAGCGGGAGCCGGATCGGCTGATGATCTGCGCCTCCAGGATGCGCCCGTCGCGCGCGACGGTGAGGCGGAGGACGACGCTGCCATCCTCGTTGTTCATCGCCGCCTGGGGCGGGTAGAAGCCGCGGCGCTGCACCCAGGCCTGGAAGGCGCGGCCCCAGTCGGCGCCGGGCTGGGCGCCGCCGACATGGGTCATGCTGGTGGTGTTGCTGGAACTGCCCTGGCGGTTGGGGCTCGGGCGGTATTGCGGCACGGCGCCCATGGCGAGGTCGAGCGCCCCCGGCCTGCCGGGCTGTGAGGGCGGGCGCGGCTGCGGCACGCGCGGCGTCAGGGCCTGGGGCGGCAGCATGGTCATGCCGGCGAAGGGGTTGCGCTGCGGCGGTGCCTCCGGCTGCGGCGGGCGCGGCGCCTGCTGGCGCGGCGGGGCGAGGCGCAGCGGCGTGGGCGAGGCCAGGCTTTCCGAAAGATCCGGCAGCGGCGCGGGCGGCGGGGGCGGCGGCAGGGTCACCGCCTCCCGCTCTGCCGGCGCGGGCGGCAGGGCCTCGGCCAGGGAGGGCGTGGGCGAAGGCGCGGGCGGCGGCGGCACGGGGAGGGGCGGCGCGGCCGGGGGCGGCGGCGGCGCGGCCTCGGCCTGCGGC
>NZ_JANFNY010000103.1 GCF_024437745.1 Roseomonas sp. GC11 | reverse complement strand
GCCATGCCCGGCTGCGCCGGGGCCTGCGGGGCGGGCAGCTGCGCCGGGGTTGTGGCCGGGTTTGTCGCGGGAGTTGCCGCGGGGGCCGGGGCCGCCGGCGGGGTCACCAGGCTGGCCGGTGGCGGTGCCGTGGCGGCGCGCAGCGCGTCAAGGTTCGGTGCCTCGGCCGCCGGGCCGAGCCGCCCGGCGGGGTCGAAGGCATTGCCGGCGCCGCGCCGCTCGAAAATGATTTCGTCCTGATTGGCGACGCGCAGCCCGCCCCGGTCATCGGGGCGGATCTTCATCGGGCGCGAATCGGCCTCGATCACCGGGATGGTGGTGTTGCCGTAGCGGCTGGCCGCCCAGCCGATCAGCCCGCCCGCCGCCAGCACCGCCGCGACGCCGCCCGCCATCAGGGCGAGGCGGCGCGAGCCGCCCCCGTCATCCGAGGTTTCGCGGATCCGATAGGACGGGACCTGAACTTCCCTCACCGCATCTCCTCAACCGGTTGCACGCCCATGACCGCGAGGCCCGAGCGGATGACGATGGCCGTGGCCGCCACCAGGGCGAGGCGGGCCTGGGTGGCCTCCGGCGCATCAGCCTGGATGAAGCGCAGTGTCGCATCATCACGGCCACGGTTCCACAAAATATGAAAGTCGCCAGCCAAGTCCCCGAGATAAAAGGCAATTCGGTGCGGCTCCCGCGCCGCAGCAGCGGCCTCCACCGTGCGTGGCCAGGCCGCGATTCGGCGAATCAGCGCCAGTTCCGCCGGGTCCTTCAGGCTGGCCAGCGGCGCCTCCGCCAGCGTCTCGCGCGGCAGGTCGCCCGCCTGGCGCAGCACGGAGCGGCAGCGCGCATGGGCGTACTGCACATAGAAGACCGGGTTGTCGCGCGACTGCTCCACGACCTTGTCCAGGTCGAACTCCATCTGCGCGTCGGACTTGCGCGTCAGCATGGTGAAGCGCACGGCATCGCGCCCGACCTCGTCGATCAGGTCGCGCAGGGTGATGTAGGTGCCGGCGCGCTTGGACATCCGCACCGGCTCGCCGCCCTTCATCACCTTGACGATCTGGCAGAGCAGCACGTCGAGCGGCACCGCGCCGTCCGACAGGGCCTTGGTCGCCGCCTGCATGCGCTTGACATAGCCGCCATGGTCGGCGCCCCAGACCTGCACGAGCTGCTGCATGCCGCGCGCGATCTTGTCGGCATGGTTGCCGATGTCGTTGGCGAAATAGGTGTTGCTGCCATCGCTCTTGCGCAGCGGGCGGTCCACGTCATCGCCGAACTTCGTCGAGGCGAAGAGCGTCTGCGGGCGCGGCTCCCAGTCATCGGGCAGCTTGCCCTTGGGCGGCTCCAGCACGCCCTCATAGACGAGGCCCTTCTCCGAGAGCGCGGCGATGGCGGCATCCGCCACGCCATCGCGCACCAGCTTCGCCTCACTGATGAAAACATCATGCTCGACACCGAGGGCGGCGAGATCCTCGCGGATCGCCACCATCATCGCGTCCACGGCGAAGCCGCGCACCGTGTCGAGCCAGAGCGACGCATCGGCCGGCACGGCGCCCGGCGCCAGCGCGTCGCCATGCTGTTCTTTCAGGGCCTCGCCGACGGGGATCAGGTAGTCGCCGCGGTACTGCAGCCCGCCGGGGACGGCGGCGGCGTAGTCCTCCTCCGTCAGCGTGGTGCCGAGGGCCTGGAGGTAGCGCCAGTAGGCGGCATAGCCCAGCGCCTGCACCTGCGCGCCGGCGTCGTTGATGTAGTATTCCTTGGTGACGGCGGCACCCGCCTTGGCCAGCAGATTGGCCAGCGCATCGCCCACCACGGCGCCGCGGCAATGGCCGACATGCATCGGCCCCGTCGGGTTGGCCGAGACATATTCGACATTCACCCGCACGCCGCCCCCAGCCGGGCTGTCGCCATAGGCCTCGCCGGCGCGCAGCACGGTGGCCACCTGGCCCAGCAGGAAGGCTTCCGCCAGGCGCAGATTGACGAAGCCGGGCCCGGCCGGCGCGGCCTCCGCCACACTCGGCAGCGCGGCGAGCGCGGCGGCGAGGTCGGCGGCCAGCTTCGGCGGCGGCAGCTTCGCCACCTTGGCCACCACCATCGCGGCATTGGTCGACATGTCGCCATGCGACGCGTCACGCGGCGGCTCCACCGTGACGCGCGCCAGCGCCTCCTCCGGCAGGTCGGGCAGCAGGCGGCGCAGGCAGGCCAGCACCTCGGCGCGCAGCGCGGCAAAGATATCCTGCGGGGCGGGGTGGGTCTGTTCCATGATGTCCGTTCAGCCGGGAATGTGGGGGTCAGTCAGGCGCCGGTGCTCGTCCAGCGCGAAGCGGTCGGTCATGCCGGCGATATAGTCGCACACCACGGCGGCGCATTCGGCGCCGCCGGGCTCACCGGCGCGCAGGCGCCATTCGGAAGGCAGCATGTCCGGCCCGCCATGCAGCAGGCTGAACAGCACCTGCACCACGCGGCGCGTCTTCTGCGTCGTGCGGTTGACGCGCCAGTGGCGGTACATGCGCTCACGCAGGAAGGCGCGCACCTGCTGGTTGGCCTCCTGCATCGGCGCGCTGAAGACGACCATGGGCCGCCCGGCGGCGCGCACCTCGGCCACGCTCGCCGGCGCCAGCGCGGCGAGCCGGCGCGAGGCCTCCGCCACCACATCCTGGATCATGCGGTTGATGACGCGGCGAATGGCCTCGCTGGCCTGCCGCGCGGCGGGCGCCTCCGGGTGGAGGTCGCGCACCTCGCGCACCGCCTCGCCCACCAGCGGCAGGGCGGCCGCCTCCTCCAGGCTGAAGAGGCCGGCGCGCAGCCCGTCATCCAGGTCGTGGTTGTTGTAGGCGATGTCATCGGCCAGGGCGGCGGCCTGCGCCTCGACCGAGGCGTGGCTCTCCAGCTCCAGCGGGTGCAGCGCGTCGTATTCCGCCATGAAGCGCGTGGGGCGGCGGATCGGGCCATTGTGCTTGGCCAGCCCCTCCAGCGTCTCCCAGGTCAGGTTCAGCCCGTCGAAGCCGGCATAGCGCTTCTCCAGCACCGTCACCGCCTTCAGGCTCTGCGCATTGTGGTCGAAGCCGCCATAGGGGCGCATCAGCCCGTTCAGCGCATCCTCCCCGGCATGGCCGAAGGGCGGGTGGCCGAGGTCATGGGCAAGCGCCAGCGCCTCCGCCAGATCCTCATCCACCCGCAGGCGGCGGGCGATGGAGCGGGCGATCTGCGCCACCTCGATGCTGTGGGTCAGCCGCGTGCGGAAGGCATCGCCCTCATGATAGATGAAAACCTGCGTCTTGTATTGCAGGCGGCGGAAGGCGGCGCTGTGGATGATCCGGTCCCGGTCCCGCTGGAAGGGCGAGCGCACCCCGCCGGCCGGCTCCGGATGGAGGCGGCCCCGCGAAGTCTCGGCGCGCACGGCGAAGGGGGCGAGGTCGGACATGATGACCGCGCGGCTTACCAGCCACCCCGCCGCGCCGCAACGCCGCAGGCCGGGGCGCGGCGTTGGAAAACCGCGCCCGCCCCCCTATGTTGCGGCCCTGAGGAGTTCCACACCATGCCCGACGGCACCGCCCCGCCCCCGCCCGCCTTCCGCGTCACCCCCCGCGCCTTCGCCCAGGTGGCCGAGATCGCCGCGCGCGATGGCCGCCCGCAGGCCGGGTTGCGCCTGGCCGTGCTGGCCGGCGGCTGCTCCGGCTTCCAGTATTCCTTCCAGCTCGACGACACGCTGGCGGCCGATGACCTCGTGCTGGAACAGGATGGGGTGAAGGTGATGATCGACCCCGTCAGCCTCGACCTGCTGGCCGGGGCGGAGCTGGACTGGGCGGATGAGCTGATCGGCGCCCATTTCACCGTGAAGAACCCGCAGGCGGCCTCGGGCTGCGGCTGCGGCGCCTCCTTCTCCCTCGGCTGAGCGGCCCGCCCCCGCGTGCGCCTCGCCAGCTTCAACGTGAATTCGGCGCGCAAGCGCGCGCCGCATCTGCGCGCCTTCCTGCAATCCGCCCAGCCGGATCTTGTCTTCCTCCAGGAACTCAAGTGCAAGACGGAGGAATTCCCGGCCGGGGAATTCACCGATCTCGGCTATACCAGCCACGCCGTCGGCCAGCATGGCGGGCGCAACGGCGTCGCCGTCCTGGGGCGCATTCCCTTCGCGGTGGTGCTGGACCGCCTGCCCGGCGAGCCGGAGGATGAACAGGCCCGCTATGTCGAGATTGCCGCGGCGGGCGCCCGGCTGGCCGGCATCTACCTGCCCAACGGCAATTCGGGCGGGGCGGAGGGCTATGCCTACAAGCTGCGCTGGATGGAGCGCCTCCGCCTGCTGGCGCGGGAGCGGCTGGACAGCTTCACCCCCTTCGCCATTCTGGGCGACTTCAATGTCTGCCCGACGGAGCTGGACCTCGCCCCCCGTGCCCTGCCGCCCACCGATGCGCTGGTGCGGCCGGAGACCCGCGCCGCCTTCCGGGCGCTGGAGCATCTCGGCCTGACCGACGCGCTGCGCGCCCTGCATCCGGCGGAGCGGCTTTATACCTACTGGGATTACGGGCCGGCCTTCGAGGCCAACCGGGGGCTGCGCATCGACCATGCCCTGCTCTCGCCGGAGCTGGCGGAGCGGCTGGGGCGTGTCTGGGTGGATACCGCGCCGCGCAGCCAGGAACAGCCCTCGGACCACACGCCGCTCCTTGTCGAGATCGACACGGGCAGGGTTTAAAATACGGGCCTCGGGTGGTCTTGAGGGGGCTTTGCCCCCTCAAACTCCCCCCATTTTTTCCCTTGGGCAGGGAGCAGGGCTCCCTGCACCCGCCATCAGAAAGGGTTTCCAAAGGCCTCAGGCCTTTGGTGGGGAGAGTTTGAGAGGGGCGAAGCCCCTCTCAAGGGCAGGCGCCACGCGCCATGGCTCAGCGCCAGCCGCCGCCCATCATCGGGCCATGCATCGGCCCGCCCCATGGCCCCGGGCCGGGCGGCGGCACACAGCCGATCAGGCCAATCGCGGCCACCAGCAGAACGGCAATCAACAAGGCGTGGCGCATGGATCCTGCCTCCCAGCAGGGAATCTGTGAGGGATGCGGGCCTCACCGCATCCGGTTCACGGGGTCTTTCCAATTTCGCATGTGCGAAGCGGCTGCGCTACCAGCCCCGGTGCCAATATGGGGGCGGAGGGGGCGGCGGCGCGTAGTAATAGCCCCGGGGCGGACCGTAATAGCCGGGGGCCGGCGCGACCACGCAGCCCGCCAGACCCAGGGCCGCCACGGCCAGCAGCAGCAGGGGAAGCAAAGGGCGCATCTCTGTCACCTCCAACCGGGCTCGACCCAGACCCAGCGGCCCCGCCGCTCGGCCCAGTAGCCTTCCCGCCAACGGCCCGGCCGCTGGCGGCGCCAGCGCCCCGGCACCCAGACATAGGCACCCCGCAGCCAGGCCCAATGCCCGGGCTGCCGCACCCAGCCGGGGCGCGGCGGCGGGCCGGGCGGCGGCTCGAAGCGCAGAGGTGGCGCCGGGGGTGGCCGCCAGCCCGGCGGCGGGCCGCCATAGGGCTGGGCCACCGCCGCCCCGGCGCCGGAAAGCGCCAGAGGCAGGGTCAGGGCGCCCAGCCACCCCGCCAGAATTCCGCGGCGCGCGATCATCGCCCCCCTCCCTCAGAACGGCCGCGGCGGCGGCGGGTGGCGGTGGTAGCGCCGGCGGCGGCGATGATGCCGGGGCGGCGGCGGAGGCGGCGGCGGGCGGTGGTGATGCGGGCGCGGCCCGGCCATGGGCGGATGATGCGGCGGCGCCCCCGGTGGCAGGCGGTCCGGCGCGCCGGGCGGCCCTCCGTCATAAGGCCGCGGCTGGGCCAGCGCCGGAAGGGCCCCGGCCGGGACGAGCAGCAGGCCAAACCCCGCCGCGATCCTCCCCAGCATGATCCTTCGGTGCATCATCGGCGATCTCCTCTCATGCTCCGGCCCCTGGCCTCGGCGGAAGCGCGCGGGGCCGGAAGCCCTGCGGAACCATAGGCTCCCTCGCCAGCATGGCGATGCTGGGGCAGAAACGTGGCCTGCCATGGCAAGTTGTGACAGGACGTAAACAGAAGGGGCGGCGCCCTGCGGCACCGCCCCTCCCTTTCCCGCCCGGACGCTCCCTCCCCCCCCAGCCGGGCACCGGGGCGCCTCCGGGGGGAGAGGGGCGAAGCCCCTCAGGGACTCCAGGGCTCAGATATCAGCGTAGCAATGGGTTTCCTCGGCCCCGCCGGGATGCGTCACCGCGCCCAGATAGGCCGGGCCGACGAGCTGGGCGTACTTCCACAGCGCGCCGGAATTGTAGTCGGTCTTGCGCGGCTGCCAGGCGGCGCGGCGGCGGGCCATCTCCTCCTCGGAGATCAGCACGTCGATCGTGCCCTTCTCGGCGTCGATGACGATGCGGTCGCCATTCTGCAGCAGGCCGATCGGGCCGCCGACCGCCGCCTCGGGCCCGACATGGCCGACGCAGAAGCCGCGCGTGCCGCCGGAGAAGCGGCCATCGGTGATCAGCGCCACCTTCTCGCCCATGCCCTGGCCATAGATGGCGGCGGTGGTCGAGAGCATCTCGCGCATGCCGGGGCCACCCTTCGGGCCCTCATAGCGGATGACGATGATATCGCCTTCCTTGTAGGCGCGCTGCTCGACGGCCTTGAAGGCCTCCTCCTCGCAGTCGAAGCAGAGCGCGCTGCCCTCGAAGCGCAGCGTCTTCATGCCGGCGACCTTCACGATGGCGCCGTCCGGGGCGAGGTTGCCCTTCAGCCCGACCACGCCGCCCGTCGGCGTCAGCGCCTTCGAGACCGGGTAGACCACGTCCTGATCCGTCGGGAAGACGATATCGGCATGGTTCTCGGCCAGGGTCCTGCCGGTGACGGTCATGCAGTCGCCATGCAGCAGGCCCGCGTCGAGCAGCGCCTTGATGATGACCGGAATGCCGCCGATGCGGTGGACATCGAGCGCCACATACTTCCCGCCCGGCTTCAGGTCGGCGATGTAGGGGGTGCGGCGCATGATGGCGGCGACATCATCCAGCGTGAAGCGGATGCCCGCCTCATGCGCGATGGCCGGCAGGTGCAGGCCGGCATTGGTGGAGCCGCCGGTGGCACCGACCACGACCGCCGCATTCTCCAGCGACTTCAGCGTGACGATGTCGCGCGGGCGGATATTCTTCCGCAGGAGGTTCATCACGGCGCGGCCGGATTCCACCGCCCAGCGGTCACGATCCTCATAGGGCGCCGGGGCGCCGGCGGAGCCGGGCAGCGCGAGGCCGATGGCCTCCGACACCGTCGCCATGGTGTTGGCGGTGAACTGCCCGCCACAGGCGCCGGCGGAGGGGCAGGCGACGCATTCGAGGGCGTGCAGATCCTCATCCGACATATTGCCGGCGGCGTGCTGGCCGACCGCCTCGAACACGTCGACGACGGTGACGTCCTTGCCCTTGAACTTGCCGGGCAGGATGGAGCCGCCATACATGAAGACGCTCGGCACGTTCAGGCGCAGCATAGCCATCATCATGCCCGGCAGCGACTTGTCGCAGCCCGCCAGCGCCACCATGGCGTCATAGCTGTGGCCGCGGATCGTCAGCTCCACCGTGTCGGCGATGGCATCGCGCGAGGCGAGCGACGACTTCATGCCCTGGTGGCCCATGGCGATGCCGTCGGTCACCGTGATGGTGGTGAATTCGCGCGGCGTGCCGAAGGCTTCCTTCACGCCCTTCTTGACGCTCTGCGCCTGGCGGTTCAGGGCGATGTTGCAGGGGGCGGCCTCGTTCCAGCAGGTGGCGACGCCCACCAGCGGCTGGGCGATCTCCTCCTCCGTCATCCCCATCGCATAGTAATAGGAGCGGTGCGGGGCGCGCTCCGGGCCGACGCTCACATGGCGGCTCGGCAGGCGCGACTTATCCCATTTATGCTCAGCCATGCGGGCGTGACCTTCATTCTGTTGCGTCCCGCCGCTGTATCGCGCAACAAGCTTCCGCCGGCAACCCGATAGCGCCATCTTTCCCGCGCGGGGCTGCCCTTTGCGCCACGCGGGCGGGGAGAGCCAGCCCTCCCCGCCCCACCCGGTTCAGCCACGCGGCTCGGGCGGCGCCATGTAGCCATGCTGGCGCGGATCCTTCATCGACAGCGTCGTCAGGAAGGAGATCAGCGCCATGAAGGAGACATACCAGAAGAAGCTGCTTTCCATGCCCTGGCTCTTGAGGAAGAGCGCGACATATTCCGCCGTGCCGCCGAACAGCGAATTGGCGATGGCATAGCCGAGGCCGACGCCCAGGGCGCGGATCTCGGCCGGGAACATCTCCGCCTTCACCACGCCGCTGATCGAGGTGTAGAAGCTGATGATCAGCAGCGCGGCGAGAATGCCGAGGAAGGCCGCCGGCGCGCTGTGCACTGTGGCCAGATAGCCCATCAGCGGCACGGTGACGATGACCATGCCCGCCCCGAAGACCAGCAGGCTGTTGCGCCGGCCGATGCGGTCCGACAGCGCGCCCAGCGGCGGCTGCATCAGCATGTAGCAGAACAGCACCGCCGTCATCGTCTGGCTGGCGCTGGCGGCGCTGAAGCCGGCGGTGTTGACCAGGAATTTCTGCATGTAGGTGGTGAAGGCATAGAAGGACAGGCTGCCGCCCGCCGTCAGCCCGATCACCTGCAGCAGCGGGCGCGGATGCGCCAGCAGCAGGGCGATGCTGCCCGCGCCCTTGCGGTTGCGGTCGCTGGCCGAACTCGTCTCATGCAGGGTGCGGCGCAGGAAGAGGGCGATCACCGCCGTGGCCGCGCCGATGAAGAAGGGCACGCGCCAGGCCCAGGCGCGGATTTCCGCCGTGTCGTAGAGCGCCTGGAGGATCACCACCACGAGCAGCGCCAGAAGCTGCCCGCCGATCAGCGTGACATACTGGAAGGAGGCGTAGAAGCCGCGGTGCTTCGCAACCGCCACCTCGCTCATATAGGTGGCGGAGGTGCCGTATTCACCACCCACCGAAAGGCCCTGGAGCAGGCGCGCGACCAGCAGCAGGATGGGCGCGGCGATGCCGATGCTCTGGTAGGTCGGCAGCACCGCGATCATCAGCGAGCCGAAGCACATCAGCAGGACGGAGATCAGCATGGAGCTGCGGCGGCCATGCTGGTCGGCGATGCGGCCGAAGAGCCAGCCGCCGATCGGCCGCATCAGGAAGCCGACGGCGAAGATGGCCGCGGTGTTCAGCAGCTGGACGGTGGGATTGTCGCCGGGGAAGAAGGAAGGCGCGAAATACAGCGCCGTCGCCGCATAGACGTAGAAATCATACCACTCGACAAGATTGCCCGACGAGCCGCCGAGGATGGCGAGCACCCTGCGGCGGGTATCGTGCGGGTCGGCTGCCGCTGTCTGAGCAGCGTCACGCTGGTTGGTCATGGTCTCTCCTGTCCGCTGCCGCCACCCGGAGGTGGCGAGGCTTGGTCAGGCGATAAACCAGCACGGGAAAGACGGATATGATCTACCCCAAGTTCATGTCCGTCATTTCATAATTGACAGATCATATTCTCAAGAAGCGCCGGAGAATTTTATTTCTACCGCGCACAGATACCGCGGGAGGGCGGAAGAAAAGCGCGGGCCGGCGCAAAACCCCGGCCCGCGCCCTGTTTCACTCCGCGATACGGGCCAGCGCGGCCTCAAGCCGCGCCACCTCGGCCTGATAGGCGGCCAGGCGCTCGCGGTTTTCCTCCACCACCTCGGGCTTGGCGCGGGCGACGAAGTCGGCATTGGCCAGCTTCTGCTCCACCTTGGCGCCCTCGGCGGCGGCCTTGTCGCGCTCCTTCGCCAGGCGCGCGCGCTCGGCGGCGAGGTCGATCACCTCGGCCAGCGGCAGCAGGATGGTGGCCTCGCCCACCACGACCTGCGCCACGCCCTTCGGCGCCTCCCCCTCCAGCGGGTGGAACCCGGTGGCGCGGCCGAGGCGGCGGATGGCCTCGATCCAGCGCGCGCCGCGCGCCAGCGTCTCCGCCGCCGCGCCCTGCGCCAGCAGCGGCACGGTGACGGAGGGCGGCACGTTCATCTCGGCCCGCACGCCGCGCACGGCGGAGACGAGGCCCACCACCCAGTCCAGCTCCGCCCGCGCCTCGGCGGCGCCGGGGATGGCGATGGGCTGCGGCCAGGCGGTGACCATCAGCGTGCCCTCGGCGCCATAGCCGAGCCGCGCCCAAAGCTCCTCGGTCAGATAGGGCATGACCGGGTGCAGCAGCTTCAGGATGGTGCCCAGCACATGCTGCGCCGCGCCCTTGACCTCCGCCTTCTCCGGCCCGTCCTCGCCATTCAGCGCCGGCTTGGCGAATTCCAGGAACCAGTCGCAGAAGCTGTTCCAGACGAAGCGGTAGCAGGCCGAGGCATAGTCATCCATGCGGTAGGCCTCCAGCGCCGCATTCGCCTCGGCGATGGCGGTGTTGGCGGCGTCCAGGATCCAGCGCGCCAGCGGCGTCCGCACCGCGGCGGGGTCGAAGCCCGCATCCGGCGCGATGCCGTTCATCTCGCAGAAGCGCGCCGCGTTCCACAGCTTGGTGCCGAAGGAACGGAAATCCTCGACGCGCTTGCGGCCCAGCTTCACATCGCGCCCCGGCGTGGCCAGGGAGGCGATGGTGAAGCGCAGCGCATCGGCGCCGAAGCTGTCCACCAGTTCCAGCGGGTCGATGACGTTGCCCTTCGACTTCGACATCTTCTGGCCCTTCTCGTCGCGGACCAGGCCATGGATGTAGACGGTGCGGAAGGGCACATCGCCCATGAAGTGGAGGCCCATCATCATCATCCGGGCGACCCAGAAGAAGATGATGTCCCACCCCGTCACCAGCACATCGCCGGGGTAGTACTTCGCCAGTTCGGCGGTCTTGGTGGGCCAGCCCAGGGTGGAGAAGGGCCAGAGGGCGGAGCTGAACCAGGTGTCCAGCACATCCGGGTCGCGCGTCAGGGTCACATCGGCGCCGAGCTTCGCGCGGGCCTCGGCCAGCGCCTCCTCCTCCGTGCGGGCGACGAAGACGCTGCCATCCGGCGCGTACCAGGCCGGGATCTGGTGCCCCCACCAGAGCTGGCGCGAGATGCACCAGGGCTGGATGTCGCGCATCCAGCTGAAAAAGATATTCTCGAAATGCTTGGGGACGAATTCCGTCCGCCCCGTCTCCACCGCCTCGATGGCGGGCTTGGCCAGGGTGGCGGCGTCGCAATACCACTGCATCGTCAGGCGCGGCTCGATCGGCACGCCCGAGCGGTCGCCATGCGGCACGGCATGGGTGTGCGGCTCGATCTTCTCGACGAGGTCCAGCCGCTCCAGCTCGGCGATGATCTCCTTGCGCGCGGCGAAGCGGTCCTTGCCGGCCAGGGCGCGGACGAAATCCGGCTCCGTCACGCCCGGGAGGGCGGCGATGTCACCGGCGATCTCGTCGAGGAAGACCCTGCCATCGGCATCGAGCACGGACGGCATGGCGAGGCCATGCCGCTTGCCCACGGCGAAGTCGTTGAAGTCATGCGCCGGGGTGATCTTCACCGCGCCCGAGCCCTTCTCGGGGTCGGAATACTCATCGGCCACGATGGGGATGCGGCGGCCAACCAGCGGCAGGATGGCGAATTGGCCGATCAGGTCGCGGAAGCGCTCATCCTCCGGATGCACGGCGATGGCGGTGTCGCCCAGCATGGTCTCCGGCCGGGTGGTGGCGACCACGATGAAGCGGCCCGCCTCCCCCTCGACCGGGTAGCGCAGGTGCCAGAGGCTGCCCTTCACCTCGCGGCTCTCCACCTCCAGGTCGGAGATGGCGGTCTGGAACTTCGGGTCCCAGTTCACCAGGCGGCGGTCGCGGTAGATCAGCCCCTGGCGGTGCAGGGTGACGAAGACCTCGCGCACGGCCTCGGAGAGGCCCTCATCCATGGTGAAGCGCTCGCGCGGCCAGTCCAGGCTGGCGCCGAGGCGGCGGAGCTGGCGGGTGATGCTGCCGCCCGACTGGCCCTTCCACTCCCAGACATGCTCCAGGAACTTCTCGCGGCCGATCTCGCGGCGATCGACGCCCTGCGTCGCCAGCAGGCGCTCCACCACCATCTGGGTGGCGATGCCGGCATGGTCGGTGCCCGGCTGCCACAGCGCATCCCGGCCCTGCATGCGCCGCCAGCGGATCAGGGTGTCCTGGATCGTGAAGGTGAGCGCGTGGCCGATATGGAGGCTGCCCGTGACATTGGGCGGCGGGATCATGATGGTGAACGGCGCCGCCGGGCTTTCGGGATGGGCGCCGAACCTGCCGGCGGCCTCCCACCCTTCATAGAGGCGCTGTTCGAACGAGGCGGGCGAGAGGGTCTTGTCGAGCATGGCGCACGCTTGTGCGCCCGCCGCGCCGCCGTCAAGAGGCTGCGCGCGGGGTCCCATGGCGCGGGAAGAGGGACCCTGGTCTTGAGAGGGGCTTCACCCCTCTCAAACTCTCCCCACCAAAGGCCTGAGGCCTTTGGAAACCCTTTCTGAAGGCCGGTGCAGGGGACCCTGTCCCCTGCCCAAGGGAAAGAAAGGGGGGTTGAGGGGGCAAAGCCCCCTCAGGACCACTTACCCCGCGGCGCGCCCCAGGACGCGCTCGATCTCGGCCTTCACCAGCCGTTCCACCAGCGGCGGCAGATGCTGGTCGAGCCAGGATTTCAGCAGCGGGCGCAGCTCCTCGCGCACCACATCCTCGATGCTGGGGCCGCCGGCCCGCTGGACGGGGGCCTTGCGGTCATCGGCCACGGCGCGGGCCAGCTGCCCCAGCGCGGCGGCGGCGGCGGCGGCGGCCACGGGGCCGAGCAGCGCATCCCCGGGCAGGGCCGGGGCCGGCTCGGCCGGCGCCTCGGCGGCAGTGGGGAGCGCCACGGGAGGGGCCTGGACGGCGGGCGCGGCAGGCGGGGCGGTCTCCTGCGGGGCCGCGGGAGTCTTGGGCGTCGGGACCAGCATGTCTTCGGTCAGCTCCAGCGGCGGGTGCCCCGCCTCCAGGTGTTCATCCTCGTTCAGGATGTTGCGGATGGAGGAGAGGATGTCATCCATCGAGGGCTCCCCGGCAGGCGAGGCCGGGCGGGCGGGAGGCAGGGCCATGTCTTAGCGTGCCGTATCCTGGGGGTTGCTGGCGCCGGGGAGATCGGCGGCGAGATCGCCGGTGCCGAACCAGCGGCTGCGGACGGTGCGGTAATAGGCTTCCATGTCGTACTGCGCCAC
>NZ_JANFNY010000102.1 GCF_024437745.1 Roseomonas sp. GC11 | reverse complement strand
GCGGCGGCCCGCGCGGGGTGCTGGCGGCGATGCTGCGGCGGCAGGCGCGGCAGGCCGGCTGGCGCGCCGCGCTGGTGGCGGAGGGCGGGCCGGAGGCGCCCGCGGCGCTGCATCTGGCGCCTTCTCCCGTGCCAAGTGAGTGAGCGGGGCACACAAGGCACCCACTTTTACCCTTTCTTCGCGGTCCTCCCGTCAGTTTGCGGCAAAGCCAGCCGCCGGGGACCGCGATGGACGACCTTCTTGCAGACTTTCTGACCGAAACCAACGAAGGCCTCGCGTCGCTCGACGTGGCGCTGCTGAAGCTGGAGAAGGCACCGGACGACAAGCCGACGCTGTCGGAAATCTTCCGGAACGTCCACACCATCAAGGGCACCTGCGGCTTCCTCGGCCTGTCCCGCCTGGAGAAGGTGGCGCACGCGGCCGAGAACGTGCTGGGCAAGTATCGCGACGGCTCGCTGAAGGTGACGCCCGAGGGCATCACCCTGATCCTCTCGGCGATCGACTGCCTGAAGCACATCGTGGCGGGCCTGGAGGCCTCGGGCAGCGAGCCGCAGGGCGATGACACGAAGCTGATCGCGGCGCTGGACGCGGCCTGGCGGGGTGAGATGCCGGTGGCGCCGCCCTCGGCCAGCTCGGCCGCGGCGGAAGTGGCGCCCGAGCCCGCCCCGGTGGCCGAGGCCGAGGCCCCGCCCGCCGCCGCGGAGCCGGTGGCCGAGGCCGCGCCCGCCCCGGCCCCCGCGCCGGCGGCCCCCGCGCCCGCGCCCACCCCCTCCCGCGCCGCCGAGCATGACCATGAGGCGCCGGCCGGTGGCGGCGGCGGTGGCGGCCCGATCACGGCGGCGCAGACCATCCGCGTCTCGGTCGACGTGCTCGAGGACCTGATGACGCTGGTCAGCGAGCTGGTGCTGACCCGCAACCAGCTGCTCCAGCTGGTGCGCGCGCGCAGCGACGCGGCGCTGACCGTGCCGCTGCAGCGCCTCTCCCACATCACCTCCGAGCTGCAGGAAGGGGTGATGAAGACCCGCATGCAGCCGATCGGCAATGCCTGGCAGAAGCTGCCGCGTATCGTGCGCGACCTCGCGAACGAACTGGGCAAGAAGATCGAGCTGGTGATGAAGGGCGCCGAGACCGAGCTGGACCGGCAGGTGCTCGAGCTCATCAAGGACCCGCTGACGCATATGGTGCGCAACAGCGGTGACCACGGCCTCGAGAATCCCGAGCAGCGCCGCGCCGCCGGCAAGCCCGAGGTCGGGCGCATCCTGCTGAACGCCTATCACGAGGGCGGCCACATCATCATCGAGATCGGCGATGACGGGCGCGGCCTCTCGGTCGAGAAGATCAAGTCCAAGGTGCTGAGCCAGGGGCTGGCCACCGAGTCCGAGATCGCCTCGATGAGCGAGCGCGAGATCCAGCACTTCATCTTCCGCGCCGGCTTCTCGACGGCGGCGGCCATCACCTCGGTCTCCGGCCGCGGCGTCGGCATGGACGTGGTGAAGACCAATGTGGAGAAGATCGGCGGCACGATCGAGCTGCGCTCGGTCGAGGGCAAGGGCACGACCTTCTACATCAAGATCCCGCTGACGCTGGCCATTGTCTCGGCGCTGATCGTCGAGGCGGGCGGCGAGCGCTTCGCCATCCCGCAGATCGGCGTGGTGGAGCTGGTGCGCGCCGGCGGCAGCACCGAGGGCGCGCAGATCGAGCGCATCCATGCCACGCCGGTGATGCGCCTGCGCGACCGCCTGCTGCCGCTGGTCTCGCTGTCGCAGCTGCTGCAGCTGGAAAACCGGATGAACGAGGCGGAGCGCGACCAGGGCTTCGTCGTCGTCACCCAGGTGGGCGCCAATGTCTTCGGCATCATCGTGGACAAGGTGTTCGACACCGAGGAAATCGTGGTGAAGCCGGTGGCGCCGATCCTGCGCCATGTGACGATGTTCAGCGGCAACACCATCCTGGGCGATGGCAGCGTCATCATGATCCTCGACCCCAACGGCATCGCCCGCGCCACCGGCGTCGGCGCCGATGGCCCGAGCGAGGACGCCTCGCGTGGCCCCGAGGGGCTGCGCGGCCAGCGCTCCTCCGAGCGCACGGCGCTGCTGCTCTTCCGCGCTGGCGACGACACGCCGAAGGCGGTGCCGCTCGGCCTCGTCGCGCGGCTTGAGGATCTGCCGGCGGAGAGCATCGAGCATTCCGGCGGCAAGACGCTGGTGCAGTATCGCGGCAAGCTGATGCCGCTGGTGCCGATGTCGCCCAGCTGGATGCCGCCCGAGCCGGGCAAGCGCCAGGCGGTGCTCGTCTTCAACGACCGCGACCGCAGCATGGGCCTGATGGTCGATGCCATCCTCGACGTGATCGAGGAGCATCTGATGGTCGAGGGCACCAGCGAGCTTGCTGGCTATCTCGGCAGCGCGGTGATCGGCGGCAAGGTCACGGATGTGATGGATTGCGCCTGGTGGCTGCGCCAGGCCGGCGATGACTGGTTCCGCCCGCCCAGCCTGACCAAGGCGACGAAGCGCGTGCTGCTCGTCGAGGACAGCGCCTTCTTCCGCCACCTGCTGGTGCCGGGGCTGACGGCGGTGGGCTACGAGGTGGTGGCGGTGGATACCGGCATGCAGGCGCTGCAGCTGCGCGAGCAGGGCGCGATGTTCGATATCATCGTCTCCGACATCGAAATGCCGGAGCTGGACGGCATGGGACTGGCCCGCGCGGTGCGCGCGGAAGGACCATGGCGCGACCTGAAGATGATCGCGCTCAGCGGACGTGTGGATCCGGAGCAGGTGCGCCAGGCGCGCGAGGCCGGCTTCATCGACTACATCGGCAAATCCGACCGCGACGCGCTGCTGGCGTCGCTGCAGGAACACATGCCGTTGCCGGCAATGGCCTGAGGGGAGAAGGCGATGCAGACGCAAATGCGCTCAGGAAACGGCGCTGCGGCACGCGCGGCCGTGAATGTGGTGAATGACAGTGCCGCGGAAATGTTCCTGACGCTGACGGTGGCCGGGCAGCTTTGCGGCGTGCCGGTGCTGGCGGTGCGGGACATCCTGGCCTCGCAGGCGATCACGCGGGTGCCGCTGGCGCCGCGCGAGGTGGCCGGCAGCCTCAACCTGCGTGGCCGCATCGTGACGGCCATCGACCTGCGGCGGCGTCTCGGCCTGCCCGAGCGCAGCGCCAATGCCTCGCCGCCGATGAGCGTTGTCGTCGAGCAGAGCGGCGAACTTTACAGCTTGTTGTCGGATTCCGTGGGAGAGGTTGTTCCGCTGCGGGCGGATGGCTTCGCCGGCAATCCGCCGACGCTGGATCCCGTGTGGCGCGATGTCTCGCGCGGAGTGCATCGCCAGGATGATCGTCTGCTGATCGTGCTGGATGTGGATCGCATTCTGGCGATCGGATGAAGGAGAGGGTGTGATGGACGGTGCGCTGACCTGCCTTGTGGTCGATGACAGCCGCGTGGTGCGCAAGGCCGCGCGTCGCATCCTGGAGCGGCACGGCTTTGTCGTGACCGAGGCCGAGGATGGCCAGCAGGCTCTGTATGCCTGCCGCGCTTCGCTGCCGAAGCTCGTGGTGCTGGACTGGAACATGCCCGTCATGGACGGGCTGGAATTCCTGAAGGCCGCGCGGGCTGAATTCGGCCCTGATGAGCCGGTGATCATGCTCTGCACGACGGAGAGCGAGTTCGACCGCATCGTGATGGCGCTGGGCGCGGGTGCCCAGGAATACATCATGAAGCCGTTCGACGACGCGATCATGACGGGCAAGCTGGTGCAGCTGGGCTTCGTGGCGGAAGAAGCCGAGCCGTGACCTTCCCGCTGCCCGGCAGGGCGGCGCAGGTGGAACGGCCCGTGCGGGTGATGCTGTGTGATGACAGCGCCACCGTCCGCTCTGCCTTTGCCCGCATCCTGGAAGCAGACCCTGCGGTGAAGGTGGTGGCGCGCGTCGCTGATGGCCAGAAGGCCCTCGATGCGCTGCAGGCCATGCCGCGCGAAGGCCGACCGCAAGTGGTTCTGCTGGATCTGGAGATGCCGGTGATGGATGGCATGACGGCCTTGCCCTTGTTGTTGAAGGCCCAGCCATCCCTGGCCGTGATTGTGGCCAGCGCGCTGACCCAGCGCGGGGCAGAGGTCACCATGGCGGCCATGCGGGCCGGCGCGGCGGATTACGTTCCCAAACCCAGCGCCGCCGCAGGGGGGATGAATGATCCCGCCTTCCGGGCGGACCTGCTGGCCAAGGTGAAAGGCTGGGCACGCATGCGCGCCCCCCCGTCCCACCCGCCGCCGCTACCGGTGGTGGCTAGGTCCCCGCTGCGGATGAGCAGCTTGCCCGGTGCCGGCGGGGATGGCCCAGCCGCCGCCATGGCCGCGCACCGCATGGCCCATGGGCTGCAGCGCAAGCCGCGGATCCTGGCCATCGGCTCCTCCACCGGTGGGCCGCAGGCCCTGGCCGGCTTCGTCCGGCGGCTGACCACGCCGCTGCCGGTGCCGATCGTGGTGGTGCAGCACATGCCCGCGGGCTTCACGGCCATGCTGGCGGACCATCTCTCACGCCTCGGCGGGCCCCAGGCGGCCGAGGCGAAGGAAGGGGAAATGCTGCAGGCGGGCCGCATCTATGTCGCGCCGGGGGACCGCCATTTGCTGGTGGACTCGGCGCAGGGCGGGCTGGTGGCCAGGTTGACCACCGATCCGCCCGAGAATTTCTGCCGCCCGGCGGTGGACCCGATGCTGCGCAGCGTCGTCTCAGCCTGCGAAGGCCGCGTGCTGGCGGTGATCCTGACCGGCATGGGGCAGGACGGGATGCTGGGCTGCAAGGCCGTCGCGGCGGCGGGCGGAATGGTGCTGGCGCAGGATGAGGCGTCCAGCGTCGTCTGGGGCATGCCCGGGGCGGTGGCCAAGGCTGGCCTGGCCCAGGCCCTGCTGCCGCCAGAGCAACTGGCTGAAAAAGTATTGGCGCAATTCGGAACGGCGGGTCTGTCCTCCGCCGGGGGGATCGCATGAACCCGGATAGCTTTGCCTCGATTGCCGCGCTGGTGAAGGCGCGTTCCGGCATCGTGCTGACGCCGGATAAGGAATACATGCTGGATACGCGCCTTGCGCCGATCCTGAAGCAGGAAGGCATTGCCAGCCTCGATGCTCTGGCGATCCGGCTCAAGGATGCGCGGGCGGAGACGCTGGCGCGCGCGGTGACGGAGGCGCTCACCACCAATGAGAGCAGCTTCTTCCGCGACGGCAAGCCCTTCGACCATCTGAAGCGGCTGATTCCAAAGCTCCAGGCGGCGCGTCCGCCAGGCCACAAGTTCCGCATCTGGTCCGCCGCCTGCTCGACCGGGCAGGAAGCCTATTCGGTGGCGATGGTGCTGCGCGAGCTGAACATCCGCGATGCCGAGATCTATGGCAGCGACCTCTCGCGCGAGGTGGTGGAGCGCGCCCGGGAGGGCACCTTCACCCAGTTCGAGGTGCAGCGCGGCCTGCCGGTGCAGATGCTGGTGAAGTATTTCAAGCAGGAAAGCGGCAAGTGGCGCGTTTCGCCCGAGCTGCGCGGCATGGCGAAGTTCGAGGAGCGCAACCTGCTGGGCGACCACCGCCCGCTGGGCCGCTTCGACGTCATCTTCTGCCGCAACGTGCTGATCTATTTCGACCCGCCGACCAAGGGGAAGGTGCTGAACGCGCTGGCCGCGCAGCTCGCGCCCGATGGCGTGCTCTATCTCGGCGGCGCGGAGACGGTGCTGGGCCTGACGGAGCGCCTGGTGCCGGTGAATGGCGAGCGTGGCGTCTATGCCCTCGCGGATGGGAAGGCGATCGCCGTCTGAACGTTCTTTTTTGAAAAAAAGAACCAAAAAACCTTTTTCAGTTTGCGTCCCGCCGGGGGACTGAGGCGGGACGCCAAACTGGAAAAGTCTTTTTGCTTCTTTTTCTTCAGAAAAAGAAGGCTTTGAGGAAACGACGATCCGGGGCGCCGGCCTCACGGCCAGCGCCCCGGTCCAGACAGGATGTGGCGAAGTTCAGGCCACGGGTTGCGGCTGCGGCGGCAGCACGGCGGCAGGCGGCATGTCCGGCATCGGGAAGCGGGCGGAGAGGCCGCTCGGGTCGCGCAGGACGTAGCCACGGCCCCAGACGGTGCCGATCAGGTCGCCCGCACCGGCCTGCGCCAGCTTCTTGCGCAGCTTGCAGATGAAGACGTCGATGATCTTCGCCTCGGGTTCATCGATGCCGCCATAGAGGTGGTTCAGGAAGACTTCCTTGGTGAGCACCAGACCCTTGCGCAGGACCAGCAACTCCAGGATGGCGTATTCCTTGCCCGTCAGGTGGACTTCCTTGTCGTTCACGCGGACATCGCGCGAACCCAGGTTCAGCGTCAGCGGGCCGACCGACAGGGTCGGCTGGCTGAAGCCCTTGGCGCGGCGGATGATGGCCTGGATGCGGGCCATCAGCTCCTGCTGGTCGAAGGGCTTGGTGATGAAGTCATCAGCACCCATGCCGAAGGCCCGGACCTTCGCCTGCGGCCGCGACAGGCCGGAGAGGATCAGCACCGGCGTTTCCACCCGGTTGCCGCGCAGGCGGCGGACGACCTCATACCCCTCCATATCGGGCAGCATGATGTCGAGGATGATGATGTCGTAGTCATAGAGCCCGGCCAGTTCCAGGGCTTCCTCGCCCGTCCCTGCCGTATCGGCGATCATGGCCGAGGCCTTGAGCATCATGGCGACGCCGCGGGCGGTGGTCAGATCGTCTTCAACCAGAAGTACACGCATCTCTCGGTCCCCCACAATCTATGCGCGCATTCTTACCACCTTTGCGGGTGTTGCGAAGCGGTTTTTCACCTTTGAGACGTATTAAGAATAGAGACATGGTTTAAAAAAACGATAAAGACGGTGCCGAAATCGCCAAATGATCCACGGCTTTGGCGGTTAATCGTTAAAATTCAAGGACAAAGCTTTCCGGAAGCTTTGCAACCCCAGGGCGAGTTCACCCGAAAGAGTGTCTCATCCCCCGGGCAAAAGTCGGGGAATGAGGCATTTCGGGATACGCATTTTTCACCGGACCTGGCAGGAGCGCCGGCCAGGCCCCTCTGCCGTCAGGGCCGTGCCGCTGAGTCCCATGCGCCGTGGCCGGCGCTGTGGCGGGAGGGGGAGGGGCTGGCACAAAAACGCCCCGTGGCGCGGGACGCCACGGGGCGGTGCGGAGGCGGCTGCGTGGGAAAAACGCCCGCCGGCGCCCGGCGCGGTGCCGTTCAGCCGGCGTGGCGCGGCGGGCTGGCGTCTCCTCAGGCGGCGCGCACGGCGGAGACGAAGCCCTCGACCTCTTCCGTCAGCTCGGCGGAGCGGTGGGAGAAGCCGCTGGCGGCGGCCAGGACCTGGGCTGCGGCCATGCCGGTTTCCGCCGCGCCCTCGCTGACCGAGGCGATGCTGTGCGTCACCGCGCCGGTGGCCTCGGCGGTGCGCTGCACGCTGCGGGCGATCTCGGCGGTGGCGGCGCTCTGTTCCTCGACCGCGGCGGCGATGCTGCCGCTGATGCTGTTCACGTCGTCGATGGCGCTGGCGATGCCCTGGATGGCCGCCACGGCCTGCTGCGTCGTGCCCTGGATCTGGGTGATCTGGGCGGCGATTTCCTCGGTGGCGCGGCTGGTCTGGGCGGCGAGGTTCTTCACCTCCGAGGCGACGACGGCGAAGCCCTTGCCGGCCTCGCCGGCGCGGGCGGCCTCGATCGTGGCATTCAGCGCCAGGAGGTTGGTCTGCCCGGCGATGGAGGTGATCAGCCCCACCACCTCGCCGATCTTGCTGGCGCCCTCGGAGAGGGCGCGGACGGTGCCATCCGTCTGGCGGGCGCGCTGGACGGCCTTGCCCGCCACGTCCGAGGCCTGGGCCACCTGGCGGCTGATCTCGTTGATGGAGGCGGTGAGTTCCTCGGCGGCGGTGGCGACGGTCTGAACGTTCAGCCCGGCCTGGTGGGCCGAGTCGCGCACGGTGCTGGCCTGGGTGGTGGTGCGCTCGGCGGTGTCGGCCATGCCGCGGGCGGTGCCTTCCAGCTCGGCGGAGGCGGCGCGCAGGGTGCCGGCCAGGGCGCCGGCGCGCTGTTCGAAGCCGCGCACCAGGGCTTCCAGCCGGGCGGCGCGCTGCTCGCGGCTGGCGCGGGCGGCCTGCTGCTCGGTGGCGAGGCGTTCGGCGGTGGCCATGCTGTCGCGGAAGACGTGCAGGGCGGCGGCCATGGCGCCGATCTCATCGCCGCGCCCGGCGCCGGGGATGGCCACGGCGTGTTCCCCGGCGGCGAGGCGGCGCATGGCCTCGCTCATCGCCAGCAGGGGGCGGGAGACGGAGGAGGCCAGGGCCAGCCCGAGCACGAGGCTGAGCAGGGCGGTGGCGGCCAGGGCGAGGCCGATGCCCTGGATGGCGGTGCGGCCGGCGGTGATGCCATGGTCGCGCGCGGCCTCGCTGCCCTCGCGCAGCGTGGCGCGGAGCTGGCGGATGGCGCCGCGCACCGCGTTCAGCTTCACCAGCGCATCCCCCTCGAAGAGCAGGGTCTCGGTGCGGGCCATGTCGCCGGCCTGGACGGCGGCGCGGGCCTGCTCCGCATTCTGCCGGTAGGCCGCCCAGTGGCGCAGCACCTCGGCCAGCTGCGCCGCCTCGTCCGCCGGCAGGCTGCGCGCCTGATAGCGCGTGAGCACGGCCTGGATGGCGGTGAAGCTGCGCTCCACATCGGCGTTGACGCGGGTGAAGGCGTCGCCCTTGCGGATCATGGTCTGGGACTGGCGGGCGCGCAGCTGCTCGAACTCGGTGGCGAGCTCCCCGACAAGGTCGATGCTGGGCAGCCAGCCCTCGGCCATTTCGACGGCTGGCCGGTTCACCGCCTGGAGCTGCTGGATGGCGAAGCCGCCCAGGCCCAGCGTGCCGAGCAGGATGAGCGCCAGGATGGCGAGCATGCGGGCACGGATGCTCAGGCGGTGGAGGAGGGGGGGCATGGCGAGGCTCCAGGTTCCTGCCTGCCACAAACCCCCATCACGTTAGCCAAATGTTGATCGTTGCACCTGAAACGCGCAGCGCCTGACGCTCCTGCGCGCCCTGCCCGAAAAAAAGTTTTTTGGTTCTTTTTTCCAAAAAAGAACGCTCTTCCCCGCTTCCTTACCCGGCGGCGATCTCCACCACCGCGAGCAGCCCGAGCGTGGCGGCGAGGGCCTCGACGCGGCGCTGCACCGAGTCGCCGGCGAAGACGCCGCCCCCCTCGACAAGGCGCAGCACCAGCCGGCCGCTTTCCACGGCGAGGGTCGTGCTGGCGAGCAGATCCGGCGTGCCCCCTGAGAGAGTATAGGCCAGCCGCAGGGCCGCCCCGAGGGCCTCGGCCCGGCGCAGGGCCATGCTGTCGAGCAGCACGCGGGCGCTGGCGAGCCAGGGCGCGTCCAGTTCCGGCTCGTAGCGCAGGGCGACGGCGAGGGCGAGGAAGGCGCGCTCATGGTGGTCCAGCCCGATGCCCGGCTGGCGCAGCACGCGGAGGAAGCTCTGCTCGGCGCGGTAATCCGGGTGGTCGTGGCTGCCGATATCCGAGAGCCAGCAGGCGGCCTGGCGCAGGGCGCCCTGGGCCGGGCTTTCCTGGCTGAAGAGCGGCGCCGTCCAGGTGGAGAGGGCGGCGGGCAGGGCGGTATCGCGCCCGTAGCGCGCGGCCATGTCGCGCCCGGCGGCCAGCAGCGGGTCTTCCCGCCGCACTTCGGGCGGGAGCTGGCGGGCATACCAGCCCTCGCGCAGCCCGTTGGCGCTGAAGACGACGCGGCGTGCCCCGCTGGCGCGCAGCAGGCGGCGCAGCACGGCGGCGGCGAAGGGGAGATCCTGCAGGCGCTTGCTGGGGGCGCCGGGCAGGCGCTCCAGGGTGCGGCGGGTGGCGGCCATGACGACGCCGCAGAGGTCACGCGCCTCGTCGCGCCGCAGCACGTAGTGGTGGACGATGGAGAGCGGGTAGGCTGTCTGCGCGATATGGATCTTGGCCAGGGCGCGCCAGGCGCCGCCGACGAGGTAGAGGTCGCGTTCCTTGCCGTGGGCCAGCCAGGGCAGGCGGGCCATCTCTGTCTCGGCGATGCCGCGGGCGCGGCCGATATCGCCGCCGGAGCGGTCGGCCAGCCGGATGGCGCCGAGGGGGAGGGAGGCGCTGGCGCCGGCGCGGCCCTGGCTCAGCTCGACGAGTTCGAGGGAGCCGCCGCCGAGGTCGCCCAGGATGCCATCCGCCTGGGGGAAGCCGAGGAGCACGCCATCGGCGGAGTAGGCGGCTTCTTCCTCGCCATCGAGGATGCGGATGGGCACGCCGGGCATGCGCTCGGCGAGGGCGGCGGCGAAGGCGGGGCCGTTCTCGGCGTCGCGCACGGCGGCGGTGGCGAGGACTTCCAGCGGTGCCGCGCCCATGGCGCGGGCCACGGCGTGGTAGCGCTCCAGCACGAGCAGGGCCTGGGGGACGGCGTCCTCATTGAGGCGGCCGGTGGTCTGCAGGCCGCGGCCGAGGCCGAGCACGGCTTTTTCGTTGAAGATGGCCAGCGGGTTGCGGCCGCGCCCTTCGAACACCACCAGGCGCACCGAGTTCGAGCCCAGATCGACGATGCCCGAGCGCGGGGGGTGCGCCTGGTCAAGGCCGGACAGGCTGCTGGTCTGGTCCAAGGGGGTCGTCCTTACAGTGCTGCCCCCTTCTAACAGGGGGAGGGCGGCTGGTGGAGACGGGGCCGGCTCGTTGTCTGCGGCTTGGGGGGGGCAGGGGGGCGGCAGGTCGCGCAGGCAGGCCCGGCCGGGGAAGAGGTGCGGATCCAGGGAGAGCTTCATGCCCTCCGAGGATCGCTCTCAAAATCCTCCGCAATGCTTAACGCGGCGTGAGCCTCAATCCCACCCGTCTCAATCCTGGGTCACGCGGTCCTGTCGTCGGCGGCTGGCCACCCGGGCCGGGGCGCGCTGCAGGGCGCTGCCGCGGCCGGAGAGCGAAGGGTTGGTCATGAAATACTCATGGGCGGAGATGGGTTGCGCGCCGGGGTGCAGGCGGCGCCAGCCGCCATCGGCGTGGAGCTGCCAGGACTGGGCGGTGTCCTTCAGGTTCACCGCCATGATCTGGTCGAGGATCTGGGCATGGACGGTGGGGTTCTCCACCGGGACCATGGTTTCCACGCGCCAGTCCATGTTGCGCGCCATCCAGTCGGCCGAGGCGATGAAGACGCGGGCGCGGCGCGAGGGCAGGCGGTGCCCGTTGCCGAAGACATAGATGCGCGAATGCTCGAGGAAGCGGCCGACGATGGACTTCACCCGGATATTCTCGGACAGGCCCGGCACGCCGGGGCGCAGGCAGCAGATGCCGCGCACCACGCAGTTCACCTTCACCCCCGCCTGGCTGGCGCGGTAGAGGGCGTCGATCAGCTTCTCATCGACGAGGCTATTCATCTTCAGCCAGATGCCGGCGGGCTTGCCCTCGCGGGCGAAGCCGATTTCCTGCTCGATCAGGCCGAGGATGGCGGGGCGGATGGTGAGCGGGGCGAAGGCCAGCCGCTCCATCGTCTCCGGCCGGGCATAGCCGGTCATGTAGTTGAACAGCTTCTGCGCGTCGCGCGTCAGGGCCGGGTCGGCGGTGAAGAAGCTGAGGTCGGTGTAGATGCGGGCGGTGATCGGGTGGTAGTTGCCCGTGCCGAAATGGGCGTAGCTGCGCAGCGTGCCGCCCTCCCGCCGCACCACGAGGCTGACCTTGGCGTGGGTCTTGAGGTCGACGAAGCCATAGACGACCTGCACCCCCGCCGCCTCCAGCTCGCGCGCGAGGGCGATGTTGCGCTCCTCGTCGAAGCGGGCCTTCAGCTCCACCATGGCGGTGACGGATTTGCCGAGCTCGGAGGCCTCGATCAGCGCGCGGGCGATCGGGCTGTCGCGGCTGGTGCGGTAGAGGGTCTGCTTGATGGCGACCACATTGGGGTCGCGCGCCGCCTGCCGCAGGAACTGCACCACCACGTCGAAGGACTCATAGGGGTGGTGGACGACGATGTCCTTGGCGCGGATGGCGGCGAAGCAGTCGCCGCCGAAATCGAGGATGCGTTCCGGGAAGCGCGGCGTGTAGGGGGTGAAGAGCAGGTCCGGCCGGTCATCCACCAGGAGCTGCTTGAGGTCGGCCATGCCGAGGAAGCCATCCACCACGAAGATCTCGGCGCGCGGGGCATCGAGCTCCTCGACCACGAAATCGACGAGGTCGGCGGCCATGCGGGCATCGACGGTGAGCTGGATGGCGCGGCCGCGGCGGCGGCGCTTCAGCGCGCTCTCATAGGAGCGGACGAGGTCTTCCGCCTCCTCCTCGAACTCCACATCGGTGTCGCGGATCAGGCGGAACAGCCCCTGCTCGGCATTGATGTAGCCGGGGAAGAGGCGGGGCAGGCAGAGGCTGATCAGGTCCTCCAGCAGGACGAAGCGGATCGGGCCGGTGCCGGGGGTGATCTGCGGCGCGTCCTCGGCCTGGGGCAGGCGGATGAAGCGCTCGATCTGGCTGGGCAGCGGCAGCAGGGCGCGCATGGTGCCGCCATCCTCCTCCCGCACCAGCTTCAGCACCATGCAGAGGGCGAGGTTGCTGATGAAGGGGAAGGGGTGTGCCGGGTCCACCGCCAGCGGCGTCAGCACGGGGAAGATGCGTTCGAGGAAGTAGCTTTCCAGCCAGGCGCGGTCCGCCTCCGAGAGGGCCTCGATGGCGCAGACGCTGATGCCCGCCTCGGCCAGCTGGCGGCGCAGGCGGCGCCAGGAATCCTGCTGCTCCTCGATCAGCGCGGCGGCGCGGGCGTGGATGGCGGAAAGCTGCTGCCCCGGCGTCAGCCCGTCCGGCGAGGAGGGGGCGATGCCCGCGCGCTCCTGCCCGACCAGCCCGGCGACGCGCACGGAATAGAACTCATCGAGGTTGGAGGCGGAGATGGCGACGAAGCGCAGCCGCTCCAGCAGCGGGTGGTGGAGGTTGGCGGCCTCCTCCAGCACGCGGGCGTTGAAGTCGAGCCAGGAGAGTTCCCGGTTGATGAAGCGCTCCGGCGCATCCGGCCCGATGGCAGGATGCGCCGCCGGGCCGTGGGCCGCTGAGCCTTGGGCCGCCGGGCCTTGGGCCGCCTGGGGGGCGTGGGTGTCCATCGTCAGCCCCGCGGTGGGGGCTTCGGCGGCGGCTTCGGCGGGGGCGTCGGTGGCATCCATGCCACCACCCTACAGCAAGGGTGGTGTCGAAAGGGAGGCAGTTCCAAGAGGTTCCATGGAAACGTCATCAACCGGCTCGAAACCCGGCCAGTCCGCCAGGGCGGCGCGGGCGAGGGCGCGGGTGACGGCGCCGCCGGCGGCCAGGGCGGCGCGGTCCAGCCG
>NZ_JANFNY010000101.1 GCF_024437745.1 Roseomonas sp. GC11 | reverse complement strand
CCACAGAGGTGGCCGCCGGGGCGGCCGTGGGGGCGGCCGGGGCCGGGGCAGCGGCGGGCGCCGCGGCAGGAGCGGCGGCGGCGGGCACGGCCTCGCCTTCCTCGACCAGGATGCCGATCGGGGTGTTGACCTTCACCCCCTCGCTCCCCTCGGCGATGAGGATCTTGCCGAGGATGCCCTCATCCACGGCCTCGAATTCCATCGTCGCCTTGTCGGTCTCGATCTCGGCGATGACGTCGCCGGCCTTGACCGCGTCCCCTTCCTTCTTCAGCCACCGCGCGAGGTTGCCCTCGGTCATGGTGGGCGAGAGGGCGGGCATCAGGATGTTGGTCGCCATGGTCCCGCGTCCTCTTACTTCTTGTAGGTGACGGTTTTGGCAGCCTCGACAATATGCTCGACGGTCGGCAGCGCGAGCTTCTCCAGATTGGCGGCGTAGGGCATCGGCACGTCGAGGCCCGCCACGCGCACCGGCGGCGCGTCCAGGTGGTCGAAGGCGTGCTCGATGACCTGCATCGCCACCTCGCCGCCGATGCCGGAGAAGGCCCAGCCTTCCTCGACGGTGACGAGGCGGTTGGTCTTCTTCACCGAGGCGACGATGGTGCCGATGTCGAGCGGGCGGATGGTGCGGAGGTTGATGACCTCGGCGCTGATGCCCTGCTCGGCCAGCTTCTCCGCCGCCTTCAGGGCGAAGCCCACCTCGATCGAGAAGGCGACGATGGTGACATCGGTGCCGGCGCGCTCGATCTTGGCCTTGCCGATCGGCAGGATGAAATCCTCATCCGTGGGGCATTCGAAGCTCTGCCCGTAGAGGATCTCGTGCTCGAGGAAGACGACCGGGTTGGGGTCGCGGATGGCGGCGCGCAGCAGGCCCTTGGCATCGGCCGCCGACCACGGCGCCACCACCTTCAGCCCCGGCACATGCGCGTACCAGGAGGCGTAGCACTGCGAGTGCTGGGCGGCGACGCGCGCGGCGGCGCCGTTCGGGCCCCGGAAGACGATCGGGCAACCCAGCTGGCCACCGGACATGTACAGCGTCTTGGCGGCGCTGTTCACGATCTGGTCGATCGCCTGCATGGAGAAGTTGAACGTCATGAACTCGACGATCGGCTTCAGCCCGGTGAAGGCCGCGCCCACCGCCATGCCGGCGAAGCCGTGCTCGGTGATCGGCATGTCGATCACGCGCTTCGGGCCGAACTCGTCGAGCAGGCCCTGGCTGATCTTGTAGGCGCCCTGATACTGGGCGACTTCCTCGCCGATCAGGAAGACCTTGCCATCGGCGCGCATCTCGGCGGCCATGGCATCGCGCAGCGCCTCGCGGACGGTGATGCTCTTGGTCGGGCCCCAGTCCTTCTCGGGCTCGCCGGCCTCGATCTTCGGCGCGGCCGGCGTGGCGGCGCCCACCGGCGCGGCCGGCGCGGGCGCCTCAGCCCTGGCCTCCGGCACGGCCGGGGGGGGGGGGGGGGCGGGGGGCCCCCCCCCCCCCCCGGCCGGGGCGAGCACGCCGCCACCCTCCTGGCAGGCCGCCAGGCAGCGCGCCTGCGCCACGCCCGCCTGCAGCGCGCAGGCTGCCTCGCAGCGCAGCCGGGCGGCCAGCCGCTGCTCCCCGGGGCTGTAGGGCACGGGCAGGAAGCACAGCGTCTCGCCACGCGGGCAGGGCAGGCGGCGCGCTTCCCCGCCGCCGGAGGGCAGGGCCAGGCGCCAATGTACCCCGCCCGCGCAGCGCAGGTCCCAGAAGGCATCGCCGCTGGCATCCTGGCCGGCGAAATAGGCCCCGGCCAACGCGCCGCAGGCGGCGCGCTCCGGCCCCAGCAGCGCCATCAGGGTCTCGCGCTGGGCCTGCACCGTCATCGCCACCAGCCGCTCCTGAGTCGGATGGGGGGCCGGGTGGGGTGGCGGCTGCCCGTCCAGGGCCTGCGCCGCGCCGGGCGCCGGCAGGGCCAGGATGATGGCCAGGGCCAGGGCCAGGGCCAGGGCCAGGGCCAGGGCCATGGTCAGGGCCGCAGGGCGCATCATGGCCGCACCCCGTGCCAGGCGCCGATCTCCTCCGACCAGCGGCGCAGCATGAACAGGCTCTGTTCCAGCAGCAGGGGCGGGGCGAAGGGGTGGCGGGCGATCAGTTCCTGGGTGCCCGGCCGCACCACCCGGCGCAGCTCCGCCTGCTGCCGGGGTGGTGCCTCGGCCAGGGTGATGCCCTGGCGCACCGGGCCGGGCCAGTACTGGCCATGGCCGAAGGCGCGGCTCTGGAAGCTGGCCTCCAGCAGGCTGGCCACGGCCGCGGCCATGATGTCCTGCCGCGCCGCCTGCAGGCCGCGCGGCATGCCGACGAACAGGCCGACCGGCACCCAGTGGAAATCCAGCAGGGAGCCAAGGCCGGTGCCGCGCGGCAGCAGCCCCGTGGCGCGCGCCATCACATCGCCCCCCAGCGTCGTCGCGGCGATATGGACGCCGCCTTCGGCCAGTTCCTGCATCGCCGCCTGTCCTGTGGTGGGGTAGTAGGCCACATGGCGGTCCAGCTCCGCCAGGAAGGCCCAGGTGGCAGGCCAGCCCTCGCGCGGGTCCAGCGGGTCGCGGTCGCGCAGGATCCAGGGCAGGCCGGCCACGAAGCAGCGCCCGGCCTCGCTGAGATCGGGCCGGGGGTAGAGGAAGCGGCGCGGATTCTGCCGCGCCCAGGCCAGCAATTCGGCCGGGGTGGCGGGCAGGCGCGGCACCTGCCCGGGCGCATAGGCCAGCAGCGGCCCGCCCGGCGAGGCCACCACGATCTGCGCCTGTTCGCGCACCACGCCGCGCAGCAGCCGGGCGAGCGGCGTCAGCAGCGCGTCCTGCGGCGGCAGGCGGTCGTGCAGCAGCGGCGCCAGGGGCTGCCACAGTCCGAGCTCCGCCCCGGCCACGGCGCCATCCAGCGTGGTCAGCACCGCGTCATAGGGCGGGTTGCCGGCCTCCACCCCCGCCCGCAGCGCGCCGAACAGCGCCTCCGCCTGATCGCGCGCCACGCTGACGCTGGCCACGAGGTCCGGCCGCGCGGCGGCGAAGCGCTGGAAAAGCAGGCCGCCCTGCACCGTCTCCGAGGTGTCGAGGAAGCGCAGCGTGATGGGGCCGGCGGCCGCCGTGCCGCCGGGCGGCTGGGAGGCTGTGCCGCCGGGCGGCGGGGAGGCCGTGGCGGCGCGCCGGGGCGCGAGGGCGGGGAGGGCGGCGGCCAGGAGGCGCCGGCGCGGCAGGCGGGATGCCATGCGCGCTCAGCGCCCCCCCGGCCCGCTGCCGCGGCGGCCCAGGGGATTTTCCGGCGGCGCCGCCGGCAGCGTTTCCGGCCCTTCCCGCCCGGCGGGGCCGCGGCCCAGGCGAAACAGGGCGCGCAGGCCCGTCACCAGCCGCGCGACCGGGGTCTGCCGCGGCGGGGCGGCGGGCAGGGCGGGGATCTCGGGCGGGGGCTCGGGTGGTTCCATCGCGGCGATCGCGCAGAGCAGGATCAGCGAGGCGCCATAGTAGTCCGGGGCCTCGGCGACACGGAAGCGGCGCGTGGGCGGGGCGGCCCCCGGCAGGCCGCGCGCCGCCAGCTGGGCCACCGCCTGCACCCCGGCATGGCCGGGATAGGGGCTGATGGTGTCCTGCGCCAGATCCGCCCAGGCGGGGGGGTGGACGGGGTGGCCCGGGTCCTGGAAGAAGCGGGCGGCCGCCAGCAGCGGCTCCTCCCGCAGCCCGGCCCAGCCGAGATGCAGCGGGATGCGCAGCGCATCCCAGGAAAAGCGCGGCGGCCAGCCGGGCGCCGGCAGGACCGTGCCGTCCTGGCGGATCTCGCACCAGTCCGGCGGCAGGTTCCAGCGGCCGAAGCGGCAGGCGCGCAGGATGTCTAGCCCGCCCGCCTCCAGCCCGGCCCAGGCGGCGTCCGGTACCAGCCGCGACAGGGCGCGGAGGGCGGCGAAGCTGAAATAGGAGGGGTTGGCCACGATGCGGTCCCCCTTGTGGAAGCCGCGCGCCCCCGGCAGCAGGATGCGGCGGCCGAGGAATTCGGTGGTGCAGTGCGCCAGCACCGCGCGGGCGATCTGGGCGGCCTCCTCCGCGTGGCGCGCCCCGCCCCAGCGCCGCGCGGCGCGCAGCAGCGCCCAGGCCATCACCAGGTCGCCATCCGTGGCATTGTTCGCATCCGGCACCGGCAGGGCGGAACGCGGCTCGTATTTCCAGGAGAACAGCCCGTCTCGCGGCCGTTGCAGCAGGCGCCGCGTCCAGTCCCAGATCAGTGCGAAGCTCTCCGGGTCGTCGAAATGCACGGCGAAGAGCAGGCCGTAGGACTGGCCCTCGCTGTGCGAGAGGCCGCCATGGCCGGTGTCGATGACGCGGCCATCCGGGGCGAGGTAGCGGCGCTTGAAGGCCGTCCATTGCTCCGGGCTGGCCGCCTCGCCCGCCATGCCGTCCCGCCCGCCGCTCCGTTCCGGCGCCGCCGGCCAGGGCCGGGAGGCGGGCGGGGGCGTGACGAGGTCGGCGGGCATGGGGCAGACGGGGCACGGGGTGGCGCGGCCCTCACGGCCGGGCCAGGCCCTGCTGGCGGAGTGTGACGAGCCAGCGGCGGCTCTCGGCCTCCAGGGTGGCGGCGAAGGCCTCCGGCGGCCCGGCCAGGAGGGTGAGGCCGAGCGGCGGCAGCAATTCGCGCGCCTCGGCGGAGAGCATGGCCTCCCGCGTGGCCTGGGCCAGCGCCTGCGTCAGCGCCTCCCCCAGGCCGCGCCGGGCGAAGAGGGCGAAATCGGTGGTGATGTGCAGGCCCGGCTGGTCCAGCAGCTCCGCCAGGGTGGGCACATCGGGCAGGTCCGGCACGCGCTCGGCGCTGGTGACGGCCAGGAGCTGCAGCGCGCCGCCGCGCAGCCGTGGCAGCGCGCTGCACAGGTTGAGGCAGGCGAAATCCGCCTGATCCTGTTCCAGCGCCTGGAGGGTGCTGGCGGTGCCCTCGGTCGGCACCACGCTCAGCTGCAGTTCCGCCGCATCGGCGAGGAGGAGGGCAGTGGGGTGTGGCGCCACCGGCGTGGCGTAGCGCAGCGCCCCCGGGGCGTGGCGGGCGGCGTGGATCAGGGCCTCCAGCGTGGTGAGGCCGGAGCCATCCAGCACGCAGATCGCCTGCGGGCTGCGCGCCAGCAGGCCGAGCGGGGCGAGGTTGCGCAGCAGCGGGACGGGGCAGGGGTGGAGATGCGCGGCGAAGGCATAGGCCGTGCTGGGGCTGAGCAGCAGGGCGGGCCCATCCGGCGCCCCAAGGCCGGCGGTGCAGGTGCCCGCCATGCCGCCGAGCCCTGGCTGGTTCTGCACGGTGACGCCGTGCCCGAGGAGGCGCCCCAGCTGGCGCGCCAGGAAGCGCCCCAGGAAGTGGGTGGAGCCGCCGGGCGCGGTGGGCACCAGCAGGGGCAGCGGGCCATCCGGCCAGGCGGGATCCTGCGGGGGAAGGGCCGCCGGAAGCGGGCCGGGCCAGGGTGGCGCCCGCCAGGGCCTTGCCGCGGGTGTGGCCCCCCGCGCGGGGCCGGCGCCTGCCGCCAGACCGGTGGCCATGCTGGCCAGCATGCCGAGCCCGAAGCTGCGCCTGGCCTGATGCATGGCCCCCTTTTCCTTCCCGGCGCCTGGATGGCGCGCCGCATGCACCTTTAGGAATAGGGGGGTAATCGACGGCCGATACCTCGCAAGACCGTTATTGCACGAGTTTGTTACGAATTTGATAGGAAATGGCGGCGCTCAGGCCAGGGTGCCAGCTTCCTCCTCCGGGAAGCGGGCGATCCAGTGCCGCGCGATGGCATCCCGCCGCGCGAACCACGCCCCGCCCTTCTGCCGCATGTGGCGCAGCACGCGCTCCAGCCCGGCGATGCGCCCCGCCCGGCCGATCATGCGCAGATGCAGCCCGACCGAGAGCATGCGCGGCACCTCCGCCCCCTCCTGCCACAGCGTGTCGAAGGCATCGATGACATACTCGGCAAAATGCCCGGCCGTGGCGAAGCGCTGGCTGCCCTGGTGGAAATGCATGTCGTTGGTGTCGAAGCTGTAGGGCAGCACGAGGTGCCGCCGCCCCTCCACCCGCGTGAAGAAGGGCAGATCGTCGCTGTAGGCGTCGCTGTCATAGAGGAAACCGCCATGCTCCAGCAGCAGCCGCCGCGTGTTGGCGGAAGGGGCGGAGCGCGTGTGCCAGCCCGCCGGCGCCGCGCCGCAGGCCGCGCGGATGGCCGCCACGGCGCGCGCGATGGCCTGGCGCTCCGCCGCCTCGGCCATGCCGGCATGGCGCTCCCAGCGCCAGCCATGGCAGGCCACCTCATGGCCGCGCGCCACGGCATCGCGCGCGATCCAGGGCGAGCGCGCGATGGCCCGGCCGCAGGCATTCAGCGTGGAGGGCGCGCCATAGGCATCCAGCAGCCGCATGATGCGGTGGTAGCCGACCCGCGTGCCATACTCGAAATGCGTGTCGCGGCAGGGGTCGGGGCCATCCCTCACCTCCTCCGTCACCTCATAGACGGCCTCGTTGCGCTCATCGCCGTCGATCACCGACAGCTCGGCCCCCTCCTCGACATTGACGACGAAGGAAACGGCCACGCGCGCCCCGCCCGGCCAGGCCGCATCCGGCGGATGCGCGCCATAGCCCAGGAAATCCCGTGTCTCCGCCAGCATTCTCACACTCCGGCCATGCGGCTCAGCCCCACCATCCGGTCGCCGATGAACAGCACCAGCAGCGTCAGCGCGATGATCAGCGTGGAGACCGCGGCGATCGTCGGGTCCGGCGATTCACCGAGATACTGCAACAGCTGGATCGGCAGGGTGCGGTGATAGACATCCGTCAGGAAGATCGAGATGGGGTAGTTGTCGAAAGACGCCAGGAAGCCGAACAGCCCCCCGGTGATGAAGGACGGCGCCAGCACCGGCACCATCACCCGCAGCACGGCGCGCGGATAGGACAGGCCCAGCGTGCGCGCCGCGTCGATCAGCGCGAAATCAAACAGCGCGAGCCCCGCCACCAGCGTGCGCATGACATAGGGCAGCACGATGATGACATGGGCGAGCAGCAGCGAGGGCAGCGCCTCGCGCAGGCCGAGCGCGCGGAAATATTGCAGCATGGCCAGCCCGATCACCAGCCCCGGCAGCATCAGCGGCGAGACCAGGAAGGTGGCGATGGCCTCCCGCCCCGGAAACTGCCCGCGCACCACGGCGATGGCGGCGAGCGTGCCCAGCACCAGCGACGCCGCCGTGGCGAAAGCCGCCACCTGCAGGCTGAGCAGCACCGCGGGCAGCAGGCCCTCCAGCCGCCCCACCCGCGCATACCAGCGCCAGGAGAGTTCCCCCTGGGGCAGCTGGAAAACCGGCGAGGGCGAGAGCGAGACGCCGACCGTGACCACCAGCGGCGCCAGCAGGAAGATGACGCTGGCCGCGAGCATGATCCAGGCCAGGGCAAGGCCCAGCAGGGGCAGCAGCGGGCGCCTCATGGCGTGGCCTCCCTCATGGCGTTGCCCCCCCTCATGGCGTGGCCCTGGCGCGGCGCGCCAGCCACGCGCTGCCCACCACCACCGCCAGCGAGAGCGCCAGCAGCACGACCCCGGCCACCGAGCCGCGCTGCGGATCCTGCAGATACAGGAACGCCGTGGCGATGGTGGTGGAGAGCGTCTGGTAGCGGTCGCCCATCAGCAGGTTGGGGATGACATAGGCGGCGATGGACAGGGAGAAGACCAGCGTGACCCCCGCCACCACGCCGGGCAGGGTGAGCGGCAGCGTGACGCGGACGAAATTGTGCCAGGGCCCGCCGCCCAGCGTCGTGGCCGCATCGCCCAGGCGCGGGTCGATCTGCCGCACCACGGTGAAGATGGGCAGGATCATGAAGGGCAGGAAGATGTTGGTGATGCCGATCAGCAGCCCCGCCTCGGTGAAGAGCAGCCGCAGCGGCGCATCGGTGAGGCCGCTTGCCATCAGCAGGCGGTTGACCACGCCATTGCCGCGCAGCAGCACCGTCCAGCCGAAAGCCTTGACGATGACGCTGAGCGAGAGCGGCAGCAGCAGCGCGGCGATGAGCAGGGACTGCACGGCGCCGCGCGTGCGCGCCAGGGCGAAGGCCGCCGGATAGCCCAGCGCCAGGCAGATCAGCGTCGTCCAGAAGGCCAGCGCCAGGGTGCGCCCGATCACCTGCCAGGAATAGGCGGCGCCGAGGAAGCGGGCATAGCCGCGCAGCGTCCACCCACCATCGCCGTGCAGGCTGACGGCGAGCAGCAGCAGCAGCGGCAGGGCGAAGAGCAGCGCCGCCACGGCGCAGGCCGGCAAGGCCAGCCAGCCAATGCCGGGGGACGGCAGGCGCGCCGCGCCACGCATCACGCCACCTCCGGCACGGGATAGACCAGCGTATCGCTGACGCGCCAGCGGATGGGCAGGGCATCGCCGGAAATCTCCGTCTCCGGCGGCACTTCGACGAGGGCGCGGTCCCCTGCGGGCAGCCGGCCATGCAGCAGCCGCCGGCTGCCGAGGAAGGTTTGCGCCTGCAGCGGCAGGGTGATGCCGGTCCACGCCGCGTCGCTGGCCGGGCCGGGCGCGATGCGCTCCGGCCGCACCGCCGCCAGCACGCGCGCGCCGCGCGCGAAGTGCCCCACCGCCCGCACCGGGCCGGCCGCCGTGTGCAGCGTCAGGAAACCCTCCGCCGCCTCCACCACCACGCCATGCAGCAGTGTCGATTGCCCGACGAAATCGAGCACGAAAGGCGTCGCCGGGCGGCTGTAGATATCCTCCGGCGTCGCGAGCTGCTCGATGCGCCCGGCATTCATCACCGCGATGCGGTCGGAGAGGGCCAGCGCCTCCTCCTGGTCATGCGTGACGAAAATCGCCGTCATGCCAAGCTGGCGCAGCAGGGCGCGCAACTCCACCTGCATCGTCTCGCGCAGCTTGCGGTCCAGCGCGGAAAGCGGCTCGTCCAGCAGGATGAGCGCGGGGTTGACCGCCAGCGCCCGCGCCATCGCCACGCGCTGCTGCTGCCCGCCGGAAAGCTGGGTGATGGCGCGCCCGGCGAGCGGGGCCAGGCGCACCATCTCCAGCAATTCGCTGACGCGTGCCTCGATCTGCGCGCGTGCCACGCCACGCGCCCTCAGCCCGAAGCCGACATTGCCGGCCACCGTCAGATGCGGGAACAGCGCGTAGTTCTGGAACACCACCCCGACATTGCGGCGATGCGCGGGCAGGCGGCCGAGATCCTGCCCGGCCAGCGTCACCCGCCCCGCATCCGGTGCCAGCAGCCCGGCCAGGATGCGCAGCAGCGTCGTCTTGCCACAGCCGGAAGGGCCGAGCAGGGACAGGAATTCCCCCTGCCCGACCGAAAGCGACAGATCGTCCAGCACTGTGCTCTGCCGGAAACGCTTGCTGACGCCACGGATGTCGAGATGCGCGCCCATGACGCTCAACCCATCAACTGGTTCCAGCGTTGGATCCAGGCCTCGCGGTTCCTGTTCACATGCGCCCAGTCCGGCGCGAATGGCGTGCCGGCGGGGCGGGTGAAGCCATCCGGCAGGCTGGTTTCCGTGTTCGTCGGCAGGATAAAGGATTTCTCGGCGAGGATGCGCTGGATGGTGCTGCCCAGGAAGGCATCGATGAAGGCATCCGCCATCGCCTCGTTCGGCGCGCCCTTCACCTTGCAGATGCCGGAAGGCATGGCGAAAATGCCCTCCTTCGGCGCGGCGAGGCCGACCGGCGCGCCGCCCGCGGCCCGGATCAGCGTGTAGCTGGAGAATTGCCCGGCCATCAGCGCGGCTTCGCCGGATTCCAGCAGATTCTCGGCCTGCGGCTGGTTGGTGTAGACCGTCAGCACATTCGGCTTCAGCGTCGCCAGCTTGCGGAAGGCCGCATCGACCTCATACTGCGCCTCGGCGAAGGGCTTGCCCGTCTCCAGATGCGCGGCGACGATCAGCGTCCACAGCCCTTCCGTGTTTTGCAGGGATGGCAGGATGACGCGGCCCTTCTGCCCCGCCGCCCAGAGCGCCTGGTAGCTGTCCACGCCCTTCGGCAGCAGCTCCTTGTTGTAGGCGATGCCGGCCCAGGGCGTCTGGTAGTTCACCCAGGCGCCCTCGAAATGCACGGCATCCGGCCGGATCTTCGCGAGATTCGGCGTGGCGCCGGTGGTGAGCGGCGCGAGCAGGCCCTCGTCCCGCGCGATCTGCATGATGGGGTCGTCCATCAGCACCACCGACATGCGCGGGCTGGCGCGGTCCGCGCGCAGCTTCTCCAGATTCACGAGCGAGCGCGTGCCGTCGAAGATGATCCGCATACCGGTCTGCTTCTCGATGACCGGGAAGACGAATTCCTTCATGTAGCCGGCCATGCCGGCGGCGCCCCCGACGACGAGGTCTCGCGGGGTACCCTGCGCGCGCAGCAGGGCGGGGAAACCTGCCAGGGCCGTGCCGGCGGCTGTGGCGCCGAGCAGGCTGCGGCGTGAGAGGGCATGGGCCATGCGAGCCTCCATCCGGGGAAACACCGGGATGCCAGCAATCGCCATGCCAGGGGGAAGGCTGCGGGAACAGCGCGGCGTCACGCACCGTCAGTGCGGAATCTGCACACAAAAACGGCGCGTTTCTGCAACGGGCGCTGAAAAATCCAGCATAGAAAAGGAAATCTTATTGAGATCATCGCGGATTCCTGATGCGATGTCCAGACATCATTTTCATTGTGGGAGGCCGCCCTGCAGGACCGCCTGGCCTGGATCACCGCCTATGAGCGCAGCCGCGATGCCGGGGCCGTCTGCCGCCATTACGGCATCACCCGCGCCACCCTGCGCAAATGGTGGCGGCGCTATGAGGCCGAAGGCATGGCCGGCCTCGCCGAACGCTCCCGCGCCCCGGTCACTTCCCCCAATCGCAAGGCTTTCCCGGCGCAGGTGCAGGCCGTCCTGGCCCTGCGCGCCGAAGGGCTCGGCGGCACCGCCATCCGCGCCCGTCTGCTGCGGGAGCAGGGCGTGGATCTTTCCATCCCGACCATCCGCCGTATTCTCGCCCGCGCGGGGGAAGCGCCCGCGCCCGCCATCACCGCCGCGCCGGAAAAGCCCAGCCTGCTCGACAGCCCGCCTGAAGGACTTTCGGCCCAGCTTCTGGAGGCGATCACGCGCGGGCAGCTGCGCCCGGGCGAGAAACTCGCGGAGGAAGCCCTGGCCCGCCGCCTCGGCGCCGGCCGCACGCGCGTGCGCGAGGCTCTGCGCAATCTCGCCTTCCTCGGCCTTGTCCGCATCGAACGCAACCGCGGCGCCTTTGTGGCCATGCCCTCCGGCGAGGAAATCGCCCAGGCTTATGAGGCGCGCCGCGTGGTCGAGTGCGGCATCGTCGCCGGGTTGCCTGCGCTGACCCCGGCGCAGATCGCCACGCTGCGCCAGCATGTGAAGATCCAGGCGGCCGCCGAAGCCGCGGGGCAGCGCCTGCGGCTGGTGCGGCTGCTCACCGAGTTTCATCTGGTTCTCGCTGGGATGGGGGCGAACGCTTATCTGCGTGGCTTCCTGCAAAAGCTTGTCGCCACGACATCCCACGCCGTTCTGCTGTATGACCATGCGCCACGACCCTGCTGCGCCGTTCGCGAGCATGGCGACATCGTCGAGCATCTCGCGCGGGGCGAAACAGATCAGGCCGTCGCGCTGATGACGCGGCACCTCGGCGCCAATCAGTCGCGCGTCGATCATGGGGGAGGGTAGCAGAAAGGTTCTTTTTGGGAAAAAGAACCAAAAACCTTTTTTCAGTGGGCGTCCCGCCAGGGCAGGCGGGACGCCGACGGTCAGCCGAGCGTGGTCAGGTCCTGGAACCAGTGCTGCGCCTGGGTGTAGTGGGAGACCTTGCCCGTCATCGCGTGCGGATTGGTGTCGTGCACGACGAAGACGAGCAGCGCCTCATCCACCACGCGCTCATGCACCCGCGCCATCAGGCGGTCCTGCTCGGCTGTGTCGAAGCTGTTGACCGCCTGCTCGATCAGGCGGTCCGTCTCCTCGTCGCGATAGTGGCTCCAGTTCACGCCGGTCGGCGCGATCTGCTGCGAGTGGAAGAAGCGGATCAGCGCATAGAGCGGATCGGAGGTGACATAGGCGACATTGTTGGCGGTGACGCCATTCTGCTTCGCCAGATCGCCCGCCGCGCCCTGGCGCCAGCAGGTGTAGAGCACTTCCAGTTCCACCGGCACCAGTTCGACCTCGATGCCGATTTCGCGCAGCGCCTGCTGGCAATACTCGTTGATCGGCATGGACAGCATCTGGCCCGAGCCGCCCGTGGCCACCAGGAACTTGGTGCGCACCGGGTTGCGCGGGCCGAAGCCGGCCTCCTGCACCAGCCTGCGCGCCGCCGCCGGGTCATACCCCACCTTGAAGCCGGGCTTGCCGAACCAGGGCGAGGAAGGATCCACCACACCCACCGCCGGCTTGGCCAGCCCGTTCATCAGCGCCACCACCTCCTCGCGGTTGATGGCGAGGTTGGCCGCCTTGCGCAGCCGCAGGTCGCGCCACGGCGAACCCTCCAGCAGCGAGAGATGGTAGTTCCAGACATGCGGCGTCACATTCTCGACGATGCGCGCACCGCTGGCGCGCAGCTGCGGCACCATGTCGGGCGCCGGCGTCTCGATCATGTCCACCTGGCCGCTGATCAGGGCGTTGGTGCGCGTCACCGCCTCCGGCGCGCAGACCAGGATGATGCGTTCAGCCTTGGCACGGCGGGCGGGGTTCCAGTAGCTCTCGTTGCGCACCAGCTCCGCGCTGCTGCGCGGCACCAGCCGGGCGAGGCGGAAAGGCCCGGTGCCGGACGGCTCGAAGGCGAATTTCTCCCAGCTCCGCCCGAGTTTCTCATACTGCGCGGGGGAGGAGATGAGGAACCACAGCATCTGGTAGGGGAAGAGGCTGTCCACCGCCTTGGTCGTCACCTCGACCGTGTGGCCATCCAGCTTGCGCCAGGCGGCCACCGAGGGCAGGCGCGGGCGCACCTGCGCCGCCTGCCGGTTGTCGAAATGCGGCGCCTGCGGGTTCAGCACCTTCTCGAAATTCCAGATGACGGCATCGGCATCGAAGGCGCTGCCATCATGGAAAGTGACGCCCTCGCGCAGCCTGAAGACCCAGCGGCGGCGGTCGGCCGGGTCGGTTTCCCAGGAGGTGGCGAGGCCCGGCACCAGCTTGCCCGGCCGCTCCGCCACATCCATCTCCCACGCCACCAGCGGGTCATACAGCGTGTAGCCGGTGAACTGGTAGGCGCCGGCGCCACGGTCGGGCTGGCCCGTGGTCTGAGGGATATCGGCCATCGAGATGCCGTAGCGCAGCGTGCCGCCCCGCGCCTGCGCCAGGGCCGCGGAAGGTGCTCCGGCGAAGGGCAGGCCGAACAATCCAGTGGCGCCCAGCGCCATCAGGTCACGGCGGGAGAAGGTCATGGTCACGCTCCTCGTCTTGCTTGGCGCAGGCGTCAAGCAAGATGCGGGCCGTGATGGAGAGTTATGGAACCGGTTTCAGGAAGAATCTTCTTTTTCTGAAGAAAAAGAAGCAAAAAGACTTTCTTTCAGTTTGGCGGGGGGGGGGGGGGGGGGGGGGGGGGG
>NZ_JANFNY010000100.1 GCF_024437745.1 Roseomonas sp. GC11 | reverse complement strand
GCTGCAGGTGGCGCGCGCCGCCGGCGCCCGCGTCGCCGCCACCGCCGGCAGCCCGGCCAAGCGCGCCTTCCTGCGCGCCGCCGGGGCCGAGCTGGTGCTGGACAGCCGCGACCCCGGCTTCGCCGACCAGCTCCGCGCCGCCTGGCCGGAGGGGGTGGATGTCGTCCTGAACTCCCTCGCCGGGGAGGGGATGGAGCGCAGCCTGGGGCTGGTGAAGCCCTTCGGCCGCTTCATCGAGCTGGGCAAGCGCGACTTCTTCGAGAATCGCCGCGTCGGGCTGCGGCCCTACCGCCACAACCTCACCTATTATGGTGTCGATGTGGACCAGCTGCCCAAGGCCCGCCCGGCCCTGGCGCAGCAGCTCCTGGCCGGCATCGCCGCCCGGCTGGAGCGCGGCGCGCTGCACCCCCTGCCCTTCGCCCGCTGCCCGGCGGAGGAGGTGGAGAACGCCTTCCGCACCCTCCAGGCCAGCACCCATATCGGCAAGCTGGTGCTCATCCCCCCCGCCGTGGAGCCGGGGCGCGATGGCGCCTGGGTGCCGCCCGCCGGCACCATCCTGGTGGTGGGTGGCACGCAGGGCTTCGGCTTCGAATGCGCCAAGTGGCTCGCCGCGCGGGGGGCCACCCATCTCGCCCTGCTCTCCCGCCGCGGCGGCACCGCGCCGGGGGCGGAGGCGGCGCTGCGGACGCTCGCCGCCCTCGGCGCCCGCGCCAGCCTGCACGCCGCCGATGCCGCCGACGCGGCGGCGCTGGCGGCGGCGCTGGAAGCCATCCGCGCCGAAGGCCCGCCGCTGGTGGGGGTGGTCCATGCCGCCGCCGCCTTTGACGACGCCGCCGCGACGGCCCTCGACGCCCGCCGCTTCGCCGCCGTGCTGGCGCCCAAGCTGGACGCCGCCGAGGCGCTGGACCGCCTGACCCGGCGCGACCCCATCGCGCTGTTCCTGATGTTCTCCTCCGCCACCACGGCGCTGGGCAATCCGGGCCAGGCGAATTACGTGGCCGCCAACATGGCGCTGGAGGCCATCGCCCGCCGCCGCCACGCGGAGGGGCTGCCGGCCCTGGCCGTCGGCTGGGGGCCGATCGCCGATGCCGGAATCCTGGCCGGCAACGCCGCCACCGCCGAGACCCTGGCCCGCCGCCTCGGCGTCGAGGCCATGGCGGCGGCCGAGGCGCTCTCCGCCCTGCCCGCCCTGCTGGAGAGCGGCGCGCCGGTGCTCGGCCTCGCCCGCATCGGCTGGCGGGAGGCGCGGGTGGCGCTGCCCATCCTGGAGGAGCCGCTCTTCTCCGCCGTGCGCGGCCAGGGCGCGGCGGTGGAGGGGGGGGACCTGCGCGCCCATCTCCTCGCCCTGCCGCCGGAGGAGCAGCGCGCCCTGCTGCGCCAGACGGTGCAGGAGGAGATCGCCCGCATCCTCCGCCTGCCGCCCGAGGCGGTGCCGGCGGATGCGCCGGTGGCCGGGCTCGGCCTCGACAGCCTGGGCGGGCTGGAACTGCGCGGCGCGCTGGAGCAGCGCCTCGGCATGGCCGTGCCGCTGGCCTCGGTGACGGAGGACCTCACCATCGAGCTGCTGGCCCGCCGCCTCGCCGATGGCCTCGCCGGGCAGCGGCCGGAGGAGGCCATCGCCCAGCTCGTCGAGCAGTTCGAGCCGAGCGGGGACGGGAGCTCCGCCCGGGCCGGCACGCCCGAGGGCGCCGCGCCCACCGCGACCTCCCCCCAGGCGGCGGCCTGAGGAGCGGGCTGGCCAAGGGGAGCTGGGCAGGGGGAGCTGGCCAAGGGGGGGCCGCCGCTGGCGTGAGGGGGGAGAGGCAGGCCCCCGGCAGGCCACGCCACGGCATCACGGCTTCTTGCCGCAAATGGGGAGTGCCGCCCACCCCCACCCCTCTGCTAGTCTTGCAACAGCAAGAAACACGGGGGGACCGGGGCAGGACGACGCCGCCCCGGTCTTTTGCCATCATGCGGAAGGTCATGGCTGCGGATGAGTGGTGGACTATCAGCCACGGCGAGGCTCGCCCTGCTGGCGCGCCTGTCCAAGCGGCGCGGCGGCGAGGCCCCGCGCCCGGAGGCCGGCAGCGCGCGCGATTTCACCACCCTGCCCGGCATGCGCGACTACGCCCTGCTCAAGGCCGCGATGGAGTCGCTGGCCGTCGAAAGCCCGCTCTTCCGCGCCCATGACGGGCTGGCCGGCGCCCATAGCCGGATCGGCGGGCGGGAGGTCGTCAACTTCGCCAGCTACAACTACCTCGACCTCAATGGCGACCCGCGCGTCCAGGCCGCGGCCCGGGACGCCATCGGCCGCTACGGCGTCTCCCCCTCCGGCTCGCGCATCACCTCGGGGGAGCGCGACCTGCATCTGGCGCTGGAGCGCGCGCTGGCGGCGCTGCACGGGGCGGAGGCGGCGCTCACCTTCGTCTCCGGCCACGCCACCAACGTCACCACCATCGGCCACCTGATGGGCCCGCGCGACATCGTCGTGCACGACGCCGCCATCCACAATTCCTGCACCGAGGGCATCCGCCTCTCCGGCGCGCGGCGCATCCCCTTCGCCCATAACGACCTCGGCGCGGCGGCGCGCGAGATGGCGGCGGCGCGGCGCGGCGCCCAGCGCGCCCTGCTGCTGGTCGAGGGGCATTACAGCATGGATGGCGATGTCCCCGACCTCGCCCGCTGCATCGCCCTCGCCCGCGAGCAGGATGCCTGGCTGATGGTGGACGAGGCGCATGGCGTGGGCGCCATCGGCCCCACCGGGCGCGGCGTGGCCGAGGCCCAGGGCGTGGACCCCGCCGGGGTGGATCTCTGGATGGGCACCCTGTCCAAGACCCTCTCCGCCTGCGGCGGCTATATCGCGGCGCGGGCGGATGTGATCGACTGGCTGCGCCACACCGTGCCGGGCTCCGTCTACTCCGTCGGGCTGGCGCCGCCGCTGGCGGCCGCCGCGCTGGAGGCCCTGCGCATCATGCTGGCCGAGCCGGAGCGCGTGGCGCGCCTCCAGGCCAATGGCGCCGGGCTGCGCGAGCGGCTGCGCGCCCGTGGCTTCGACACCGGGCCCAGCATCGGCTCGGCCATCGTGCCGGTCATCCTCGGCTCCTCCCTGCGCACGGCCAAGGTGGCGGGGGCCCTGCTGGCGCGTGGCGTGGCGGTGCAGACCGTCACCTTCCCCGCCGTGCCGGAACAATCTGCCCGGCTGCGCTTCTTCCTCTCCGCCGCCCATAGCGAGGCCGACCTGGACCACGCCGCCACGGCCCTGGCCGAGGCCGCCGCCAGCATCGGCCGCGTGGAACATCTGCCCGGCGACCATCTGACCGGCGACCATCTGACCGGCGACCATCTGACCGGCGAACATCAGAACGGCCTGGGCTGAAGGCCCGCCCATGCGCATCGCCCTGCTGACCCTGGAAAGCGCGCTGAGCGCCGGGCCCGTGCTCGGCCTCGCCCGCGCCCTGGCGGAGGGGGCGGGCGGCGCGCGGCTGGTGTTGGTCGGCCGCTCCCGCCCCTACCGCGCGGCGATGGGCGGCATGGCCGGGCAGATGCGCGCCCACTGGCAGCGCTCCGGGCCGCGCTTCCTGCCCTTCCTCGTGGTCAATTACGGGCTGCCGCAGATGCTGGGCGACCTGCGCCGGGCGCTGGGCGGCGGGCCGCTCACCCGCCTCGCCCGCCGCCATGCCATCCCGCTGCTGCCGGTCGAGGATGTGAACGGGCCGGACATGGCCGCCGCCCTGCGCGCGGCACGGCCGGACCTCATCCTCTCCTTCCATTTCGACCAGATCCTGCGCGCCGAGACCCTCGCCCTGGCGCCGCTCGGCGGGATCAATCTCCACCCCTCGCTGCTGCCCCGGCACCGCGGGCCGGTGCCCACCTTCTGGGCCATGCGGGAAGCACCGCCAGCCTTCGGCGTCACGCTCCACCGCATGGTCCCGCGCATCGATGCCGGGGCCATTCTGGCGCAACGCGCGATGGTCCTGCCCGCCGGCACAACCGCCGCGAGCGCCGCCCGCGCCCTCCACGCGGAAGGAGCGCGGATGGCGCTGGATCTTCTGGCGATGCTGGCCAAGGGTCAGGAATTGCAGGGAATCCAGCCCGATGACGCGCCCTATTGCCCCTTTCCTTCCGGCGGTGCATTGCGGGAGGCGGCGCGCCACGGGCACCGGCTGACAGGCTGGCGGGACCTGGGGGCGGCGCTGGCCGCACCGGCCGGATAGGGGGACCGGTGCCAAAGCCCCACCACCCCCACGCCCACGCCCAAGCCCACCGGGCCTGAAAGAAGCCGCCCCGCCCTGATGAGCAGCCCCGCCGCCCAGGCCCCGCGATGCTTCCTCTTCCTGCAAGGGCCAATCACGCCGTTCTTCGATGAGGTGGGCGCGGGGCTGCGGGCGCTCGGGCATGGCGTGCACCGCATCAACCTGAACCTGGGGGACAAGCTCTTCTGGCGCGGCCCCGGCGCGGTGGATTTCCGCGGCACCCCGGCCGAATGGCCGGCCTTCGTGCAGGATTTCATGGACCGCCACGGCATCACCGACCTGGTGCTGCTCGGCGAGCAGCGCGACTACCACAAGGCCGCCGTCGCCGCCGCCCAGGCGCGCGGCATCACCGTCGCCGCCACGGATTTCGGCTATATCCGCCCGGACTGGATCGTCCTGGAGCGCGACGGCATGAACGCCGCCAGCCGCTTCACCCGCGACCCCCGCGCCATCATCAGCACCGGCGCCGCCCTGCCGCCGCCCGACCTCACCGTCCGCCACCGCGACAACTTCACGCGCCAGGCGCTCTGGGACATGGCCTACCACCTGGCCAGCCTGCTGCCCTGGCCCTTCCCGCACTACCGCAGCCACCTGCTGCAGAACCCGGTGCGCTACTACGCCGGCATCGGCCTGCGCCTGCTCTGGCGCAAGGCCGATAACCGCCGCGCCGACGCCATCCTCCGCCGGCTCTCCGGCACCGGGCCGCTTTTCCTGATGGCCATGCAGATGGAGTCGGATTTCTCCATCCGCGCCTATTCGCGCTACCCCGACCTCGACACCGCCCTGCGCGAGGTGGCCGACAGCTTCGCCGCCCATGCCCCCGCCAATGCGCATCTGCTGGTGAAGGTGCACCCGCTGGATCCGGGGCTGAAGAACTGGCGCCGCCGCATCCACGCCATCGCCCAGGAAGCCGGCGCGCCGGAGCGCATCCACTACATGGGCGGCGGCAATCTCGGCGCCATCGTCGAGCAGGTGCAGGGCACCATCACCGTCAACAGCACCGTCGGGCTGCGCTCGATCATCGACCACACCCCGACCTTCGCCCTGGGTGAGGCCATCTACCGGATCCCGGGCCTCGTCTTCTCCGGGCCGCTGGACCGCTTCTGGACGGAGGCGGCACCGCCCGACCAGGCCCTGCGCGAAGGCTTCCTGCGCTGCATCGCGCATTGCCTGCATATCCGCGGGGTCTATTACAACCGGCCGGGGCTCGATATCGCCGTACGCGGCGCGGTGGCGCGGCTGCACCAGGGCGCGCTCAACAGGCCGCTGGAGGAGCTGATGTTTCCGGAAGACCCGCAGATGCCGGGGACGGCGGCGCCGAAGCCGTGGGAGTGAAGTAAAAAGGCGCGGGGGCGCTGCCCCCGCCCCCCCGCCGGGGAGGCAGGGCCTCCCCGGACCCCGCCTTCAGGGACAGACCACGGCGTCAGGCGAGGGATTTCGAGACCTTCTCATAGGTGCCTTTGCTGAGGCCGGGGCGGGCGAGGATGCGCGCGAGTTCCTCCCGCATCAGGGCGCCCCGCGCCGCGTCCTGGCGCTTCCAGTCCCCGAGCGGCGAGACCATGCGCGCGGCGACCTGGGTGTTCACCGCATCCAGCGCCAGCACCATGCCGGAGAGGAAGCGGTAGCCGCCGCCCGAGGCATCGTGGAAGGCGGCCGGGTTGCCCACCGCGAAAGCCCCCACCAGCGCCCGCACCCGGTTGGGGTTGCGCAGGTCGAAATCAGGATGCGCGGCCAGGGCCTCGACCTCCGCCAGCACACCGGGGCGCTCCGCCATGGCCTGGAGGGAGAACCACTTGTCGAGCACCAGCGGCTCGCCCCGCCAGCGGGCATGGAAACGGGCCAGGGCCTCCTCCCGCGCCGGGCCGTCCAGCTCGGCCAGGACGCGCAGCGCCGCCAGGCTGTCGGTCATGTTGCCGGCCGCGTCGAACTGCGCCCGGGCGCGGCGCGTGCCCTCCGCCGCATCCCCCGCCGCCAGATAGGCCAGCGCGGCATTGCGCAGCGCCCGCCGGCCGATCGCGGCGCCATCGATGCGGTAGGGGCCGGAATCGGCCAGGGCATCGTGCAGCGCGGCGAAGCGGGCGGCGAAGCGCGCCCCCAGCGCCGCGCGCAGGAAGCGCCGCACGGCGCGGATCGCCCCCGGCTCCGCCACCGCCATCTGGTCAGCCACGAAATCCTCCGCCGGCAGCGGCAGCGCCTCGGCGGCGAAGGCCGGGTCCTCCAGCGCATGATCCAGCGCGGCGGCGGTGATGGCGGCCACCCCCTCCGGCAGGTGCAGCGGCTGCCCCGCGCGGAAGGCCTCCACCAGCCGCAGCATCTCCGCCACCCGGTATTGCTGCGCCGAATCCCAGCGGACGAAGGGGTCCGTGTCATGCGCCGCCAGGAAACCCAGCTGCTCCAGCGACAGGCCGGAAAGCCTCACCGGCGCCGAGAAGCCGCGCAGCAGCGAGGGCACCGGCCGCGCCGGCACATCCTCGAAGACGAAATCCTGCCGCGCCTCCTCCAGCAGCAGCAGGCCGGCGCCCGGCAGTTCCGTGCCATGCAGTTCCGTGCCATGCAGTTCCGTGCCATCCGGGGCCAGCAGGCCGAAGGCGACGGGAATGGGCACCGGCAGCTTCTCCGGCTGGCCCGGCGTCGGCGGCGTGGATTGCGACAGGGTCAGGGTGTAGCGCCGCGCCGCGGCGTCATACCGCTCAGCCACCGCGAGCTCCGGCGTGCCGGCCTGGGCATACCAGCGGGAGAAGCGGGCGAGGTCGGTGCCCGAGGCATCCTGCATCGCCGCCACGAAGTCCTCGATGGTGACGGCCTGGTTGTCGTGCCGGGCGATGTAGAGATCCATGCCGCGCCGGAAGGCCGCCGGCCCGATCAGGCGGCGGATCATCCGCACCAGCTCCGCCCCCTTCTGGTAGACGGTGGCGGTGTAGAAGTTGTTGATCTCCACATAGGAATCCGGCCGCACCGGATGCGCCAGCGGCCCCGCATCCTCGGGGAACTGGCCGGCGCGCAGGCGGCGCACATTGGCCAGCCGCTTCACCGCCGCGCTGCCCATATCCTCGGAGAAATGCTGGTCGCGGAAGACCGTCAGCCCCTCCTTCAGGGACAGCTGGAACCAGTCGCGGCAGGTGACGCGGTTGCCCGTCCAGTTGTGGAAATACTCATGCGCCACCACGGTCTCGATGCCCTCGTAATCGGCATCGGTCGCCGTGTCGGGGCGGGCCAGGATGTATTTGGTGTTGAAGATGTTGAGGCCCTTGTTCTCCATCGCGCCCATGTTGAAGTCGGAGACGGCGGCGATGTTGAACACGTCCAGGTCGTATTCCAGGCCATAGGTCTCCTCGTCCCAGCGCATCGAGCGCTTGAGCGAGTCCATGGCGTGGCCGCAGGCCGTCTCATCCCCCTGGCGGACATAGATGGCCAGCTGCACCGCGCGGCCCGAGCGGGTGGTGAAGCGGTCGCGCAGCGCCACCAGATCCCCCGCCACGACGGCGAAGAGGTAGGAAGGCTTCGGGTGCGGGTCCACCCAGCGCGCCCAGTGGCGGCCCTCCGGCAAGTCCCCCGCCCCGTCCGGATTGCCGTTGGAGAGCAGCACCGGGCAGGTGGCGCGGTCCGCCTCCAGCGTGGTGGTGTAGCGCGCCATCACATCCGGCCGGTCGGGGAAATAGGTGATGCGGCGGAAGCCCTCCGCCTCGCACTGGGTGAAGTAGTTGCCGCCGGAGCGGTAGAGGCCGGACAGCTCGCTATTGGCGTCCGGGTTGATCTCCACCTCCGTCTCGAGGGTGAAGGCATCGGGCACGCCCGGGATGCACAACCCGCCACCGGGGCGGTGCAGCAGGCGCGACTCGGGCAGGGGGGCGCCATCCAGCCGGGCCGAGACCAGGCGCAGCGCCTCGCCATCCAGTTCCAGTTCGGCGCCGGGCGTGGCACGGCGCAGGGAGAGGCGCGCCCGCACCCGCGTCGCCACCGGGTGCAGGGAAAGGTGGAGGTCCACAGTCTCCACCCGGAAGGCCGGCGGGCGGTAATCCGCGCGGTGGATGGTGGGCGGGGGTGGAGGCACGGTGCTGGTCATCTTCGCCCTCGGCAGGGTCCGGTCGGATATCCACCAGAAGATGGAGGTTCTTTTTTGAAAAAAAGAACCAAAAAACTTTTTTCTGTTGGAGCGATCATCGCCGGGACGGGATGCGGCGGGAAGAGGGGAAATCTTCACGGAAAGAAATGTCTTTCTTTCGTGCTGATGACTTCGTGCTGCTTTTTGTGAGACAGCGCATATTCTGCTTCCCGCGATGCAATGCGCCATGCCACGCTATGGTTCTCCCGGCTTCGGAGAGGACGCGATGCGGTTGCAAGATTTTCGCGTGCTGACCTTCGACTGCTACGGCACGCTGATCGACTGGGAAACCGGTATCCATGATGCGCTCCAGCCCCTGCTGCGCAAAGGCGGGTTGAAGCTGCCACGGGAGGAGGTGCTGGAAGCCTTCGCCCGCCATGAATCCACCCAGCAGGCGGAAACACCGGGCCTGCTCTATTCCGACCTGCTCAGCGAGGTTTCGCGCAGCCTGGCCGAGGAATGGGGCATCGAGGCCGGGGACGCGCTGCATGATGCCTTTGGCGCCTCCGTGCCCTCCTGGCCGGCCTTCCCGGATTCGGCGGCGGCGCTCGGCTACCTGAAGGAGCATTACACGCTGGTGGTCCTCTCCAATGTGGACCATGCGAGCTTCGCCGGCAGCCGGGCACGGCTGGGGGTGGAGTTCGACGCCGTCTTCACCGCGCAGGACATTGGCAGCTACAAGCCCAGCCTGCGCAATTTCGAATACCTGCTGGAGCAGCTGGAGCGCATGGGCTACCGCCCCTCCGAACTGCTGCACACGGCGCAGAGTCTCTTCCACGACCATGCCCCGGCCAAGCGGCTGGGCCTCGCCACCGCCTGGATCGACCGCCGGCACGACCGGGATGGCTGGGGCGCCACCCCGCCCCCGCCCTCCGGTGCGGGCTATGATTTCCGCTTCCCCTCGCTGGGCGCCATGGCCGCCGCTCACCAGGCCGAAGCCCTGGCCTGAGAAAACGTTTCACGTGGATCACGCCAGCCGCCCGCGGCGGCTGGCCCTGGCGGAAAAAAGAAGGGGGTGCGGGGGAATTCATTCCACCGCCCTTTCCCCTATTCTCCCCCCATGCCTGTGACCGATACCTCCGCCCAACTCGCCCAGCGCCTGAAAACCGAGCGCGAGGCGCGTGGCTGGTCCCTGACCGAGCTGGCCGAGCGTTCCGGCGTCTCCAAGGCCATGATCAGCAAGATCGAGCGTGACGAGGTCAGCCCCACCGCCGCGCTGCTCGGCCGCCTTTCGGGTGCCTTTGGCCTGAGCCTGTCGCAACTGCTGGCGCGCGCCGAGCAGGGCACCGGCCTGCTGGCCCGGCTGGCGGAGCAGCCCAGCTGGCAGGACCCGGAAACCGGCTTCCTCCGCCGCGCCGTGACGCCCACCGCCGGCCCGCCGACGCCACTGGAACTCGTCTGGGGGGAATTGCCACCAGGGCAATCCGTGGCCTACCCCGCCGCGGCCTTCGCCTTCATCCAGGACCAGCAATTGCTGATGCTGGAGGGCGAGCTGCACTTCACCCAGGGCATCACCCGGCACGTGCTGCGGGCCGGTGATTGCCTGCGCTTCGGCCCGCCCGATGCCTGCCGGTATGAGAACCACGGCAGCACGGCATGCCGTTATCTCATTGTTTTATTGAAAAGATAATTTTTCAGGCTGCCACCCTCTCCCGTGCAGGCGGGACGCCAAACTGAAAAAGGTTTTTTGGTTCTTTTTTCCAAAAAAGAACTCTTCCTCCCTTGCCCCTCTCCTTTCCCAAGGTTCCACTTCACCCCAGGGAGTAAGGAGAGACGCCATGATCCATGTGATCGCGATCATCACCGCGCAGCCGGGGCAGCGGGAGGCGGTGCTGGCCGCCTGCCGGGAGAACCTGCCGGCGGTGCATGCGGAGGAAGGCTGCATCGAATATGGCCCGGCGGTGGATGCCGCGGGCAGCCCGGCGGCCTTCGGGCCGGATACGCTGGTGATCATCGAGAAATGGGCCAGCCCGGAGGCGCTGAAGGCCCATGCCGCGGCGCCCCATATGAAAGCCTATATGGAGCGCACGCGGGATCTGGTGGCCAGCCGGGCGGTGCATGTGCTGACCCCGGCCTGACAGCCGGCGCGGGTCAGGCGCTGCGCACCATCTCCAGGAAGCGGGTGGCATCCTGGCGCAGCGCCTGGGCATCGCCACTGACCTGCTTGGCGGAGGCCAGGACGCGGCTGGCGACCTGCCCCGTCTCGCCATTCAGCCCGACGATGCGGTTGACCGACTCGGCCACCTGACGGCTGCTGTCGGCGGCGGCCTGGACGCTGCTGGTGATGTCGCGCGTCGCATGGCTCTGCTGCTCGACGGCGGCGGAGATGGCGCCGGCCACCTCCTCCACCCGGCGGATGGTGGCGTTGACGCTGGCGATCACCTCGGCGGTCTGGGTGGCGGCGCTCTGCAATTCGGTGATCTGGCCGCGCACGCCCTCCGTTGCCTGGGCGGACTGGTTGGCCAGGGTCTTCACCTCGCTGGCCACCACGGCGAAGCCCTTGCCGGCCTCGCCGGCGCGCGCCGCCTCGATGGTGGCGTTCAGCGCCAGCAGGTTGGTCTGGCTGGCGATGCCGTCGATCAGCCCGATGACCTCGCTGATCTTCTGCGCCGCCTGCTGGAGGCCGGCCATGGTCTGCTCCGTGCGGCTGGCCTGGTTCACCGCATCCCGCGCGATGGTGGAGGCCAGGGAGACCTGCCGGCTGATCTCCTGGATGGAGTTGGCCAACTGGTCGCTGGCGCTGGCCACCACCTGGACATTGCCGCTGGTGCGCTGGCCGCCCTCGGCGGCGCGGCCGCTCTGGTCGGTGGCCTGCTGCGCCTGGTCGGCCATGGCGGCGGCGGCCAGTTCGAGCTCGCGCGCGGAATTGGCGATGCTCTGCATCACCCGGCCCAGATTCTGCTCGAAGCTGCTGGCGAGTTTCTGCATCTCGTCCCGGCGCTGGGCGGCGTTGCGCTGCCGCTCGGCCTCCTGCCCCGCGACCATCTGGGCGCGCTCCGACTGGGCGGCGCTGACGCCGGCCACGGCCCGCGCCAGGATGCCGACCTCATCGCCCCGCTCCGCCTCCGGCAGGGGGCCGGGGGAGCCGCCCCGGCCGGCCGTCTCCAGCGCGGCGGCGACGCGGCGCAGCGGCCGCGCCAGACTCAGCATGGTGCTCAGCCCGGCCAGCACACAGACCAGCAGCATCGCCCCCAGCACCACGAAGGTGATGGTGCGCATGCTGTCATACTGGTTCTGGCCCTCGACGGCGGCCTGGCGCGCCATCTGGAGGTTGAACTCCGAGGCATCATGATGCGCGGCGCGGACACGCTCATAGGCATCGAACATCTCGCGCAGGAAGTAATCCGAGGCCTCCGTGCGCTGCCCGGCGCGGACCAGCTGCTCCAGCCTCTGCCCCAGGCGGGCATAGCTTTCCCACAGATCCTGCAGCGTGGTGGTCATCGTCGTATCGCGGCCGGGGCGCACCAGGGGGCGGTAGCCGCGCCACCCATCCGCCACGATCTGCTGCAGGCGTGCGGTGCGCTGCGCGGCCAGGGCGATTTCCTCCGGGCTGTCGGAGGCCGCCCAACGGCCATGGACGGAACGGACCTGTTCCATCACCCGGCCCAGCTCGCCCAATTGCTGTGTTTTGGGGAGCCAGACATCCCGGGCTTCATCGGCGACGGCGCGGATCTGCGCCATGCCATGCAGGCCGAGCATGCCCTGCCCCAACCCGGCGAGACAGAGCACGACGAAGATGGCGATCATCTTGGTGGAGACGGACAAGCCGGACATGGGATCTACAGGCCCCTGACTACTTCAGGCTCGCAGAGTCCCCCCATTCCGCCGAAGAATCCGTTACTCCCGGAGCCTCCGCCTGCGCCTCAGCCGGCGCGCAGGGCCGCCGCCGGGTGCGGCGCACCCAGCAAAGGCCCGGCGCCGAACAGCTTCTCCCGGTAGGTGCCGGGGGCATAGGCGGTTTTATAGACGCCCTTCTCCTGCAGGCGCGGCACCACGAGCTCCACGAACTGCTCCAGCCCCTCCGGCATGACGGTGCGGGAGAGGTTGAAGCCATCCACATCCGCCGCCGCCGCCCAGCCGGCCAGGGCGTCCGCCACCTGCTCCGCGCTGCCGAGGATGGGCGGCTGGCGGCTGCCGAGGATGAACTGGTCGATCAGCCGGCGCTTGGTGAAGACCGGCCCGGCGGCCTGCTTCATCGCCGTGACGTTGGACTGGATGGCCTGGCCCGGCCCGGCCTCGATCGGCTCATCCATGCCGTATTTCGCGAAGTCGATGCCGAGGGAGGCGCTGGCATGGGCCAGAGCGCCCTCGACGCTGGCATGGCGGCGATACTCCTCCAGCAGGTCGCGCGCCTCGGCCTCGGTGCGGCCGGCGATGACGGTGGCGCCGGCGAAGACCTTCAGCGGGCGCGCCCCGGCGCGGGCGCGCAGATCGGCCACCAGGGCCGCCACCGGCTCCGGCCGGCCGCCATTGACGAAGACGCATTCGGCATGGGTGGCCGCGAAGCGCCGCCCGCGATCCGAGGCGCCGGCCTGGTAGAGCACCGGGGTGCGCTGCGGCGAGGGCTCGCAGAGATGGATGGCCTCCATCCGGTATTGCCGCCCCTCATGCCGGATGGGCCGCACCTTCGCCGGGTCGGCATAGAGGCTGGCGGCACGGTCGGCGCGCACGGCATCGGTGTCCCAGCTCGCTTCCCAGAGCTTGTAGACCACCTCCATATATTCGTCGGCGAGGTCGTAGCGGTCGTCATGGGCCATCTGGCGGTCGAAGCCCATGGCGCGGGCGGCGCTGTCCAGATAGCCGGTGACGATGTTCCAGCCGATGCGCCCGCCCGTCAGGTGGTCGAGCGTGGAGATCCGCCGGGCGAAGAGGAAGGGCTGCTCATAGGCCAGGTTGCAGGTGATGCCGAAGCCCAGATGGGTGGTGGCCGCCGCCATGGCCGGGACGACGAGGGCGGGGTCGAGCAGCGGCACCTGCACCGCGCCGCGCAGCGCCGCCTCCGGGCTGGCGCCGTAGACATCGTAGATCCCGAGCACATCGGCCAGGAAGAGCCCGTCGAACAGCCCGCGCTCCAGGGTGCGGGCGAGGTCCACCCAATAAGAGAGTGTGTGGTAGCGCGCGCTGGTGTCGCGGGGGTGGGTCCACATCCCCTGCTGGATGTGGCCGACACAGGCCATGTCAAAGGCGTTGAAATGCAGCAGGCGCGGCATGGGCTGGGCTCCCTAGATCGAGTCGCCATCCACTATGATAGAATTTTTTCCATTAAAGAAGCCATCTGATGGCGGGGGTCCGGGGGAGACCCTGTCTCCCCCGGCGGGGTGGGGGGGGGGGCCCCCCGCGTCACCGGGGCCCGCAGATTGGGGTCACCACCCGCTCACGGGTGGGG